>NZ_VSSB01000002.1:613259-1226518 GCF_008122505.1 Agromyces mariniharenae | reverse complement strand
CAGACGACTGGGTTGATAGGCCGGATGTGGAAGCAAGGACTAACGACTTGTGCAGCTGACCGGTACTAATAAGCCGATAACTTGACAATCACTACACACACCACGTTTGTAAGGCGGTGGTGCGTGGAACAGGATTGCTCGCGTCCACTCTGTGGTTCCCAACAGACGGAAACCCAACACAACACAACACAGACACACCCATCACAACCCCATCAGGGGTCGTGATCGGTAACCGAGACCACCACACCCCCACACGTCGGGTGGTGCTGGTACCAGAGTTTCGGCGGCCATAGCGCGAGGGAAACGCCCGGACACATTCCGAACCCGGAAGCTAAGACTCGCAGCGCCGATGGTACTGCAGGGGCGACCCTGTGGGAGAGTAGGACACCGCCGGACATTCATTGAGGAGTGGCCACCCGAGGACGGGTGGCCATTTCTCGTTAACGGGCCGCCGCAGCGCAGGCCGGAGTACGGTTGAGTCCCGATGAGGACTCCACACGCGACAGGACAATCGTGAGCGATTCGAGGCAGGACTCTGGGGACCAGGAGCGTCCCGCACGGAACGATCGGGGCGGTGAGCGGACGCAACGGAGCGACCGCGGGTCCTCGAGCGCCCGGTCGGGCCAGGGCACTCGCGGAGGCTCGCAGCGCAACGGAGAACGTCGCCCGTACGGCGATCGTGGCGGCAAGCCGGCCGGCGACCGGGACGGGAAGCGCTCGTACGGTGACCGGGATCAGAAGCGTTCCTACGGTGACCGGGATCAGAAGCGCTCCTATGGTGATCGGGACGCGAAGCGTCCGTACGGTGACCGGGATCAGAAACGTCCCTATGGTGATCGCGACGCGAAGCGTCCGTACGGCGACCGCGACCAGAAGCGTCCCCATGGTGATCGCGACCAGAAGCGTCCGTATGGTGATCGCGACCAGAAGCGTCCCTACGGCGACCGCGACCAGAAGCGTTCCTACGGCGACCGCGACGCGAAGCGTCCGTACGGCGACCGCGACCAGAAGCGTTCCTACGGCGACCGCGACGCGAAGCGTCCGTACGGCGACCGCGACCAGAAGCGTTCCTACGGCGACCGGGATCAGAAGCGCCCGTACGGCGACCGCGACCAGAAGCGTTCCTATGGCGACCGGGATCAGAAGCGCCCGTACGGCGAGCGATCCGGCGCCGGCCGTCGTACCGACGATCGACGTGGAGGCCGCCCCGACACGCGCGGCGGTCATCACGACGTCCCGCGCGAGACGCACGGTGCCGCCGATCGCGCGGTCCGTCCGCGTCACGACGACCCGATGCTGCCCGACCGCATCGAGGCCCGGCAGCTCGACAAGGGCGCTCGCGCGGAGCTGAAGACGCTGAGCAAGGACAACGCCGACTGGGTCGCGCGGCACATGGTCGCGGCATCCGAGTACCTCGACAGCGACCCCGAGCTCGCCCACCAGCACGCGCTCTCGGCCGCCCGTCGCGGTGGCCGCATCGCGGTCGTGCGCGAGACGCTCGCGATCACGGCGTATGCGACGGGCGACTTCGCGCTCGCGCTGCGCGAGCTGCGCACCTACCGCCGGATCTCGGGGAGCAACGACCAGCTCCCGCTCATGGTGGACAGCGAGCGGGGCGTCGGACGTCCCGACCGCGCGCTCGAGGTCGGCCGCTCGGTCGACCGCGCCGAGCTGCCCGCCGCCGTGCAGGTCGGGCTCGCGATCGCCATGTCGGGCGCGCGTCTCGATCTCGAGCAGCCCGAGCTCGCCCTCGCGGAGCTCGAGATCCCGCAGCTCGACCCCGATCGCGCGTTCTCGTACAGCCCCGCGCTCTTCTCGGCGTACGCCGAGGTGCTCGAGGAGCTCGGCCGCGGCCCCGAGGCTGCCGCCTGGCGTGCCCGCGCCGACCGCGCCGACGAGGTGCTGAACCCGCCGACGGAGTCCGAGCTCGTCGAGATCTTCGAGGTGGAGCTCGACGGCGAGGCGGACGAGGTCGACGAGACGACGGAGAGCGAGCCGGGGGCGGGCGAGTCCGTGGCGAGCGACGTCGCGGCGAGCGACGAGTCGCAAGAGGCATCCGATGCCGCCGACGCCGGCGACGCGGCATCCGGCTCGGACGACGCGACCCGTGACGACCTGCCCGAGGACTTCGGAGCGGTGCTCGAGGAGGACGTCGCCGCGGTGCTCGCGGAGGGCGAGGCGCTCGAGCGCGGTGAGACCCTCGAGACCGGCGACGCGGAGGTCGCGGACGCGGCCGCCGACACCGACGAGGACGGCGCCCGTGGGCCTGTTCCGAGCGAGGACTGAGGCGACGACGCCGCTCGAGGGGATCGACGCGGTGTTCGCGGACCTCGACGGGGTCGTGTACGCGGGGGCGGGCTCGATCCCGCACGCCGTCGAGAGCCTGAACCGCACGAAGCGGGAACGCGCCGTCGGCTACATCACGAACAATGCGTCGCGCAGCGACGCCTCGGTGGCCCAGCACCTGGCCGAGCTCGGCCTCGACGTGGTGCCCGGCGACGTCGTGACGTCGCCGCAGGCCGCGATGCGGCTCCTCGAGGAGCGCGTCGAGCCCGGCGCCCTGGTGTTCGTCGTCGGCGGCGAGGGCATCGTGACCGAGCTCGAGAAGCGCGGGTACCGGGTCACGCGGTCGGCCGACGAGGGCCCGGCTGCCGTCGTGCAGGGCTTCGCGCCCGAGGTCGGATGGCGCGAGCTCGCCGAGGCCTCGTTCGCGCTCAACGCGCACGGCGGGCCCGACTCGACCGAGGCCGGCATCCCGTGGATCGCGACGAACATGGACTGGACGATCCCGGTCGCGCGCGGCATCGCGCCCGGCAACGGCACGCTCGTGTCCGCGGTGCACACCGCGGTCGGGCGGTTCCCAGTGGTCGCCGGCAAGCCCGAGACGCCGATCTTCGAGGAGGCGAAGCGCCGCTTCGGCGTCGAGCGCCCGCTCGTCGTCGGCGACCGGCTCGACACCGACATCCTCGGTGCGAATCGGGCGGGCATGGCCAGCGCCGTCGTACTCACGGGCATCGACCGTGCGAAGCAGGTGCTCGCCGCGGACGCCGCGAGCCGCCCCGACTTCATCCTCGACGACCTGCGCGGACTGCACGAGCCGTATCCGGTCGTCGAGACCGCGCGCGACGGCGCAGTGCGCGTCGGGAAGGCGCGCGTGCGCGTCGACGGACGCCGCGTCGTGATCGTGTCCGACGGCGATGGCGGGCTCGACCTGCTGCGCGCCGCCTGCGCGGCCATCTGGCAGTCGGGCACCAAGATCCACGCGCTCGACGTGCCGGCGAGCCTGTACAGCTGAGCAGTCGGGGCGCCGAGCCGAGCCACGCCACGTCCGGTCGGCGGGTCGGGGTAGCGTTGGTCGGGTGAGCACTGACGACGACACCCGCGGTCCCGAGGCGGTGGACGCGCCCGATCGAGCGGCGGCGTCGACGGATGCCGCGGGGCCGAACGCGGGCGACGAGCGCGCCGGCGCGGCATCCGATGAGCTGCGGACAGCCCTCGACGAGCTCGAGTCGCAGCCGCTCGCCGAACGCGCGCCCGGCTACCTGCAACTCGCCGAGCAGCTCCGCGCGCAGCTCGAGGAGTCCGACCCGGCTCGCGGCACGAACGGGCGATGACCGAGCAGCGACTCGACGCGGCCCTCGCCGCACGCGGGCTCGCCCGGTCCCGCACGCACGCCGCGACGCTCATCGCTGCGGGTGTCGTCACGGTCGATGGCAAGGCCGTCGTGAAGCCGTCGGTGAAGGTGGGCGACGCGAGCGAGATCGTCGTCGCGGCATCCGATCACTACGTCAGCCGGGCCGCGCACAAGCTCATCGCGGCGCTCGACGGGTTCGGGGTCGACCCCATGGGCCGGGTCGTGCTCGACGCCGGCGCGTCGACCGGCGGATTCACGCAGGTGCTGCTCGAGCGCGGCGCGCGCACGGTGCTCGCCGTCGACGTCGGCCATGGCCAGCTCGCCCGGGAGCTGCACGGCGCGCCGGGGCTCGTGCTCGTCGAGGGATGCAACGTGCGCACGCTCGATCGGCCGACGCTCGCGAGCCTCACCGGCGTCGACGAGCCACCGTCGCTCGTGACCGCCGACCTCTCGTTCATCTCGCTCACGACCGCGCTGCCGGCCCTGCGCACGACGGCGACGGATGACGCGGACTTCGTGCTGCTCGTGAAGCCGCAGTTCGAGGTGGGCCGCGGCGGCGTGCGCGAGGGCGTGGTGCGCGACGCGGCGCTGCGCTCGGAGGCCGTCGCGAACGTGCTCTGGGCGGCGTTCGACCTGGGCCTCGGCACCGCCGGCGTCCTGTCCTCCCCAATCGCAGGAAGCCACGGCAACCACGAATACCTCGCGCACCTCAGCGCGACCCGCGGGGTGAATCCGACAGAATGGATGCGGCGGGTGGACCAACTGACGGGAGGCGCGAACGCGTGAACGACGCACGGCACTTCCTGGTGGTCTCCCACACCGGCCGGCAGAACGCCCTCGAGGCGACCGGCGAGGTGTGCACGCAGCTGCTCGCGTCCGGCGCGGTCCCCGTCATCGCCGCCGAGCACTGGGACGACGTGCACGCGTTCGTTCCCGAGCTCGACGGCGCCGTCAAGCGGTTCGAGGAGGTCGACCCGGCACGCATCGAGCTCGTCATCGTCCTGGGCGGCGACGGCACGATCCTGCGCGCGGCCGAGCTCATGCGCGACCACCCGATCCCGCTGCTCGGCGTCAACCTCGGCCACGTCGGCTTCCTCGCAGAGAGCGAGCGCGACGACCTCGGCTACACCGTCGCCCGCGCGCTCGCGCGCGACTACGCCGTCGAGGAGCGCATGACGCTCTCGGTGCGCGCGAAGATCGGCGACGAGGTCGTCTACGAGAGCTGGGCGCTCAACGAGGCCACCGTCGAGAAGGCCGAGCGCGAGCGCATGCTCGAGGTCGTGGTCGAGGTCGACCGCCGCCCGCTCTCGTCGTTCGGCTGCGACGGCATCGTCATGTCGACGCCCACGGGCTCCACGGCGTACTCATTCTCGGCCGGCGGCCCGGTCGTCTGGCCGAGCCTCGAGGCCCTGCTGCTCGTGCCGCTCAGCGCGCACGCCCTGTTCGCCCGGCCGCTCGTGGTGGGCGCCGACTCGTCGCTCGCCGTCGAGATCCTGCAGCGCACCGAAGCCGCGGCCGTGATCTGGTGCGACGGCCGTCGCACGTTCGACCTCCCGCCGGGCGCGCGCGTGATCGTGCGCAAGTCGTCGGTGCCCGTGCGGCTCGCACGCCTGCACGAGGCGCCCTTCACCGACCGGCTCGTCAACAAGTTCCAACTGCCCGTCACGGGCTGGCGAGGGCCGGTCGGCCGTGAGTGAGGGCGGCGCATGATCGAAGAGCTCGGCATCCGCGACCTCGGCGTCATCGCCGAGGCCACGCTGCCTCTCGGTGCGGGATTCACCGCGGTCACGGGTGAGACCGGCGCCGGCAAGACCATGGTGGTCACCGCGCTCGGCCTGCTGCTCGGCGCTCGGGCGGATGCCGGGGCGGTGCGGTCCGGTGCGAAGCAGGCGTGGGTCGAGGGTCGCTGGCTCGTGGCCGACGACGGCGCGATCGCCGAGCGCGTCAGCGAGACCGGCGGCGACGTCGAGGGCGGCGAGCTGCTGCTCGGACGCTCCGTCTCGTCCGAGGGTCGAAGCCGCGCCGTCGTGGGCGGCCGCAGCGCGCCAGTGGGCGTGCTCGGCGAGCTCGGCGACGAGCTCGTCGTGGTGCACGGCCAGGCCGACCAGCAGCGGCTCCGCTCAGCGGTCGCCCAGCGCGAGGCGCTCGACCGGTTCGCGGGTGCGCCCCTGCAGCAGGCCGCCGCCGAGTACCGCGAGGCGTTCTCGGCGTGGCGCGCCGACTCGGCCGAGCTCGAGCGGCTGCGCGAGGCGCACGACACCCGCGCCCGCGAGGCCGAAGAACTGCGCGAAGCGCTCGACGAGGTCGAGGCCGCCGACCCGCAGCCCGGCGAAGACGTCGAGCTCGCCGAACGCGCCGACCGCCTCTCGAACCTCGAGGAGCTGCGGCTCGCCGCCGCTCAGGCCCGCGGCCTCGTCTCCGCCGAAGACCTCGTCGACGGTGCGCCCGACGCGATCGGGCTCGTCGACAGCGCCCGCCGCCATCTCGAACGCGTCGTCGAGCACGACGCGGCGCTCGCGCCCATCGCCGAGGCGCTGCAGACCGCGGGCTTCCTGCTCGCCGACGCGTCGACCGAGCTCTCGGGCTACCTCGACGGCCTCGACGCCGACAGCGGGCGCGAGCTCGAGGTCGTGCAGGAGCGACGCGCATTGCTCGCCGCGCTCGTGCGCCGGCACGGCGGCACGCTCGACGACGTGCTCGAGTTCCGCCGCGGCGGCGGGCTGCGGCTGGTCGAGCTCGACGGCGACGACGAGCGCATCGAGGAGCTCGCGGCATCCGTCGACCGGCACACGGCCGAGGTCGACCGACTCGCCGGCCGCCTCACCGAGCTGCGCACCGAGGCCGCGGCCCGCCTCGCCGACGCGGTCACGGCCGAGCTCGGCGCGCTCGCGATGCCCGACGCGCGGCTCACCGTCGACGTCGACGCCGAGCACGAGCCCACGGCGCACGGTCGCGACCAGGTCGCGATCCTGCTGCAGCCGCATCCGGGCACGGAGCCGCGGCCGGTGTCGCGTGGCGCCTCGGGCGGCGAGCTCTCGCGGGTGATGCTCGCGATCGAGGTCGTCATCGCCGGCAGCGATCCCGTGCCCACGTTCGTCTTCGACGAGGTCGACGCGGGCGTCGGCGGCGCGGCGGCCATCGAGATCGGCCGCCGGCTCGCCCGGCTCGCCGAGCGGTCGCAGGTCATCGTCGTCACGCACCTCGCGCAGGTCGCGGCGTTCGCCACGAACCACCTCAGCGTCGTGAAGGGCACCGACGGGCAGGTCACGTCGTCCAGCGTTCGTCAGCTCGCCGGTGCCGAACGCGAGGCCGAGATGGCGCGGTTGCTCTCGGGTCTCAGCGACTCCGAGAGCGGGCTCGCGCACGCGCGCGAGCTGCTGGAGATCGCCGCCGATCAGGCGGCCTGACGGAGCCTGCGAACGCGCAGGCGGAGGTGGCGGACGAGAGCGGACGGGGACGCCGCAGAAGGAAAGGGGGACCGCGTGGGGCATGTCGGCGCAGACGGTCAGGATCGTGGGTTAGACTACAAGCCCGTGGTGGATGATCGCGGCAGAGACAATTCGAACGGCACGACCAAGCACATCTTCGTGACTGGTGGTGTCGTTTCTTCGTTGGGCAAGGGACTCACGGCGGCGA
This sequence comes from Agromyces mariniharenae, assembly GCF_008122505.1. Classification (NCBI taxonomy): domain Bacteria; kingdom Bacillati; phylum Actinomycetota; class Actinomycetes; order Micrococcales; family Microbacteriaceae; genus Agromyces; species Agromyces mariniharenae. The sequence continues at coordinate 1,219,248 of NZ_VSSB01000002.1, read as the reverse complement.
GTCTCGGCAACCTCCTGACGGCCAGGGGCCTCAGGGTGGTCATGCAGAAGCTCGACCCGTACCTCAACGTGGACCCGGGCACGATGAACCCGTTCCAGCACGGCGAGGTCTTCGTGACCGACGACGGCGCCGAGACCGACCTCGACATCGGGCACTACGAGCGGTTCCTCGACATCAACCTGAGCCAGGCCGCGAACGTGACGACCGGCCAGATCTACTCGACCGTGATCGCCAAGGAGCGGCGCGGCGAGTACCTCGGCGATACCGTGCAGGTCATCCCGCACATCACCGACGAGATCAAGCGCCGCATGCGGCTGCAGTCCACCGAGACGCCCAAGCCCGACGTGATCATCACCGAGATCGGCGGCACGGTCGGTGACATCGAGTCGCAGCCGTTCATCGAGTCCGCGCGCCAGGTGCGCCACGAGCTCGGCCGCAAGAACGTGTTCTTCGTGCACGTCTCGCTCGTGCCGTTCATGGGCGCGTCGGGGGAGCAGAAGACCAAGCCCACGCAGCACTCGGTCGCCGCGCTCCGCTCCATCGGCATCCAGCCCGACGCGCTCGTGCTCCGCAGCGACCGCCCGGTGACCGACGCGAACAAGCGCAAGATCGCGCTCATGTGCGACGTCGACGAGGCCGCGGTCGTGAACGCGGTCGACGTGCCGTCGATCTACGACATCCCCACGATGCTGCACGACCAGGGCCTGGACGCCTACATCATCGAGTCGCTCGGCCTCGACGGCAAGGCCGATGACGTCGACTGGTCGGGGTGGCGCGAACTGCTCGAGGTCGTGCACGACCCGAAGCACGAGGTCACCATCGGCCTCGTCGGCAAGTACATCGACCTGCCCGACGCCTACCTCTCGGTCACCGAGGCGCTGCGCGCCGGCGGGTTCGCGAACGACACCAAGGTCAACATCGAGTGGATCCCGTCCGACGAGTGCCGCACGCCCGAGGGCGCGCAGAAGCACCTCGCGCACCTCGACGGCATCTGCGTGCCCGGCGGGTTCGGCGTGCGCGGCATCGAGGGCAAGCTCGGCGCGCTCCGCTTCGCCCGCGAGAACGGCATCCCCGCCCTCGGGCTCTGCCTCGGCCTGCAGTGCATGGTCATCGAGTACTCGCGCAACGTCGTCGGCCTGCACGGCGCGTCGTCGAGCGAGTTCGACCCCGACACCGAGTTCCCGGTCATCGCCACGATGGAGGAGCAGGTCGAGATCATCGCGGGCGGCGACCTCGGCGGCACCATGCGCCTCGGCCTCTATCCGGCCAGGCTCGCCGACAACTCGATCGCGGCCGACCTCTACGGCAGCACCGACGTGAGCGAGCGGCACCGCCACCGCTACGAGGTGAACAACGGCTACCGCGACCGCATCGCCGACGCCGGGCTCGTGTTCTCGGGCCTGTCGCCCGACCGCAACCTCGTCGAGTTCGTCGAGCTTCCGCGCGACGTGCACCCGTTCTACGTGGGCACGCAGGCGCACCCCGAGCTCCGCAGCCGCCCGAACGACGCGCACCCGCTGTTCCGTGGGCTCGTGGGCGCGGCCCTCGAGCGGCAGCAGGCGAGCCTGCTGTTCGACGTCGCCAATGGCTGACCTCTCGTCGACCGACCACCGGCCGGCCGACCTCCCGCCGATCGCCGACGAGCCGGCCGCGCAGCCGGTGCACTCGAGCGAGCAGGTCTACGAGGGTCGCGTCTGGGACCTCCGACGCGACGTCGTGGAGCTCGGCGACGGCACGATCGTGCGCGAATACGTCGACCACCCCGGTGCGGTCGCCGTGCTGGCGCTCGACGACGACGATCGCGTGTTCCTGATCTGCCAGTACCGGCATCCCATCCGCGCGCGCGACTGGGAGATCCCCGCGGGCCTGCTCGACGTGCCCGGCGAGGACCCGCTCGCCGCGGCCAAGCGCGAGCTGGCCGAGGAGGGGGACCTCGCGGCATCCGATTGGGCGGTGCTCACCGACTTCTTCACGTCGCCCGGCGGCAGCGACGAGGCGATCCGCATCTACCTCGCCCGCGGCCTCGCGCCGACGCACGAGCCCTTCGCTCGCGAGGAGGAGGAGGCGCACATGGAGACGCGCTGGCTCGACCTCGACGCGTGCGTCGACGCCGTGCTCGAGCGTCGCGTGCAGAACCCGTCGCTCGTGATCGGCGTGCTCGCCGCACAGGCCTCGCGCGCCCGCGGGTGGGCCGGGCTCGCCCCGGCCGACGCCGCCTGGCCCGGACGCTCCACCCCGCGAGAGGAGCCCGCGCCCCGATGACGGATGCCGCGTGGACCGCCGGGTACCTCCGGCACCTCGCGGTGGAGCGCGGCCTCGCCCGGAACACCGTCACGTCCTACCGTCGCGACCTGGCGATCTACGCGGACTGGCTCGCGGCGCACGGCTTCGACGGCCCCGGCGCGGTGACCGAGCAGGACCTCGCGGACTTCGTGCGCTTCCTCGGCGCGGAGCGGCAGCCGCCCCTCGCCACGTCGTCCGTCGCGCGCGTGCTCTCAGCCGTGCGGGGCGTGCATCGATTCCTCGCCGACGAGGGCGCCATCGCCACGGATGCCTCGAAGGAGCTGCGCCCGCCGAAGCTGCCGATGCGGCTGCCCAAGGCCATCCCCGTCGAGGATGTCGAGGCGCTCATCGCCGCCGCCGGCGGCGAGGAGCTGCACCAGCTGCGCGACGCCGCCCTGCTCGAGCTGCTCTACGCGACGGGCGCGCGCGTCTCCGAGGCCGTGTCGCTCAACGTCGACGACCTCGTGGACGACGAGGTCGTGCGACTCTTCGGCAAGGGCGGCAAGCAGCGCGTCGTGCCGCTCGGCTCGTACGCGCGTCGTGCGGTCGACGCGTACCTCGTGCGGGCGCGTCCGACGCTGTCGGCGCGGGGCCCGGCGACGCCCGCGCTGTTCCTCGGGCTCCGCGGTCGACGGATGTCGCGACAGGCGGCATGGGACGTCATCCACCGCGCGGCCGAGCACGCGGGGCTCGGGGCATCCGTCTCACCGCACACCCTGCGTCACTCGTTCGCGACGCACCTGCTCGAGGGCGGCGCCGACGTGCGCGTGGTGCAGGAGCTGCTCGGCCACTCGTCGGTCGCGACGACCCAGATCTACACGCTGGTCACAGCCGATACACTCCGGGAGATGTACACGGCTGCCCACCCTCGTGCTCGCTAGAATCGACCAAGCGCTCGGACCGGAGCCGGCTCGCAGGACGCAGGAGAGAGACCAGACGTGACCCACCAGACGCACGACCCGGCGGACGGAGTCCTTTCGCTGGAGCCGGAGGTCGGTCCGACCGGGCGTCCCCTTCGCGACTTCCCCGAGCCGAAGCGGCTGCGCTCGCACGGGCCCGCCCGCATCATCGCGCTCTGCAACCAGAAGGGCGGCGTGGGCAAGACCACGACCACGATCAACCTCGGCGCGACGCTCGCCGAGTACGGTCGCCGCGTGCTCGCCGTCGACTTCGACCCGCAGGGCGCCCTCTCTGCGGGCCTCGGCGTGCAGACGCACGACGTGCCCACGATCTACGACCTGCTGCTCTCGCGCGGCATCGATCCCGCCGACGCGATCCAGCACACGGGCCTCGACGGCCTCGACGTGATCCCGGCGAACATCGACCTGTCGGCCGCCGAGGTGCACCTCGTCACCGAGGTCGCCCGCGAGCAGATCCTCGCGAGCGTGCTGCGCCGTGTCGCTCCCGACTACGACGTCATCCTCATCGACTGCCAGCCGTCGCTCGGCCTGCTCACCGTGAACGCGCTCACCGCGAGCCACGGCGTGGTCATCCCGCTCGAGTGCGAGTACTTCGCGCTGCGCGGCGTCGCGCTGCTCATCGAGACGATCGACAAGGTGCGCGACCGGCTCAACCCCGCGATCGAGCTCGACGGCATCCTCGCGACCATGTACGACGCGCGCACCCTCCACTCGCGCGAGGTGCTCGAGCGGGTCGTCGACGCGTTCGGCGACAAGGTGCTCGAGACCGTCATCACGCGCACGGTGAAGTTCCCCGACGCGACCGTCGCCGCGACCCCGATCACCGAGTTCGCCCCCGACCACCAGGCGTCGCGGGCGTACCGGCAGCTCGCGAGGGAGCTGGTGTTCCGTGGCGCGGTCGCCTGAGGCCGAGCCGGCTTCGGGGGAGCGCGTGACCGGCGCGACGGCGCCGGCGGAGGACACCGTGGTCGATGACGGGGGCGCGCCCGTGGGCGCGGCATCCGACAGCGAGGCATCCGACCGCGGCTTCCGGGTGGCGCTCTCGAACTTCGAGGGACCCTTCGACCTGCTGCTCTCGCTCATCGCGAAGCACGAGCTCGACATCACCGAGGTGTCGCTGTCGGCCGTGACCGACGAGTTCATCTCGTACCTGCGCGGCCTCGACTCCGAGGAGGAGCTCGACCGCGCCTCGGAGTTCCTCGTCGTCGCCGCGACGCTGCTCGACCTCAAGGTGGCCGGCCTGCTGCCGCAGGGCGAGCTCGTCGACGCCGAGGACGTGGCGCTGCTCGAGGCCCGCGACCTGCTCTTCGCGCGCCTGCTGCAATACCGCGCCTTCAAGGAGGCGTCGCGCTGGTTCGCCGGGCACCTCGAGGCGGAGTCGCGGCGCCACGCCCGCACCGTGCGGCTCGAGGAGCGGTTCCGGCAGCGCGAGCCCGAGCTGCGGTGGACGCTCACGCTCGAGGACTTCGCGGCACTCGCGACCCTCGCCCTCACGCCGCGCGAGCTCCCCACCGTGGGGCTCGATCACCTGCACGCGCCGCTCGTGTCGATCCGCGAGCAGGCCGCCCACGTCGTCGCGGTGCTGCGGCGCGGCGACGCCGTGACCTTCCGCGAGCTCATCGCCGGCATCGGCCAGCCGGGCGTGATCGTCGCCCGCTTCCTCGCCGTGCTCGAGCTCTACCGCCACTCCGCGATCGGCTTCGACCAGGTCGAGCCCCTCGGCGAGCTCACGCTGCACTGGGCGGCCGAGTCGTGGGACGACGCCAACCTCGAGAGCCTGGGGGCAGACTATGACGAATGACACGGATGCCGCCGGCATGACGGAAGCCGCGACGAACGGCCCCGAGCTGTCGATCGTGACGCCGCTCGACGTGCCCGGACAGCCGCGCCTCGACCTCGACCGCGCGCTCGAGGCGATCCTGTTCATCGCCGACGAGCCGCTCAGCGTCGTGACGCTGGCCGCGGCCGTCGCACGTCCGGTGGCTGAGATCCGCGCGTCGATCGCGCGCCTGCGGGCGGACTACGACGGCGACGGACCGTCGGGGGAGCCGCGCACCGACGTGGCCGACGAGGAGCATGCCGCGCGCGGCATCCGTCGCGGCTTCGAGCTGCGGGAGGTCGGCGGCGGCTGGCGCTTCTACGTCCGCGAGGAGTACGACGCGCTCGTGGCCGACTTCGTGCTGACGCAGGCGTCGACGCGGCTGTCGCAGGCGGCGCTCGAGACGCTCTCGGTCATCGCCTACAAGCAGCCGATCTCGCGGTCGTCGATCGCGTCGATCCGTGCGGTGAACGTCGACTCGGTCGTGCGCACGCTGCTCGGCCGCGGGCTCATCACCGAGGTCGCGACGGATGCCGAGACCGGGGCGATCCTCTACGGCACGACCGACCTGCTGCTCACCAACCTCGGCATCAACTCGCTCGACGAGCTGCCGCACATCTCGCCGCTGCTCGACGACGGCCAGGAGGGGTTCGATCGTGACTGACCGGGATCCGGGCGACCGGGGCGACGGCGTCGAGGGCGGGGCACACCTGCCGGCCGGGGAAGGTCAGCGCCTGCAGAAGGTGCTCGCCGCCGCCGGCGTCGCGAGCCGCCGGGTGTCGGAGCAGCTCATCGTCGAGGGCCGCGTCGAGGTGAACGGCCGCGTCGTGACCGAGCTCGGCTCGCGCATCGACCCGGCGACCGATCTCGTGTCGGTCGACGGCGTCGCAGTGCAGCTCGACACCGCGAAGCGCTACTACATGCTCAACAAGCCGCGCGGCGTGGTCTCCTCGATGCGCGACGAGCAGGGTCGGCCAGACCTCACGCGATTCACGAAGGACCTCGACGAGCGCGTCTACAACGTCGGCCGGCTCGACGCCGAGACGAGCGGGCTGCTGCTGCTCACGAACGACGGCGAGCTCGCGCACGTGCTCGCGCACCCGTCGTTCGGGGTCGAGAAGACGTACATCGCGAAGGTGCGCGGCCGCGTGACGCCGGCGACGCTGCAGCGGTTGAAGACGGGCATCGAGCTCGACGACGGCCCCATCCACGCCGATCGTGCGCGGATCCTGCAGGCGCAGGGCGACGCGCGCCACAGCATGGTGGAGCTCACGCTGCACTCCGGGCGGAACCGCATCGTTCGTCGCATGCTCGACGCGGTGGGGCATCCGGTGGTCGACCTCGTGCGGCGCAGCTTCGGGCCGCTCAACCTCGGCACCCTGCGATCGGGCGCCATGCGCGAGTTGACTAAGGTGGAACTCGGCCAGCTCCTCACCCTCTCCCGTGCGGCGGACGCCGGCCGGAAGGGGAAGCGCTGACGTGGTCGAATCACGCCTGGTCGGGCCCGTGCGCGTCGTCGGCGCCGGCCTGCTCGGCACGAGCGTGGCGCTCGGCCTGCGCGCCCGCGGCATCGACGTCATCCTCGCCGACGCATCGCCCACGCACGTCGCCATCGCGGTCGACCTCGGCGCCGGCCGGCGGGCGCAGCCCGAGGACGCCCCGCAGCTCATCGTGGTCGCGGTGCCGCCCGACGTCACGGCCTCGGTCGTCGCCGCCGAACTGGCGGCGTTCCCCGAGGCGATCGTGACGGATGTCGCGAGCGTGAAGGCCGGCATCCTCGACGAGCTCGTCGAAGCCGGCGCCGACGTCTCGCGGTACATCGGCTCGCACCCGCTCGCAGGCCGGGAGCGCGGCGGACCCCTCGCGGCGCGCGCCGACCTCTTCGCCGGCCGGCCATGGGTGGTCGCCGCGCACGACGAGATCAGCTACCGGCGCGCGAGCGCGATCGACGACCTCATCCTCGACCTCGGCGCGACCCTCGTGGAGATGACGCCCGACGAGCACGACCGCGGCGTCGCACTCATCTCGCACGTGCCGCAAGTGGTCTCGAGCATCATGGCCCGGCGGTTCATCGAGGCGCCGCACGCCGCCCTCGGTCTCGCCGGCCAGGGTGTCCGCGACGTCACCCGCATCGCGGCGAGCGACCCCGACCTGTGGGTGCAGATCCTCGGCGCGAACGCCGCGCCCGTGCGCGACATCCTCCTCGCCTACCGCGAGGACCTCGACCGCTTCATCGACGCGCTCGACGATCCGGCCGCGCCCGGGGCCCGACGCCGCGTGGCGGAGGAGTTGACCGGCGGCAACACCGGGGTCGAACGCCTGCCCGGCAAGCACGGCACCGACAAGCGCTTCACGACCATCGTCGTGATGGTCGACGACCGCCCGGGGCAGCTCGCGCGCCTGCTCGCCGAGATCGGCGAGATCGGCGTCAACCTCGAGGACCTCCGGCTCGAGCACTCGCCCGGGCGGCAGGTCGGCCTCGCCGAGATCGCCGTGCTCCCCGAGGCGGCCGACCGACTCACCAACGAGCTGGCCGAGCGCGGCTGGCGGATCGCAGGATGAACGTGACCCACACCCCCGTCATTCCCCTCGTCGTGGCCGTCGACGGGCCAGCCGGCAGCGGCAAGTCGAGCGTGTCCAAGGAGGTCGCCCGCCAGCTGGGCTACGGCTTCCTCGACACGGGCGCCGCGTACCGTGCGCTCGCCTGGCACGCCGAGGCATCCGGGATCGACACCGACGACGCGGCATCCGTCGTCTCGAGCCTGCCGAGCTTCGCCTACCGCATCGGCACCGACCCGGCCGGCTACGCGGTGCACGTCGGCGAGGTCGACGTGACGACCGCGATCCGCGAGCCCCATATCTCGGCGATCGTGAGCCGGGTCGCCAAGGTGCCCGAGGTGCGCACGCACCTCATCGAGCTGTTCCGCGGCATCATGGCCGACGAGCGGCATCCGGGCATCGTCGTCGAGGGACGCGACATCACGACGGTCGTCGCGCCCGATGCACCCGTGCGGATCCTGCTCACCGCGTCGGAGGAGGTTAGAATTGCGAGGCGTTCCGCCGAGCTCGTCGACGTTCCGGCCGAGTACACGGGGGAGCAGCTGCGCCGGCGCGACGAAGCCGACGCCAAGGTGGTCGACTTCATGACCGCCGCCGACGGCGTGACGACCGTCGACTCGACCGAGCTCGACTTCGACCAGACGGTCGAGGCCGTGATCGGCGTGATCCGGGCCGCGCAGCCCGAGGCGGTGCGCTAGCGCCGCGACGGGCCGGAGCCCGGCGCATCCAGACTTCCGAGGAGGCACCATGACCGACCAGCGCGACGAGTACGACGACGAGTCCGTCGCCGACGACGACCTCGCCGAGCGGCTCGCCGACGTCGACGAGGACCTCGCCGAGCAGCGCGCCGCTGCCCTGCGGTCGGGCCTCTCCGACTACGAGCTCGACGAGGACGACCTCGAGGTGCTCGAGATCTCGGAGGAGGGCGAGGAGGGCATCCGCTACCTCCCGGCGCTCCCCGTCATCGCGATCGTGGGCCGCCCCAACGTCGGCAAGTCCGCCCTCGTGAACCGCATCCTCGGCCGCCGCGAGGCCGTCGTCGAGGACACGCCGGGCGTCACGCGCGACCGCGTCTCGTACAAGGGCGAGTGGCTCGACCGGCGGTTCACGCTCGTCGACACCGGCGGGTGGGAGCCCGACGCCCGCGGCATCGACGCCTCGGTCGCGGCGCAGGCGGAGGTCGCGATCGACCTGTCCGACGTCGTGCTGTTCGTCGTCGACGCCATGGTCGGCGCCACCGCGACCGACGAGCATGTCGTGCGGCTGCTCCGCAAGACGAAGAAGCCCGTCTTCCTCGTGGGGAACAAGGTCGACGACGCGCGCCAGGAGCCAGAGGCCGCCGCGCTCTGGAACCTGGGACTCGGCGAGCCGTACCCCGTCTCGGCGCTCCATGGGCGCGGCGTGGCCGACCTGCTCGACGAGGTCTTCAAGGTGCTGCCGCAGGTCTCGGCGGTGGCGAAGGAGGAGTTCGGCGGGCCCCGCCGGGTCGCGATCCTCGGCCGTCCGAACGTGGGCAAGTCGAGCCTGCTCAACAAGGCCGCGGGCGAGGAGCGCGTGGTCGTCAACGAGCTCGCCGGCACGACCCGCGACCCCGTCGACGAGCAGATCGAGCTCGGCGGCCGAATCTGGCGGTTCGTGGACACCGCCGGCATCCGTCGTCGCGTGCACCTGCAGCAGGGCGCCGACTTCTACGCGTCGCTGCGCACCCAGGCCGCGCTCGAGAAGGCGGAGGTCGCGGTCGTGCTGCTCGACGTCTCGCAGCCGATCTCCGAGCAGGACGTGCGCATCATCGACCTCGTGCTCGAGTCGGGCCGGGCGCTCGTGCTCGCCTACAACAAGTGGGACCTGCTCGACGACGACCGTCGCCGCTACCTCGAGCGCGAGATCGAGCAGGACCTGCACCACGTGGCGTGGGCGCCGCGCGTGAACATCTCGGCGAAGACCGGGCGCCATCTCGAGAAGCTCGTGCCCGCCCTCGAGCTCGCGCTCGATTCGTGGGACACCCGCATCCCAACGGGCAAGTTCAACGCCTTCCTCACCGAGCTCACGCAGGAGCATCCGCACCCCGTTCGCGGCGGCAAGCAGCCCCGCATCCTGTTCGGCACGCAGGCGGCGACCCGCCCGCCGACGTTCGTGCTCTTCACGACCGGATTCCTCGACCCGGGCTACCGCCGGTTCATCCAGCGGCGCCTGCGCGAGATCTACGGCTTCGAGGGCTCGCCGATCGTGCTGAACATGCGCGTGCGCGAGCGTCGCCAGCGGTAGCATCACCGCAGGCCACGGGGATTCCGCAGGCGGGGCGATCGCACCACGGAGGAGACCCATGGAGATCACCGTCCGCGTGAAGCCAGGCAGCCGTCGCGGCCCGTTCGTGGATGAGACGCCCGAGGACCCCGGCGCCTCGCTCACCGTGCACGTGCGCGAGCGCGCTGTCGACGGAGCGGCGAACGAGGGTGTCATCCGCGCACTCGCCGCCCACTTCGGGGTGCGCCGCGGCGACGTGGTGATCCTCCGCGGGCACACCGCACGCATCAAGCGCGTCTCCGTCGGCGGGGTCGACTGACGGTTCGCGACGCCCGTGCCTACGATTGCGACATGGGCGACGCCGAGGACGAGCGCGAGGACGCGGGCGGGGCTGCGTCGCAGGCGTCGGAGCTCGCCTGGATGGACGCCGGCGAGACGGTGCTCGCCGCGGTGCGCGCGATCGGAGCTCGGCTCGAGGAGCTCGAACCGGCGGCGCTCGACGACGAGCCCGACGCGGTGCACCAGCTGCGCACGCACGTGCGGCGCCTGCGCAGCGTGCTCGCCGCCTACGCCCCGCTCTTCGACGCGGGGGTGGTGCAGGCGGTGCGCCGCTCGTTCCGGGAGCTCGGCCATGAGCTGGGCACGGTGCGCGACATCGAGGTGCGCGTGCAGGTCGCCGAAGAGGCGCTGCAGCTGGCCATCGACGAGTGGGGGCTCGACTCCGACGACATCGCGTCGATGCGCGCACGACTCGTCGACGACGAGGTCGTGGCCCATCGCCTCGCCCACGCCCGCCTCGTCGAACGGCAGCGGATGCCGCGGGCGGCCGCCCGACGCGAGGTGCTCGCCGCGTTCCTCGAGGATCCCGCCCGCACGCCGCTGGCCGACGAGCCTGCTCGAGACGAGCTCGGGCGCCTGCTCGGACGGGAGGCGAAGCGCGCGGTCCGCCGTGCCCGGCGCGTCGATGCGGCATCCGCCACCGACCGGCTGCACGACGCGCGCAAGGCGGGCCGGCGCCTGCGCTACGCGGCCGAGGCTGTCGTCGAGGAGCCCGTAGCACTCTTCGGCGATCGCGCGAATGCCCTCGCGGAGGCGGGGGAGGCCGTGCACGACGTGCTCGGGGACCACCGCGACGAGGTGCTGTTCGCCGAGCACGTGCGACGCGCCGGAGCGCACGCTGCGCACGACGGCGAGCCGATGGACGCGTACGAGCGGCTCGCCGAGGCGGCCGACCTGCGGGCCGCCGACCGGCTCGACCACCTGACGAAGGTCGTGCACGACCTCGAGCACGCCGCGAAGGAGTGGTCGTCGCGCTGACGGCCGGTCGCTGCGGGCCGCGACCGGCCGTCAGCGCTCGCGGACCCGGGGTCAGTCGCGCAGCCGGAGCTGCATGATCGCCCGGTCGGGCTTGGGCCGCGCGACCTCGGTGAAGCCCGCGCGCTCGAACATGCCGACGGTGCCGTGGAACAGCTCGGCGGCCGGGATCTTCTCTCGCACGGTCGGGTCGACGGCGTAGGCCTCGAGCACCCGGGCGCCGTGATCGCGGGCGTAGGCGACCGCCGCCTCGGCGAGGACGCCGCCCACGCCGCGCCTGCGGAACGCCCGGGGCACGACGAAGCACGAGACCGCCCAGACGCCGGGATCGCCGAAGTCGGGGTCGGGCGTGCCGCCCGCGACGATGCGGCTGTGGGGGAGTCGCACGAGGTTGCCTCGCGGCTCGACCGCGCACCAGCCGACCGGCCTGTCGCCGTCGTAGGCGAGCAGCCCGGGACCGGAGTCGGAGGTCGCGAGCTGCGCCTCGAGCCGGCCGCGCAGGGCCTCGTCGCCCACGGAGCGCCAGTTGCTGCCGGGGATCTTGTACCACTGGCACCAGCAGTGGGCCGGGTCGCCCTTCGTGCCGAAGACGGCCTCGACGTCGGCGAACGGCGCATCCTGCGCGGGCACGACGCGAAGCTCGCCGGTGCGGGGGTCGTCGGTCGTGGCGTGCTGCATGTCGTCACCGTAACCCGGGCGTGCGACATCCGTCGAGTCGGCGCGGTCGGGCCAATTCGTGAAGTGAGGTAACGATGTAGTAGCATCACGATATGACCAGCGAACGCGCCGACCGAACCGCCGCAGGCGCGCCCGTGCCGACCGTGCTCGATCGGCTGATCGAGATCGGCGAACTGTTCCAGCAGGACATGGCGCGGGCGTTCGAGGGCACGTCGCTCACGCCGGCCCGGGTGCGCGTGCTCTGGGAGCTGTCGCACGCGGGCCCGATGACGCAGCAGGCCCTCGCGACGCGCCTCGAGGTGAGCGCACGCAACATCACCGGCCTCGTCGACGCGCTCGAGGCCGGGGGTCACGTCGCCCGATCGCCCCATCCGACGGATCGTCGAGCCACGATCGTGTCGCTGACCGCCCAGGCCCGTCGACGCATGCGGGAGATGCAGGGCGAGCACGCCGAGCTCACCGCCGAGCTGCTTGGCGCCGTCGACCCCGCCGATCGGCCGGCCCTCGAGCGCGGCGTCGACGCGATCGCGGCACGCCTGCGGGAGCTGGTCGAGTCCGACGTCGCCGCGCGGGCCGCGCGTGAGGCGGCCGGGGCATGAGCGTCGCGACCGAACGCCGCGCCGCGGCATCCGCCTGGCTGCGCACCGGGTCGTTCCTGAAGCGCGCGCTCCTCGTCGAGCTCAGCATCTACGCGAACATCGGGCGGTTCATCTTGCGCCGGCCGGCCATCCCGCGCGGGGCTGCGGGATTCGGGTACCACAAGCCCGTGCTGACCGTGCTGGTCATCTTCATCGTGCTGTCGGCGGTCGAGATCCCGATCGTCGACCTCATCGTGCACCGGTGGCCGGCCGTGCGCATCGGGTTCCTCATCCTCGGGATCTGGGGCGTCACCTGGATGTTCGGCCTGCTCTGCGCCTACCTCATGCGGCCGCACACCGTCGGGCCGGAGGGCATCCGGGTCCGGCAGGGCCTCGAGGTCGACGTCCCGCTCGCGTGGGACGACATCGCGTCGGTCGCGCGCCTGAAGCGTGTCGACGAGCCGAAGTCGCCGCGCATCGTCGAGACCGACGGCGGGCGTACGCTCGCCTTCCGGATGCAGGACGAGACGATCATCGAGATCGAGCTCGAACGGCCGACCGTCGTGCGCCTGCCGGGTCTGCCGCCCAAGGGCGGCGAACAGGAGATCTCGGCCGTGCGCATCTGGGTCGACGACCCGAAGGCGTTCATGGACGAGGTGCGACGGTACCTCTGAGCGTCTCCGGGTCGCGTCCTCGGGTCAGGCCTTCGGGTGGTCGGTGCCGGATGCCGCGGACTCGTCGGTCTCGGCCGCGGCGGGCTCGGTGTCGGTTCCGGGCGTCTCGGTCGCCGTGACGGCGGCGGATGCCTCAGCGGCCTCGGCAGCCTCGTCGCTCGTGGTCTCGGCGGATGCCGCGGCGGGCACGGTGGCGGCAGCGGCCCCGTCACGCGCCGGAAGATCCGCTGCGGCATCCGTGTCGTCGGCGTCGTCGTACTCGTCGAACTCGTCGACCTCGACGAGCGCGACCGGCGCTGCGGCGGCGAGGGCCTCGCGCGCCACGACCGAGGCGTGGCGGTTGCGCGCGTGCACTGCCAGAGCGACGAGCACGCCGACGATGCCGGCGATGAGCAGCATGCCGCCGATCGTGGACTGCGTCTGCAGGTCGAGGTAGGTGAGGTAGTCGGATCCGCCGGTGTTGTAGAAGTCGGCCTGGCCCGCGTTGCCCGCGCGGAGCTGCCAGTAGCCGATCGCGCCGACCGCAATCGAGGCGACCCACAGCACGATGAGCGGGATGTTCAGGGCGAGGCGGCGAGGGGTGGCGTCAGGCAAGGTGTCCTCCGGGGATCGGTCCGCGCGGGCGCGGGCATTCGACGATCGAATGCATGGGTCGTGCCGAGCCTATGCCCGAACCCTATGCGCGGGGTATGTCCCGGCGATGCATCGGCTGGGCGGTTCCCGGCTCGGCCTCGTGCGCAGCGGGGGCCCGCGCGTGCACGAGCACGCCTCCGGATGCCGCTATGATGGTCGAGTTGCCTTCCGAGGAATCGGTCGGCATCGGGCTGTGGCGCAGCTTGGTAGCGCACTTGACTGGGGGTCAAGGGGTCGCAGGTTCAAATCCTGTCAGCCCGACCATATTGAGGATGTTCCAACCTTTGGACAAAGGGACCTCCTCGGAGGCCGAAAGAGAGCCCCTCGCAGAAATGCGGGGGGCTCTCTTCGTTTTGGGAGCAGCGTTTGCCTCGGGGAGAGGTGGCGCTGCGCATTCCACTGGTGGAGTGCGTCGTTCACGTCCGTGCGCTCGCCGTCGATGACGAGGCCCCGTGTTCGTGCACCGCCTTCATCTGTGGCGCACGCACTACAAGACCGATGACCCCGACACCGCCGCGGAGGTATTCAACCTCCGACCCGACGCCTACCTCTGGGCCAGCTCACTACGCCGTGACCGCGGCGTGATCACGACTGTCAAGACCATTGAGCTCCCACCGCGGTTCTAGCGCCGTCCTGCTATTGGGCCCGAGCAGCGTCCGCGCCGTCGTTGACGAGGTCGACGCGCGGAAGCGGAACCATCAGACGTGGGCAGAACTCACGGCCACCAGAGCGTCTCTCGGACTTCTCGAGCCCGATGCATAAGAGGTTGCCGGGTCGTGGCCCTTGATGCTCGGAGAGTGGGCTGCCTCCGGCCAGCGCCGCCATGCGTGGTTGAAGGCGAACTCGAGCGGAATCTTCGCGCTGGTGACCGCGTCTACCTCCTGAGCGAGCCCGGTGAGTGCCACGTCTCCCCACTTCCCCATGGGCAGATGAGCTCGGCGTACCCCTGCATGCGCCCGAGGTCAGATCCGGTGTACTTCACGCAGTCATGCGTGTTGTTGTCTCCGTCGTGGTACCACCCCGCGACCGGGCAGGTGGCGAGCCCGTTGTCCGCAGTTGTTGGGTAGCCCGTGATTGCCATCGCGCGGGTGTCACCTCGCTCACAGCTCCTCCAGACCAGATTGGCGTTGTACGTCAGATGGCCCGTGCCTGTCGGTGACTTATCGAACGTGGCATTGGACGGGTAGGCAGCGATCGCGACCGGGAAGGTCGAGGCCTGACACATCCAGTCAACGAACGCCTCCGCCTCCGCCTGACTTCGAAGTGGTGAGTTATTGGTGCTCACGGAATCGGTGAGGGCTAGCGCATTGGTGCTGCCCAGCAGCACACCCGCCATCAGGGATGCCGCAATGACGAGTACGAAGAAGGCAAGCGCCGTTTTCACCGCGCCGCTCCTGCGGACGGCGCGGCTTCAGCCTCCCGAAGTGCCTCGGACGCTTCCCGTCGCAGCGTGTCACGGTACGTGCCGTCATGCTCGGCCTGGTCAATGTCGACACCCTGCTTCGCGGCCAGGTCGAGTTCGTTGAGCCAGTTCAGGGCCAGACGGTGGGCGCCTTGCGCTCTTGCGTAATCGAGCACGACGTAGACCCTTGCGACATCGTCGTCTGTCCAATCGGCGGTCGGAACTTGGTACAGCTCGGTCTGCGCGCTGTGGAACGCGCGTTCGTCTGAGCTGGCCTCGGACTCGGCGTCGTCGGAGCGTACAGCCGAGGGCTTGCCTTGCTGCTCGAGGAAGAAGTAGACGCCGAATCCGACGCCGCCGTGCACAAGGAGAGCTATGCCGATAATCGCGGCCTGACGAGACGTCAGCCCCAAGCGGCGTCTCGGTAAGGGGCCAGCCGTTCGAAGGGGCGCGCTTCGATACTCATTGTCTTCTGGGTCCTGCATATCTTTGCGCATGACTATGAAGCGTGAGCGTAATGATGACAAGAGTTTGGGCGTTGTAGAAATCGCCACGGCGGCTGTGGACAGCGTTGTCATTCTGGCGGCTCCCTGGGATGTCACCCTCAGGTCAGCCTCTCGTTGAGTGGTGGATGGGCTCACGCGGTTCTCCGTGCAAGCTCGACACCCCTCAACAAGACCCTCTGTTTTAGGAAGCCCCGCGACGAAACGGTCGGCGCCTACTGATCTGTTCGGTACATCGGCGGCGCGTCGTGATATGTCTCGTCCTGCTGATGGTTGTACTGGTGCACGAGGCGCGGTTCGCTGCTGTAGTGGGCGTCGGTGTAGTCCGGGGTGCACGCGGGCCAGCCAGCTCCCTCAACTTGCGTCGCGACGCAGTCCCAAGCGACCCCGGCTGGGAAGTATTCCAGCAGCATGGTGCCCGCCACACTGCAACTGTCACCAAGATCCGGCTGCAGGCAGATGACGAAGGTCGTTGTGCCGGGAGTCGAAGCGTCTGGATATGACTCGTCGACGAACGCTTGTGGGTACTTCGCCAACGTCTCGGCGGCGTCGAAGCACTCCTGCTCGCCGGTTCGAGTGCACCACTTCCCGCTGAGGTCGGCCGGAAGTCCCGGCAGGATTGGTGCCGGCGGGCTGATGTAGATCGAGTAGCCATTCGGGTTGAGTGCCGTGTCGGCCGCGGCGCCGAGGCCGTTCAGTGCGGTGCGGACGCCCGCGATGAGCCACGACAGGCTGCCGGCAACGGTCGTTCCCCGGAAGGCGAGCCCGGCGTTTTTCAGGGCGTCGTCCATGCAGCCCAATGTCGTCCCGACCGCGTCGGAAAAGTAGTCGGAGGCTTGCGTCGCCGTTTCGATGTCCGAGGTCGCCATACTGCTGAAGCCAGTTAGGCAGGACTCCCACTCGAAAAGGTCCGCCACCTTCTCCACGGACATGTCGGCTTTCCCGGCGTACTTCAACACCTCCAACACAGTGTCAACGGCGTACTGCGCCGCGGTCACGAGGTACCCCGCCACGGATGGCTTGAGACGAACACCCATCTCCTGGCTGCCGTCGACGCTGTATTGGATCGTGCTGCCCGGCCCGACGAGTGTCACCGTGTTCTGGGGGAGTGAAGGCGTCTCCTTGATCAGGTTGCTCAGCATGCCGAGCAGGTCCGTTGCACCCGCGTCGGTCACAGCGAGCCCTGGGGTGTGCTCAGCGGCCACCGTGTAGCCGCGTCCGTTCACAACCGTCAACCCCGCCCCGCCGCTCGAGCCTTGCCCGAGGCACCAGTACACCCGATCGCCGCTGTCGGATGAGATTTCGTAGCCCGCAGTCCGCACCGCGTCTTCGCCGTCACAGGTGGGCGGCTTGCCCGCATCCTGATAGATGAAATCGAGGCCGGCGCGCGCCTTCTCCATCAGGTCGTCCCACCACATGGTGAACCAGTTCGAGAAGTGCGTCGTCGTGACGACGATGCCTGCGTCATCCGCGACGACGTCCTCCGCCGCTTCGTAGGTCTCACCATCGGAGGTCGATGCCACCAGCGGCAGCGGCTCGCCGTCTTCGAAGGCGTGCTTGAAGCGGAGGGTGGCCGGCCCGATGAGCTCGGCGCCGCCAGCCAGCTCGACGCTCCACCCCTCGACGCCCTGGGCACCTTCGGTGGGCTTGGCGACGAGCGTCCCCTCACCCTTGATCGAGGACCCCGGTACTTCGACCACCAGCTCGCCGTCGGAGCCTGCCGTGACGGTCGCGTCTTGACCGGCGCGGACGTCGACGCTGCCCGTGCCACTGGCCTCCGCTGGTGAGCACGCGACGAGAAGCGCAGCGGTCACGACGGCGGCCACGACGGCAGCCAGCATTCGATCACGTGAACACCCCATGTGCATCCCCCCAGATGTCCGCGGCTTTGGACCATAGTGGCGGATCCGTAGTGCCGCGCACGGGAGTGACGCAACATTTCTTAGGCCACGATGATCACGTTGTGGTGCATGGCAAGCCGCGGCGCGCGCACGAGTCGCTGAAGTGAAGAGGCGGGCGGCTGCCGGGGCGGATTCTGAATCGGCCCTCTATCGCCGATCATCATGTCCGGCTCGCCGGGCACAACTTCACGCCCAACACCCGAGTGGAGATCGGCCTCCGATCCGAGGCGTTGCCTCGTTAGCTAGGCACTGCCTTCCTGACTGGTGCGCAGGGCTGTCCTGCGGGACGTTTGCCAGCGCCAGAACGCGGCAATCGTCTCCCTCCACAGCCCGATCACCGGGACGACGAAGCCGCCCAAGATTCCCGCGAGCACACCCCAGAAGAAGCCACTTCGGTCGGCATCTCGCTGGTCCCGAGTGTCCGTGATCATGCCGGAGGCAGTCAGCATTGTGCGGTAATTCTCGACCCAGGTCAACGGTTGACGCGCAACCGGTTCAACGGACAGAGACTCGAGCTGGTCCGTGGGGGAGAGCCACTGGTACTCGACGACAGGCGTGATCGGATCCGGCACATAGAGCGGACCGACGTCGTCGATGATGATGTTCATCTCATCGCCTACCGTCTCGGGAATGTAGGTCGTCCCGACGGTCGGAAGCTGGAATACCTCGGTGTCACCTGCGCCGACGAGCGTGTCCGCATTCGCGGTCAGATCAATCCACGCCAGTCCCTCGTTCACCCCGATCGGCTGCAAGAGGCCAGAGACGACAATGAGGTCTTCCTTCAACTCATCCGAAGCGTAGGCAGACTCAGGTGATCCTCGTGTCAGCACGCAGTCGAACTCCGGAGCGAGGCTCACGACGATCGTCAGGCAGTCGTTTGCTGACGATTCGCGATCGCTTGCGTCCGGAAAGACATCCTGGGGGAGTGCGGATCCGCCGAGTGCGACGTAGAAGCGGGGCGGATCGTTCGGGTCGAAGTTCTCCGCAGTGACGTTGATGACATACGAATCGGATGCGTAGTCCCCCTCCTCATGGCTCTCTGGCTCGGAAGTCACCTCCACGTGGAGGCTCGCCGTTACATCAGGCCTGTCGAAGTACAGGTAGATCGAACCGGTGGGTGGTGGATCTCCAATCGTTGGCAAAGTCTCGTCGTATCTCGCAAAGAGCCAGGTACCGGAAAGAAGGAGCGCGATCAGACCGCAGATCGCAATGCCCAGTCGCAAGATCGGGAATCGTGGCACCACTGTTGGCTCCGCTACCTCGGTAGGCGCCGCTGAAGACGTCCCTGGCAGAAGCAGCCGCGCGATCGATAACAGCAACAGCCCGCGCAGGAGCCGGGAGATTCGCGTGGGCACAGGGTTGAAGATAGTGGACACGAGGCGCCGCACCCGCGTGACTGAACGTGTCGTCGCATCCGCCGTCGAAGTATTGTGCCAACATGACACAAGACCTCGAGATCACCAAGCGGTTCGCGAAGGCGCTTACGAACTACCAGGCCGTGCTCGACGAACAAGGCAAAATGTTCGCCACTCGCGACCCACGGGACCTCGGCGAAGCAGACGCGGAAGTCCGCGCGGCGCTGAAAGCGCTCATCGACGACCTCGACTGAAGCGGTCGACGTCCCGCGGATCGGTTAGCGCGCCCGATACCGGAACTTGCAAGAGCCAGGGGATGCCTCGTGCCTCTACCTTCCCTGCGCCTGTCTGCTCAGACTGAGCCTCCAACGCATCAATAATGACGCCCGTGCATTCCTGCCCCAACGTCTGAAGGAGCCATCGGCAGTACCGCCCGTAGACGCTGGCTAAATCCCTGGATAGGCCCGTCATGAGTGCTCTTGATGCGTTCAAAGAGCTCCCAACCGCTTGCGGGATCTTCCCCTGCGGCGGCGAGGATCTTTCGTTCAAAATCCGCCCACTGCCGTTGTGCTTCGCGTAGTTGTTAGAGTGTCGCAGCGGACGCCTTGGTTCGCTGCATAGCTAGAGTGGCGGCCCCGTCGACGTGGAATTGTTGGCGGTACCGTTCCAAGTCCAGCCGGATGAACTGCCGTCCGCGTAATTCTCGAGTAGAGATCCTGCTGTCACCATTACGTTGCTCATACGAATGACGTCACCAGCCACCGCGCCATTGGGACCGTAGAAGACAACTCGCGCCTTAGTGGAGCCAGTTGGGGCAACATCCGTTCGGCTCCACCGGGCCCAGTTTCCGTTCGTCGGGGTGACGTAGCCACTCACTGTATTGCTGTCCGTCTGAACGCCAGCGGCGTCGTAGAAGCGAGTGATGATGCCAAACGGCTGTGGGGTCGCCATCGTGACCGACCCGTAGAACGACGATGTGTATGTCGTTCCTGCGGTTACCGGAACGTGGACTGGGCTACCTACCAGGCCGTACTCGAGGACGAACGGGCTTGAAGTTCCGCTCTTTGAGCTCTGTACGAACGCCCCTCCCGTGGGGCCGCCCGAAGCGTTGAAGCTCATCGTTGCGAGTGTGGATGTTGCCCAGCCTGCGAGCGATACGGATCCCTTCGGAGACATCGCGAGATTTGTGATCGTAGGGATCACACCATTCACTGCGTGTCCGGCGCATCCACCAGCCACCGGTGTCGTCATCGAGTTCGACGCGAAGTAGCTCTCGTTGCTGCTCGTGGCAGTCAGGCAGAACGTCTTCGGATTGGTGCTGTTGTCGACGCGGTACTGATAACTCGTCGAGCCGGAATCCGTCACGCCAGCGTCGGAGAGCGTCGCTGGGTACGAGTCGGCGTTGGTGATGGCGTAAGCCATCACCTTCTTGGCGACTTGCTGCGCTGCAGATGAAGCTGCTGACGCCGCGGCGCGGTCCTTGATGCCGTTGTAGGCGACGACGGTGATCGTGGCGAGGATCGCGATCACCACGATCACGATGAGCAGCTCGACGATAGTAAAACCTCGGCCCAGACTTCGAACGTCGTCGCCCAGAGAAACTGTGGAGCGATGACGCTCGAAATCCGCGCCGCGAAGTGGCTGGTATTGGAGTTTCGAATGGTTCGTGCGTGATGCCCTGCGTGCCATAACTGCCGATAACTATGAACCATGAGCGCAATCAAGGCAAGGTCGTCGCCGGTGTAGAAATCACAACGGTCTGTGCCTAGTGAGTTTCGCGTTTGCTCTGCCGCGGTTGTCACCCGAATGAGTGATAGTGATCGGGAGTCTGTGGAGGGAGGATTCGGCCAGGGATGCTGTTGTGAATGCGTCACCACGAAGTCGGAGAATTCGAGATAGTGACCGAAGTTTCGGGGGCGAGGCGATGATCAAGATTGGTGGCATCGAGATGTACATGGGGCCGACCGCGCTCGGCGCCCCGGATGATCTCGACGCGGTGATTCAGAAGTTCATTGACGATGCGAAGACCAGGCTGTACGTGGCCGTACAAGAGATCGACTCGGAGCCAATCGCGCGCAAGATTATCGAAGCGAAGCAGCGCGGTGTCATCGTGAGCGTCATCCTCGAGGGTGACTACCTGACCGAGAAGAATGCAGCGAAGAACCCTTGGGACATACTCGGGGGACCACGCGAGAACAACGAAGGCAATCGTCGTATCTTCAACGCCTTCCTTCGGGCCAAGATCCCGACCATCATCGATCTCAACGAGGCGATCTTCCACCAGAAGTTCATGGTGCGTGATCCCGGTTCATCGAACGCTGCCGTTCTGACTGGGTCGACCAACTTCACCCTGACGGACACGGGTAAGAACAACGACGGGCGCGGCAACAACCTCAACCACATCGTCGTGCTTCACGGGAAGACGGCCACCGAGCTGTTCGAGGCGGAGTTTCGCCGGCTGCGCGAGGGCACGTTCGGCGATAAGCACGAACGCGTTGAACCTCGCCCGACGGAGTTCTCACTTGGCAACATGCGAGTCAAGCCACTCTTCGCCCCCCGCCACGGGCCGGAGATGGAAGTGATGAAGCAGATGCTAAAGGCCAAGAAGAGCATCGACTTCGCGATGTTCACGTTCTCCAACACCTCGGGCATCGACGACACGATGCTGCGCTTGGCGAAGTCCACCGCGAAGCTTCGCATCCGTGGTGTCCTGGATCGAGGCCAAGGAGCACAGGATTGGGCTCCGACCAAAGAGCTCAAAGCTGCCGGTGTCGACCTTTACATGAACAAGTCAGGCATCGGGGTTCGGAAGATTCATCACAAGCTGATGGTGATCGATGAGGAGCTGGTGATCGCCGGCAGCTTCAACTACACCGAACCCGCGACGGTATTCAACGACGAGAACATCGTGGTGATGGGCGATGCCGAGGCCATGAAGCCCGGTGTCCTGAATGTGCAGCAGACCCTCGCCGGCTATGCCCTTCAGGAGATCGACCGGATCATCGCGCAGCACTCCGAGCCGGTCTAGGACAGCTCCTGACATTTCGTCACGGGTTATGGGCCGCTCGTGATCGTCACCACGCTAGTTGCGGTTGAGCCCGTGGCGGCGTGAGTCGAGCGCGTCCTTGAAGTGGCTCTCGGCCGCGTCGATGTCTCGGGTCGGTGTGGCGGGATCGAAGACGCGAAGCAGCGAGAAGCGGAAGCTCGATGGGTCGAGTCCACGCAGCTCCACGTTTCCGCCGTGCCCATTTGTCGCGTAGGCGTTCCAGCGCTGCCGGATGCTCTCCTCACCGTCCGCCTTGCCGACGTAGTGCCGTCCGTCGCTGGTGTCCGTGATGAGGTAGATCCCGATGACCGAGGAGAGCGCCGTGCGCCACGATGCGTATCGATGCTCGCGCATCACCGCCTGCAGCTGCGCGTGGCCCAGGACGAGGCGGTCGAAGCCTGGGAACGGGATCGGCTCCGCGTCCGCGATTCCGACGACCGGATACCTCGCAGCAGTGGTGGCGTTCATCCGCCACGTGCGCGGCGACCGCCACTCGATCACGAGGCGGTTGCGAAGGTCTGCCATGTGCTCCGATTCGACCAGGTCGAAGGTCCGCAGCATTCCGTTGCTAGAGATCTCGCCCCGGTTCTCCACGACCCACTAGAGCCTGGCTTGGTCGCCACCTTCACGGATGAAGACGACCCAGAGGCGCGGTGGGTGTGCTGGGAAGCGCATGGTATTCGCGGACTGAGTGCGCGTGTACTCAAGGATCTCCGCGTCGGTGGAGTCTGCGTGGATCCCCGGCAAGCCACTGTCCTCGTGCTCGCGGACGTAGGCGTGGCGGATCACGAGCGCTTGGGAGGGATCGATGCCCGCGTCGATCAGGAGCGGTCCGAGGGTCAAAGGCATGCGTGCATCAGTTCTTCCTGTGCGCCAGTTAGCTGCCTCTCACGCTACTGGTGGCAGGCGATTGACATGCGCCTCCCGCGGGCCGGGCGCGTTCGCATTCCTCGACCTCAAAGCCTGGCTGCCTCGCCGCTGGCTGCTATCTTGTGCGCATGTTGACGGAGATTCTTGTGGTTATGGCGAACGCAGAGGATTCTCCTGAGTGGTACGAGACGTGGGCAGGGATTCTGGCCATCCCCACTGCAATCCTGACTCTCGTCGGTGCTCCAATCCTCATTCGGAAGGCCAATCTCGAAGCACGAAAGACCAAGCTCGAGATCCAGGAGAAGGAGTTGGCGCTATCCACGGCGGCATCGCAAGCCGAAGCGGATCGAGCAGCTAATCCTCAGCAACAGCAGCTTGTGGACCTGGTTGCGACACCGCTTTTCGAAAGCAGGCGCGTACAGGAGATTATTCTACGATTCATCATCCTTTTCCTGGCGTTGCAGGCGTGGAACTTCGCTGAGAGGCTTCTTGACGTCCTTTCGAGCGGATTCGCGCTCATCGCTGGGGGCGCCGGCGAGAGCTTGGCCCTCTACCTCGTCTTCATCGCTCTGCAGCAGCTCCCTTCCGTGGGCTACTACCTGATCGTGCTCGGCCTCGGTGGGCCGCTCCTGATGGACATTCTTGATCACTTCGGGATTACCCCGACTCGGCTCAACTTCTTGCGCCAACCACAATGGTGGCTGTACCTAATCGTCGCCCTCGTCGTTGTGCTCGTGGGAGTATCCAGCCGGTTCGGAAACGTCTAACGCGGGACTATCGTCGCTCGCCTTTCGGCATCGCCACAACTCGTGCCCCGGCTCATCTCGGAGTGGGATCCAGATACGCGACGGGAGCCACGAGATTCCGGTGTATCTCTTCGACCACCCGCAGCTGTGACGCAGGCAGTGTTCGCTGTGTTCGTCACGAACAACACGTGCATATGGGGCTCGACCAAGACGGCACAGTTGACGGACGCTAATTGTCGACCGCAGGTGCATCCCACAAACTTGATGACGCCACCGCTACTTTTATGCCATGGTGTCAGAGCTCGATCGAACCATCCTGGCTCGGGACGTCTACCGTTCGTGGAGGGCGCGCGTTCAGGCAGCGACGGAGTCGGTGCGGGTGTTCACGCCGTACCTCGATCGCCTGCTCGACCGACTGCTCGAGAATGCGACGCTCGGTACCAATGCGCTCTCCGTCGTAACAGACCTATCACCAGCAAGCGGCGCCCTTGACTATCGCGGTCAGCTCATCGGCGTTCGATCGCTTCTCCGGCGCGGCATTGAGGTCCGGTCGATCCCGCGTCTCCATGCAAAGATTCTTGTCTGCGACGGCAAGCTCGCGACCGTCGGGTCGCAGAACTTCACCAGCTATGCCCGTCGAAGCAAGGAGACGACGATCGTCGTCCCGGACGACGTCTCGGACACAGCCTTCGCAGCCACACTCGAGGACTGGTATCAGGCGGCCACTCCCGTCAGCCTCGAGTTCGTGGAGAGTCTCCTCGTTGAGCTTGACGAGGCGACAAGGGTCGCTCGCGAGGCTCGTGAGCGACTGACCGAGGGCTTTGACGAGCACTGGAGCTCCTATCTCCAGACGCTTGAAGCCGAGCGGACGAAGCGGGAGGCGGCCAATCGGCAAAAGCCACTCGCCTTGCAATTAGCGCGTGCCATTCGGAGGAGTACGGACCGGCAAGCGCGCCCGTTCGTTTGGGCCAGGCTTCGACGGGCTGGCGCGTGGGACGAATACGAGACGCTGCTCGCTGACAATGACGCCACGCTCACGACTTGGTTGACGCGTGATGGCAACGGCGGCGTGTCGTATGCCGGACTCAAGCGGCTCAACTTCTACCCCATCATCCTGAACCCGTCAGGGAGGATGGGCTTCGGTCGTGTAGCCCAGACCCGGATCACGTACGTCCGGAGCTCGGTCAAATGGTCGCAGCCACGTGTGCTTTTCGGCCGAAGCTACAACGTGACGGTTCGTTTCCCTAGCGACGATCTTGAGTCCGCGAACGTCTCCATGACACTCGGTATGGCCGGCGAACCTGCGTATGCATCGCTCGAGCTTCGGTTGCGATTCGACGGGTTGGAGGCGACGCTCAACGACTGGGACATCACCACCGACCCACGCGCCCGGGCCTATGCGGAAGATGAGGTCGACGCTCAGGCCAACCGCCTCAAGGCGCTTGTCGATCAGTTGCATGGGCCGACGAGCCTGGCGGCGCTGGTGCGAAGCTCCTTCGCCGCGTTTACATTCAAGGAGCTCGGTCTTGGCAACCGAAATGCCGATGATTTCTTCCCGCGTGGGTGGGTGCGTATCACGAGGATCGATTATGGCGAACGACCAGTGCTCGTCGTGACTGCGAATAAAGGCTGAGCTCGAAAAACGCAAAACGAATCAGTGGAATGCCGTCGGTCGCCGCGACGCTGTCTAATGCCGCGAGTTTCACAAAGAGGTCGACTGTTGTGGAATATACAACGCGAATTGACATTTCAGACCAATTGCTCATACTCAGTCATCCACTCCTCATCGGGCTGCGGTGTAGAGGATCCCATCCCGGGCTCATCCACCGCTTCCGATGAGGAGGCTCACATGAGTGAGAACAGTCCCGCCGCCGGCTCAACGACGGCACCGAGTCAGATCCGCACCCTCGCGGTGCGTATCGCCGACGACCTGCGGGCCCAGCTGGACGTTATCGCCCAACTGAATGACCGCAGCGTCACCGAAGAGATCCGCATCGCCCTCGAGGCCTGGGTCGAGACCAGCAAGTCCGACCCCAAGGTCCTCGAGCGGGCTGAGACGGTTCGAGCCGAGATCGAACGCGAAGCGAAGACCAAGCAGAGCGCGATCGAGGCCATCTTCGGCGGCACCAGCGGCACGAAGGCACCACGTAAGCCCTCGAGCGCCGCCTAACCGGCAACGCTCCCAGCGGGAGTGTGCGGCCACCCGGGGATTCGAGTGCTCCATGCACCGTCCCCGGGCGGCCGCCAAATCACCGATGCCACCTCGTGGCTGCCACGCGGCTTCCTGAGAGAACCCAGCCGGGTTCTCGGCCGCGACAACAGTTAGGAGGTGGGACGGATGGTCAACGGCATCGTCATCCCGATATACGACAACGAACCGATCACGGAGCTCCAAGTTGAAAAGCTCGAGGATTATCAGGCCGTGGTGGGTGGCTGGATCGAACCAGTCGACATCCCCGCGCTCGGCGTGACCATCTACGTGCACGAGGAGGGCCGCCTACTGAACCTGCCCTTCAACTCACGCGCCTCGTTCCTCTGGTGGTACTTCGTTCCCGAAGCTCGCCAGCGGGCAATGCTGGTTGGGCCGGCGCTCTTGGTGGGGTTGCCGAATCGCAGTGGTGAAAGCACCAACGTTCCAGGTTGGGTCGTCGAGCTTCTGACGCGTTCCGGTGTCTGGAGGGTCGAGGTGCTCACGGTCGGCGACCCGAAGTGGTACAGCAATCAGGTCACCTACGACGACTACTTCGAAGCGCTCGTGTGGGCCATGGTCACCTTGGAACGCTGGAGCGCCGCAGAGGACGTTCGTATCGTCCCTGTGTCCGCCGACGAAGTGACTATGGAAGCGGAACCACCCGCTGCCTGAGCTGACCTCAGGTACCAAGGCGGCGACCGCCCGGACTAGAGAACCTCAGAGTCCTCGTCCGGCGTGGTCGCCGCCCTCTTCATTTTTACATCCGACGGTCCTTGGGGCGCCTGCTGGCGCTTCAACGTGAGGCTCCTGGTCTGGGGAGGAATGGCTGCTACTTCACCTTGTGACGACGGAACAGGAGGACGACTCCAACCAGGAGCACAAGCGCCGACGGGACTAGGAGAAGCGTCCCCTGAGTCCAGCCGATGACCGCGCCAAGACGCTAACGTCCTGGGAATGTGTTCCTTGATAGATAAGGAGACTCGAAAAGAGCACCCCAACGACGCCGACTATGAAGATCGCGATGCTTAGCAGTTTCCTGTACATAGCTGCCCCTGACTATGAATCACGGGCGCGATGCAGTAAATACCGTTCTGTTGTGGTTTTCGCAACCCGCAAGGGAGTTCGCTTACCGAACAACAGCAACTATGCACGTACAACGAGCCGGGGCGGCGTGCGCGAGGCTACTCGATGATCTGTGGTTGAGGAGGGAGCGTGCGCTTAGCGGCTGCGGCTTCGCGTGCTTCCTGTAGAAAGACGGCGACGGCTTCTCGCTGGCCGTCATCAAGCTGGTCGGCTCTGCCCTCGAGCATCAGCGAGACCGACTGCTTCAGCTCCGGCGAGAGATCCTCGTCGGTGACTTCGGCGTGCGCAAGGAGCCATCTCTGCTGCGCTACGAAGTCCTCTGCAAGTTTGAGTTGGAGCTGGGCAAGGAGGAGGTCGCTTCTCGTCACGGCAATACCTGGTGCCGCAACCTCAACATCGGCGGCCGTCGACCCCGGCTCTGTCTCCTCGACTACCTCGACCTCGACGACGTTCGCCGCGAGCGCCCTTGCTCTGATCTCAGCACGTACGAGTGCATTGAAGCGCCGTCGTTCGGCGAATTCGCTCAGCTTCGCCTTGGCGGCCGGGAGGGCAACCTCCCTGACCACGGGGACCACGAACTCCCGTATGAGCACGGTGCTTAGCTCGATAATTGCGTCGGCAAGTGCTTGCTGGGCGGGTGAGGGCTCTCGCTGAGGACCGTACGCGGGATCGCCTTGGTACCTCCGGCGAAGTTCCGCTTCGTCGATTGGTCGAGATTCTGTCGGGCCTGCGACGTTCCTGGTGCCTTTGTTGCGGAGGAGGTCGCTCTCGAATGCATCAGACTTCGAGGAGTTGGAGCGATATGTGTCCTTCTTCCGCCGGACGAGACGAATCTCTTCGACGTACTCTTGGTCGCTCATGAGCACCCCGCGACTTGAGCGCGACCGAACTGCCCACTTACGGGCGTGGACAATTCATCAGTAGCCATGACCGCAGTGTACTTGTGGCTCCGGACAGGCGTCTCTCCTCATCGCTTCGGCTGGAGCCTGCGGCGAGCGTTCGTTCAGCAGCAAGACTCCAGGAGCAAACGCTCGCTTACGAGGCCGCCGCGCGATATTGCTCCTGCACGCTGGCAGGGATGCGACCGCGGGCGGGCACGTCTACTCCGTTCGCGGCAGCCCATGCTCGGATGTCGCGCGCATCACTCGTCCGGGATGCGGGGCGCCGCCCGGTACGTACGCTGGTCTTGCGGCCAGCATCGACGTACGACTGCATCGCCTTCCGGAACGCCTTCGCATTGCTCTTTGAGAGGTCGATCTCGTAACTCGTCCCGTCAAATGAGAACGCGAGAGTCTCGATGGCTTCGCTGCCGTCGATGTCGTCAACAAGCGTGACGACGGTCTTCTTTGCCATGATTATTCAACTTTCTGACGCCCAGACACCGCAGGTGAATGGGCATCTCGCAAGGGGTTACCTTTCACGATAGTCCCAACCGCGAAGAATTGCGCGGTGCCGTATCAGGCGGGAACAGCCGATAGGCGCTGGACTTCCGTTGGGGGGCGCGACGCGACACATGTAGCTGAAGCGAATCAAGCGACGAGAGGTGGATTAGGGGGCTGCAGACATAACTAGTGATCGTGGGTGGGCGATGCGGACCAATACTCGCAGGAGGGTGTCTACAGCGCGGGGTTGGTCGAGGTCAGGCAGGTTGGGGAAACCTAAGTCCGCCGCGCGCCGAAGACCAGCTGCCCTGCCAACGACGGAGCAACGGCCTCATGCTTGGCGTCACCCCGAGGACGGCTCGGCGCTTCGACACCCCGCCCTTCCAGACGCCACAGCACGAGGGCGCGACCGCGAGCCCAATCGGGGCCCGCCCTGAGACGCAGCAGCCCGCCGAGGCGTAGCCTGTGCGCATATCGACGCAAGTGGGAGCCATCGTGGCGGAGATAGCAAGAATTCTTCGAGATCTCGCAGGGCTCCAGCCCGCGTTTGAACAGGCGATGGGCCCGGCCTATCAAGATTTTGAGCGACGTCTCGAGTCTCTAATTCGTGAGCTTGAGAGCGATCCGACTCGGTACCCGAGATGGGAGATTCGGGCGCTCATAGAGGAATACCTTCCCGAAGACCTGGCGTGGGATCTCCTCGAGGACACGGTGCCGACGCGAGTCGGGGGAGCCTCGTGACGTCACCTACTTTCCCGGCGTCCCGATGAACTGGGAGGTCGGCGGTCGCACTACCTTGTACCTCATGGCCGATCATGAGCTCGAGGCAATGACGCTTCCCGACCTGCTCTCGCTTTATGGCGCCATTCAGAGGGAGTTTCAACGCCGCGGCGTCTCGCGCACCGCAGGCAGCATCGAGGGCGAGATCGGGGAGCGGTTGGCGCTTATGGTCTACGGCGGCACGCTGCCCCCGCCTGGAACGAAGGCTTATGACCTGATCGATGCCGCCGGCCGAAGGATCCAAGTGAAGACCCGGACCCTGCCGCGGGACGATGACCGGATGTTTCAGTTCCACAGCCTGGACATCGTCGTTGCCATCTGCATCCGGTTTGAGCGTGACACCGGGAAGCTCGACTGGGCACGTGAGTTCTCGATCGCCGAGCTGCGCGAGCTGGTGAGTCCCCACGCCGCCGGCCCACGGCTTTCAATGGCCAGGGCAAGAGTGAACGGTCAGGACGTGACAACCGCGTTCCGCCAAGCCTGGGAGACGCTTAAGGGCCTCGAGGATTGGCGCGGATTGCCAACGATTGCTGCTAACTCCGGACAGGATGAGCCGCCGCCTGAGTCGCAAGTACTTCACAGGAATTCCTGATCATGCGATAATTGCGGCAGCTTGCAGCGTTCGGTCGAGAACTTGAGTCTCCCGCCTGTATCGCGAATCGACATCACCGCCGCGCGCGGCACCCTTGGGCTGTCCCCTGTCGCCGCTACGGTTTGATGCGGAACCACACAACTATTGACCACGCGAATGCGTAGGAGACCCACGAACGATGCCCCCGACCACCAAAGAAGGACAACGAGCCGAGCTGCACAAGACGATCTGGCGGATCGCGAACGATCTGCGAGGGTCCGTGGACGGCTGGGACTTCAAGAGCTACGTGCTCGGCATGCTGTTCTACCGGTTCATCTCCGAGAACCTGACCGCCTACCTCAACGAGCAAGAACGTGAGGCGGGCGAATCGGACTTCGACTACGCCAAGCTCGATGACCCAGCGGCCGAGTTCGGACGCAAGGAAACGGTGGCCGAGAAGGGCTTCTACGTCCTCCCGTCGGAGCTCTTTCGCAATGTGCGGGCACGGGCTAAGAACGATGCCAACCTGAACGAGACGCTGGAGAAGGTCTTCAAGCACATCGAGGGCTCCGCAGTAGGGACGGACAGTGAAGACGACCTTAAAGGCCTCTTCGACGACCTGGACGTCAACAGCTCCAAGCTCGGCAACACGGTCGCCAAGCGCAACGAAAAGCTCGTGAAACTGCTTGATGCGATCGGCGACCTCCCGCTCGGTGACTTCGGCGACAACGCGATCGATCTGTTCGGTGACGCCTACGAGTTCCTGATGACCATGTACGCCTCGCAAGCCGGCAAGTCTGGTGGCGAGTTCTTCACTCCGCAGGAAGTCTCCGAAGTGCTCGCGAAGATTGCAGTCGTCGGAAAGACGCGCGTTAACAAGGTCTATGACCCCGCGGCGGGATCCGGGTCTCTCCTGCTCAAGTTCGCAAAGGTCCTCGGCAAAGAGAACGTCGGCGGGTTCTTCGGTCAGGAGATCAACCTGACCACCTACAACCTCGCTCGGATCAACATGTTCCTGCACGACGTCAACTACGAGAAGTTCGACCTGGCGCACGGTGACACCCTGCTCGACCCTGCGCATTGGGACGACGAGCCGTTCGAGGCGATCGTCTCCAATCCGCCGTACTCGATCAAGTGGGACGGCGACGCCAACCCGCTGCTGATCAACGACCCGCGCTTCGCGCCGGCAGGTGTACTCGCGCCCAAGTCGAAGGCAGACCTCGCCTTCACGCTGCACATTCTCAGCTGGCTGGCCGTCAACGGCACCGCCGCCATCGTCGAGTTCCCAGGTGTGTTGTACCGCGGGGGAGCGGAGCAGAAGATCCGCAAATACCTCATCGACAACAACTACGTCGACGCCGTCATCCAGCTTCCGCCAGACCTCTTCTTCGGCACCAGCATCGCGACCTGCATCATCGTGCTCAAGAAATCGAAGACGGATAACGCGGTGCTTTTCGTGAATGCGTCGAACGAATTCAAACGTGTGGCCAACAAGAACAAGCTCACCCTCGACAATCAGCAGCACATTCTCGGCGCCCTGGAAGACCGTGTGGACGTCGAGCATTTCGCTCGGCTCGTGTCAAACGAAGCCATCCGCGACAACGGATACGGCTTGGGAGTATCCGCTTACGTCGCGACGGAGGACCGTCGAACGGCGCTTGACATCGCCGGCCTGAACGCTGAGATCGAGGAGACTCTTCAGCGTCAGACCGCTCACCGAACTCGTGTCGACGCTGCTGTAGCGAAACTGATCCGGGAGTCACAGTCTGAAGGTGTGACATTTGCGCGCATCGGTGACATCGCGCAAGTTGGTACTGGCCGAAGCGATCGGAACCAAGCGGTTGACGGTGGCGACTACCCCTTCTATGTCAGATCTCAGACCGTCATGCAGATAGATACGTACGAGTTTGACGAGGAGGCCATCGTCATACCGGGTGAAGGTGGCATTGGTGAGATCTTCCACTACGCAAACGGAAAGTATGCGCTGCACCAGCGGGCCTACCGAATTCACTTCACCGATGAACGGGTGGACACGAAGTTTGCCTATTACTACTTCGCAGCTCATTTCAAGCAATTCATTATGCAGAAAGCTGTTAGCGCGACGGTCACCTCCATCCGCAAGCCGATGATTACCGACTTCCCGTTCCCAATCCCGCCCCTCGACACCCAGCTCGAAGTCGTGAGAATTCTCGACCAGTTCACTTCACTAAACGCCGAGTTGGAAGCGGAACTTGCGGCGCGTCGCGAGCAGTACCGCTACTTCCGTGATCGTCTACTGACGTTCGATAGGGCATCCCATGACTGAGATGCCGCTACGCAAGTATGATCCAATTGCCGTATCCGCCGAGAGCACGGTCGTCGCTGAGTACGTCGCCGAACCGTCACACGCCAGTGCCTACCAATCGGAAGCCGACCTCGAGCGCGAGATGATTCGCCTGCTCGAGTCGCAGGCCTTCGAGTACCTCCCCCTCATTTCGGAGGCGCAGTTGATTGCGAACCTCCGCAGCCAGCTTGAGGCGCTCAACGACGTCGTGTTCAGCGACAAAGAATGGGTGGCCTTCTTCAGCGAGAAGATCGCCGGCCAAAACGAAGGCATCGTCGAGAAGACCGTTCGTATCCAGGAGGACCATGTCCAGATCCTGAAGCGCGACGACGGCTCAACGAAGAACATCACGCTGCTGGACAAGACCAACATCCACAACAATCGCCTCCAGGTAATCAACCAGTACGAGATCGCCCAGGGGGAGGCGGAGGGTGGGGGCAACTTCGCGAACCGCTATGACGTCACCGTGCTCGTCAACGGCCTCCCGATGGTCCACATCGAACTGAAGCGCCGCGGCGTCGACATCCGCGAGGCGTTCAACCAGATCAACCGCTATCAGCGCGACAGCTTCTGGGCCGGCTCGGGCCTCTTCGAATACGTCCAACTCTTCGTCATCAGCAACGGCACGCTGACGAAGTACTACTCGAACACGACGCGCAATCGGCACCTCAAGGAGGGGCAGAAGGCCGCGCGGGGCAAGAAGACGTCGAACAGCTTCGAGTTCACGTCATGGTGGGCCGATGCTCAGAACAAGCCGATCCAAGACCTGAAGTCGTTCGTGCGAACGTTCTTCGCGAAGCACACGATTCTGAATATCCTGACGCGCTATTGCGTTCTCACGGCCGACCGTGACCTGCTCGTCATGCGGCCGTACCAGATCGTGGCGACCGAGCGGATTCTCCAGAAGATCGAGATCTCCACCAACTATCGAAAACTTGGCACGGTCGAGGCCGGCGGGTATGTCTGGCACACGACCGGGTCCGGCAAGACACTTACGTCATTCAAGACCGCTCAGTTGGCCTCGAAGCTGCCGAGCGTGGACAAGGTACTGTTCGTCGTCGACCGCAAGGATCTCGACTACCAGACGATGCGCGAGTACGACCGCTTCGAAAAGGGCGCCGCCAACTCGAACACGTCCACCGCCATCCTGAAGCGCCAGCTCGAGGATGCGAGCTCAAGGATCATCATCACGACGATCCAGAAGCTGTCAACGTTCATCAAGGCAAACAAGGGGCACGAGATCTACTCGGGCCATGTCGTGATCATCTTCGATGAGTGTCACCGCTCGCAGTTCGGTGACATGCACACCGACATCACTCGCGCGTTCAAGCGGTACAACCTGCTCGGCTTCACGGGCACGCCGATCTTCGTGGCCAATGCGGGCACCGGTGGCAACCCGCAGCTGAGGACCACCGAGCAGGCCTTCGGCGACAAGCTGCACACCTACACAATCGTCGACGCCATAACCGACAAGAACGTCCTGCCGTTCCGTATCGACTACGTCAACACCATTAGGGTCGGGAGCCCGGACGACAAGCAGGTCTCCTCGATCGAGACCGAGAAGACGCTGCTCGATCCCCGCCGGGTCAACGACATCGTGCGCTACATCCTGGAGCACTTCGACCAGAAGACCAAGCGGGCCTCGAGCTATGAGCACTCGGTCGTGACCAACGTGGCGGAGTCAGTTCGCGCACGCAGGCAAGCGGAAGCAATCCGCGAGAAGAAGCGGGTGCGAGGCTTCAACGCCCTGTTCGCCACTGCGTCGATCGACGCCGCGCAGCGCTACTACCTGCAGTTCAAGGCGCAGCAAGAGCAGCTGACCTCGGACCGCCGTCTCAAGGTCGGCGTCATCTTCTCGTACGGCGCGAACGATGCGAGCGACGACGGCATCCTCGACGACGAGGCGTTCGACACCGAGGGCCTGAGTGGCGACGCCCGGAGCTTCCTCGAGGGCGCAATTCAGGACTACAACGGCTATTTCGGCACCAGCTACGACACCAGCGCAGACAAGTTCCAGAACTACTACAAGGACCTGTCGCAGCGAATGAAGAACCGCGAGATAGATCTGGTCATCGTGGTCAACATGTTCCTCACAGGCTTCGACGCCACCACTCTCAACACCCTTTTCGTCGACAAGAACCTGCGCGCCCACGGCCTGATCCAGGCGTACTCGCGAACCAACCGAATTCTGAACTCGGTGAAGACGTACGGGAACATCGTGGCGTTCCGCGACCTCGAGGAAGAGACCAACGGCGCGCTTGAGCTGTTCGGCAACAAGGATGCCCGCGGCATTGTGCTTCTCAAGCCCTACCTCGAGTACTACAACGAGTACGCCGAAAAGGTGGCGATGCTCCTGCGTGAGTTCCCGCTCGGACAGCAGATCGTCGGCGAGGCGGCTCAGAAGGACTTCATCAACCTATTTGGCGCCATCCTGCGCCTGCAGAACATCCTCACCTCGTTCGACGACTTCGCCGGCAATGACCTTCTCACGGAACGCCAGGGCCAGGACTACCGGAGCGTCTACCTCGACCTTTATGCCGAATTCCGGAAAGGCCATGACGCCGACAAGGAAATCATCAACGATGACGTTATCTTCGAGATCGAGCTGATCAAGCACGTCGAGATCAACGTCGACTACATCCTCATGCTCGTTGCGCAGTACCGGACTGAGCGCGGCGACGGCGACGACAAGGAGATCCGCGCCCAGATCAGCCGAGCCGTCGACGCCAGCCCGACGCTGCGCAGCAAGCGCGACCTCGTCGAGAGCTTCGTTGACTCGGTATCGGTGGACGGCTCTGTCAACGATCAGTGGCGGGCGTTCGTCGCCGCCAAACGCGAGGCCGAGCTCGAGGCCATCATCGCCGATCTACAGCTACGTCCCGAGCAGACGCGGGCCTTCCTCGATGCCGCATTCCGCGACGGCCAGCTTCGCACCTCGGGAACAGCAATCACCAAGATTTTGCCTCCAGCGTCCCGCTTCTCGGCCGGAGGGGGCCATGCCGAGAAGAAGCAGCGTGTGATCGAGAAGCTCGGGGCGTTCTTTGAGCGGTTCTTTGGGTTGGGTGCGGGAGAAAAGGACTGATGGCTTCAGACTCGAAAGACAAGGCCAAGACCTTCGTCAAGGTTGTCTACTTTGATGAAGAATCAGCATCCGACTTGCTAGACATCGCGGCGGGTGGCAAAGAGACCATCGCGAGAGACCAGACGCGGGAACGCACCGCCGAGGTGGAAGCGAGCGCGAGTGCGAAGGCGGCCGCGAAGTTCAATTGGCTGCCGTTCTTTGGAGGCTCCGCCGAGGCCGGGGCAGCTGCGAGCGCATCGGCACTCGGGCGCAGCATCCTCAACAAGACGCTCTCGAACACCATCCTCACTGACTACCTTGCCAAGCTCGATGAGTTGAAAGGGATAAAGCGGCTGGGCGGCCTCAGCGTGAGTGCTCGCAGGGATTCGGCTGCTTGGATGAAGATGTACACGCCATACATGGCGATGATGAAGACCGACGAGCTACCGGTGAACCTCGCTGTGTTGGACGAGGCGCTGGAAGCGGCCAAGGGCTACTACGAACTGCTCGCGGAGGACGACGAGGGTGCCAATTGCATTCTGCGCTTCAACATCCAAGCTTTTCGCAACAACTACGGGCTTGTTGATCTCGGAAGAATGGATCTTGTCTTCCACGGGGTGCGAGTGGGGCAAGCATCTCAATCCAGCCTGACGATGCAGGCCGAGATGTCGCCAGACTCCGGCCCAGAGGTCACGGCGAGCCAGATCGTCCGCCGCGACGACGCAGTGGTGCAAGACGAGCAGCTCGACGTGTACGACGTTCTCTTGGCCGGGGTTGAGCATGACGCGTGATACCACGAAGGTCACGATCTATTACGGTCCACTCTCGTGGTTTGAGATGAAGGTCAAAGAGAGCGAAAATGACGGACTCCTGGAGGCGGTGTTTGAGCACGATGAGCGACGCCGTGAGCTTCGAGTTGTGCAGGACGGGGCTGAGCGTTCCGAGCCCGAGCCGATGGAGCGGCCCAAGCGACTCGTCGCAAAATCGGGCGACTACGCCAGCCTCCACGAGCATGTCATCTCGAACTTTCCAGGTCTGATCCGATCCCTAAACCCTGCCAAACTTCATCTTCATAACCCCCCGGAACAAGTGCACGCTCATCTCAAGCGAGCCTTCCCGGGTACCTCCGTCAAACGATTCAAGTACCCGACTGCCACACGTCAGACACTCGTCGACTTTCGAGACGGATTCGCGGGGCACCTCGTGGGACAAGAGGACGTGAGGGATACGCTTCTCGCCGCGCTCTACCCGCTTACCCGAGCGAGCCGTGACAAGCCGGTGGTAATCATGTTCTTCGGACCGTCGGGTGTCGGAAAGACAGAGACTGCGCAGTTCATCAACGGCCTGCTCGGCGGCGACCTCATGCGCAAGCAGTTCTCGATGTTTCACAGTGAGAACTTCGCCTCCTACCTCTTTGGAGGTCGACATTCCGAGGCATCCTTCGCTCGAGACCTCCTCGATCGAGAATCCGGCGTGATCCTCATCGATGAGTTCGACAAGGCAGCAGCTGTGTTCCACAGCGCCTTCTACCAGTTCTTCGATGGTGGTGTATTCGAGGATAAGAACTACCGCGTTGATGTCGGACGGTCCCTCATCATCTGCACCTCCAACTACGGCTCCGAGCAGGAGATTCGCAATGCGCTCGGGGACGCCCTCTTCTCCAGATTCGACGCCCTGATTCCGTTCCAACCCCTATCGGTGGACGAAGTTCGGACGGTCGTTCACCAGCTGGTGGATCGTCGGGTGAGCGAGCTTGATCGCCATGAGCAAGCGGCCCTTGACGCAGAAGACATCAAGGAGCGTCTCGAACCACTAGTCCGGAAGGCAGCAAACGTGCGCCGGCTCGGCAAGGTAACCAACGAAGTGATCTCGATGCTGTTGGTGGACGCACTCCTTGCATCCGAGCCGGAACGTGATCAGGAGTCAACCTCGAAGGAGACAGCCGGGTGAGCAACCTTTCCATGGCCAGCAAAACGTACCTCGAGGGCGTCTTCGGAATGTCCAACGGCCATGTGCTGGACTTCTCCAACGCCTCCTTCGCGAACTTCTTCCGCGACCTGAACATCGACATCTATGACGCCGAGCAGTACCCGGGCTTCGGCGATTCCAAGGCCAACCGAATGCGCGCGTTGTGGAAGAACGGCACCGATGCCGAGGTGTCATCGTCCTTGGTCGCCCTTGGGGAGTACGTCGAAGCTAAGACAGCGGTGGGCCCGTGGGGAGTGGACATCGACGACAACCAAGTCGCCCGTCTGCGTGAGATCGCGCGGGGCCTAGATGGTACGCATGGCACAACCGGGGTGGCCGAACCCTCGGCAGGATTCCCGCCCACCTTCACAACTGAAGCGTCTGTCACCGCCAACCGGATCCAGATTGAGATTCACGAGGACATTTACAGCCACATCGCCCAGTACCTCGCTGGCGGGGACTTCTTCCACGCAGTCGAGGAGTCCTACAAACTCGTGCGCGAGAAGCTTCGCGAGAAGACCGGCAGCGAGAGGGCTACGGACGCCTTCGCTCCCTCCAATCACGAGAATATCTTCGGTCATCAAGCTTCGACCGCCGTCGAGAAGGACTTCTTCGATGGAGTGAAGTACCTCAACATGTCGATCCAATTCCTGCGGAACGAGAAGGCTCATACGCCGGCGACACCGCTCGAGCCCAATCTTGCGATTCACTACATCTCGCTCGCGAGTCTGGCCTATGACCTGATCACGCGGTATGTGAGTGAGGCGACGATCCAGGAAATTGAAGAGCTCGTCCTTGAGAAGCGACGCAGTTTCCGATCAGCGGGAGCCTTCTATCGGGCCTTCGAGAACGGGAAGTGGCTAGACAGCATGAGCCTCCCGAAAGATCTTGAATCGTCATCGGTTCGCAGGATATTGAAGCACAAATGGCTCGACGAGGCCGACTTCACCCGAAGCTACGACTACAGCAACGTCGTGCTGATGCGACTTGAGCTCGTGGCTGAGGAACTTGCCGCTGCCGACTTGAACCAGTTGCTCGATCAGCCGACGCGCGACGCGAACGGTAGGGATCAGGCGGCTGGCATGCTGCCGTTCCTTGAGTTCATGCAACAGAAGTATCCGGAAACGATCTCGCCGAAAGTGGAGCGGTGGATGTCAGAGCAGACGCTCGAGTAGGCGAGATCATCCCCATGCGCCGATTAGAGGCGACTCGACACGTCAACCGCGGCGGCTGACCGCGTTGGCATAGAGCCAGACAAACTGATCCTGGCGAGTCGTTGGGTCGACGTACTTCACGAGGACAGCTCCACGCGTCCATGCGACTGCCAGCGCCTCACCTGCCGCGGCTCCTCATAGATCACGCGGTAGCGAATCGTGGCGACCACAGGGACGGGCTCATTAGGCGTGGTGCGGGGTCCGGTGGCGCGAACCTCGGTCGTCGTGAGAGACACCGGAGCACCGTTCTTTGCCCGCTCGAGTCGAATCTCGTCTGCGCGTTCGTCCGCTCGATCTGGATAGCGACGATTCGTACCCACTACGCGTACGTGGCTTCGACGACCCAGCCGTCGGGTTCGAGACGCAGGTCGAAGACGAGAAGGTCGTCGAGCTCGTTTCGCCCCGTCACCCGCCACCCGAGAGCGAGCAGGACGTCAGCTGGCGGATGACCAATGCCGGACGGCCACTCAGGCTCACGCGGCAGAGCAGTCGGTGTGTCGATTACGCGGTAGCAAGCACCGTGGTAGACGAGTCGTGCTGGCCGGCCGGAAGGGTCTAGCCAGACTGTGACTGGTTCTGTGCTGTTGATTGTGAGCATCTGTGGCCCTCGCGTTATTCGAACGTTTGTTCGAAAGTGTACGTCGCCGTGATGCGACACGCCAAGGACGCCGCGCGCCGGGGGAGACCACCGGCGACGCCGATCCTGTCGCGCGCCGGCGACCCGGCACCGTCGTGGATAACTCGCCGGGC
The DNA here is from genome assembly GCF_008122505.1 of Agromyces mariniharenae. Classification (NCBI taxonomy): domain Bacteria; kingdom Bacillati; phylum Actinomycetota; class Actinomycetes; order Micrococcales; family Microbacteriaceae; genus Agromyces; species Agromyces mariniharenae. Next base: position 1,180,400 of record NZ_VSSB01000002.1, on the reverse strand, counting down.
GCTCCCGGTGAACGCGTATGCTCCCGGCCATGAGCACGATCATGGCGTTTCCGCTTCTCTTCACCGAGGAGTGGTGGCCGACGGAGCCGGAACTGCACTCCTGGGATCTGCCGCGTGTGCCCGTGACTGGCGACGCTCTTGAGATCGATCGCGTCAACAACGGTCAGCCAGGAGGCGGTCGGCGTCGGTCCGCACCTGAGGCGCAGCTCGGAATCTCATTTCAGACGGTTGCGCACCGCAGGTGTAGACCGCCAAGATTGCCTTGGCAATAAACCCATTGAGGTGCCCTGGGTTCGCGCTATAAGGCGGCGAACTCGGACGTTGGCCGTACTTTAGGCGGAGCGCGTCGTTCCTTTTCCAGTTACAGGAAGGGGCGGCGATGCCCGCCTGCACCAAACGGCCATTCCGAACCGCACTCGACGCGGCGCTCGTTCTTAGAGCACTTCGACGGGCGCATCCCGAACGCGGCGAGATAGGCATCCATCCCTGTGCCGCGTGCTCGGCGTTCCATCTCACGTCTAAACGGGGTGCTGCCTGCAACCGCTGGACCACCAACGCCCTAAGTCGGCTCGGCGCGTGAGAGACCCTGCTCGTGAGTTATCGCCATGGCGCCAGGTCGAGGGCGCCTCACTCGGCGCTCGGGACCTAATACCTCACGTTGAGGTTGTTCAGAGCTCGTCTCAGCCCTGGGAGGTTCTTTGCCTTGGCGTCGAGCTTCTGATAGATCGCATTCGAGGCTTGCAAGACACCCTTGTCGGAGAGGCCTCTCAGGTATGCGAGATCCTCCTTGTAGTCGTTGGGTACGTCGTCCAAGCGTTCTCCGATCTTGTTGATTCGGTCTCTACTTCGGCCACTTGAGCAGTTGGCCTCCGACTGAACGTGTCGAGGATTCGAGCACGCCAACCATCTGCACGATGTTGACGATCCAGGTTCGGTCATACTGCGTTACGGAGAACGTTCCTGTGACCGGGTTCGCCCCATCAAGCTGGAGGTGCGCCTTCCAGTAGGTATTGACGCGATTGCCTGCGACGAGGGTCAATCCGGTGCTCGGATTGAATTCCGATACATAGATCGAATGCACCAACGGAGGTTGCCCAGGGGACTCCGATTCCAAGAACTGCCGAAGGGGGACGCCGAAGCTCTCTTGCCCGTTCGTGTCGACCTGGGCCGCGATCACCGAGATCGCCTCCTCGGGCGTACATGGCATCGAGAACGTTCGCTCTTCGAGGTACTTATCACCCGGTCGTCCTGAACCTCCGGTTGCAGTTCGTGTGGGGACGGGATTCGGCGTCGCAGTGGTCGACGGAGGATTCGACTCGGCGGCAACTGTAGGGGAACTTGCCGCTTCCTGAGCGTCAATCGCGTTGCGCTTGCGTCGACGGACCGCGGCAATGATCGCGAACACCGCCAGGGCAGCGACACCGATCAACAAGCCGGTCGTGAGCAGATCGAAGCTCATCATCAACACCTAGCCCTCGTCTAGAACGTGGGGATACGAAGCCACCACACTGCCATACGGGTACGCGGCCAGGCATGCCCCAAAGCAGGGCACGACCGTGACGTGGCGTCAGGTAGGGGTCGACGTCAGGCCGGCCGAACCGCACCAAACCGTCCGACCGCCCGGCGCATGTCGCGCCGGACCGTCCTAGCGCCGCGGTCGTCGACGTCGGCGAGCACGTGCAGCGGAAGTCTTGCCCGAGCCGTTTCGGCGAGGTAATCGATATCGTCAGGCACCGAGCTTCTGGCGACTTCGGTGGCCAGGTAGACGCACAACAGAGCGCCCTCGGCGATGATCGCAAGAGCATCCTTGAGGTCATCGAGTGCGACGAGCGCATCGATCACCGAATCGATCACCGAATCGACCTGGTGCCCCGACCTGGCATATAGCAAGGTCATGCATCCGTTGGCGCGGTCATTGAGCGAGGCGAGACGCGAGTGGGCGTCGGCGTATTCGCAGAAGTGGGTATCCATCGGGCGCTCCGATCGTCATGGACGTCGCAAGCCGGGGATCCTCCACGGTGCCCCGACGGGGCATGACGTCCGCAGTGACACGCGTCTGTGAATACTTCTGTGGATAACCGCTCTTCGCCTGGCTGTGTATAACTGTTGAAAGTGGCTCCAGCGCCAGTTTCGTTATCGAGGCGTTATCTCCACGACTTTGTGCCGCGTCTTGCGGCCGCTCCTGCGCGACAGCAAAATGAGGTTTGCTTCTCCACTTTGCGTCACTCTTGACAACGGGGGTGGGATCATGCGCTTCTCTGAACCACAGACGCTGTTCGCGGGCGAAATGACTCACCAGATCGGGAGGATGTACGTCGACCTCGAGGCAGATCGGCTCGTGATCGGCAGCTATACCGGCGACCTCGTCACGTTCCACCGCACAAGCGTTGGCTGGGTCGAGGAGCAGTTGATGCGTATGCCGGAACCATTCGTGCCCGCGGGGCCGATCGGATACCCTGTCGCGCTCGCCGGGAACAGCCTTGCCATTGGGTCACACGGTGCGGGGCGAGTGGATCTCATGCGGTTCACGGGCTCTTGGGTCCCCGACGGCACCCTCTCGGCATCTGAGGTGGCCGGTGGATTTGGTGCGGCCATCGACCTGGACGGCGGGCTCCTCGCTGTGGGTCGCCCCTGGGTGAATCGGACGGATCCCAGTGGCGTCATCTACGCCGCTGGTCTGGCGTACACCTACAAGAACAATGACGGACGCTGGGAGGCGCTCGCTGAACTGAGGGGCCCAGCGGTCTCAGGTCATTTCTTCGGTGCGGCGGTGGCCGTTGATTCAGAGGTGAACCTCGTCGCCGTGTCTGGGAACGGATTCCGGCCCGCGGTCCACATCTTCAGGGTTACCGGTGGTTCGTCGCTTGGATCGATCGCAGAGCCGGCGGACACATTGGGGTTCGGCGACACGCTCGCGTTCGATGGGCGGTGGTTAGTCGTTGGTGCTCCGCGAACCAACGTGTTTTCGTTCCCCGCCGGAATCGCCTTTGTCTACGAATTGACACCCGGCGGGGTTCGTCTCCGTCAGACGCTCGCGAACCCGTCGCCGGGTGCCCTATCGAGGCATTTCGGTGCATCGATTTCAATTCGTGACGGGGCGCTTCTGATCGGAGCCAATCAGGCCCTCTTCGCCTACGAGGCCGACGTAAGGGGACGGTGGCGGATGGTTCGTAATCTCGCCAGCGACCTCGACGATCCAGCTGTGGCCTTTGCCACGACAGACGGCGAGAGCGTCGCCTCGATGTTCAATGTCTGGGACCGCCGCGGGCAGGGATGGAGAAAGCAGTCGACGCTTGTGGTCCGTGAACCCTCGCGCGGTGACGATTTCGGGGCGTCCGTTGCGGTGCGCGACTCGATGGCTGCCGTTGGTGCACCAGGCGACGACACTGCACAGGAAGACGGAGGTTCCGTTTACCTCTTCAAAGAATCGGCGGACGGATGGCATCAGACGGGCCGCCTGACCGTCTACGAGGGGTTTCCATGCCAGGGGTTCGGCGCGAGCGTTGTGTTTTGGGGAGACATCGTGGCGGTGGGTATGCCATCGCTCGACAGTGCGATGCCGCGGCCCGGCCGCGTCGGGCTGTACGACGTGACGAAGAACCCGCCCGAGTTGTTAGCGTATCTGGCTGGAGCCGGGCCAGGCATGGCCGACTACGACCGGTTCGGGATAAGCCTCGCAGCGACGGAAGAGGAACTGTTCGTCGGAGCCGGCAGGGACGTTAACTCTTCCGAGTACCAAGGCGGTGTGGTCTTCGTCTATCGACGTTCAGCCTCAGTTCTTGCGGTGCTGTCGCAGGTACTTACTCCGCCGCCAGGCGACCGTGCTTCCGGTTTCGGCGGCTCGATAGACGTCGACGGTGACACCCTTGTCATCGGTGCAGATCGACGCAACACCCCAGGAGCCACCGCGGCCGGCGCGGTGTACATTGCTGATCGCGTCGGCGAGAGCTGGGTCGTGCGACCGCCGGTGGCGATCGGTCGAGCGAAGTTCTCTCGGCTAGGTGCCTCGGTCGCCATCGGTGGCGATCGGATCATCGCTGGTGCGCCAAATCGCGAGGGTGCGGCGCTCGAGCCCGGTTATGTCCTTGTCCTTGGCCGGGGATCGGAGTGGACCCCCCTCCGAGAAATTCGGTGCGCGACACCAGATCGACACGATCATTTCGGCTCACACGTCCGCATCTCGGGACGGCATGCCATCGTTGGCGGAACCTGGAACGACCGCCCAATCGAGATTCACGACCTCGACGCGCCCTACCACCGCGAATTCGTCGACGTGCCGCCGGGTTCACGCGTCTTCGGTACGTCTATCGCCGTGGCGCCGGGACGATGGATGCTCGCCGCGTCCGAAAATGCAGATTCCCCCGTCGGAGTCGCGTCTGGGGCGGTGTACGCATTCCGCGAGGTGGCGGAGTGATACGCGCGCTGATGTGACTGAGTCGTTCCTGGTTCCCGGCAGCAGTGGGTTCCTCGGCTATCTGGAGGATGGTGGGCATCATGTTGAAGATTGAGATTCCATCGAACGTGCCGCGCGGAGCACGCCTGTCAGCGATAGCTGGCATCGAGTACCACGGTGAATGGGCCGACGGCGTGCATCGGCTGGCACCGCTAGTCCACGGGAAGGTCGCGGCTCTGCACCTCGAAACACTGGACCTTGCGACTTGCGATTTCAACGAGCAGATCGACTGGGTGGGCACGGATGATGGGGTGTTCGTCCGGGTCGGTGCGACGCTCTCACTCGACGGCGAGCCAGGTGGCTCATACACAATCGCCGCGCCGATCAATGATGATGGGGCCGTACCGGCACTGCGTGTCGGCGAATCTGACAACGCCCCTGGCATACCCGCCGACATTGAGCTCCACACGGCCATTATTCGCGAGGAGGGAAACTCGCCAGTGAACGCTGGCGGTTTCCGGCTCCTTCACTTCACACAGTCCGTCATCTGTAGCAGCGACAACCCCCACCCTGATGGGGCACGTCCGATCAGTGGCGGCCCGCCTTGGTGCTACACCGGCGAAGGTGCCGCCCTCAACAACCGCTTCGGAGTGCAGTTCGACCGGTACGGCCGGAGGATCTACGACTTCGAGCATGTGCTGTGGTATTCGGGGTATGAGGTAATCGCGTCGAAGCGGCCGAACACGAAGCGCTACCCGGTGCCCGTGCGTTGGTCGACGACCACTCCAATCCGTTGGCGCCCGTACCACGAGACGGCACCACAGGTGTAATCAGTCGCCGGACACAGTCCCGCCGACCTCGTTGCGGCCGGTCATGACTGCCCACCCCTCGATCGGAGCACCTGTCCACGGGTCGCGGTCCTGTACAACCAGCACCTGATGCTCCGTCCGCACGAGCGAGAGGACGGTATTGAGCTGGCCCACGGGCAGATTTAGGACCGCTATCGACCCTGCTACGCCGAGATCGGGGCCATTCGCCGGCAGCTCGAGATCATCCGGGAAGAACCGGATGCGAGCAGTCTCCACAGCGTGGTGACTGCCCTCTTGGAACGTGAAGCACCCGATCTCGGCGACCCAGGAATCGGATGCCTTGTACCGCACCGTGATGCTGTACTGCGAAATCTCTATCGAAGGCATTGTCACTCCTGTCGCGAACTGGCCCGGCCTGCGGGATCGATCAGTGTTCTGTGACGCGACGACGAATGGGCGAGCTTCGAAGCGAGGGAGTTTGCCCCTTGAGCTTGGGCTTGGGCTTGGGCTTGGGGCGTGGGGTTGCAGCCACTGCTTCTCGAATCCATAAGTCGACTTCGGGTTTATTGGCCCGGTAGTAGTCGGCAAGCTCGGGATCCCGAGGTGCCCACTCTCGGTTGTATGGGCGCCGAAAAGCGACCTTAAGCAGAGACTCCATCGATTCAATCGAATCATCGCTTCGTGTGAATCCGCCCATCGCGCGGCGACAGGCCAAGCTGTAACACACATCTGGCACGTTGCGAAAATCGCCGTAGATCGCTAAGGCTGCTTCCTCGCAGACGAGCCGCTCGATCGCAAGACCTTTGGGTTTGAGCGGTCGGGCCTCATTCCAGGCCTTCCTCTCCGCTCTGCGAAGCTCAGCAGGAGGCTCGAGTGATCCGTCTTGACAATCCGTTAGGAAGAGCGTGATGTCGGCGAGCATCCTGCGCTTATTGGTTAGGATCGGATTGGCCGAACGGTTGCCACGCACCTTGAGCAGGTAAGTGAGGAGAGGCGCCGTATCGATCTCGCCGGCCCGAGCATCCGCCTGAGCAATGCAATTGCGCTCCACCGCGACGAGTGATTGGGCAATTCGAATCAGTAGGTCGTTCCTGCGTAGTCGTCGCACCGGTGTGGCCATCGCATCCTCGACAATGTCATCACGCCGCGCGGAGTCGAAGCCAAGGCCGTATTTAATCCTCGTCCTACCGTGGCGCGTCAGTTCCAGCTCATCATGAAGAACCTGCGTCAGTCGCTTTCTATAGCGTTCCAGATCTGGTCCGGTTGCAAACCGATCGGTGATAAAGCGGAGCGTGGCGCTCGCGGCCCGATTTGCCGGGTCGAGAGCGACAGCTCTCATCAGTGTGGGCCGCCACTCGTCGGGATCAGTGGTCTCGGCTTGCAGCTGGGCACTCGCAAGATAGTGAAGGGCGATCGATTGAGCACTTGTCGCACCATGCAGACCGGGATCAAACTCCCAGCGGTACTGGTCACGCATAGCGGCGACGAACTCGCCCGCAACAAGGGCGGCGAGTCGATCTGCCTTCGACGGCAGTTCCATCGTAGAGAGGGATGAATAGTCCGAGAGCCGAAGTCGCTTAGCGACCAATAGCTTCCCATTTCGCGAAACCGCGAGAGAGACTGCCTCTGCCGACTCGTTCTCGACTCCCAGATTCCACGGCGTCGAGCCAAAGACGACCTTGACCAGCGATTGAACGGCAGCCACCGCCTTGTTCTCGGAGAGATTGCTCACGCTGTCGGCTGCGGTCTCAATGTCCGTTCCCACTGGGAATTCGAGCCCACGATCGGGACGGCCCGCCACCGCGTCGATGGTTGCCATGAGTCGCGCTGAGTCCAGAACCTCCCCTTCGCCCTTGCTGCTGGTGATCGTGATGTGCGTGCTTCGAGTGGTGGCGAACGCGTAACCCAGGAGTAGCACCGCCAGGCCCGCCCCGATGAGCAGCAGCCACCACTCTGGGGACGGAGATCCCAGCAAGTCCACGAAGAGTTGCCAAGGTGAGAGTGGTATCGCTACTTGCGAGAGCTCCTCTGTCCGCATCAGCCACAATCCACGTACCACGAAGATCGTTGGCGTGAGAAGGGCGAGGAGTAGTCCCAGGAACCATGCCATGGATCTGGTCACGGGATTGGACCGCAGGTTTCTAAACGGGTCGATGAGGATCGTCAGCCGGCCCAAGGCGATAATCGCCAGTGCGGAGAGCCCGACAAACGAGACGATTGGGAGAAGGGCCTGTAGGACTTCTTCGTCGAATGACGTCCACAGTTCCTCGAGGTCTTCGGGCGCCGTGGGTGAGAGCTCTGCCTCAGCAGACGACAGTTGGACGTCGCACGCCTCGGTGCTGCCCTGGACCGCTTGGTACGCCTTTATCAGTGCGGCAGCGTCAGCATGTCGATTTGCCAGACTCAACGTAGACGCCGCGTCGCAGGCGGCCATCGTCCGCTCGTCGGCATCGAGCGACGTCTGAGTGGCCAGACATCCAACCACCTGCGCAGCGACTACATCCGCGTCTGATCCAGCCGCTGAGAACAGTTCAAGTACTTTCGCACCCGCAGCCGCCGAATTGCTGCCAGCCGAGAACGTCGCGCACTCGTCCGCTGCGTCTGTTGCCACCGCGCGCCCCAATACTACTTCAGGGTTTGCGGATGCCGCCATGGATGCGCCGAGAGGTGACACGGTCGGGGTAACAGTTAGGAATAGCAGAACGCCGATGCGTGTCAAACGTTGCCACTTTGGCATCGCGGCCCCCCATGCTCGACCGATACCGTGGATGCCGCTCATAATGGCCGCTCAGCCGCCGAAAATCAATAGTCAAATCCATCCGGACGATGGCATCACGCGAGCGCTCCTCGTGGGTTGGCGTTGCCCGGTAACCACACCAACCGACGGGTCTTCTTTGGGGACCTTCAGGCTTACGAGTGACATCGCCGTGTATCGAAGGTGTGCGAGTCGGGGATTTAAGCCTTAGCGAGGTCCGCAATAGTGCGGACTCGCCTTGGCTCACGTGGTCAGAGTAGCTTGAGCCCACCGATACTCGGTGGCCGCACGCAAACGCACGGGAACGGCCGCTTGGGCGTCGGCAATCGATGCCTTGGACGCATCGTTTGGTCGCAGACCAACCTGGATTAGGAGCGCTGGCAAACACAAACGGTCGCCTCTGGGAGATTCTCGCGGTGCGCGCCATTGTCTCCAACTCGCTTCGTGCGTTCCATGACCTGAATTCGAAACCACTGAAGGTCACGGAGAAATAGGAGACACGAGAAGGGACTTCGATATGGCTGACAGCGCGACCATCCTGCAGGATGTAGGCATCAACAACCCGAGACGGAAAACCCTGGCGATCCTCGGTGACGGGTTCGACGCGGTCGGTCAGGCGGCCTTCAACAAGTTCGTCCAGGATGAGGTGATCGACGGGGTCTTCGGGTCCGGCTACTTCAACGAGGACTCGGCAGCGTGGAACATCATCCGCGTCAATCTCGAGTCGAAAGACTCGGTCGCAAGCACGCGCAAATGGAACCTTAAGGGGACGGACGCCGACACGAGCGACGACACCTCGACGGACGCGCTGAAGGACACCGCCCTCGGCATCATCTCCAACGGCACCTGGTGGCACGACTGGTTCGAGGACTCGGCGAAGACTGAAAAGGCCATTAAAGACGCCTGCGACAAGTGGGCGCCGGGATGGGACTTCATCCTGATCGTCGTCAATTCGCCACTCAAGGGCGGGCTGCGCAACGGCACCGTGCTCAAAGTGACCATGGCGGTGAACTGGGCAACGATCGCCCACGAGTTCGGCCACGGTTTCGGTGACCTCGAAGACGAGTACGGCAAGGTTGCAAAGGGTGCGTACTCGGATACTAACGAGCCCCAGAGGGTCAACGTCACGCTCACGAATACCCTCGAGGGTCTCAAGTGGGCGACGTTCGTCGCGCCGACCACCCCCGTGCCGACCGGCACCGGTGCTAACGCCGACTACACTGCCGGCGCGAAGCCCGCTGGCTGGGACGACTCATTGGACGCAGGCCTCTTCGAGGGCGGTGCAACATTCGCGACCGGCATCTACCGGCCGGCGGTCCGCTGCCGGATGAGGACTAATGCGAACGAGTTCTGCCCGGTCTGCTACACCGAACTCAAGCGAGGTAACCATGAGGCGACCGGTCGCAACTTCCGTCGCATCGCGGCCGGCCACTTCACCCCGGATCTCGCGCCGGAGTTCCTCGAGTACGGCGACCGTTCGATCACGCTCTACCGCAAAGCTGACGATGGCTGGCAGCACGTCCAGACCACTGCAGACGCCATGCCCGGATGGGACGTGAAGCCCGGCGATCAGTTCTTTACTGGCGACTTCGACGGCGACGGCCTGGATGAGGTCGTGGTGTACAACTCGGTCGACTTCACCTTTCCTTATCTTGGCCTCTTCGAGGTACGGCCCGACGGGACGCTCCACCTGCTCGCCCGATACGACGGCGACATCCCTGGCTGGGGCGGGTTCGCGCGTAACGACCGGTTCCTCGTCGGAGATTTCGACGGCGACGGCAAACAAGATCTACTTATCTACAATCTCGCCGACTGGTCGAGCCGGTACGTCGCTCTCCTTACATCGACAGGGCGCGGGTTCAAGCTAACGCGCTTGTACGAGAACGAGCTTCCGGGTTGGGGCGAGCTCGCCTCGTGGGACATCTTCCGCGTTGGGGACTTTACCGGCACGGGTCGCGACGATCTGCTCATCTGGAACGGACGGGACTGGAGCGAGAAGTTCCTCGGCATCCTCCGCCTACAACGCGGCGGCTTCCGCACTGTCCGCCTCTACGTCGATGACCTGCCCGGCTGGGGTGGGTTCGCCGCCAACGACCGCATCTACATTGGCGACTTCGACGGCGACGGAAAGGATGACATCTTCCTGTCCAACGCGGTGGACTGGTCGAGCTGTTACCTGGGCATGTTCCGATCGACCGGCAACGGATTCGCCCGAGTGCGGCTCTACGAGGACGAAGTCCCTGGCTGGGGCGGCCTCCGCGCCGGTGACCAGTTCCAGCCTGCCGATCTGACAGGAAGTGGGAAGGTGGGGTTGTTCGCTTGGAATCCCCGGGACTGGATCGTTGGTTACGCAGGACGAATGGTCTCGGACGGCACGCGCCTGCGTGCTGACTGGGAGGAGGATTGGATCGGCGAGTGGCATCTCGGTCCCTTCGACCGGTTCACCGTGGTGCCTCCACCACGCCTACCTCGATGGGGCGTTGGCGAGGTCATCACCCCAATAGGCACCGCGAAGCGCCACCGGGTGCCGAGCGGGCCCGTCAGCATGCTGGCGCACAACAACGACTGGCTGGGATCGATGACCACGACTGCGTCGGTGCGCCTCGAGAGAATCTACAACCAGTGGGTGCACAACTACCGCCACGGGCGAAACTGGTGACAGGGAGCGGCAGATCATGACCGATATCGAACACTCCGAGGGTGGGCGGAAACCGCGCAAGCAGGTCGACCTCGAGGCGAAGAGACCGCGCTCGCTCGGCCGGACACTGAGATCCCTACCGAAGGGCGAAACGAAGCAAGGCGGAATAGGACGGCCGCTCGAGGGAACCGAACCCCAGGCGCCGACTGGACTCTGGAAACGGCCGCCGTCACGGCGAAGGGCGGCGACCTGGAATGAGCGGCAGGAGTGGCCGATGCGGAAGCCTAACCCGGTGAGTGGCACGAACCGTGATGAAGCCACGCGCAGCGTTCGGTTCGTGCTTCGCATCGAAGGCGAACGGATCTCTGTGCTCGACAGTACGGTCGTCGACGCCCCGCCTCTCGTGCAGTCCACTGTTCGCGGCGCGAACTTCCTCGAGGTGAGCGGGCCGGACGGTCCGCTGGCGATGAGGGCGCTTGTCGATCCCGGCCTGGACATCGCGATTCCCGACCCCTCGTCCGACGGTGTCGAGAACGACCATCGGGTGAGTCGGAGAACGTCGTACGACCTCGTGATCCGCGTACCGCTCGCGGCCGTTGAAGCCCTCGACCCGGCAAGCATCACGATTGCCGTGTACGAGGCGACGGAGCACTTGGTCATCAACCTTGCAGCGCGGGAGTCGGTTACCCAGCGCGTTGGGCAGGAGATAGTAAGGACGGTCGCGGTCATCGAGGGGCTACGCCCCGAGGATCTGCCTCGCGAGATCAGCCAGCGCGGAGACCGAAAGCAGCGCGATACCGCGGCCGACGACTGAGCCTGCATTTCGTCGGTAGAGGACGCTTTCATGGCGGCGTCCAGGTTGGGATAGCTTCCGCCGAAGTGTCGAGCAGTTGTGTCGAGTCACGACGTCGAGAGCTCCAAACCGTCCCGACTGTCATGCAGCAGCGTTGCACGCCGCGAAAATGAGCAGTCACAACCCCCTATCGTGGATGCGATCTAGTTCGAGTTTCAGGAGGGCTTCCAGACCCTCGTTCCGGGGTCACTCCGTGAGCCCTGATCTGCTGCATGCTCGCATCCGGGACTGGGTTCCCCCGGAAACACCTGATTGACGTGGCCTAGCCGCCGATGCGGTTCCTTTGCGCGATGGCGGTGCCGATTCCGCCGATGTCCGGCAGGTCAACCTGAAGCTCGACGAACGCTTCGATCGCGGCACGGGCCGCGGGGTTGATCGCCGCATTCTCATTCAGGCGCGCGAGGACGCCAGCTTTCCATGCTTCGATTTCGACAGGCCCAGGTCCTTCCTTAGGAATCACGAAATCGCCGATGTCCACAGGAACCGGGATCGTTCGTTCGAGACACCGCGTTTCGGCGCGGATGTGCTCGATCCTGGGCCCCTCGTATGTCCCTTCGATGTCGAATATGTCGGTCGCTGCCTTCGTCTCGCCCAGGGCATCCTTCATCGTGACGCTGACTGCGGCAGCATAGGTGTCGCCAGGGGCAGAGGACAGCATCAGGGATCGACCGCCCGCAAGGAGTCGGCATCCGATACTGAACGGCGTCCCGCCGACATTGATCGGAACCGCTGTCGTCTTGTCGGTCACCGGCACACCGGCCACCGTCCACGAGACGACTGGATCGACGTATCCGACCACCTGCGCGACGAATGTCATGTCGGTGCGACTCGTCCACATGCCGGTCTCCATGACCTCCTGGCAGTAGTTCTTGCGAGTGCCCTTCACCGTTCCTCCCGTGGTGAAAGACTCCGCATCCGTCCTGACCAGCTTGAAGTACTTGGGGGCGTCGGGAGGGGGGACGCTACGCCCCGGCGGGGGAGCTTTCGGAATGTAGTTATCCATCAGCAGGAGGGCGTAAATCCGCTTCACCTTCTCCGGCTCCTCCGCCGGCGCGTTGTGACGCGTCACCGTGATTCCGTCGGCCGTGCTCGAGGTGTCGAATTCAAGGTAAAGGTCGTCTGCGATCGCAGGGAGGGGGGCTTGGCCAGGGACGTTCGGGTCGTAAATCCAGAGCTTGACGTTCTGGGCGCTTTGTTCGTACGCATACGCGAGCACCTGGTGGTTCGCGCCGATGTCGAACTGGGCCGACTGTACAAGTCCGACCGTCGCCAGTTTCCCGTTGTCGAGCAGCTCACGGATGCGAGGCCATTCCTCGCGGTACGTGACCCACGCCTTGCCTTTCATCACCCCGAAGGACTGCAGAACGCCCTCGTCGTCGTCTGGATAGATCGGCGAGGTGTACGAGAGCCAGCGATGCCCCCGACCGGTGAAATCGAAACTATCCAGGAGTCGCTCTCGAATGAAGAGGAACATCGGGTCGTCAGCCGAATCAGGGGGGACGTAAGCACCGTCGCGATTCTTCTTTGCCTCCGGCGGGATCTGATTGAGCGCGAAGTAGTCCATGACCGCATACGTCATGCCGCCACACAGACCAGTGTCGGCGTGTGTGAGCGGCAGCCAATCCGTGGAGGGAGTGATCCCCAGCGCGTCGGCCAGACCACCGCCAGTTAGCACGCCGCGGAAGCGGTTCCACAGTTCTCCGACCGTGAGGACGGGCAGCTGATCGCTCCACGACCCGTTCGAGAACTGGAATCCGTTCTTTGAGGGCTTGAAGCCCCGCACTGCGACCTTGCGGGTATTCCTGAACCTGATCTCGAGAACGGCACGGTTGTTGTCGTTCTTCTGACCTTTGGCGTCCGAATACGTGGCGTAGTAGCCGGCCGGTGCGTGCACGTGGAAGGTGTTCCCGTACTGCGACTCTCTCACCGGGCTGTTGGCAAAGATGTATAGCTCGCCGAGCACCTCCCCAGACGGGGCGACAACGTCATACCAGACTCGAGCCTCGACACCGGACAACTCCCAGATGAAGAGGTCGCCTTCGGCCTGCCAGCCGTGGTGTCCGCCGGGCAGTGTCTCCGACTGTACGACGGGCTCCCACCCGCCCGTCCAGCTCCTAGATGTGGAACGATGCCGGAGCCGAAGCGTTGCATCAGAGTCGTTAGCAACGAGCACGCGCATATAAATCCGGGACATTGATATCCCCTTCCCCCAGTTGGATTCAGGATGCCGTAATCCAGCGCGTTGCACCAGTAATTCTTCCCTCGATCCAGTTGGACGGAGGCTCGCCACTTTCTTAGCTCCAGTATGGCCGCAGCCAGGTTTGGTCAATTCATCAAGCGCACGATCCGCGAACGTTGGAAATGTTGCTAGGGAGAGCCTGCTGGAGTCAGCGCACATCCCGTGCCAAGACCCAGATTCGCCTCACGCCGAACCGGAGAGTGTCCGAAATCGATGGACGCGGGACGCACTCCAACGAGTTGCAACATGACTTGCAACGTCCTCGAACGTGCGGTGTCGCACGACCGTCGCGATTGGCCGCATGCCGCAGACCCTTGGCCCCTTCCGGTGCTCAGCTGAGATCGCAACCGCGCGACTAGCTAGCGGACGTTGGTGATTCGCGCGAACCATCCGAATCGACTACGACGTGAATTGGAGTTGTGATGGATAAGACTCCAGTGTCCGGTTGCTTGCGCTGTGCCGACGAGCGTCCAGGCAACATCCTGTCCAGGCATTGGGTCGAATGGGGTTGTGATCAGGTAGCCGTCGTATATTTCTGGGCCGACCCCTGTCGCGATATCTCCTGACCCGACCCAGAGCAGCACAAGATGCTGCGTCGTCTCATCCCAGATTCCGGTGAGTGCCGGGACATCTCCGGCACCGGAATAGCCAGCTGAGATGTTCGCCGATACTTCACCAGTGTCTCTGACGCCATTGATGAAGAGATGACACTCACGGCCGTCGATGTTCGCTTCCCATTTGCCCGTCTGCAATGGCATAAAGCCAACCACCCCCTTCGGCTGGCGCCAGCGTACACCGGGCGGGCCAAATCTGAAACAAAAATGCGTGCGTCACGAGATCCACTGGAGTCGCACCTTCTCCGTGCAAAATCAAATCGGCGACGGCGGTAGAGATGCCATCCCGAGCCGCCGGGCGTGCGGAGGTAAAGGAATCGGTGACGGCACTGAGGCGGTTCGTGTTGCCGCCCCCTAGGCTCCGAGCATTCGCACTACCAGAGGGGCGGTCGAAGCGTAGTCATCTTTGCGAGCCATACCCAATTCTGGGACAGCCGTCAAAGACAGCGGATGGCGGAGGTTGGCCCTCAGGTTCTATGCTGCGCGTAGGTGCGCCGCACGCCGGGACTGCAATCGTGGTTTCAGGATCGTCGCGGCACTGAGCTTCGGCACTTTCCCCGGGGGGAGGGGTGAGATGGGCACCAACCGTTCCACGCTGTTGTTCGTCCACGGAACCGGTGTTCGCGGGAAAGCATACGCGGCAACACTCGAGGCCATCAAGAAGACGGTGGACGATCGCGGGTTAGACGTCGATGTCAAAGGCTGCTTCTGGGGCGAGTCGGAAGGCGCGAAGCTTCGGCTGAATGGCGTTTCAATACCGGACTACCTTGCGGCCGGCGGCGGCCAACAACCATCAGCTGCCGACGAGGAAGTTGCGTTGTGGTCGGTTCTCTACACCGATCCGCTGTACGAACTGCGGTTGCTGCGGAACTACGATGACAGCACGACGGAAGTGGTGCTCGGCGAAGCACCGCCCGCAACACTCATTCGCGATGACGTCGAGAGGTTCACGGCAAGCGACGACCTGACGTTGTTGCTCGAATCCAACCATCTTATGGACTGGTTTCCACCTGCGCTCCAAACGGTTGCGTCCTCGCCGGAGTTCGCGCAGGCGCTGGACACTGCCCCGGCTGAACCACTCCTACATCGTCAAGCAATCGCCCGAGCGATCGTGGCACAGACACTCGTCGATTCAATGGAGGCGGGTAACGACCCGGTGAGCGGAACCGTTCGTGACGCCATTGTGGAGGCAGTTACAACCCAACTCCATGGTTATGGCATGGGTATATCCGACTTCCTGCTCCGGCCGTTCAAGGGTTTGGCTCTGCGCTATGCCACGTACCGGCTCACCAAAGACCGCGGCGACCTTACAGATAAGCTCACCGATCCCGGGGGCGACATCATGCGCTTCCTAGCTCGAGGTGATGACGCGCGTAGATTCCTGGAGCAATCGATTCAAGACTGCGGTGACGGTCCCGTCATCCTGCTCGCCCATTCGCTCGGCGGCATAATGTGCGCCGACCTGCTCGTCCGGAAGCAGGTTGACAACGTGGACCTACTCATAACAGTGGGTTCACAGGCGCCGTTTCTCTACGAGATCGGGGCGTTGCCAAGCCTTGAGCCGCCAGACTCTCTCCCGGATCACTTCCCACGATGGTTGAACGTCTACGACCGACGTGACCTCCTGTCCTACGTAGGCGCGGAGGTCTTCCCCGAGCGGGTGTCGGATCTCGAGGTCGACAACGGTCAGCCGTTCCCCTACTCGCACAGCGCGTACTGGTCCAACCCGGAAGTGTGGGCGGGCGTCGAAGGAGCGCTCAATGGCCACCATTGATGTTCGCAAGGTCCTGGTTCTCGCCATTGGACTTGAAGAATACGCCTACGGAAAGAAGTATTCGCTTCCTGGAGTCGCCTCGGATGCGGTTCGCTTTGCGCAATGGGCCGTCGACTGTCGGGTGCCGCCCGAGCAGGTATGGCTAGCCCGCTCCTGGTCTGGCGCCGAGACCCCGCCACCGGAGAATGTCCTCACGTTCGATGGCGCTCAGCATGATATTGAGGATCTCTTCATCAAGGCATCGAAAGTACGCGGCGACCTGCTGGTGGTCTACTGGAGTGGGCACGGAGTGCTCAACCGAAGCGGACAACGAGTGCTCTATGCCGCTGATGCGTATGCCGAGGCCCCCCGAGTGTTCGTCGTTGACCAGGTCCTTCGCTACTTGACCTCTGATGCTTTCCCTGGTTTCGATAACCAAGTCGTCTTCATTGATGCATGCGCCAACTTCTCTGCCGAGATGAAGATACCTGACGACCTCTCGTCGGGTCCGTTGAATCCGAACGGCAGAACTTTTAGACGAGTTTCGCAATCAACGCTGTTTGCGGCTTCGCAGGGTGAGTACGCAACGCACGATCGCCTAAAGCGGGAAGCGGCGTTCTCCAATAGTCTCCTTGAGTGGCTTAAAGAGAACGTGTGCCTCCCGATTGATTTTCCAACAGTTGTCCAGCACATCGACGACAGCTTCAAGGTACTGAACGCGAAGGGCGTCACACGACAGCATCCCGTGACTCGCATCTTCGAAACTGGCGGAGGTCAAAGGGACACTCAGGAGTTCGGCGGTGGGATTCCTGTATCCGGACAAACCCAGCAGGTCTTGTCCTCAGCAGGCATGTCGCCCAGACAACTCGACCGCGTCGAGCGCGAACTGAGAAGCGGTGCCGCGCTTACGGAGGCAGAGCTCCGCCAGGAGCTGATTGCCGCACTAGATGGCCAGATCGACGCCACCGGGCAAGAGACTGTTGATCTCGTTGCATTGGTCGTCACGAGTTACGACAACCGTCATCGCCTCATTGAGGGCCTCCAGGCTCGAGCGGCGACTTCCGCGGAGCGGAATTTCGATCTCGAGATCTTCCTAGAGCGTCAGCGCGCGGTGTCAAGCTTTGTCGAGGCGTTTGGCACTGTCAATCTGCAGCAGATGAACGAAGCAATTCGACTTGTCGTGCCGGAACTGGACTCGATGCCCGCCGACCTCGAGCAAGCGCTGGAGATAGCGGCTGGGTTCGGCTATGAGTCCCTCATCAAGTTCGCCGTAGCAGTTGAGTGTCTCACTGGTGATCAGCTTCCTGATGCCGTGTTCGCTCCCTACATCACCGGTCCCGCCTTGGGCTTGCTTCGGGCAGGTGCAGCTGCTGCCCCACCCGAGGGCGTCGCCAGGCTAGTGATTGAGATCCCGTGTGTAGATGGACCGGATGCTCGATTCGCGTGGCCGACCGAGTTCGTCGCCCATGTCAAGGACCCTCGCAATGGCTGGCAGCCGAAGACAGTCGTGCCATGTGATCGCACTCCTGACGGGTTCAGAGACGCCGCCGTCCCGGTCATTGCAAAGATGGCCGGCGGGTACGGCTCATTCACCGTCGGGTTCCTACTGCCTCGAGCAGCGTTTGTTGCGCTCCCCGAGACGTGGCCGTTTGCCGCCAGCCACTTAGAACTCACACGGCCACTTGGGGAATCATGGCCGACGGCGCTCCACGTGGCGGAGCGACGTGCATACGAGCCCGTGTTCAGGCAGTGGGACGAGGCCGTCAAACGTATTGCCCACAGTCTGCTGTTCAATTCGCCGACGCTCGAATGGATTCCTGGAGCATCGAGCGTTACGGCCATTCAAGACTCGATCGCCGGCAGCAAGGCCCACCTTCAGGGATTGGAGTTTGCAATCGGAACGGTCCCTGACGATCTTCGCCGGGATCCCCTCATCGCAAGCATTGTCGCCGGCGCGCCTTACATCGTCTGGGCCACCGATCCCCCCTCGGATTGGACCAAGACAAAGGAGATGCTTAGAAAATTCTTGAAGGAGGGCGATTTCAAAACGATTCCGGAACGCCTGCGGGCGCTACGGCGAGACGATCCCGAGGGGGTTGTGAGCACGTTGCGATTGGTGTGGGACGACCCCGATGCGCTGCCTGACCGCCGTTCAGAACTGCCAGCCATGGCCTAAGAGGTGACGACATGAACGATTGGCGAATCTATCGAGGCGACCGCAAGGTTCGAGAGATCAAACTTCCGGAGCCGCCACCATGGCGAGTGTTCTCGGACGATGGCGCCACAGGCAGCTCGTCGAATCATGCAGGGGCAACGTTTCAGGCGTCGCCCGAGGTTATCGATGCGGTGAATGCGGCGCTCATGCTTAGGAGACCTCTCCTAGTCACTGGGATCCCCGGATCGGGAAAGTCCTCCCTCATTGACGCCGTCGCGCTTGAGCTAAGCCTCGGGCCCGTATTGCGATGGCATGTTACGTCGCGGAGCACGTTGAACGAAGCCCTGTACCGTTACGATGCAATCGGTCGGTTGCAGGCAGAGAGAATCTCCCACGATGAGGGCTCAAGAACGACCACCACGTCGATTAGCGATTACCTCACCCTGGGTCCTCTCGGTACCGCACTTATTCCGCGAAGCAAGCCACGCGCTTTGCTGGTTGATGAGATCGACAAGAGCGATATCGATCTGCCGAACGACCTCCTCAACGTGTTCGAGCGTGGAGAGTTCGAAATCCCAGAGCTGACGCGGCACAACGAGGAAGACGTTAACGTGAGGGAGTTCGAGAGCGAAAACTGGGTGCGCATCCACAAGGGCAAAGTGCAATGCGCGGAGTTTCCGTTCGTCGTGCTCACAAGCAATGGCGAGCGTGACTTCCCCACCGCCTTCCTACGCCGGTGCATCAGATTGCGGATGCCTGATACTACGAAGGAGTTGCTGGAGGATATCGTGTCAGCCCACCTCGGCCTGCCGAACACTCCAGCGGTTTCCGGGCTGATTGACGACTTTCTTGCTCGGACGGACGGGGGAAAGCCCCAAGCAACGGACCAGCTCCTCAACGCTGTCTACCTTGTTACCCAAAACGTGCTGCCTGAGACCAACGCGGAGCGTCAGGCCATCCTCGAGCTTCTCTTCCGGGAGCTGACTTCGGAGTTCTGATGCTTGATCGACTTATTCGAGCGCTCCAAGTATCTGGAATCGAACCAGAATGGCGAGATCTTGCTGACATTCTCTGGCTCGCTCGGTTGGTTACCTCCGATTCCGAGATCCAACCAACTGAGCGGGAAGAAGAACGAGCCGCCGAGCCCGCACCAGTAGAGCCGCGACCGGTTACTACATCATCCAAGACAGCATCTGATGATGACGTCATCGAGGTCCCGCAGCCATCAGAACCCACAACTGAGCCACTGCCACCGACACTGGGCAGGACCGCATCTGCCGGGATCGGCGCAACGATAGGGCTCAACCTTCGCGATCCGCTCCGCAACGCGTTGCCCGGTGAACGTGAAATCAACCGTGCCATTCGCCCTCTGAAAGTAAAGCGCGCGTCTCATCGGCTTCGCACACTCGACGTCGAAGGCACCGTCGACTTCTACTGCGCGACGGGCCTCCTCTTGCCGGTGGAAGGCCCGGCCAAGGTTCGCTGGTTCGAGGAGCTTTCCATCGTTTTAGATGCAGGGCCAACGATGTTGCCGTGGGCATCGACCGTGAGTGCGCTGACCCGACTCTTCGAACGGTACGGCGCCTTCGATCGCGTCGTGCAGTGGAAACTCATTCAGGGGACCGCCGGCATTGAGCTCGTCTCGGCGGCAGGTAGGAAACACAGCATCCGAGAGTTGATCGACTACAACGGTCGCCGCCTCACCTTGGTTGTGTCCGATTGCGTCGGCGCAATGTGGGCCGGTCCGGACGCATGGACAGCCATCGACCTGTGGGGTCACAGCGGTCCGGTCGCCTTGGTCCAGGTGTTGCCCGAGAGGCTTTGGGCTGCGACGGCACTCGGAAACGTTGACGCAGGTATTTCGGCTGACCGTCGCGGGGAGCCGAATAGGAATCTGAACGTAAGGTTGCCGTGGTGGTGGGTGTCGTCGATGCCGGCGAGCGTGCTGCCCGTCATCAGCCTCGACCCCGATCGCCTCACCTCCTGGGCGCGAATGCTGATGGGATCTGGAGCGGCCGTCGCCGGGGTGACCCTACCTCGGTTGCCGCTCGGAACGGATCGAACGGATGTGCGTCAGCGGACACCCGAAGAGCGCCTTGAGGTCTTCCGCTCCACAGTGTCGACGGAAGCCTCCCGATTGGCCACGATGCTCTCAGCCGTCGAGGTGACACTGCCGATTGCTCGGCTCTTGCTGGACCGACTGGTGCCAGGTGCAAAACAGATTCACCTCGCCGAAGTACTCGCGGGCGGGCTGCTCACGGAGTCGGGATCCGGCGACGGCGACTTCGAGTTCTACCCAGGAGTTCGCGAGCTCCTTCAGAGGTATCTGAACGTGACGACGACGCTCGATGTGTGGAGGGCGGTGAGTCCATATCTGGAAGCATCGAATCCGTCTTCGGCACCGTTCTCCATCATTGAGGGCTCCGTAGCTGCGCCGACTGCTGAGATGAGCGCAGTCGTCAGCTCACTTGGTCAGCGGTTTGGGTTCCGAACACCGGATGCGATCGCTCGCGGGGCCGGCATCACTCCGCGGTGGGATACAGCCGCTCCTCCCGCGGGCACGGGTGATGACGTAGCTCCCGATCAAGAAATCAAACCTGATCAATTAGCCGACCTCAAACCCTGCGTCGTGATCCTCGAGGACGGAAAGCTCGCCACGGGTGCGCCCTTCGAGTCGCGCGACGTGGGCAGCTTTCGTACGACGGCGGCCGACATCGATGCCATCTTCGAGACGCACCTGCCTGCATTCATCGCCGCGCACGCGCCCGGTCCCGTGCCGGTCGTGCTCTATGCACAAGGCGGGCTCGTCGACAAAAGAACAAGTCTGGGTGTCGCAGTGCAACAGGTCGCCTGGTGGAAGGGGAACGGCGTCTACCCGATCCACTTCGTGTGGGAGACCGGCCTCGGCGCGGCGCTCTGGGACGCGCTGCAGGAGTGGGCAGCAGGCGGTCGCCGCGGCTGGGTGGACGAGGCGAAGGACTCGTTCGTCGAGGTGGCCGCGCAGCTGTTTGGCGGGGCTCGGATCTGGAATGACATAAAGCTCGACGCGGCCGCGGCATCCGTGAACGGCGGCGGCGGGCACTACTTCGTGCGCGCCCTCGCGAGGTTCATGGCCGAGCACCCGGGCGAGATCGAGGTGCACGCTGTGGGCCACAGCGCGGGCTCGATCTTCCACGCGTACCTGCTCCAGGCGGCACTCGTGGCTGGTGTGCCCAGAATCGAGTCGCTCAACCTGCTCGCGCCGGCCGTGCGGGTCGACACGTTCTCGAGGCTCGTGATGCCGCACGCGCGCAGCGGGAAGATCGCCCGCGTCGCGATCTTCACGATGGACGATGAGGCCGAGCGTGCCGACACCTGCCTGCGCATCTACAACAAGTCGCTGCTCTACCTGGTCTCGACGTCACTCGAGGCGCAGAGATCGACGCCTATCCTCGGCATGGCGAAGTTCCTCACTAACGACCCCGAGCTCGCCGACTTCTTCAGGGGCGCCTCGGCCGACGGCGACCTCGTGCTCGCTCCGAA
Source organism: Agromyces mariniharenae (assembly GCF_008122505.1). Taxonomy (NCBI): domain Bacteria; kingdom Bacillati; phylum Actinomycetota; class Actinomycetes; order Micrococcales; family Microbacteriaceae; genus Agromyces; species Agromyces mariniharenae. The sequence continues at coordinate 1,158,669 of NZ_VSSB01000002.1, read as the reverse complement.
CGCGGTGGGCGTGCGCACGGCGAGCGCCGCGACCTCGCACGGCGACTTCGACACCGACGCGCCCACCATGGAGAGCGTCGGGCGTCGGGTGGCCGGCGTCGCCAACGTCACCCCATTCCCGAATGACCGTGGACGCACCAGAGCGCCCTGGCCAGCGTATGAAAACTTGCCCGCGGGTCGCGCGGGGTCCGCATCAGGTGGCAGAGGCGCCCGCCGAGCGCTCTGCATTGGGGTCGATGCTTACCCCGACGAGGGCGACCGCCTGCGCGGCTGCGTCGCCGACGCCCGCGCCTGGGCCGAGGCCCTGACAGCCGCGGAGTTCGAGGTGACCGAGATGACGGATGCCGCGGCCACCCGTGACGAGATCCTCCGCGGCATCCTCGAGCTCGTCAGCCAGGCCGCGCCGGGCGACGTGCTCGCAGTGCAGTACTCGGGACACGGCACGTTCGTCCCTGACCTCGACGCCGACGAGGAGGACGGCGACGTCGCGAAGGACGAGGCGCTGTGCCCCGTGGACTTCCGCAAGCAGGGACGGTTCATCATCGACGACGACCTCGCCCGCATTTGGGACGTGATCCCCGAAGGCGTGGCGTTCACCGCCTTCTTTGATGCGTCTCACTCAGGGTCAGCCAACCGGGCCCCGCGAATCGACCTCAGCCCCGTTGGCGACTCGTTGCCCCGGGCAACTTTCCTGACGATGGTCGATGACGTCGCATATCGAGTTAATCGCGGTGCAGATGTCGAAGGAAGTACAACCGACCCTCTCCGGAGCGCTGCGCACGCGACCGTCCGCGCTTCTGAGTCCCAGATTCCGGCGCCGATGCGCGCCAGCACGCGCCGCCGCGAGGTGCTGTTCAGCGCCTGCAAGCCCACCGAGGTGGCGTGGGAATCGAGCGAGCATGGCGACTTCACGCGCATAGCCCTGCCTCTCCTTACGGACGGCATTGGCAGGGTCTCGAACCGAGACTTCGTGCGACAGGTGGTCGAGCAATTCGGCCCAAACCGGCGGCAGACCCCCGAATTCCATGGCGAAGAAGTACTCGGTGGTAGCCTCCTCCTCACCTCCACAAGCACCTTTGCGCCGAACGTGCCACCTTCACAGGCTGGGATGGCCACATCTGAACCGCCCTCCGACGACCTAGGGCCAGGACGCGATGGAAGAGATGAGGCGTCTGTTTCCCCGGAGCAAGAACGGGCAATCCGTAGTCTTGCCGAGACGTACGACGCCACACGTGAATCGATGGTCTCAGGCCCCGAGCGCACAAGGGAGATGACCCGAATCTTCAACGCGATGGTCGAGTTGGCGTCCGATGTACGTCCACTGCTCGCGGAGCTAGAACGAAGTTCGTCCGCGGGGGAGCGACTTGCTGCGATTGCCATACTGAGCGCGTATCCAAGAGCCGATCGACTTGAATGGCTTGCCGAGCGGTTGGATAATCCCGACGTTGAGGCGCCTTTTATCGGGTATCAAGCCGCCCGCGCACTGACGCAAGCTGTTCGTAGCCTCCCTCTCGATGCCATGACATCAGTCGAGAAGGCCTTGTCGCATGCGCTCGATCTCGCACGCAAGCTGCCAGACAACCCGAACCGCATCACCACCTTGGAGTACGCGCGTCAGGAGGTGGCGTCTCGCACGGGCGACAGCGTCCTGGACCAAGAGCGAGGCGCGGAATCGTCGGAACATTCGAACACAGCGCCCGCGCCTCCTGATGCTTCCGAAGACGGGCCGATCGTGTCCGATGCAACCGGCCTCGCCGTGTACGTCTTTGCAGAACTCGCGCGGAGCCCCGGAACGCCTGGGAGCTTCGACCTGCGTGTCCGGCTAGCACCTCGGGCAAGCGAGCCGAAGAGCGAGCTGACAGCTTCTCAGTCCATCTCTACGGACCCCCGCCGACATATTGTTGCGACGATCGTGCCTCGAGGGTTCCGGCTGGCCAAGGAGGAGCCAAGAAGCGTCGAGCTGATCATTCCGGACGTGAACGACGTCTCTGAGCACGCCTTTAGGCTGATAGCGACTGAAGCCGGACCAGCGGAGGTGTCGTTGCTCCTAAGGCAGCAATCTGACCTCCCGCTCGCGACGTTGCGGCTAACAGCTGAGATCCCGGAGTCAGGTTCGGGGCCAGAACCGAGAACGGCCGTGGCGAGAATAGTCGAACCAGCTCGCGAGTTGGTCGCTTTGCCGAGCGTTAGAGTTGACGAGGCATTCGTAAAGGGTGAAACCCAGCTGTCGGTCCGCGCTAGTGTCCGCGGCGAAGAGGCCGAAGGTCTCCTTCAACTGTCGGACAAGAGGCGCTTCGTCGCGTCGTTGTACAGCCGAATTGCGGGCATTCGGACGGAGCTCGCAGACCTTCGCGACTCCAACACTCGGGCACGCACGGCGTTGCGACGGATGACACAAATCGGAAGCTCGCTGGCAAGGTCAGTCCTTCCACCCGAGGTCCTCAATCTTCTATGGCGACACCGCGACGAGCTTGACGGTCTTATTGTGCAGTCCAACGGCGAGTTCGACATACCGTGGGAACTTGTGCACCTCGTACCATCGCCCGGTGAGCGAGACAATGGAGAAGTTCGATTTCTCGGCAATACGGGATTGATTCGCTGGGTATACGACACTCCTCATCCGACGGAGATCCCCGTCGCCCCTGGTCGGGCCAGGGTCGTCTGCCCGTTGTATGTCGACTCTCGCCTACGGTTGGTCAGCTCGGCCGAAGAGCGGCGCCTGCTGGAGCATATGATCCAAGCAACTTCAATCGAGCCAGAAGATGCCTCGGGCATGCACGCGATGATGAGGGATGGTTTCGACCTCTTTCACTTTGCGGGACATTGTCGATGGTCTGAGGTCGAACCGCCACAGCAGGAGCTCCTGCTTGCTGAATTCAACCACGCCGCGGAGGAGGACCCGGCTTGGCGCTATACCGTCGATGACCTACGAGCTGACTTCGGTCTAGGAAATGGAATCGACATTGCCGCAGGACCGTTTGTATTTCTCAACGCGTTTGACGGCGGTAGAACTACCTCGGGTGAACGTTCGCTTGGCGGATTTGCTGAGGCCTTTCTCCGCGGAGGCGCGGGGGTACTCGTCTCTTGCTCTTGGTCACTCAGTGACGAACCAGATTCCGTCTTCGTGGAAGCGTTCTATCAGGCGTTCCTCGACGGTCAACCGCTTGGCGAAGCGACGAGGTCCGCACGAGCCGCAGCCCGCGATGCTGGAGACCTGTCTGAACTCGCATACGCCGTTTATGGACACCCCAGGGCGCGGCTGAGAATCACTTAGGGTATGCCGGTGGCGCAGCACGCTTATGCGTTCTTGGCTCTCGTGGGCTCGCGCAGCGTGACCCTAGCCTCGATGATCGCCACCCGCATGGTCTCTTGATTCACATCCATTCGCTTAGCAACCTGGGACAGCGACAGCCCGGATTCATAGAGTCGCGCCGCCTCACTCACCTGCTCTGGCGTCAGTGGCTGTCGGCGCACCACGACGTTGTTAGCTCGCAGTATCCCGATGATCGTGGATTTTGCAACGCGGTAGTCCTTGGCAAGTTGGGTCGTCGTCTCGCCGGCCTCGTATCGCTGTGCCACTCTGGCGCGTGATTCGTCGCTCAGACGGTTCCATGAGCGCTTCACTCTCGGCTCGAGGCTTCGCTCAGAATCCCCGATAGACCCTGAAATCTCGCGGATCTGCGGTGCCGTAACAGAGGTCGTTGATTTATTGGAACAGAGGTAGACAATCCCGACGAAAGTCCTGATGAACTGCGGTTCATCGGGACTTTCTTCGTTGCTCGGTGGGTCACCTCATCACGTTGCTCACTGCTTTCTCGTCGCGGGGCGGAGTCGGCGGGCATGTGGGCGTTACGCCGGTGCGGTGGTCGGCAGCGCCCCGATCTGATTCATCAGGGTGAAGAGGTCGCAGTACTGGGTGATCTCTGCGACACGTCCGTCGCGGATGAGCATGAGGTCCCAGGCGGCGAACCTCACGGCCCTTCCCGTGGCCGGCACGCCGGCGAACTCTCCGTGGTGCCGACCCTCGTACCGCAGCCAGGTGGAGACCAGGTCGCCCTCGGCCACGACGTGCCGCGGTGTGATGATCAAGTCGGGGAACGCCGAGATGAATGCGCCGATCGACGTCTTGAGTGCCGCCAGGTCGGATCCCGCACCGCCGTGGCCCAGAAGGTCGGGCGAGCAGATCGCGTCGAGGTCGTCGAGCGCGCCGGAGTTGATCGCCTCGTAGAAGCGAGCGGCGATGGCATGGGACTCGTGTGAATCGGTCACGTCAGCGGTCCCCACTCCGTGCGTCCGCCTTGGTGGCCCGGCTCTCGATGATCTCCTTCGCCCTGCGGAACTGTGCCTCGTCGGCCCGGCGGGCATCCATCGCCACCAGGGGCGTGAGCAGGCGAAGGAGTGCGCCTCTGAGGTGCAGGTCGGTGACGCAGGTCATGAGTGTGCTCGCGCCAGACTCGGCCTCCTCGAACGAGAAGTGCGATGTGGCGCTCAGCGCGCCACCGAACTCGATCTCGATCGACTCGGGTGGCAGGTATTCCGTGACCTCCCAGGGTGTGACGAGGACGCGCCCGAGTGCGCGCAGTTCGTCCACGCCGGTCGTCCCGAGTTCGACGTCATCTCCATCGAATGTCCGGCGCAGCAGTTCCGTGCTCCACTCCGGTGCGTTGCGAAGGTCCGTCAGGTAGGCGAACACCTCGGATCGTGGTCGATCGATCTGGATCGTGGTCTTGATCTCGGTCATCGTCGGCCTCCTCTCATCACTGACCACGCTCCCAGCACGCGCCATCCGCAACATCGGCCAGGTGACCTATTCCTGTTGCGGGCCGGCCCCGACCTGGGACGCGCTGACCACGGCGAAGGCGGCGATTTCGGTGCGGCTCCGCAAGCCCAGCTTCTGCAGGATGCTGCTCACGTGATGTCCGGCGGTCCTTCGACTGATGAACAGGCGCTCGGCGATCTCGGGGTTCGAAAGCCCCTCGGCGACGAGCCGCATCACTTCTTGCTCCCTGGATGACAGCTGCCCGACGGTCCGCTCCCCAGGCCCGGTGGCGACGCCCAGGCTCCGCAGGAACGCGCTCGCCTCGTCCGTGTCGACCGTGGAGCCCATCCGATGGAAGGCAGCGCGGGCCGCGCGTGCCTCGGCAACCGCTGACCCGGGGTCGGAATGTGCGATCGCGCGCGCGAACAGGAGTCGAGCGCGCGAGGCCGGCAGCGCCCTCGACGCAGCACTGAATCCGAGCATCGCCGCACGGAATTCGACCGCAGCCGACGCCGGATCCGCCAGCAGCGTCGTCTTGCCCGCCGCCAGATGAGCTTCCGCCGCATGCCGTGGGCTGCGGGTGCGGGCGGCGATGCCGGAGATCCGGACCGCGACCCGGTCGGCGCCCGTGACGTCGCCTTCGGCGAGCAGTGCATCCACGAGCATCGTGAGCAGGGGCAAGGATGCCACGGCACCCCTCGGCAGCTGCCGAACGGCTTCCGACAGTCGGCTGACCGCCAAGGGAGCGTTCCCGAGGGCCAGATACAGCGCCGCAAGCGGGCGGACCGCCTCGGGTAGATCTGCGATGGGGGCGAGCAGCGCCGATGCCTCGTCCAATCTCCCCTGAACGGTCCGCAGGTCGGCAAGAAGTGCACGGGGGTGGACGCATCGAGACCTCAGACCCGACCGATCGAGGGCCGCGATGGCCGCGAGGAGTGCCTCCTCGGCCTCGTCAAGGCGACCGATCGCCAGGAAGATCCCGCCGCAGCACGATCCGCAGAACGCCGAGAGTGTGGCTTGGGCGCTGACCGCGCCCTCCCCAGCGAGTGGACCGAGATCGAGTCGCGGGGTCCGCATCAGGTCGTCACTCCATTGCGTCAGCGACTCGCCACCGCCCAGGAGTTCGGTGGCGTCCACAAGTGCGCAGTAGACCTCCGCCAGCGTCCGTCGCTCGCGCGCCGCGCCGCTCGCGACGGAGGCCATTGCGCTGTCCAGGTCACGGATTCCCTGGTCGGGGTCTGCCTGTCCGATGACGAGCAGGCCACGGCGGGCCAGCGCGAGGCATTCCAGATCGACATCATCGGATGCTTTCGCTGCGGCGATCGCGTCGTCGTAATCGGCGGCGGCCCGCACGACGTCCGCGCTCGATTCCGCCTCAGCCACCAGCACCCATCCGAGAGCGGAGGACTGGGGCGCTCGCTCCGCGGCCTCGCGCGCGCGCACCCGCCATCCGCGGGGAACGGATCCCTCACCGCGTTGAGCGCGCTTCTCGCGCGCCACCCACGCTGCAGCGCGAGCAGCCATCTCGAAGTCGAGATTGCGTGCATGAGCAGCATAGGATCGGCCTCGAACGTCGACGGCCGTCTCCACCTCGCCGAGCCACCAGAGTGCTTCCGCGAGGCCGTCGAGGCTCACGCCGTCCGGCGAGTCGGCGGCAGCCTGCGCGAACGCATCCCGCGCGGCGACGAAGTCACCCGCCGCCAGACTCTCCGAACCACGCGCGAGGAGCGCTGACGTCTCACCCATCACCTCCATCGTCCTCCGGGACAGGACCCCTTGCCAGACCCCAGGAACGCGGTACGTCCACGCCGCCCTCTTGGCGGTCTGAAGCGAGCAGCACGTTGCACGTGCTGGTTGCGGTCGGACGTGGACTCACGCTCGGCCTCATCTCGCAGGCGTTCTCGCTCGCGGGCACGTTCTCGCTCGTTGGAGCGCTCGATCGACTCGACTGAGAGGCGTCCACCATCCGGATTCGACACCCCTGAGGATCGGGTGGTTGGATCGGGGCGATCACAACCGTCGTGCCCGAGGTGATCGGCTCCACCCCACTCGTCACGGCAATGGGACGTCGTGCTCATGCACGGCCGACTCCAGCGTCGTGCCGTTGAGCTCGAGGTACACGCGATGCTCGGTGATCGAGAGCGCCATCGAGTTGCGTCGTTCGAGCACGGCGACGGCGGCGTCGACGAAACCGGGGTCGAAGCTGAACAGGGTGATCTCGTCCGCTCGGTGGATCCGCTTGCCCGCCCACGCTGCGGCGACCTTCGCCGGATCGCGGTGTGTGTAGACGACGGTCCGCTCGGCCTGCATGCTCCCGTAGTGCAGTCGGGCCGCGTCGGGAGCGCCGACTTCGATCCATGCCGTGAGCCTTCCGGTGAGGTCGCGCACGTGCACCGCCGGTTCGTCCGTGGCGGCGATGCCGTCGCTGAACGCGATTCCGTCCTCGAACTCGAGGCAGTACGCGAGGAGGCGCGTCATCATGAATGCGTCGGTCTCGGAGGGATGGCGCGCGACGCGGAGCGAGACGTCCTCGTAGACGCCGCGGTCCATGTCGGCCAGCTGTATTGCGAAAGTGTGGATCGTTGCGCCAGTCGCCATGGTGAGCGAACCTACGCGTTCGATTCCTGTCAGCTCGACGCGGAACGTCCCGGTGGATCGTGAGATCCAGCGGGACGCTTCCGTCAGGTGGTCAGCCGGTCACCAATCTCGGGCAGGACTTGAACGCCGGGAAGTCTGGATCGGGCGCGATCAGCTCCAGGTAGATCGGCCCTGGGCCGATGACCACGAACACGCCGGTCCCGACGACCTTCACGTTCGGCAGGTCGTAGTTGAACTCGACGAGGAGTCCGGGCCCTGCATCCCCGGTGAAGGGGACGAGGTCACCAGTGACGAAGCCGGACGCGATGAGGGGCCTCGCGAAGTTGTCCGCCTTGCTTCCGCCGGAGATCCCGGGCGGGGCGAGCTCATCCTGGCCGGAGCACCACTGGCCCACGATCTCGTGCACGGTGGCCGACGCCGGTGCAGCCTGAACGAATACGAGGCCGACCGTCGCGGCCACGGCGATCAGAGCTCGCGCGACGAGGTGTTTCCTGTGATGTGGCATGTTCGCCTCCTGGGTCGCAGTTCCGTCCGGTCGACCGGCCGGACGTCCTCTGCGAGGCGACGGGTTGTGATGGAACGCGCATCGCCCCGTAGGGGTCACTCACGCCACTCCGCACGTTACACCCGGGCATGCGGTGCGGGGAATCATCGTCGAGGATGCCTCATGTCAATCGACGGGTTCGTCGAGCCGAGCGTCCTTCGTGGCTACGGTGCCTTCGACACCTCGATGACGACCTTCCCGGGAGGGCCCGCGGTGCCCCTGCTCGCGTAGGCGGCGCGCCCGTCGGACAGCGGATACGTCCGCGCGACCGCGACCTCGATCCCTCCCTCGGCGAGCAGCGCCGCGAGCCGGCCGAGATGCCCGGCATCGGGGCTGACCACGAAGAACTGCGCATCGACGTCGAACGCTCGGGCGAGGTCGGCGTCGGGGGCTTCCTGCAGCGTGATGACGCGTCCTCGAGGACGAACCGCCCGGTAGAGCCACTCGGGCGTGCCCGCCCCGACCGAGTCGATGGAGGCGTCGAAGCTCGCGGGCGGGATCGCAGCGGGCTCGTCGGCGACGAGCACCTCGTGCGCACCGAGATGCTCGACGTACTCGACGGCATCGCGCGACCGCACCGTCGCGGTGACCTCGATCCCCATGCGGCGTGCGAACTGGATCAGGAACGAGCCGACCGCACCGGTGCCGCCGCGGATGAGCAGCCGCTGCCCGGGTTCGAGTCGCAGGTGCTCCTCGAGCGCTTCCATCGCCGTGAGCGCGGGGAGCACCGCTGCGGCCGCCACGACGTCCGAGACGTTCGCCGGCTTGCGGGCGAGGTTCGCAGCGGGAAGGCGAACGACCTCCGCGGCGGCGCCGTCGTGGTCGAACGGTGCCAGCCCGAAGACCTCGTCGCCGATCGAGAGGTCGTGCACGTCGGACCCGACCGCGGTGACGACGCCGGCGAACTCGTGCGACGGGATGACCGGGGTCCGGTCGACGCCGTCGGCCTCCCAGGTCTCGGGCCACGTCAGCTCGTCGAAGGTGACAGCTGCCGCCCGCACGCCGACGCACACGTCCGCGCCGGTCGGCTCGGCCGGCACGGGCGCATCCTCGTAGACCAGCTGTTCGGGGCCGCCCCGCGCGTGCGCGCGGAGGGCCTTCATCAGTCGAGGCCGGGCGTCGGAAGATTCTGCGGTGTTCATGTGCATTCCTGTCGTCGCGTAACCGGGCGGATGCCGCGTGGCGCAAGGTTGACCAGCCGGCATCCATAGTTAACATTATCAAGTAAGCTTAACCACGTTCGCCGCTTGATGAAGGGTATGAGGATGGCTCCGTCGATCACGCCGCAGCCTATCGCGGGCACGGCCGTGGGCTCCGAGTCGCGCCCGTGGCGACCGATGGTCGCGCAGGACGTGGTCAGCCGACGCGTCTGGGAGCAGATCACCCGTCCGTACGAGGCATCCGTGCCGGCGGTCATCGCCGACCTCGAGTTCGACCTGCCCGATGAGGTCGTGGAGGACGTGACGAACGCACAGCAGCAGCTCGTGCGGTTCGACACCGAGGTCGGCTCCATCACGGCCCCGTTCGCGTCGATCCTCCTCCGGAGCGAGTCGGCGTCGAGCTCGCAGATCGAGAACCTGACCAGCGGCGCGCGAGCGATCGCCGAGGCGGAACTCGGCGAGCGCGCCGACGGCAATGCGCCGTTGATCGTGAACAACGTCCGAGCCCTGCAGGCGGCGCTCGATGCGGCCGACGAACTGAGCGCCGAGACGATCATCCGGATGCACCGGGAACTGCTGCATCGGACGGATCCCGGCATCACCGGCAGCTATCGGACGCAGCAGGTGTGGATCGGCGGCGGCAGCTACAGCCCGCACGACGCGGACTTCATCCCGCCGCATCACGAGCGCGTCGCCGCCGCCATGGCGGACTTCGAGGCGTACTCCGGCCGCGTGGCGACGCTTCCGCTCGCGAGCATCGCGATCGCGCACGCCCAGTTCGAGACGATCCATCCGTTCCCCGACGGCAACGGCCGAACGGGGCGTGCGCTCGTGCAGGCGGCGCTGCGACGCACCGGCCTCACGACGAGCGTGACGGTTCCGATCTCGGCCGGCATCCTGCAGCAGCGCACCCGTTACTTCGACGCGCTCGACGCCTACCGGGCGGGTGACGTGGTACCGATCGTCCGGGTGTTCGCCGACGGCGCCGTGCTCGCGATCGTGAACGGACGACAGCTCGTCGACGACATCGAGGCGACGCAGGCGCACTGGGCCGATCGGATGTCGGGGCTTCGCTCGGACTCCGCCGCTCGCGAGATCGCCCGGCTCGCCATCGGCCACCCCGTGCTGACGTCGACCTTCGTGCGACGCGAGGTCGACCGGTCGGGCCCCGCGGTGTTCCGCGGCCTCGACCAGCTGGTCGAACGCGGCGTGCTCACCGAGACGACGTCGCAGAGCCGCAACCGGCTCTGGGTCGCGCAGGACGTGATCCGCAACCTCGACGGGTTCGCGAGGCGGAGCATGCGCACCCGCTGAGCGCCAAGCCCTACGACTCGGTCACGCAGCGCTCGGAGAGGGCGTATCGCAGCAGCGCCATGTCGCCGACCTGACGGCTCTCGGCGAGAACGGCGTGACGCTCGGGCGTCCAGGGGAACGTGCCGTCGCCGATCAGCCGCGGCGCTCGCGGGTCGCCGACGAAGAACGGGGCGATGGCCAGCTGCAGCTCATCGACGAGGTCGGACGCCAGGAACTGCGTGATCATGGTGCGGCCGCCCTCGACCAGGAGCGTCCGCACGCCGCGGACGCCCAGGTCGTCGACGAGATCGGCCATCCTGATCTCCTCGCCCAGCCCGACCACGGTGGCGAGCCCACCGAGCCGGTCGCGGATGCCGCTGGCCGCCGATCGCGGGCAGTAGACCAGCTTCTCGGTGGTTCCGACGGCGAAGAACCTCGACTGCGGATCGAGGTCGCCGGTCGCGGTGACGGTCACCTTCAGGGGCGTCGGCGACAGGCCCTCGGCTTCGCGTCGGTCACGTCGCTCGTCGCTGCGCACCAGCAGCCTCGGGTTGTCGAGGCGCACGGTGCGCGCACCGACGAGGATGGCGTCGCTGTGCGCCCTCACCTCGTCGACGCGATCGAAGTCCGCCGCGTTCGAGAGCGCGAGACGAGGAGGGGCCGCGGTGTCGAGGTACCCGTCGATCGACATCGCCGCACTGAGGATCACATAGGGCCGATCCGTCACGATCCCACTCTCTCATGCACCCCCTCCGAGACGGCGGCGGATGCCGGCGCAGGGGTCCTCCGCGTGCGGTGAGCCGCGGATGCCACGGCGAGCACGAGTCCGGGTGCGACGGCGATCATGGCGAGCACCCCGAAGAGGGCGGATGCCGCGACCCCCGTCGCTGCGCCGAGACCGGCGACGGCGAACGTCCAGCCGGCGACGCCCTCGCGCGGGCCCCACCCGCCGAGGTTCAGCGGGATCGATCCGGCGAGCAGGATGACGAGCGCGAGGGCGGCGAGGCGGAACGGCGGCACGCTCGCCCCGACGGCGGCGACCGCGACGCCGAGGGTCGCGACGTGGCATCCGACCACGATGATCGAGGCGACCACGACGCGCACGAACGCACCCGGTGAGCCCAGGCCCGCCGAGAGCTCGCCGAGCTCGCGTCGGAGCGCGCGTCGCGCGCGGGAACTCGTCGCCGCCGCCGTGAGCACGGCCAGGGCGAGCACCGTGAGGCCGATGCCGAGCACCGGGAGCAGGTACCCCTCGAACTCGAGCCCGAAGCCCGCGAGCACGATGACCGCAAGCGCGATCTGCACGACCTGCCCGGCGGTGCGCTCGATGACGACGGCGCGTGCGGCCTGCGCGACGTTCCCCGCGTCGCGCCCCTGGGTGACCGCTCGCTGGACATCGCCGACCACCCCGCCCGGGAGCACGGTGTTGAGGAACTGCGACCGGTAGTAGTGTCCGACGGCGTCCCGAAGGCGGACGCCGACGCCGAGCCGCCCGGCGATGACGCTCCAGCGCCACGCCGCGGCGATCGTCGCGATGGCGGAGAGTGCGAGCGCGATCGCGATCACGGGGAGGTCGATGCTGGCCAGGCCGTGCAGGAACGGCTCGGACCCCACCTGGGCGACGACCGCGACCAGCACGGCGACGCCCACGAGCGAACGGGCCGTGAGGCGGAACCACGTCGACGACAGGATCGCGCGGACCCGGGATGCGCTCGCCGACGCGGACATCACGGCCACGCCAGGAGGTCGGTGTGCACGACGACGGCCGAGAGCTCGCCGCGACGGAACTGCTCGGATCGGAGCGCCCGATACGCCGCACCCTCGTCGCGCAGGTCGGCGCGGTGCTCGAGCGCCGCATCGACCCATCCGTCGAACCACTGCTCGAGGAGGACGGGATCGTGATCGCCGAGCCGCCAGCGGGTGTCGGCGGTCCGGATGCTCCAGCCCGCCTCGCGGAACAGGCGCTCGGCGCGCCCCACGCCCGCCGGCCCCAAGAGGCGGCGCCCGCCCACGAGCCGCTGCTGATGCTCGTTGAAGGATGCCGCGAACACCTCGTCGGGGGGATCCGGGGGATCGAGGCGCACCTCGCCCGTCACGCTCAGGCTCAGCAGCACGGGGCATCCGACCGCGAGGCACGCCCGGATCACCGCGCGAAGCTCCCTCGTCGTCAGCACGTCGAGCAGTGCCGACGCGGTCACGAGCGACGCGCCCGCGAGCGCGCCGGCATCGAGCCGTTCGAGCTCCCCGGTGCGCGTGCGAACGGAGACGGGCCGTCCGTCACGATCGAGCGGGACGACGCCGTTCGTCGCATGCTCGGTGAGGTCGGGGTTCCAGTCGTGCAGCACCCAGGCCTGTGGGCCGGGCAGCAGCGGCGCGAGCCATCGCATCATCGACCCCGTGCCGCTGCCGAGGTCGTGGACCACGAACGGGCCCGATCCGAGCCTGCGGGATGCCGCGTAGGCGAGTTCGCGGGACCGGGCGCGGGAGTCCTCCGCCTCGCGCAACGCGAGCCAGTCGCTGCTGACCGCGATGATCTCGCTCATGCGGTGCGCCGCCGCTCGCGTCCCATGGCGTCCGTCGACGGGCGGACCTCGCGCAGCACCGCGGCGACGGCCGTCGCCGTGACATCCCAGGTCCGCGTCGCGAAGGCGGCTCGCGAGCGCATCGCCTCGGCCTTGAGCACCGCACCCCACCCGCGATCGACCTGCCAGCGTCGCAGTACCGCGCGGAGCGCCACCGGGTCGTCCGGTCGGGTGAGGATGCCGCCCCGGCTGCCCGCGACCGCCTCGGTCACGCCGCCGACCCGCGCGGCAACCACCGGGATGCCACGAGCGAGCGCATCGGCGACGACCATCCCGTAGCTCTCGGACCGGGACGGGACGACCACGAGATCGGCGCTCCGGTAGGCGTCGTCGAGTCGGCGACCGGTGAGCACCCCGGTCAGGTCGACGCGCTCCGAGAGCGCTGCCGTCCGGATCACGGCCCTCACGCGGTCCGCGAACTCGCGATCGGCGTCGAGCGAGCCCGCGATCGTGCAGCGCCAGCCGGGCAGGTCGGTCATGCCCGCCAGCGCGTTGACGAGCACGTCCTGTCCCTTGTGCGGCGCGACGGCGCCCACGCACAGCAGGTGGCCGCCCGATCCCGATCCGGGCGTCGCCGTCACCGGGTCGGTACCCGGGATCGCGACGGCGATCCGATCGGGCTCCGCGAGCCTGCGAGCGATGAGCTCGGCGCGGGTCCACTCGCTGGTGGTGATCACACGCCGCGCCGCCTGCAGGGCCACCCGCTCGCGGTCGGCCGTTCGCGCGTGGCCGGGCGCGCGATGCAGGGCGCCGGCGACCATGTGCGCCAGCACGACGATCCGAAGGCGTGTCGTCTGGGCCCGCAGCACCTCCGACGCCGCCACGGCGAGCAACCCGTCGACCAGCACGAGGGCGTCGTGGGGAAGCGCGGACATCGCGTGCGCGGCATCCGTCACGCGGTTCGCGGCGACTGGAACCAGCCGCACGTCGACGCCCTGCGCCCGCAGGCCCTCGGCGAGGCGCCGGTCGTAGACGTTGCCGCCGCTGACGCGGTCGTCGTCGTCGATGCCGTCGGGGACGAGGAAGTGCACGGTCGGGTCCGTCATCCGTTCACCTCCCGCTCGTAGCTCGCCCAGGCGATGTGCGATTCGTGCAGGGTCACCTCGATCGACGAGATGCGACCGCCGGATGCCCCGAGCCGGCCGGTTTCGGCGCGGTCGGCGAGTCGATCGGCGATGACCTGGCACAGCCGCTCGGTCGTCGTGTTGACCCCGGCGAACTCCGGTTCGTCGTCGAGGTTGCGGTAGGTCAGCGCGCCCGTGATCTCGCCGAGCGCCTCGGACGCCAGCGCGATGTCGACGACCACGCCGTCGGCGTCGAGCGCGCTCGCACGGAACGACGCGTCGACGATGAAGGTCGCACCGTGCAGGCGCTGCGCCGGGCCGAAGGTCTCTCCCGAGAAGCTGTGGGCGATCATCATGTGGTCGCGCACGGTCAGGGTGAAGGTCACGAGGCGTCCGTCCAATCGATCGTGCGGCAGAGCTCGGCGTCGGGTTCGGCGGCGAGCGCCGCCATCACCGCGGGCAGCTCGCTCCATGGGGAGTCGCCCGTGAGCAGGGCGTCGAACGCGTCGTCGTGCAGGAGCTCGAGGGCGAGCGCAAGCCGGTCGCGCGTCGACCGCGTCCCGCGTCGGCGCCGGGCCACCGCACCCACCTGGCTCGACCGGATGGTGAGGCGGCGCGAGTGGAAGTCGGCGCCGAGCGGCAGCGTGACGGGCCGGTCGCCGTACCAGCTGGCCTCGATCACGTCCCCGTCGGTCACGACGGATTCGAGCGCGAGCCGCAGCCCGGCCTCCGACCCGCTCGTGTTGACGACGAGGTCGCGCTCGCCGGGTGCGTCCCCGGGTGCGGCGAAGCCGACGCCGAGTCGGTCGGCGACCGCGCGACGCGACGGGTCCACGTCGACGAGCACGACGTCGAGGCCCGGGATGCCGCGGGCCAGTCGGGCCACGCAGCATCCGATCATGCCGGCGCCGACGATCGCGACCCGGTCGCCCAGGAGCGGCGCGGCATCCCACAGCACGTTCACCGCGGTCTCGACGGCGCCGGCGAGCACGGCACGCCGGGCTGGGACGCCGCTCGGCACGGGAACCACGGCGTCGGCGGGAACGATGAAGGCCGACTGATGCGGGAACAGGGTGAAGACGGTCCGGCCGCGGAGCGCATCGGGCCCGTGCTCGACGACGCCGACGTTGAGGTAGCCGTACTTCACCGGCCCGGGGAAGTCGCCCTCCTGGAACGGCGCGCGCATCCGCTCCTGCTCGCCGGCCGGCACGCGACCCAGGAAGACGGATGCCTCGGTGCCGCGGCTGATGCCCGTGTACCTGGTGCGCACGAGGACCTCGCCGTCGCCGGCGCGCGCGATCGATTCGCGTCGCAGGGCTCCGACGCCCGGTTCGTCGATCCAGAACGCCACGGCCTCACGCAACGGTGCTTCCCCCTCGGTGAACCATCCGGCGATCTCCTCCGTATACATGAATATGCTCCGTGCGACGCTCCCGAACAAGGACACGTGATGACGGGCGACGAGGTTCAGCTCCCTCCCATCGGGTCGGCCCTCCTCGGGGCGGCGGGCGTCGCGGCGATCTGGACCGCCGGCGGACTGCCCGCGATCGGCTGGATCGCCGCGCTGGCGTACCTGACGGTGAGCACGGCACTCCTGCTCCGGGCGCTGCACGTCCGACATGCGGTGCGCTTCGGCTGGGCGAACGTCGTCACGGCGACGAGATCGGCACTGGTCGGCATCATCACCGGCCTGGTCGCCGCGTCCTTCGTCGCGCCGATCCCGGTGCCGCTGCTCATCGGCCTGGCGGTCCCGGCGCTCGCGCTCGACGCCGTGGACGGCTGGGTCGCACGGCGCACCGATTCCATCACCGAGCTGGGGGCGCGTTTCGACATGGAGGTGGACGCGTTCCTCCTCCTCGTGCTCAGCGCGTACGTGGCGCAGGTCCTCGGGCCGTGGGTGCTGGCGATCGGCATGATGCGCTACGGGTTCGTCGTGGTCGGGTGGATGCTTCCGTGGCTTCGCGCGCAACTCCCGCCGCGGTACTGGCGCAAGGTCGTGACCGCCGTGCAGGGGATCGCGCTGACGCTCGCGGCATCCGGCCTGTTCGCCGATCTCTCGGGCGTGCTCGTGGCCGTCGCACTGGCCCTGCTCGTGGAGTCGTTCGGCCGTGACGTGGTGTGGCTGGCGCTTCGCAGCCGCGGCCGCGTGCGCACCCGCAGCCGCGCTCGCCCGGCGGAGGTGGATGCGTCGTGATCGACGCGCCCACCGGCCCGGGTGAGGAGGAGCTGCGGTCACGCCGTCCGCGGCGCGCGGAGCACGACGGCCGTGGCGAAGGCGAGCACCACGATGCCGATCGACTCGATGACGACCGTCTCGGGGACGAGCGTGAAGTTCCACGTCTCGGTGATGCCGAAGAACCCGACCGTCAGCGCGAGCAGGAGCGCCGAGAGCGTCGCGATGACGAACAGCAGGCTCAGGACCGTCGTGATGCTGAGGAGCCGCCCGCGCAGGACCAGCATCCCGATCGCCAGCACGAGCCCCGCGATGGCGTTCAGGACGAACAGCACGCCGAGCAGGCCGCCGACGCCGATGAAGACGAGGTAGAGGTGGATCCCGCCGACGACGAGGAGCACGATCGCGCTGAGGATCTTCATGACCCACAGCATGGTGGAGCTGGTTCTCGTCGTCGTACTCGTGTTCCCAGTCATGGTCAGACCCGCTTCCGATCGAAGCCTCCGGCGGAGACGCTAGGAGTGACACGAGACGGCGGGGGAAAGAGTTCACCGGGCGGGAGGATGACCGTGCGCGAGCGGGTCTGGCTGGTGGTCGCGGTGCTGCTGCTCATCGTGGTGCCCCTCGTGCCGGCGGCCATCACGCACGGCTCGCCGGCGCCGCTCATCGGGCTTCCGGTGGAGTCCATCATCGTGCTGGCCCTGCTCGCGCTGCTTCCGTGGCGGGCCGCCCGCCTCGTCGTCGCAACCGGCTTCGGCGTCCTCGTCGTCTTCGCGCTCGTGCTCGCCGGGATCGATTCCGGCTACCGGACGGTGCTCGACATCCACTTCGATCCGCTCGATTGGCAGCAGCTGGGCGACGCGTTCGGGGTCGTCCGGGGCTTCATCGGCGCGCCAGCCGCCAGCGCACTGCTCGCGCTGCTCGTGCTCGTCGCGGCCGGCACGATCGTCGTGCTCTCGTGGGCGGCGCTCCGCGTGGCCGGTGCGCTTCGGCCGCACGTGCGTGGCACGACCGTGCTCTCCACGGTCGCCGCGGCGTGGATCATCGCCGCCCTGGTGGGCGCGCACGTCGTCGCAGGCCAGCCGGCCGCCGCGGCCGCCTCCGTCCGGGCGATCTCCGCGTCGGCGACGCGCGCCGCCGAGGGCATCGCCGCGGTCGCCGAGCTCTCGCCGCAGATCGCGAACGACCCCTACCGCGACCTACCCGGCTCCGAGCTGTTGACCGCATTGCGGGGCAAGGACGTCGTGGTCGCATTCATCGAGAGCTACGGTCGGGTGGCGGTCGAGGGATCCGACGTGTCGGCGGGCGTGCGACGGGTGCTGCGCGACGGCGAGGAGCAGCTCCGTGCCGACGGCTATGCGTCGCGGAGCGCGTTCCTCACCTCCCCGACGTTCGGGGGGCTCAGTTGGCTGGCGCATTCGACCCTCCAGACCGGGCTGTGGATCGACCGGCAGCCGCTCTACAGCAAGCTGATCCGGAGCGATCGGTTCACGCTGAGCGACGCGTTCGGCTCGGCCGGGTGGCGCACGGTCAGCGTCATCCCGTCGAACACGGACCCCTGGCCATTCGGCACCTCGTTCTACCACTGGGACACGCTGCTCGACGCGCACGACGTCGGGTACCGGGGTCCCTCCTTCGGCTATGCGCGGATCCCCGATCAGTACACCTGGAAGCACTTCGCCGACACCGAGCTCGCCCGCGACGCCCAGCCGGTCATGGCCGAGATCGACCTGGTCTCCTCGCACACCCCCTGGGCGCCGCTCCCGAAGCTGGTGCCCTGGTCCGAGATCGGCGACGGCTCCGTGTTCGATCCGCAGCCCGCGCAGGGGCCGTCGGCGACCGAGGTCTGGCAGGATCCCGACCGGGTGCGCCAGGCGTACGGGCAGTCCATCGAGTACTCGCTCGGAGCGATGCTCGACTTCCTGCACCAGACCGACGATCCGAACCTCGTGCTCGTCCTGCTGGGCGACCACCAGCCGGCGACGATCGTGAGCGGGCAGGGCGCCGGCCACGACGTGCCGATCAGCATCATCGCGAAGGACCCGGCAGTGCTCGCGTCCATCGACGGATGGCGGTGGCAGGACGGGATGCTGCCCTCACCCGACGCGCCCGTCTGGCCGATGAGCGACTTCCGCGATCGATTCCTCGACGCGTTCAGCGCCGGGTGACGCCGAGCCTGCACGGATGCCGCGCCGCGGTGTCCGAGGCCGGTGACACGATGTGCGCATGACCAGGTACTGGCTCGGGGTGGTGCAGCGCGCGCACGTGCTGCGTGGCGTGGAGTGGGGGATCGCGCAGACGAACCACGGCAAGCGGGCCGGCGTGCAGCGCATGCAGCCGGGCGACGGCTTCGTGTACTACTCGCCGAAGACGAGCTTCCCCGACGGCGATCCGCTCCGCGAGTTCACCGCGATCGGCCGCGTCGCCGACGGTGACGTGTACCAGGCCGAGGAGGATCCGAACCTCATGGCCGGCTTCCGTCCGTGGCGCCGCGCGATGGCGTACTCGTCGCACGCCCGCTCGGCGCCGATCGCGCCGCTCCTGCCCGTGCTCGACCTGACGCGCGGGAATCCGAACTGGGGCTACCAGCTGCGACGCGGCCACCTCGAGATCACGAAGCACGACTTCGCCGTCATCGCCCGCGAGATGGGGGCCGACGAGCTCGTGGGCTGAGGCGAGCCCGGCGGCGCGGAGCAGCCCCGGCGGGATGGTCCCGCCGGGGCTGCTCTGTGCGACCGATCTACTTCGACATCGCCGCGATCCGCTCCGCGACGATCGTTGCGATCGCCACGATGTTGGTCCGCGTCCGCTCGAACGGCTCGCGATACCACTCCTCATCATGGGGCGCCGGCGGGACGATGATGCTCACCCAGTCGTCTCCGACCGTGAAGTCGAGTCGGCATTCGAAACGCGGTTCATCGCATCGGAGCAGACCGGATCCGTTCGAGGCTCCTGGCAGCTCGATCGTTGCTGCGCCATCCGATACCCATGCCGCTTCGTATCGCGAGGTTGCCCAGGCCCCATTGGGCAAGACGCCGATGGACCCGAACCCCACGTCGCCGTCGACGTACAGCGTGCAATGGCGCGCCCCCAGTTGGTTCTTCGCATACCAGTACTGTCCGACCCTCGGCCCGTCCGACATCTCCGCGACCCGCAGTTCGGCGACCCCGACGAGCGGCGCGATGGCTTCGGATGGCGCGATGGTGTCGCAGCCGGATGCAGCGACCGGGCTCGGTGCTCGCGGCACCCACCGATCGGCGATCGAAGCGTCGCCCAGGCGCTCGACGAGCGGATCCGTGAGAGCACGGAAGGACGCGCGCAGTTCCTCGTCGGAGACGTCCGCGGCGACGATCCCGACCGCGTAGAGCTCGACCCAATTCGAGCCGATCACGCCGAACAGCTCGCAGTACCCGACGCCGATGCCCCCGGCCGACACGCAACGCGGTCCTTGCACGTTCGATCCATACGTCGGGTCCCGCAGTTGGTAGGTGTCGACGTAGCGGATGGCCTCGTCGATGCCTTCTGGAAGCACGCGAAGTGAAACGGTCTGACGACCGGCATCGGCGGCCGCCGGATCGTCGGTTTCGCTCCACCAGCTGCACTCCAGCGCACCCAGCTGTTCAGTGACCGCCCGATCGGCGGGCGAGGACCCGGCCGAGGCTGGAACGGTCGATGGGGTCGCCGGTCCAGCCAAGGGCTGGCCCGCGTCGCCGAGAAATGCCACCAGCGCGGTCGTGTCGACG
The DNA here is from genome assembly GCF_008122505.1 of Agromyces mariniharenae. Taxonomy (NCBI): domain Bacteria; kingdom Bacillati; phylum Actinomycetota; class Actinomycetes; order Micrococcales; family Microbacteriaceae; genus Agromyces; species Agromyces mariniharenae. The sequence continues at coordinate 1,138,753 of NZ_VSSB01000002.1, read as the reverse complement.
AGGTCGTCGCAGGTGAGCCCGATCCGCGGCGTCGGCCCGGGGTCGGGTGCGGGTGGCGCGGTCTCCACCGGGAACGTGCGCTCCGGCGTTGCAGAGGCGGTAGGTCGCGTGCTCGGCTCGACCATCGGATCGTCCTCGGGTGCCTGCGGCAGGATCCCGAACGCGAAGGCGGCGCCGGCGGATCCGAGTCCGAGCGCCAGGATTGCGGCCACGGCGGCGCCGACGACGCGGTCGATGCGGGTGCGACGGGCGGCGGGGGTGTGCGCCGCGGCATCCTGCACCCGGCCCTTGATCTCGGCGAGCATGCGGTCGAACTCGTCGCCCTTTGGAGGTTCAGTTCTCATCGACGGTCACCGCCTTCCGCAGTCGTGCCCGGCTCCGGGACACCCGTTGCTTCACCGCACCGACAGTGAGGTTCATCTCGCGTGCGACCTGGGCGTAGGGCACGCCCTCGACGAGGCACAGCTCGCACACCTGACGATCGATCGGATCGAGCCGCTCGATCTCCTCGAGCACCCAACGCAGGTCCTCACGCGCACGGTCCGCGTCGTCGCGTCGGCCGCCGAGCGCGAGCAGGTCGCTCGAGTGCTCATCGGGCAGGGCGTCCGCGCGGTTCCGCGCCGCCTTGCGCACGGCGTTCCGCGCCAGGAACCGGCAGGTCACGAGCAGCCACGGCAGCAGCGACGCCTCGGCGAGCGTGATCGTGCCGGCCTTGCGCCACATCGTGACGAACGTGTCCTGCACGACCTCCTCGACGTCCATGCGGCTCGGAGCCAGCGCCCACGCGTATCGGGTCACGGCCTTCGCGTGGCGATCGAACACGATCGACAACGCCTTCTGGTCACCAGCCGCCACCCTGCGTAGGAGCTCGGCATCGGTGTCCTCCTCTGCATCCACGTGCACCTCCTCACCTAGGGAATGTCGCCGGCGAGGCGAAGGTCACACGCGGGCCGCAGAATCGTCTCATGGGATTCACGCGCGCCGAACTCGAGTCGTACCGGGGCGCGAGCGTCGACGACCTGATGCCCGAGCACCCGCGGCTCGTCTTCGTCGGCATCAACCCCGGATTGTGGACGGCGGCGACCGGCTCGCACTTCGCGTACCCGGGCAATCGGTTCTATCCGGCGCTCGCCGCGGCGGGCATCATCCCGCGGCTGCCCGAGTTCGCGAACGGGCTCAGCGAGGCCGACCAGCGCATGTTCCTCGACGCGGGCATCGGCATCTCGAACCTCGTGCACCGCGCGACGGCGCGCGCCGACGAGCTCGATCGGGCCGAGTTGCGCGAGGGCGCGGCGCGGCTCGCCGACGACGTGGCCCGCTGGCGACCGCACGTCGTCGCGATCGTCGGGCTGACCGCCTATCGGCAGGGCTTCGACCGCCCGAAGGCGCGCGCCGGGAAGCAGGACGAGCCGATCGCCGACGCGGCGCTCTGGGTCGTGCCGAACCCGAGCGGGCTCAACGCGCACGCGACCGTCGCCGACCTGGCGCGCGCGTACGCCGAGCCGGCCCGGGCCGCGGGCGTCCTTCCCGAGCGGCCCGAGCCGGCGAGCGAGCGGCCGGTGGACTGACCAGCAGAGAGCCCTCGTAGCATGAACCCATGCCGCCGACGTCAGCAGATCCCCGGTCCGAGCTCGTGGCGCTGTGCGAGCGGGGCCTCGAGTGGCGGCCCGACCTCACGCGAGCGTTGGCGGATGCCGGGGGAGCGCGTCCGGCCGCGGTGCTCGTGCTGTTCGGCGTCCTCGATTCCGTGCCCGCCCGATCGGCCGGCCCGATGCCAGGTGACCTCGACGTGCTGCTGCTCCGACGGGCGGCGACGCTCGCGAGCCATGCCGGGCAGATCGCGTTCCCGGGCGGGCGCCTCGAGGCATCCGACGACGGCCCGATCGCCGCAGCCCTGCGGGAGGCGGTCGAGGAGACCGGGCTCGACCCCGACGGCATCGATCCGCTCGGCACGCTGCCGCCGATGCCGGTGCCCGTGAGCAACCACGTCGTGACACCCGTGCCGGCCTGGTGGACCCGTCCGTCGGAGGTCGCGGCGGTCGACCACGACGAGTCGGTCGAGGTGTTCCGCGTGCCGGTGGCCGACCTGCTCGATCCCGCGAACCGCGGCAACGTCGTGGGCACCTACCAGGGCCGCACCTGGCGGTCGCCGGCATTCGAGGTCGGCGGGCGCGTCGTGTGGGGCGTGACCGGACTGATGCTGTCGCGCATGTTCGACGAGCTCGGCTGGGTCGAGCCGTGGGACGAGGATCGCGTCGTCGAGCGCGACGACCTGCTGGGCGCCTGATCCCCGCTCGCCGTCAGCGCACGAGCAGGAGCACGCCCAGCGCGATGAGCCACAGCGACCAGAGCGTGTAGCCGATCGGCACCAGCACGCCGGCGACCGACCAGCCGCGTTGCTCGAACGGACCCACGAACTCGAGCGAGCCGAGGGCGAGCATCGCGCCGATGACGATGCCCGGGATCGCGAGCCAGAGCGGCAGTCCGACGGCCGCGGCGACGAGGATGGTCCACGCCCCGGTGGTGAGGTACCCGAGGTGCTCGCCGACCGCGACGCCCAGGTATCGGTGCTGCACCTGGAACACGAGATCGATCGCCGATGCGTCGGTCGCGGCCGCGTGCTCGCGCGCCAGGAACGGGACGACGAAGACCCAGCGCAGCAGCCCCAGCGCCTGCACCGTGCCGGCGATCACCCCCACCGCGACCGAGAGCGCGGCGAGCCCGGGGTCGGCGATGAGCCCGCCGGCGAGCACCGCGACGGGGATGAACAGCAGTGCCGACCACGCGAACGCGAACCAGAGGAGCACGAGCCCGGTGCCGCCCGCGCGGAAGCGCTCGAGGATCTCGCCCGTCGGGCGGCGCAGGATGCCCGGATAGTCGAAGCGGACGGCGAGGCCGGCGTAGCCCGCGTTGAACAGGAGGGGCGTGGCGATGAGCAGCACGGCGAGCGCGATCATGGGATCAGCATAGCGTACGCTGTACGTTATGGATATGGTGACCAGCACCACCGGCAGGCGTCGCAGGAACAGCCTGCGCCGCGACGAGATCGTCGATGCCGCGTTCGAACTGTTCGAGGAGGGCGCGACCGACGTGAGCCTGCGGAGCGTCGCCGCGCGGATCGGCGCGTCGCCCATGGGACTGTACGCACACATCGCCACCAAGGCCGACCTGCTCGACGCCGTCGCGGACCGCGTGCTCGCGGAGCTCCCCGGTCCCGACGACGGCACCGGGGACTGGATCGACGCCGGCGTCGACCGGGCGGCCGCGCACCTCGCAGTGCTCACGGCGCATGCATGGGCGGTGCCCGTGCTGCTCGCACGCCCGAACCCGGGACCGGCGGCGGCGATGGCGGGGGAGCACTACCTCCGTACCTTCGCACGCGGGCTCGATCCCCACACGGCGGCGGTCGCGTTCACGGCGACCCTCGCCGTGGTCTACGGCACGGCGGCGTTCACCACCGCGGCCGGCCACTCGCCCGACGCGCAGGAGCGCGACGAGGTCGTCGGGCGCATCCGCGACGTCGAGGGGCTGCCGCACACCGCCGCAGCGGCCGAGACGCTCGCCGACTACGGCTCCGAGGAGCAGTTCCGCAGGTCGGTGCGGGCGCTCCTGACGGGGCTGACCGCAACGCACTGAGCAGCCGACGCGGTGCGGGCGAGCTCGATACGCGGCACCCGCTGTGCCGCCGCGCGAGTTCTCGACGAGGCCGCCGACGTCCTCGTCGACTCCTCGGATCCCTCGCGCGGCGGGGGTGGAACTCAGGGCTCCCGACGGGACTGTATCCGATCGATCCTGTGAGCCCGCCGCGAGTTGCACGACACGCCGACACGGAATTCACGAGCGCCCGATCGCACCCCGCGAGTAGGTTGTCGCATGTGACGACCTGCCGCGCCGGCGGGTCCTGGGGCGGGGCGAAAGGGAATCGATGAACTTCATCGGCAGTGTCTGGGACATCTTCTGGTTCTTCTTCTGGGTGTTCGTGTGGGTCGCCTACCTCTTCGTGCTGATCTACATCGTCATCGACATCTTCCGCGACCACTCGCTGAACGGCTGGCTGAAGGCCGTCTGGCTGATCTTCCTGATCTTCGTGCCGTTTATCACGGCGCTCGTCTACCTCATCGCCCGCGGCAAGGGCATGGCCGAGCGGTCGGCCGAGCGGCGTCCGCAGTACGTCGAGTACTCCGACGAGGAGCTGCGCAAGATCTCGTTCGCGAGTCCGTCGGAGGAGATCGCGAAGGCCGCTGCGCTGCGCGACCAGGGCGTCATCAGCGACGGCGAGTACGAGGCGCTGAAGAACAAGGCCCTCGGCGGCAAGTTCTAGCCGTTCCGACGACGAGCGCCCCGGCCGCGCGGAAGCCGCGGCCGGGGCGCTCGGGACCGGACTACGGCTCGATCGAACCTGCTGCGGCGAGGATGGCGTCCACCGCCGCATCCGGATGCGACACCATCGACACGTGGGACGCGTCGAGTTCGCTCACCGTCGACCCGGCGCGCTCCGCCAGGCGGCGCAGGACATCCACGGGGATGACTCGGTCGGCGGTACCGATCACCGCCCAGCTCGGGATGGTGCGCCAGGCGGGTGGCCCCGAGGGGACGACGTTCGCCACGAGCGACGCCGGCCGTTGGCTCGCGACGATCGTCCAGCGGTCGGCCTCGGGCAGGTCCTGCGCGAACGACCCGTGCACGACCTCGGGCTTCAGGAAGACCTCGGCCGCGCCCTCGGGAGCGCCCGGATAGCCTGCGATGTCGAACACGGTGGTGGGGTCAGCGACGGCGAGCGCCGACGACGACCCCTCGAGGATCTGCAGCACGCTCTCGCCCTCGTCGGGCATGAAGGCGTTGACGTACACCAGCGCTCGGACATCGCCGGCCTGGTTCCCCGCGTTCGTGATGACGGCGCCGCCGTAGGAGTGGCCGACGAGCACGACCGGCCCGCTCGTCCGCTGGGCGAGGAACGACGCCACGTACGCGGCGTCGTCGGCGAGTCCTCGCAACAGGTTCGGCGGCACCAGCACGGTGTAGCCCTGCGCCTGCAACGTCCTCGTCACGGCGTCCCAGCTGGAACCGTCGGCCCACGCCCCGTGCACCAGCACGATCGTGGGCTTCGTCGTCGCATCCGTCATGTCGTTTCCCCTCCTCGATACGAAGCGGCGACTCGTCTCCGGTCGCCACGCCGAACGCTACGGCAGCCCGCATCGCGCCGCCAGATCCGGAAGCTGGGAGTAGCCTCGGCGCATGACGGTGAGCGCGGCCCACCATGAGCCGCCTGCATTCGACGTGCGCGAGTTCGCCCGCACCGCGCAGGGGAGCCTGCGCGACGACCTCGATCTCGCGGCAATCAGGGCCGCGCCGCCCGCACCCGACGTGGCGCGCACGCTCGCGGCCCTCGCCGTGCTCGAGGGCGCCACGATGGCGCACCTCCGCAACGTGCTCGTGACCTCGACGCACAAGGACGCCCGCGTGACCGCGTTCCTCGTCACCTGGGCGTTCGAGAAGTTCTGGATCGCGGACGCGCTGCGCGCGATCGTCGCGGCGGGCGCCGGGGGCGAACCGAGCTCGGCCGGCGTGCCTGGCGCGGCGCCTGCGCGGACCAGCCGGGTCGCGGCATCCTCGGGTCGCGGGCCGGTGCGCCGTGCGCTCGCGGGGTTCACGCAGGGCTGGGCCGTCGTCGGCGTGCACATGGCCGTCGGCTTCGTCGACGATCGGATGTTGCGTGCCGCCCACCTGCGCGTCGTCGACGTCGCCCGCAGCCCGGCGCTCGCCGCCGCGGTCGACCGCATCCTGCGGGTGAAGGCCCGGCACGTGGAGTTCTTCGAGGCGGAGGCGCGGGCGCGGCTCGGGGCATCCACGCGGGCGGCCCGGCTCGCCCGACGCGAGCTGCGTCGCACGGCGTGGCCGCTCGGCCGGTCCGCCCTCGGGCCGGCGGAGCTCACCGCGTTCGCCCGCTTCGCCTTCGGCGGCGAGGCCGGCGATGCCGCCCTGCGTACGCTTGCGGACGAGATCCGTGAAGTGCCGGGCCTGGACGCGCGCACCGCGGCATCCGTCACCGCCGGCCTCACGACCCTCGCGGCCCGACCCGCGGCGTGATTGCATGGTCGCAGGCGGGAAGGGGGCCTGATGGCGTTCGACATCGACCGCTACACCGCGAGCTCCGTGAGCGTCGCCTGGGACGACCTCGACCTCGAGTCGTTCCGCGACCGTCCGCTGCCCGCAGAATCGCTGCGGACACTGCGGTACATGGCAGACGTCGAGTACCACACCGTCTGTTACACCCGCGACCTGCTCACCACGCCCTCGCACCGCGAGACCGACGTCAGCGCGTTCATGACGATGTGGAACCGTGAGGAGTTCTGGCACGGCGAGGCGCTCGCCGCCGTGCTCGCGATGCACGACATCGCGGTCGACTACGACGTCCTGAAGGCGAGTCGGCTGAAGCTCGGCTGGCGCGACCGCCTCGACCCGATCAAGCAGTCCGTGCTCGGCTCGCTCGTCGGCTCGGACTTCGTCGCCGTGCACATGTCGTGGGGCGCGGCGAACGAGTGGTCGGCGATCACGGCGTACCAGCGCATGGCCGACCTCGAGGAGCATCCGGTGCTCGCCGAGCTGCTGCGCCGCATCGCGAAGCAGGAGGCGAGGCACGTCGCGTTCTACACCTCGCAGGCGCGCGAGCGGCTCGCGGCGAGCGCCAAGGCGCGGAAGGTGACGCGCTTCGCGCTGAGCCGGTTCTGGGCGCCGGTCGGCTCGAGCATCTCGTCCGACGACGACGTGCGGCACGTGATGACGCATCTCATGAGCGGCCCGGAAGGCAGGCGGGCGGCCCGCAAGGTCGACGACAGCATCAGCGGGATGCCGGGCCTCGAGGGCCTCACGATCGTGCAGGACGCCCTCGACCGCATCGGCGTGCCCGGGTAGCGTGATGGCATGGCTCAGCAACGCGGGCCCGACACGTGGACGCACGGACGCGCCTACGAGTCGTACATCGGACGGTGGAGCCGCGAGATCGCACCGCGCTTCCTCGAGTGGCTGCGGCAGCCGCCCGGACTGCGGTGGCTCGACGTCGGCTGCGGCACGGGCGCGCTGAGCGCCGCGATCCTCGAGCACGCGAGGCCCGCAACGGTCGACGGGGTCGACCCGTCGGAGGGGTTCCTCGAGGCCGCGGTCGCCGAGCTCGGCAACCGTGTCACGTTCCACCGGTCGGGCGCCGAAGCCCTGCCGATCGACGACGCCTCGATGGACGTCGTCGTGTCTGGCCTGTCGCTCAACTTCGTGCCCGATCCCGACCGCGGGCTCGCCGAGATGACCCGCGTCGCCGTCGGCGGCGGCGTGGTGGCCGCCTACGTGTGGGACTACGCCGAGCGCATGGAGCTCATGCGGTGGTTCTGGGACGCGGCGGACGACCTCGACCCGGCGGCCGCGGGGTTCGACGAGCGCGACCGCTTCTCGGACTTCACGCCCGAGGCGCTCACGTGGCGGTTCGCGGGCGCCGGCCTCCTCGACGTCGAGACGACGGGCATCGAGATCCCGACGGTCTTCCGCGACTTCGACGACTACTGGACGCCGTTCCTCGGCGGGCAGGGCGTCGCACCGGCGTACGCCATGTCGCTCGACGAGCCGACGCGCGCGCGGCTGCGGGAGCGGCTGCGCAAGCTGCTCCCGTTCGAGGACGACGGGTCGATCCGGCTCGTCGCCCGGGCATGGGCGGTGCGGGGCATCATGCCGGATTGAGGACGGAACGGCCCCGGCGGGGTCACCCGCCGGGGCCGTCATGTCACATCACTGCCGGTGGCTACGCCACGGTCTCCGCGTCGCGCTTCGGCAGCTTCCAGCCGGGTCGCACGTAGTGGCACGTGTACCCGTTGGGGTAGCGCTCCAGGTAGTCCTGGTGCTCGGGCTCCGCCTCCCAGAACGGACCAGCGGGAGAGACCTCGGTCGTCGCCGGCCCGGGCCAGATGCCCGAGGCGTCGACGTCGGCGATGGTCTCGTAGGCCGTGACCTCCTGCTCGGGCGTCGTCGGGAAGATCGCCGAGCGGTAGCTCATCCCGATGTCGTTGCCCTGGCGGTTCCTGGTCGACGGGTCGTGGATCTGGAAGAAGAACTCCAGGAGGTCGCGGTACGAGACCTTCGACGGGTCGTACACGATCTCGAGCGCCTCGGCGTGCGTGCCGTGGTTGCGGTACGTCGCGTTCGGCACGTCGCCGCCGGTGTAGCCGACGCGGGTGTCGAGCACGCCGGGGCGCTTGCGGAGCAGGTCCTCCATGCCCCAGAAGCACCCGCCCGCCAGCACGGCGGTCTCGGTGCCGGGGATGCTGGTGATCTCGCCGGGGTTGGTCATGATGCGTCCTCCTTCTCGGATGCCGCGGCATCCGGGGTCGTCGGGAACAGCGAGCGGTACTGGCCGTACCCCTCCGCCTCGAGGTCGGCGGCGGGCACGAACCGCATCGCGGCGGAGTTCATGCAGTAGCGCAGGCCGCCCTCCTCGATCGGGCCGTCGTCGAACACGTGCCCGAGGTGGCTGTCGGCGCCCGACGAGCGCACCTCGATGCGCTTCATCCAGAGCGTCCGGTCGACCTTCTCGGTGACGGCGTCGGGCTCGATCGGCCGGGTGAAGCTCGGCCAGCCCGACCGGCTGTCGTACTTGTCGGTCGAGGCGAACAGCGGCTGCCCCGAGACGACGTCGACGTAGATGCCGGGCTCGTGGTTGTTCCAGTACTGGTTGCGGAACGCCGGCTCGGTGGCGTCCTCCTGCGTGACCTTGTACTGCTGGGGGGTGAGGCGGGCGACCGCCTCGGGAGTCCTGCGGTAGTCCTGTGGCACTTCGTATCCTCCTTTGCGGGCGCCGCTGGCTGCGGCGCTCGACGCACGCTCGACCGGCTGGCGATTCACGGCGTCACCAGAGAAAACAGGTGACGCGGCCATCCTGTTCCGCGCTTCGGGCCTCCCCGCTGTGACTTCCCTGTGAGCGCCGACGTCGACCGGCGGACGCGCTGCCGTCGCTCCGCGGACGTACGATGGAGCCACGCCGGCCGGGGCGCTCTGGAAGGAGCAGCACTGGCCACCACCTGGCACCCGATCCTCGCCGCGGCCGAACCCGAGCCGGGGTGCTGGCGCCTCGTCGACAGCACGGGTCGCGAATACGGCACCGTCACGATCGTGCGCGTCGACGGCCTGGTGCGGTACCGCGCCGAGTTCGGCGGGCGACTGCTCGGCTGGGGCACGACCCTGCGCGGCGCGTGCGAGCAGGTGCACCACGCGTTCGTGCGGTCGCACGGCCCGGGGGACTGGCCGGGGTATCCCGACTTCCACGATCGCTGAGCCACGTCCGAGCCAGGCTCGCTGAGCCGTCGCGCCCGCGGGGCGCCATGCGCCAGACTTGGCGGCAGGATCCCGGGGGAGGTGATCGTCGGTGGAGCTCCTCGTCGTCGGCGTGCTCGGCCTCCTCGGAATCGCCGCTGCGACCGCGCTCGGCCCGCGCGTCCGCGTCTCGCCGCCGCTGCTGCTCGTCATCGTCGGCATCCTCGTGAGCTTCCTGCCGTTCGTTCCCGACATCGAGATCGACCCCGAGTGGATCATCGCGGGCGTCCTCCCGCCGCTGCTCTACTCGGCCTCGGTCGCGATGCCGTCGATGGAGTTCCGGCGCGAGTTCGGGGCGATCAGCGGGCTGTCCGTGGCCCTCGTCATCGTGAGCTCCGTCGCGATGGGGCTGCTGTTCACCTGGATCGTGCCCGGGCTGAGCCTCGCTGCGGGCATCGCCCTCGGCGCCATCGTGAGCCCGACCGATGCCGTGGCCACCTCGATCGTGAAGCGCGTGGGCGTGACGCCCCGCATCGTGACCGTGCTCGAGGGCGAGAGCCTGCTCAACGACGCGACGGCGCTCGTGCTCCTCCGCTCGGCGATCGCCGCGACCGCCGCGTCCATCACGTTCTGGGAGATCATCGGCGACTTCGTGTTCGCCGTGACGGTCGCCGTGGTCATCGGGTACGTGGTGGGCAAGGTCAACCTGTGGGTCCGGTCGCGGGTCACGGATGCCACGGTGAACACGGTCATCTCCTTCGCCGTGCCGTTCGTGGCCGCGGTCCCGTGCGAGGCGCTCGGGGCATCCGGGCTCGTCGCCGCCGTCGTCGCGGGACTCGTCACCGGTCGCGGCGCCATCCGCAGCCTCTCGCCGCAGCACCGGATGTCGGACGTGCAGAACTGGCGCACCATCGAGCTCATCCTCGAGGGCGCGGTCTTCCTCGTGATGGGCCTCGAGCTGTCCACGATCGTCAGCGACCTGACGAACGAGGTGCGCGGCATCGAGCTCGGCGCGCGCGTCGCGGGGGTCACGCTCCTCGGCGTCGTCGTCGTGCGCGCGCTGTTCGTCTTCCCGATGCTCGGGCTGCAACGCCGGAGCTTCCGGCGCGGCGAGCGCATGAAGCCGCACCTCACCGCCGTGCAGGAGCGGCTCGACCGGGCGGACCCGACGCAGGCCGACCTGATCCTCGACCCGGCGACGGACGAGGGGGAGGGCTCCGAGCAGGCGACCGCGCGCCGTCGGCGGTTCCGGCGACGCCCTCCCGACCGGGCGATCTCCTCGGCCTCGCTGCAGCGGTTCCAGTCGCGGCTGCGACGCAAGGTCGCCGACATCGACTACTTCATGGCCGAGCCGCTGGGGTGGCGCGAGGGCACGGTGATCGTCTGGGCGGGCATGCGCGGCGCCATCACGCTCGCCGCGGCGCAGACGCTCCCGCAGGGCACGCCCGACCGATCCCTCGTCATCTTCATCGCGTTCCTCGTCGCCGCCGGATCGCTCATCATCCAGGGGGCGACGCTCCCGTGGCTCGTGCGGCTCGTGAAGCCCGCCGGCATCGACCGGGAGGCGGCGCGCACCGAACGCGCCGATCTGCTCGAGATGCTCCGCGGCGTCGCCGACGACGTCGTGCGGGAGCACCGCGAGGCCCGCACGGCCGCCGGCGAGCCGGCCGGACCACGCGACGCGGAGGCCGATCGCGAGCTCTACCGCAGCCTGCGGCTCGACATCATCGCGGCCCAGCGCGAGGCCCTCCTCGCGGTCCGCGACGAGGGCACGTTCAGCGCCTCGGTGCTCACGGGCGCCCTCGAGAGCCTCGACGCCGACCAGATCAGCATGGAGCTGCGCCGGTCGCATCAGGACGAGGCCTAGGCGCGATCCGGGCCGGCGTCGGGCGACGCGCGGGCGCGGCATCCGGCCGCCCCTCGAACGACCGCGCAGGATGCCCACTCGCACCCACGAATCCTGAGCAAGGGTCGGAATTTGGAGGACATTCACAGGAACGCAGGAGGGTTTGTACAGGACCCCTCGGCAGACTGGCCACTTCGCCCGGGCGCCCCCGCGCCCGCGGAACGTCGAGTCAAGGTTCGCGCGCCTACCCAGCCCGAGAGCCGCCCCCGTGAAAGTCATGCAGAACCAGTCTTCTTCCACTCCTTCCCACAACTCCAAGTCCATCCAGGCGGCCGATCCCGAGACCGCCCCCCGCCGCGATCGTCGCGGCCACCGCGGCCGGCGTCGCGGAGCGTGGCTCGCAGCCGGAGCCGTCGTCGCCATCGGCGCCATGGTCGGCACCGGCTTCGCCGTGCAGGGCGCCGTGGCCGCGCAGAACGACCGCATCGCCGAGACCCGAGTGCTCACCGACGCCGCCAACAGCGACGTGCAGCAGCTCGACGCGCACGGCGGGATCCTCGAGGCCCGCGCGGTGAAGCAGGCCGAGGACACCCTCGCCGGCGCCAACGACACCATCACCGCGGCCCAGGGCAAGACGGATGCCACGGCGCTCGCCGCAGAGGTCTCCGCCCTCGGCGACTACAAGCTCCTCGCCCCCGAGCGCGTGTTCGACCTCGTCGACTCGACGCGGGCGCACGCCGAGACGGTCCGCGCCGCCGTCGCGGAGGTCGACCGCGTCGCCGCCGAGCAGGCCGCCGCCGCCGCGGCCGCCGCGAAGGCCGCCGCCGATGCCGCTGCCGCCGCCGAGGCGCAGCAGTCGTCGTCGTCGTCATCGCGCCCCGGCGCGCCCGCCAACCCCACGGCCGCCCAGGCCATCGCCCGCGACATGCTGCTCCAGCGCGGCTGGGGCGACGACCAGTTCGGCTGCCTCGTCGAGCTCTGGAACCACGAGTCGGGCTGGAACGTGTACGCCTCGAACCCGAGCGGCGCCTACGGCATCCCGCAGGCCCTGCCCGGCAGCAAGATGGCCACGGCCGGCGCCGACTGGGAGACGAACCCCGCCACGCAGATCTCGTGGGGCCTCGGCTACATCGCCGGCCGCTACGGCACGCCGTGCGGCGCCTGGGACACGTTCAACTCGCAGGGCTGGTACTGATCCGTCGCCGACCCGAGCGACTCCCCAGGGAACGCCCCCGACCGCCGAGCGGTCGGGGGCGTTCCCTCGTCTCGGCGTCATCCCATCCAGGGCGCACGCCTGTCAAGCGACTGCGGTGGCGACGCCCGCCTCGGTAGCCTGACCGCATGGCCGACCAGCAGACCGAACGACGACCCGGCGGGCCGTTCGCGGGCATCATGGCGTGGGGCACGAAGGTCACGAGGTGGGCGCTCGCGACGAGGCCCGTGCGCGCGTGGTTCATCTACCTCGAGCACCACGGGCCGATGCTCGCCGACAGCGTCACGTACCGAACGCTCTTCTCCGTCTTCGCAGGGGTGTTCCTCGGGTTCGCGATCGGCGGCATCTGGCTCTCGGGCCGTCCCGACGCCATGGACGCGCTCGTCGCGACGATCAGCACCGCCATCCCCGGCCTGATCGGCGACGACGGCGTCATCAGCCCCGATGACCTCATCCAGCCGCTCACCCTGAGCATCGCGGGCGCGCTCGCCCTCATCGGCCTCGTGGGCGCCGCCATCGGCGCCATCGGGTCGCTCCGCACCGCGCTGCGCACCATCGCCGATCAGCCCGACGACCAGACCTTCTTCATCTGGCTGCTGCTGCGAGACCTCCTGCTCGCGATCGGGTTCGGCGCCGCGCTCGCCGTGGCCGCGATGATCACGTTCTTCAGCACCTCTGCGATCGGAACGCTCTTCGACTGGTTGGGCCTGTCGCTCCGCGACCCGCTCTACGAGGTGACCACCCGCACCGTCTCGATCATCGTGATCTTCGTGATCGACACGGTCGTGATCGCTGCGATGTTCCGCCTGCTCTCCGGCCTGCGCCCGAGCGCTCGATCGCTCTGGGTGGGCGCGCTGCTCGGCGGCGTCGGCCTGGTGGTGCTGCAGCTGCTGTCGAGCCTGTTCGTCGGCGGGGCGTCGAGCAATCCGCTGCTGGCGTCGTTCGGGTCGCTGATCGCCCTGCTGCTCTGGTTCAACCTCTCAGCGCAGGTGATCCTCATCGCCGGCGCCTTCATCGTGGCCGGTGTCGACGAGGAGCACGACCGGGTCCACGCGCGCCACGGCGCGCCGACGCTCGCGACGCGGCGGCTGCAGCGGGCCGAGCGGCGAGCGACGGATGCCGCGACCGAGCTGGCTGCGGCGAGGGAGGCGGTCGACAAGGAGCTGGCCGCCCAGCATCCGCCCGCGGCCTGACGCGCCGGACACAGGTGACGGCCGGGCGCCTGATCCCTGCAATCGCGCGCCCGGCCGCCCGTCCTGGGGTCAGCGTTCGGGGTAGGTGGTCCCGTCGTCGATCTCGACGATCTCGACGACCTCCACTTCGTCGTCGTCGCGCCCGTCCCGGTCCGCGTCGACGACCTCCTCGACCTCGTCGTACTCGTCCTTCGGCAGCTCCGCGCTGAGCGGCAGCTCCGAGTCGGTGTACTCGCCCTCGAAGGGCTCTCCCGGGCGTGCGTCCGACATGGTTCCTCCGATCGTCACGGCCGATCCGACGGTCGGTCGGCCTGCGCCCCACGGTACGTCCGGACGCGGCGGCGACGCAGGGGATTGACGCGCCGCGGTCGGCGGGGTAGCCGCCCCCGACGCGCCCGGAGCCGTCCCGAGATCGCCCCGTCGGGGTCCTTCCCGCCGTCGTGCGGCCCGAGCAGAATGGGCACGTGCCCACCGTGCTGCAGGTCGTCCGCTCCGTGATCGCGCCCATCACGCGCACCCGGCTGTTCCGGGCGATCGGCCCGTTGCTGCTGCCTCCGGCCGAGCGCCTCGTGTCGGCGCTCACCGGCGGGCGCGTGCAGCTGAGCGGGCTGCTCGTGCCGTCGCTCGTGCTCCACACGACCGGCGCGAAGTCGGGCGAGCCCCGCGACACGCACCTCATGTACACGCCAGACGGCCGTGGTCGCGCGATCGTGGCCGGCACGACCTTCGCGCAGGAGCGGCATCCGGGCTGGACCTACAACTTGATCGCCCACCCCGACGCGTCGATCACCGTACGCGGACGGCGCATGCACGTGCGCGCGACCCGCATCCCCGACGACGAGCGCGACGCGGCCTGGGCGCGCATCGAGGCGCAGTGGCCCGGCTATCGGGGATACGAGCGGGACTCGGGCCGGGTCGTGCGCCTGTTCCGGCTGCAGCCCGTGGCCGGTCCGCACGACGCGTCGATGTGAGCACGCGGCGTTCCGGCGCTCAGGCGATGGCGGATGCCTCGACCCGCCGCCCGGCGTCGAGGAGCAGGCGCACCGCGCGGCGGATGCCCGCGCTCTCGGCCATCGACCGCCGATAGGCGACCCGGATGTCGCGCACCTGGCTGTGATCGGCGAGCGGTCGGGCGACGACGCCCTCGGGGAGGGCGGATCGGCCGAGTCGCGGGACGAGCGCGATCGCGACGCCCTGCCGTGCGAGCTCGATGAGCGAGGCGAAGTCGGGATCCTCGGCGACGACCCGGGGGATCGAGTCGAGGTCGGCGAAGATCCGCATGAGCGCCTCGTGGCAGATCGCGCCCTTCGGCGTGCTCGCCCACGCCTCGTCCACCAGGTCGGCGCGCTCGAGCTCATCGCGGCCCGCGAGCGGATGGTCGACGGACAGCACGACGTCGGCCTCGTCGTGGCACACGTGCTCGGTGGCCACGTGCGACGGCGCGATGAGCGGCACCGAGTTCCAGTTGTGCACGACGGCGAGGTCGGCGGAGCCCGAGGCGACCATGGCCATGGCCTCGACGGGATCGACGCTCGTCACGGTCGCGAGCACCGCGGCACCCGCGTCGCGCAGCTCGCCGAGGACCGGGCCGAGGAGTCCGCGCGTTGCCGTGGAGAACGAGGCGATGCGCAGGGGAGCGGTCGGCCGCGCGCCGCTCGCGGCAACGGCCTCGAGCCGCTCGAGGCCGACGAGCAGTTCGCGCCCCTCACTCGCGAGCGTGCGGCCGCGCTCGGTGAGGAGCACGCCGCGGCCGCGGCGCTCGAGGAGGACCGCGTCGAGGTCGCGCTCGAGCTTCTTCACCTGCTGCGAGACCGCCGACGGGGTGTAGCCGAGCTGGTCGGCCGCCGCGACCACCGATCCGGCCCGATCGACGGCGACGAGCGCGCGCAGGCCCTGCAGATCGATCATGTAGCGATCGTACGCGATATGGCGAACAATTCGGAACTGGTGCTGAATCCATTCGCCTGCTTGGCTGGAGCCGTGACTCCGCGACACCTCCTGCTCGGCCTGCTCGTCGCCCTCATCTGGGGCGTCAACTTCGTGGCCATCGACCTCGGCCTGCGCGACACGCCGCCCCTCGTGCTCGTGGCGCTGCGCTTCGCCCTCGTCGCCGTGCCGCTCGTCTTCTTCGTGCCGCGACCGGATGCCCGGTGGCGGGTCATCGCGGGCATCGGCCTGTTCATGAGCGCCGGGCAGTTCGGCCTGCTCTTCACCGCGATGCACCTCGGCCTGCCCGCCGGCCTCGCCGCGGTCGTGCTGCAGTGCCAGATGATCTTCACGCTCGTGATCGGCGCCGTCGCGCTGCGCGAGCGCCCGACGCGGATGCAGCTGCTCGGCGCGCTCCTCGGCGTCGCCGGGCTCGGGATCGTCGCGCTCGGCCGCCTCGAGGGCGCGCCGGGCCTCACGGCGATCGTGCCGCTCCTCATCTGCGTCGCCGCGGGCCTCAGCTGGGGCATCGGCAACGTGATCTCCCGGTCGGCCGCCGGCGCCGACGGCTTCGGCATCGTCGTCTGGTCGGCGCTCGTCGTGCCGCTGCCCGTGCTCGCGCTCAGCCTGCTGCTCGACGGACCCGCGACGGTCGGCGAGGCGTTCGCCACGATCGGCTGGGAGACGATCGTGAGCGTCGGCTTCACGGCGGGCATGGCGTCGCTCGTCGGCTACACGATCTGGAACATGCTGCTCGGGAAGTACCCGGCCGCGCTCGTGGCCCCGTTCGCACTGCTGACACCGCCGATCGGGCTCGCGGCAGCGGCCCTCGCGCTCGGGCAGGTGCCGAACGCCCTCGAGCTCGCCGGCAGCGCGCTCCTCGTGGGCGGCGTGGCGGTCGGGCAGGTGCGTCGTCGGAGGCGGCCTGCGCCGGTCGCCGTCGAGGCGGATGCCGCGGCATCCGATGCCTCGGAGGACCGGGGGATCGCGGCATCCGATCGGGGGGTTCACCCGATACCGGCGGTGCAGGGGCGCTCCTAGCGTGAGCCGCATGACCACCGGAACCGCACGTTCGTCACAGCCGGCCGCCGCCGGAAGCCCGCGCGGGGCATCGCCGCGCCTCGTCGCGACGCGGGCCGGATGGGCCTGGGTCGTGCTCTCCTCGCTCGCCATCGCCGCCTTCGCGGTCGTGCCGTACCTCACGGCCTCGCTCGCGGAGCTGTCGGCCTCGGGCGCCGGCGTGGCCGACACCTACGCCGACCTGCCGGCGATCGTGCAGGCGGCGTTCTACGCGCACATCGTGGCGGGCGGCCTGGCCCTCGTCGCCGGCCCGTTCCAGTTCTGGCGCGGGTTGCGCGACCGGTACCGCGCGGTGCACCGCTGGATCGGCCGCGGCTACCTCGCCGCCGTGGCGATCGCCGGCGTCTCGGGCCTCGTGATCGCCCCCTTCAGCGAGGCGGGCCTCGCCGGATTCGTCGGCTTCGGCGCCCTCGCCGTGCTCTGGCTCGTCACCGCATGGCGCGCGTATCGGGCCATCCGGGCGCGTGACGTCGCGAACCACCGGGCCTGGATGATGCGCAACTTCGCGCTCACGTACGCCGCCGTCACCCTGCGGCTCTGGCTCGGCCTGCTCATCGGCCTGCAGGCGATCCCCGGCGACTTCGACTTCGATGCCGCGTTCGCGAACGCCTACGGCGTGGTGCCGTTCCTCGCCTGGCTGCCGAACCTCGTCGTCGCGGAGTGGCTCATCCGGCGACGCGGACTCCCGTCGTACCGCATCGCGATGGGAACCCAGGCGCCCTCAGCTGCGCGGGGATAGGCTCGGGGCATGTGCAGGAACATCCACCCCCTCCACAACTTCGAACCCGCCGCGACCGATGACGAGGTGCACGCGGCCGCACTGCAGTTCGTGCGCAAGGTGAGCGGATCGACGAAGCCGTCGAAGGCGAACGCCGAGGCGTTCGACCGGGCTGTGCACGAGATCGCGCACATCACGCGGCACCTCCTCGACGACCTCGTGACGAACGCGCCGCCGAAGGACCGCGAGGTCGAGGCCGCCAAGGCGCGGGCGCGAGCCGAGAAGCGGTACGCGACGCTCAGCGCGTAGCGCCGACACGGCAGGGCAGCGGCCGGGGCGCGCCGCCGTCGCCCTGTCGCGGTGTCACCCCCGCACGGTAGCGTCGCACCATGGCCGCCGAAGCTGTCACCCTCAACGTGCCCGGTCCCGACGGCGATCGCGAGGTGCGCATCTCGTCGCCGAACCGGGTGATCTGGCCCGACCCGGGCATCACGAAGCTCGAGCTCGCCGAGTATCTCGTCGCCGTCGGCGGCCCGTTCATCGAGGCGAACGGCGACCGGCCCGTGTCCCTCCAGCGGTTCCCCGAGGGCATCGACGGCGAGCAGTTCTTCTCGAAGAACCCGCCGAAGGGCGCGCCCGCGTGGGTGCGATCGGTGACGGTGACGTACCCGAGCGGCCGGAAGCATCCGCAGGTCGTGCTCGACGAGCCCGCCGCCGCGGTCTGGGCCGCGCAGATGAACACGATCGTGTTCCACCCGTGGGCCTCGAGCACGGCGAACACCGACAACCCCGACCAGCTGCGCATCGACCTCGACCCGCAGCCCGGCACCGGGTTCCGCGAGGCGGTGCCCGCGGCGCTCGCGCTGCGCGACCTCATGGGCGAGGTCGGGCTCACGCCGTTCGTGAAGACGTCGGGCAATCGCGGCATCCACGTCTTCGCGCCAATCGAGCCCGAGCACGAGTTCCTCGACGTGCGGCACGCCGTCATCGCCCTCGCCCGCGAGCTCGAGCGGCGCATGCCCGACGAGCTCACGACCGCCTGGTGGAAGGAGGAGCGCGGCGACCGCATCTTCATCGACTTCAACCAGGCGAATCGCGATCGCACGATGGCCGGCGCCTACAGTCCGCGCCCCCTGCCGCACGCGCCCGTGTCCTGCCCCCTCGAGTGGGACGAGGTCGAGTCCGCCGACCCGCGCGACTTCACGATCCGCTCGATGCCCGACCGCCTGCGCGCCGTCGGCGACCCGTGGGCGGGCATGCAATCGCATCTCGGGCGCATCGACACGCTGCTCGAGTGGTGGCAGCGCGACCTCGACGCGGGCCTCGGCGAGCTGCCCTTCCCGCCCGACTTCCCCAAGATGCCCGGCGAGCCCATGCGGGTGCAGCCGAGCCGGGCCCGCAACCCCGAGTGATCGGATGCCGCGCCGGGTGCGCGGCGCGGCCCGTCATGGTAGGCCGGCGACCTCGTCATAGGACGGCGTTCCGGGTTCGGGAACGTAGCTGCCGTCCCCGACACGCCGGGCTGCCGCGCTGATCGCGCCGAGGGCGACCCGGAACAGCAGCGAGCCCGTGCTGATGCGCGCGACCCCGACCTCGGCCAGGTCCCGCACCGGCACACCCGACTGGACCAGGACGTTCACCGGCGCGGGGATGTCGCGTGCGAGTGCGGCGATGGTGTCGAGCGGGATCGCCCCCGGCACGAACACGCCCGTGGCGCCCGCCGCGAGGTAGCGGTGCGACCGCGCGAGCGCCTCGCGGGTGCGCTCGGCCCGGTCGCCCTCCCCGCCGATCCAGAACGGGTCGGTGCGCGCGTTGAGGTAGAGCGCCGGCGCCGCAGCGGCGACCGCGGCGATCTTCCGGGCGGCCGCCTCGGGGTCGACGAGCCGGCCCGCGGCATCCGAGTCCTCGAGGTTGACGCCCACCACGCCGAGGCCGGCGAGCTCCGCCGCGTAGCGGCCCACCTCGTCGGGCTCGTCGGAGAATCCGGCCTCGATGTCGACGGTGACGGCGATACCGGCGCCGGTGATGCGCCGGGCGAGGTCGATGGTCTCGTCGGCGGTCTCGCCGGTGCCGTCGGCGCGGCCTGCGGCGAACGCGACGCCGAGGCTGGTCGTGCCGACCACGGGATGGCCGTCCGCGTGCAGCCACCGTGCCGACGCGAGGTCCCACGCGTTCGGGAGCACGAACGGTTCCCCGGGTCGATGCAACTCGCGGAACTCCGCCGGCGTCAGCATGCGCGCACCTCGTCGACGACGGCAGCGGCGATCGCGAGCGCCTGCGCCATGGCGGGGCAGGCGCGCGGACCGGCGCCGAACACCAGCGTCCGAGGATCCTGCGGTGCGCGGTCGGCGCCGTCGAGGCGGAGCACGAGCGCATGCCCGTCGGGCGCGAGCCGCCTCGTCTGCCGCACGGGCGGTGCGTCGCGCAGGACGGCGGCGAGGAGGTCGGCGGTCGGCACGCCCGTGTCCCGTGCGGCCGGCAGGCGCACCGCCGCGGTGATGAGCCCGGCGGTCGCGGCGTGGGCCTGCACGAGGAGTTGCACCCGCAGCGCGGGGTCGCCGTCGCGGTCGCCGGCCGCGCCGAGGAGCCGGGCCGCCGCGGCATCCGCCGCCGACGACGGGTCACCCGTCGGGTAGTGCGCCGCGAGCACCCCCACCAACGCGGGCGCGGCGTCGGGATCGGCGAAGCCGAGCCGAGCGGCGAGGCAGGCGACCGGCACGTGGGCGGCGACCGCTTCGATCCCGGCCGGCAGCATCGCCCGGGTCCGCGACGCCGCGTCGGCCGCGAGCTCGTCGACGTCGATCCCGGCGAGCAGCACCTCGAGGCGGCCCCGCCGCGCGGCGTGCGTCGCGCCGTTCACGAACCGGGACGTGTTCGCACGGAACTGCTCGCCCGGGCTGGTCGACGCGGCATCCGCCTCGGGCACGGTGTAGGCGGGATCCTCGAGGATGCGCTGGACTTCGGAGCGCTCGGCGACATCGGTCATGCCTCGACGCTACGCGCGGCACGCTTCGACGACGGACGAAGCTTGGCGGTCGTAACGTGGGGTCCATGCACGGAGACGCCGACCTCGCCACCCCCGGCCCGGCTGATGGGCGAGCCGGCCAGGGCCGCGATGCTCGTCGCGCTCCTCGACGGCCGTTCGCTGCCCGCGAGCGAGCTCGCCGCGATCGCGGGGGTGAAGGCCCCGACCGCGAGCGCGCACCTCGCGCAGCTCGTCGCCGGCGGGCTGGTGACCGACCGGCGGCTCGGCCGGCACCGGTACTTCACGCTCGCCGGACCCGAGGTCGCCGACGCGGTCGAGGCGCTGCAGCGCATCGCGCCCAGGCAGGCCGTCCGGTCGTACCGGCAGTCCGCGACGGCGGAGCGGCTCGCCGAGGCGCGCTCCTGCTACGACCACCTCGCCGGCCGCACCGCGCTGCGCCTGGCCGACGCACTCGTGGCCGAGGGGTCGCTGTCGCCGCTCGAGGCCGGGCGGACCGGGCGGATCCTCGACGCCGAGGGCGCGCTTGCGGCGACCCTGCACCTCGGTGCCGTCGACCCTGACGGGCGCAGGCCGGCGGTGCGCGGATGCCTCGACTGGACCGAGCGCCGGCCGCACATCGCCGGGCGACTCGGTGCTCACCTCCTCGACACCCTGCTCGCCGAGGGATGGGTGTCGCGCGTGGCCGGCGACCGCTCGCTGCGCGTCACGGACACGGGACGCGCGGCGCTCGTCGCACTCCGCTGACGACTCAGATCGCGATCGTGCCGCGCCGGTGCGACGGCGCCCCGTGCACCTCGCGGTGCAGGCGCTCCATGCGCGAATCGAGCTCCGCGGCGGTGTGCGCGGCGTCCGTCAGCCCGTCGAGGAGCTCCTGCGGCACCTGCCGATCGTACTTGTAGTAGATCTTGTGCTCGAGGCTCGCCCAGAAGTCCATCGCGATCGTGCGGATCTGCACCTCGACGGCGACCGGGTGCGCGCCCGTCGAGAGGAACACCGGGACCTCCACGATGAGGTGCAAGCTCTGGTAGCCGTTCTCCTTCGGCTCGGCGATGTAGTCCTTGACCTTGAGCACGCGGATGTCGGGCTGTTCGGTGAGGAGCTCGGCGAGCCGGTAGGCGTCGGAGACGAAGCTGCACGTCACCCGAACGCCCGCGATGTCGGTGATGGTGTCGCGGATCGTGTCGAACGTCGGCTCGATGCCCTTGCGCTGCATCTTGGCGATGACGCTGTCGAGGCTCTTCAACCGGCTCGAGATGTGCTCGATCGGGTTGTAGTCGTGGTTCTGGCTGAACTCCTCGCGCAGGATCGAGAGCTTCGTGATCACCTCGTCCATGCCGAACTTGTAGCGGAGCATGAAGCGCTCGGTCTCGTCGCGCAGGGCGCGCATCTCGTCGAGCGTGCGGCCGTCGATCGCCTCGAGGGTGCGTTGCGCCCGGGCCGTGAGGAGGTGCGGAGCCTCGGGGTGCCGTTGCGAGGGGATGCCATCGAGCGGGGTCACCTGCCCGACGCTACGGGGCGAACCTCGGGATTCCCTTTGACTCGGCCATGAGTCGGCGGGCCGACGACGCCTGACCCGGCCGCCCGGTGACGGCTGTCAAGCCCCTGTGGACGGGCGGTCCCAGCGCCTAGACAGGGGAGTGGCGCATCGATCCGCGCCGGAGAGGCGCATCGCATGCCGACCACCGACCTGTCCGTGCTCCTGCTGAACTGCACGCTCAAGCACGCCCCCGAGGCATCCAGCTGCCAGCTCATCGCGGAGCAGCTCCTCGGCGGCTTCGCCGGACATGGACTCGAGGGCGACATCGTGCGCGTGGTCGACGTCGACGTGGCGCCGGGCGTCGACGCCGACATGGGCGACGGCGACGAGTGGCCGGGCCTGCGCGAGCGCATCCTCGCGTCCGACATCCTCGTGGTCTGCACGCCGACCTGGCTCGGCCACATGTCGAGCGTGGCGCAGCGCGTGCTCGAACGACTCGATGCCGAGCTGTCCGCCACCGACGACGCGGGGCGACCGATCCTGTTCGGCCGCGTGGCGGTCACCGCCGTGCTCGGCAACGAGGACGGCGCGCACAAGATCACGGCCGACCTCCACCAGGCCCTCAACGACGTCGGGTTCACGATGCCGGCGCAGGGCGGCACGTACTGGAACGGCGCGGCGATGGAGAAGACCGACTACAAGGACCTCCCCGAGACCCCGGAGCCGGTCGCACAGGCCAACGCGACGCTCGTGCGGAACGCCGTGCACCTCGCGGGCCTCCTCGCCGAGCGTCCGTACCCCGCGACGCCAGGGTCCTGATCGGACCCGCTGATCAGGCCCTCGCGGATGTCGGCCGCGACTGGGAGGATTCGGGCATGACGGATGCCGCAACGCCCTCGGTCCTCCAGCTCCGCGTCGTCGTGGAGGCCGTCGACTACGACCAGGCGGTCGCGTTCTTCCGCGACACGCTCGGGCTGCCCGAGTACCTCGCCTTCGCCGAGGGCGGCGACGAGCGCGTCGTCATCCTCGATGCCGGCCGTGCCACGCTCGAGATCGCGAACCCCGTGCACAAGCAGGCGATCGACCGCATCGAGGCGGGCGGCGCCGAGAGCCCGCACATCCGGCTCGCGTTCGAGGTGACCGACACCGAGGGCGCCACGCGACGGCTCGAGGCCGCAGGCGGCCGCGTCGTCGCCGAGCCGGTCGTCACGCCGTGGCAGTCGCTGAACTCCCGGATCGACGCTCCGGCGGGCGTCCAGGTCACGCTGTTCCAGGAGCTCCTCGAGTCGGGCGAGCGCGCGGTGCTCGACGGGTTCTCGACGGATGACGAGCGGGCGTCCGCGGACGACTGACACGTCCCGCCACGGCATCCGCGGTCAGCTGACGGGACCGACGTAGCTCCAGCGTCCGCCCTCGCGCACGAAGGCGCTCGCCTCGTGCTGCTCGCCCCGCTTCCCGTCGTGCCGGTAGTACGCCGTGAACTCGACGATCCCGTCGCGGTCGAGCGGCCCGCCGCGCTCGCGCCGCACGACGTCGAGCCGGAACCAGCGCATCGCCGGGTCGAGCTCGAGCTCCGAGGGTCGGGTCGACGGATGCCACGTCGCGAGCAGGTAGGCGGAGTCGCCGACCACGAACGCCGAGTAGCGCGACCGCATGAGCTGCTCGGCCGTCGGGGCATCCGCCGCGCCACCCAGGAATCGTCCGCAGCACGCGCCGAACACCTCGCCGCTGAGGCAGGGGCAGCGGTCGCTCGGCGACGGCTTCGGGAAGGCGGCTGAGGCATCGGACATGGCCCCAGTATGCCCACGCGCAAACCATGCATGGACATGGATTGCACAGGGAAAAGTGAGGGACTGCCCAGTTTCGTCGTGCAGGGTGGGGGACTTGTGCCCTCGCTCGGAGGCGCGCCCCCCGATGATTCCCCGACGATTCCCCGTTCCGAGCATCTGTGAATCCATGCGAAACGACACTTCCTCCACGCACGCCCAGACCGACCCGAACTCCGTTCCCACCGACACCGGCGCGACCACGCGTCGCGACCTCCGCCGCCGACGCACCGGCCGCAAGCGCCTCGTCGTCGCGGGCGCCATCGCCGCTGCCGGCCTCCTCGTCGGCACCGGCTTCTCCGTGCAGAGCGCAGTGGCCACGCAGGAGCGGATCAACGCCACCCAGGCGCTCAACGCGACCAGCGGCTTCCGCCACGAGCAGCTCGGCGCCTACGCCGGCGTCGCGGCCGCGAAGGCCATCGACACCGCGAAGGACACCATCACGGCCGCGAACGAGACGCTCGCCGCCGCCGACGGCAAGGCCGACGCCTCGGGCCTCGCGGCCTCGGTCGCGTCGCTCAGCGACTACAAGACCATCTCGACCGAGAAGGTCGTCGACCTCACGAAGGTGACCCGCGCCGAGGCGGCCAAGACCGCCGCTGCGATCGCCGCATACGACCAGGCGCAGGCCGAGGCCGCCGCCGCGGCCGCCCAGGTGCTCGCGAACGCCAACACGCCCGACGGCGCCCGCGCGTACGCCGCCGACCTCGCCGCCTCCCAGTACGGCTGGGGCGGCGACCAGTTCCAGTGCCTCGACAAGCTGTGGCAGAAGGAGTCGGGCTGGAACTACCAGGCCTTCAACGCGTCGAGCGGCGCGACCGGCATCCCGCAGTCGCTGCCCGGCAGCAAGATGGCGACGGCCGGCGACGACTGGCAGACCAGCGCCGCCACGCAGATCCGCTGGGGTCTCGGCTACATCCAGAGCGCGTACGGCACGCCGTGCAGCGCGTGGTCGCACTCCCAGTCGGTGAACTGGTACTGATCCGGCGAACGACGGAATCGTGGGCGGGCCGGGGTCGTGGACCCCGGCCCGCTTCGTCGTCAGTCGAGGGTGACGAGGGGCGCCATCGTCGCGAGCTCGGGCCCGAGGCCGAGGTCGACGAGCTCGATCCGCCCGGCGTATCCGGCGGCCGGCTCGCGCAGCAGGCCGGCCTTCACCGCGCCGAAGGTGACGGTGATGTCGGCGCGGAGCACCGTGGGATCGGGCACGGTGCCGTCGTCGGGGTGGATGCCGCTCGGCAGGTCGACCGCGACCACCCGGATGCCGCCCGCCTCGACGACCGGCATCGCCGCGGCAACGAGATCCCGGGCTCGGCCGCGCAGCGCCGGGGATGCGCTCGTGCCCGTGCCGAGGATGCCGTCGACGATCACGGCCGCGTCGCCGAAGGCCGCCTCGGCGGCACGGTCGTCGGATGCCCCGACGAATCGCACGCCCGCGGCCTGAGCCGCGGCCGCTCCCTCGGCGTGCATCCGCTCGGACGTGGGGACCGCTGTCACCACGACGCCGGCCTCGGCGAGCTCGGCGCCGGCCCAGAGGGCGTCGCCGCCGTTGTCGCCGGAGCCGACGAGGAGCACGACCGGCCCTTCCGGCGCCTGCGCCTCGGCCAGCTCCCGCCGCAGCGTCGCCGCGAGGGCCGCCGCGGCCCGGCGCATGAGCGGCTCGCCCGCCGCGAGGTGCGGCGCCTCGGCAGCGCGGACCTGCGCGGCGGAGTAGCCGACGAGCATGGTCAGGCCGTCCGAGGATCCAGGAGCGCCCGGCGATCCGGGTGCCGGTCGAACCACTCGCCGACGTACCAGCAGCTCGGCACGATGCGGCGATCGGAGGTCGCCTCGACGTCGTCGACGGCGAACGCCACGAGCTCGCCGGCGAGACCGCTGCCGCGGTACGGCGGGTTGGTGAACGCGCGGGTGAACGCGACCGAGTCGCCGAGCACGCGGTAGTCGAGCACGCTCGCGATGTCGCCGTCGACGCGCAGCACGTAGCGCCGGGCATCCGGTTCGTGGCTCAGTTCCTTCAGCACCGCTTCAGGCTACGCCCGGTTCGCAGGTGCCTCGGCAGGGGCACCGCCCGGCGCGCCGCGCCGTCAGCGCCCGCGCAGCCGGTCGAGGTCGCGGCGCTCGCGCTTGGTGGGGCGCCCGGCTCCGCGGTCGCGCATGGGAACGGTCGGCACCGCTTCGCGGGGCGGCCGAGCCGGCGTGCGATCCTCGACCGCGGTGGCGGCGACGGTCGCCGACACGCGCTTCACGAGGGTCTGGCGCACCACCAGCATCCGGTCGAACCCGTCGACCCGCACCCGCACCTCGTCGCCCGGCCGCACCGGCTGCGCCGCCTTGGCCCGCTCGCCGTTGACGCGCACGTGCCCGGCGCGGCACGCGGCCGTCGCCGCCGAGCGAGTCTTGAACTGGCGCACCGCCCAGAGCCACGCGTCGATGCGCACGGGGTCCACGCGCTGGGGATCCACGCGCGCGGGGGAGTCGGCCATGCTGCCAGCCTACGACCGCGCGAACGACCACCAGATGAGCAGCATCGTCACGAGGAAGCCGACGGCGTAGTTGAGCGCGATGAACCGCCGCCATCCGCGGTTCGCCGTTCCCGACTCCGCATCGCTCACCGATCGGTACGGCCACGCGGTGACGACGTAGGGCAGCACGAGCAGCGCCGCGAGCGGCCCGGGCCAGGCGGTCGCGAGCATGAGCACGCCGGCCGTGATCCAGAGCCCGAGGGCGATCCGCACGGTCGCGCGGGCCCCGAACGCGGTCGCGATCGACGCGATGCCGGCCTCGCGGTCGGGAACGACGTCCTGCACGGCGCCGAACGCGTGGCTCGCCATGCCCCAGCAGAAGAACGCCGCGACGACGGCGACGAGCTGCGGGGTCGGCGCCGCCCCCGCCACCGCGAGCCCGTAGACGGCCGGGCTCACGAAGTGCGTGCTCGACGTGATGGAGTCGAGCACGGGCACCTCCTTGAACCGCAGCCCGGGCACCGAGTAGGCGAACACGGCGAACAGGCTCACCGCGAGCACGGCCCACGACCACGGATGCCCCGTGCCGCCCAGCCACAGCATCGCGACGATCAGCGGGGCCGCCGTGACGACGCCCGTCCAGACCACTGCGCGATGCAGGCGCGGCTCGAGGAGGGCGCCCTCCGAGCCGCCCTTGCGCGGATTGCGCAGGTCGGACTCGTAGTCGAACACGTCGTTCACGCCGTACATGAGCAGGTTGTAGGGGATGAGGAAGAACAGCGTGCCAACGACGAGCAGCGCGTCCACCGCCCCCGTCGTGAGGAGGTAGGCGGCCGCGAACGGGAACGCGGTGTTGATCCAGCTGATCGGACGCGACGACAGCACGACCTGTCGGATCACGTGGCGGGAGCCCTGGTGCACGACCTCAGTCTTCATCATGGCCGGCCCTCGACCTGCGCGAACGCGCGAGCGTCCAGATCGCCGGCACGAGCAGCACCGTGACGATCGGGTACGCGAAGTCCTCGATCGGCGCGAGCCCGATCGTCGGCCCGAGGCGCGTGCCGTCGGCGTAGCCGAACAGGCCCGCGGCGATCATGAGCGAGTCGAACACGCCGGTGAGCACGAGCACGAGCGCGCCCGCGAACCCGATCGCGAGCCACCGCCGGCGGCGTGCGGGTCGCGGCAGCCTCCGTGCCGCTGCGAGCGACAGCACGACCGCGACGGCGAGGAACGGCAGGCAGACGAGCGAGTAGGTCACGACGGCCTCCCGCCCGGGTGCGCGGCGGCGTCGGCCGGTCGCGGCGCGGCATCCGTCGCTCCCGGTCGCGTCGCGGCATCCGTCGTCGCATCGGATGCCGCGCGCGCTCCCTGCGCGGCAGACGGGCGTTCGAGCATCCGCTCGACCCCGAGCACCGCGACGAGGGAGAGGTAGCAGAGGAACACGAGGAACACGGGTTCCTCGAGCGGCAGCTCGGGCGCCAGCAGCACGCCGGTGGCCCAGGGCGAGTCGCCGCGGAAGAACACGCCGAAGCCGATGCCCGCGAGGTCCCAGGCGAGCAGCACGAGCGTGCCCGCGCCGACCGCGAGCGCCGATGCGGCGGGCGCACGCCGGAACGCCAGCCGCCAGCGTACGTCGATGAGGGCCATCGCGGCGATCGAGAGCACGAGCGCGCCGAGGTAGGTGAATCCGGTCATCCGCGGTTCCCGTCGAGTACGGGGCTGTCGAGATCGCGTGCGGGGGCGTCGAGGAGGTCGGCGACCCCGGAGGGCGGGAACGGGCGCTCGAGGCGCGGGCCGGGCTCGGGCAGCGGCCCGCTGGACCGGTCGCCGCGCACGCGCTTCAGCACGTTCTCGGCTCCGATGAGGCACATCGGCAGCCCGATCCCCGGCACGCTCGACCCGCCCGCGTAGTACAGGCCGCGCACGCGACGGGAGCGGTTGGACCCGCGCAGGAACGCGCTCTGGCGCAGCGTGTGCGCCGGGCCGAGGGCGCCGCCGCGCCAGGAGTGGAGCTGCTCGGCGAAGTCCGCCGGCCCGACGGTGCGGCGCACGACGATGCGGCGGGCGAGATCCGCGGCGCCCGTCGCCGAGGCGATGCGGGCGACGGCGCGGTCGGTCGTGTCCTCGACGAGCCGGTCGCCGGCGCCGTCCTCGCCGCCTCGTCCGATCGACACGTCGGCGGGCACTGGGATGAGCACGAAGAGGTTCGTGTCGCCGGCCGGCGCGACGGTCGGATCGGTGGCGCTCGGCATGCAGGCGTAGAACGACGCCGGATCGGGGATGCCGGGGTCGTCGCCGAAGATGCGGTCGAAGTTCGCGTCCCAGTCCTCGGTGAAGAAGAGGGTGTGGTGGGCGAGTCCCGGCACCGGCCCGCGCACCCCGAGCATCGCGAGCACCGCGCCGGGGCCCGACGTGCGCCGCTCCCACCACGACTCGTGGTACGTCTGCGCATGCCGGGGGAGCAGCTCGGTCTCGGTGTGGTGCAGGTCGGCGGCCGACACGACCCGGTCGGCGGCGGCGCGATGCACCGACCCGGTGGCGTCGACGTAGCGAACGCCCGTGACCGACGGCGTCGCGTCGCCCGTCACCTCGATCGCCTCGACCCGCGCCTCGGTGACGACCTCGACGCCGGCTGCGGCGGCGATCCCGGCGATCCGCGCCATGAGCCCCCCGAACCCGCCCTGCGGGTAGAACACGCCCTCCTCGAGGTCCATGTGGCTCATGAGGTGGTACATCGCGGGCGTGGCCGACGGCGACGAGCCGAGGAACACCGCGGGGTACCCGAGCACCTGGCGGAGTCGGCGGTCGCGCACCGCGTGCGCGGCGAACCGGTCGAGCGGCGTGGTGAGCAGCCGAGCGAGCCGACCTGCCCGCCCGAGCACCTCGGGTGCGAGGAACGCCCGCGGGTCGTCGAAGTTCGTGTAGAGGAACCGTCGCACCGCCACGTCGTAGGTCGACGCAGCCGAGTCGAGGTAGCGCTCGAGCGCGGCGCCTCCGCCCGGCTCGACCGACTCGAACAGCTCGATGTTCTCGTCGCGCGTCGCGCGCACGTCGAGCGGCGCGTCGTAGCCGTCGGCGTAGACCCGGTACCCGGGGTCGAGGCGCACGAGCTCGAGCTGCTCGGCTGCGCTCGTGCCGAACATCCGGAAGAAGTGGTCGAAGACGTCGGGCATCAGGTACCACGACGGGCCCGTGTCGAAGCGGAAGCCCCGCCGCTCCCACGTGCCGGCCCGTCCGCCCAGCTGGGCGCGGGCCTCGAGCAGCGTCACCCGGTGCCCGTCGCGGGCGAGGAGCGCCGCGGACGCCAGCCCGGCGATGCCGCCGCCGACGACCACGATGCGCTCGGATGCCGCGGTCATCGCACGACCCCGCCGGGCGCGATGGCCGACCGCACGGCGATCGCGAGCTTCTCGGGATCGGGCACGCGGATGCGCGTCGCGATGAGGCGCTCGGCCGGCGTCTCCCGGCAGCGCTCGGCCAGACGCGAGAAGAGCCCGTGCGCCGCGGCGACCGCCGCACGGGCCCGGCGCGGCAGCTCGCGGATGGTGCGACCCGAGATCTCGAGGTCGCGGTCGATGTCCGCGAGGATGGCGGCCTTGTCGGACTCGGTGAACGCGTCGGGGTCGACCCACGGGAAGTAGTTGCGGCCGAGCTCCTGCCAGTCCACCGCGAGGTCGCGCAGGAAGTTGACCTTCTGGAACGCGGCGCCGAGGTGGGCGGCGCCCTCCTCGAGGCGCGCCCGGCGCGCGGCATCCGCCGGCTCGTCCATGAGGAACACGGCCAGGCACATGAGCCCGACCACCTCGGCCGAGCCGTGGATGTACGGCGCGACCTCCTCGTCGCGGATCGGCGACGGGTCGAGGTCGCGCCGCATCGACGCGAAGAACGGCCGGGTGAGGTGCACGCCGATGCCCGCGTCGCGGGCGGTGACGGCGAACGCGTGCACGACGAGGTTGGCGGAGTAGCCGCGCCGCATCGCCGCCTCGGTCTCGGACTCGAGCTCGTCGAGCACGTCGAGCAGCTCGCCGTCGTCGAGTCCCGCCGCCCTGGCGGTGCCGTCGACGACCTCGTCGGCCACGCGCACGAGGGCGTAGATCGAGCGGATGCGGCGGCGCGAACCGGGATCGAGCAGGCGCGCCGCCGCGCCGAACGACGTGGAGTACCGGCCGATGACCACGGCCGCACTCGCCTCGGCCGCGTGGTCGTAGCGGTCGAGAGGCGTGGACTCGCGGTTCATCGCGCCCGCTCCGCCGCCCGCTGCGCGAGGTCGCCCAGCTCGGCCCGCAGCGCGGCGGGCAGGTCCTCGGCGTCGAGCTCGTACCGCGCGAGCGTCACGTACTCGTCAGCCAGTCGTCGCGCCGCCTCGAGCGCCCCGCACGCGCGCAGCGCCTGGCGCATCACGTCGGCGCCCTCGTCGTCGAGGTCGGGGTCGCCGAGGCGGGACGCGATCGCGGGCCACGCGTCGGTGGTCGCCGCGTGCGCCGTGAGCGCCGTCTGCTTGCCCTCGCGCAGGTCGGATGCCGCGGACTTGCCGGTGATCGCCGGGTCGCCGAACACGCCGAGGATGTCGTCGGTGATCTGGAACGCGACGCCCACGAGCCGGCCGTAGCGGGCGAGCGCGCCGATCGCACCGTCGCCGGCGCCGGCCAGCACGGCCCCGGCCGTGAGCGGGCACTCGAACGAGTACACCGCCGTCTTCTGCTCGAGGGTGGCCACGACGCGCGCCACCTCGGGCGGATGGTGCGAGCCGGCGTGCACGACGTCGGCGAGCTCGCCGGCCGCCGACACGAACACGGCCCGGTCGAGGATGTCGAGGAGCGCCGCCCTGCGGTCGGGATCCACGGGCAGCGTGGCGATCTCGCGGTGCGCGCGACTCAGCGCGAGGTCGCCCGCCAGCACCGCCGCGGTCTCGCCCCACACCTCGCAGGCGCGGTCGTCGGCGCCGTGCGCACGAGCCCGCCCCGCGAAGCGCGCGGCGATGTTCGGGGCGCCACGGCGCACGGTGTCGCGGTCGATGACGTCGTCGTGGATGAGGAACGCCGTGTGCAGCAGCTCGAACGCGATCGCGACCCGCGTCGCGACGTGCCGGTCGTCGCCGCCGAGCCCCTGGTAGGCGGCGTAGACGAGCTTCGGGCGGATGCGCTTGCCGCCCGAGCTCTGCTGCTCGAGCGACTCCCACAGCGCCGCGTAGTGCTGCCCGTACTCGCCTGCGCGCGTGCGTGCGTCGGCGAAGAACGCACGCAGCTCCTCGTCGACCGAGGGGGAGAGCAGGTCGGTCACCGGAACAGCTCCAGCTCTCGCGCCTGCAGCACGAGCCACGGGCTGAACGCCCACGGCGCGGACTCGACGGCGCGCACGAGGTCGTGCGGCGGGATCCACGCGAACTCGGCGACCTCGCGCGGGTTCGGATCGGGTTCGTCGTCGGTGGTGGCCACGTACACCGGGCACACCTCGTTCTCGACGATGCCGTTCGCGTCGGTCGCGCGGTAGCGGAACAGGGGGAGCGCGAGCTCCACGTCGCCGAGGTCGATGCCGAGCTCGTGGTCGGCGCGGCGGCGCACGGCGGCGGTGAGGGACTCGGCCGGCTTCGGGTGCCCGCAGAACGAGTTGGTCCAGACGCCGGGCCAGGCCTGCTTGGAGAGCGCCCGGCGGGTCACGAGGACCTCGCCGAGCGCGTTCACGACGTGGCACGAGAACGCGAGGTGCAGGGCGGTGTCGGGTCCGTGGGCCGCGCTCTTCGGCGCACGGCCGATGGGGGCGCCCGCCTCGTCGAGCAGCACGACCTCGTCCTCGATCGCATCGATGGTCTGGGACATGGCTCCTCCAGCGTGTCGACATGAATTCACTAACTTGGTTAGTGATTTGACGATAGCATCGGCGTATGCCGAAGGGAACAACCGAAAGTCGGAGTGACGACCACTACTGGTACGGTCGCGTCGACGAGTCGGCCCTCGAGGTGCTCGAGGCGGTCCGCCGGCACCGCGCCGCAGAGGCACTCATGCGCCGGCGGATGCGCGACGACATGGACATGGGCGACACCGACCTCGCCGCGCTGCGGTGGCTCATCCGGGAGGAGCGCGACGGACGCCCCGCCACGAGTGCCGGCCTCTCCCGGGCCCTCGGCATCACCACGGCCGCGACCGTGAAGGTGGTCGCGCGGTTGAGCGAGGGCGGCTACATCGAGCGCACGCGGCATCCGTCGGACCGCCGGGTGCTGCTGCTCGGCACGCTGCCCGGCGCCCACGAGCGCGTGCGCAAGGCGCTCGGCCCGATGCACGAGCGGATGCTGCGACTCGCGTCGTCCTTCGACCACGCCGAGCGCGAGGTGATCGTCCGCTTCCTCGACGGCCTCGTCGAGGTCGTCGACGCCGCCCCCGACACCGACCCGGCATGACCCGGGATTGCGGTCGACGACCGCGCCGGCCGGGGGAGTGCGTCATGCTGGAGCAATGCACAGAGGAAGCGGCGACACCTGGGTCGAGGGCCCCGACGGCGCGAGGTACTGGGGGCGCTTCGGCGCCGCCGGCCTGCTCGTGGTGAGCCCGCGGTCCGAGGTGCTGCTGCAGCACCGCGCCGCCTGGAGCCACTTCGGCGGCACGTGGGGCGTTCCGGGCGGGGCGCGCCACGAGGGCGAGAGCGCAGTGGACGCGGCCGTGCGCGAGGCGGGCGAGGAGGCGGGCGTGCCGGCCGCAGCGCTGCACGTGCGCTTCACGTCGGTGCTCGACCTCGGCTACTGGTCGTACACGACCGTGGTGGCCGACGCCGCCGACCGATTCACCCCGGTCGTGAGCGACCCCGAGAGCATCGAGCTGCGCTGGGTGCCGATCGCCGACGTCGGCGACCTCCCGCTGCACCCGCGCTTCGCCGAGGCCTGGCCGTCCCTGCGCGAACGGCTCTGACCCGACCGCTCGAGCGGCGCCGACCGTTCGAGCGGCGCCGACCGGGTGCTCAGGCCGTGCGCTCGCCGGCGGTCGCCTGCGGGCGCGGGAACCAGGGCACGATCGCCGAGGTCCGCGCCCGGTACGCGTCGTAGTCGGGGTACTTCGCGCGCGAGATCGACTCCGTGAAGATCGTCGAGCCGATGAACAGCAGCGTGAGCAGCACCGCGCCCGCGATCGTCCAGTGCAGCCAGACGCCCGTGGCCGCGACGGCGAAGCCGTAGAAGGCCCACCACTGCGCCTGCTCGAAGAAGAAGTTCGGATGCCGCGAGGTCCGGAACAGCCCCGTCTGGAGGAACCCCGGCTCGGGCGTGCGCCCGGCGGCGCGCTCGGCCGCCTTCCACCGGTGGAACGCCCACTGCTGCTGGTCGGCGACGGTCTCGCCCGCGAGGAACGCGAGGAACACGACGGCGAGCACGACGTCCCACACGCCGAGCGGCGTGCCGGCCGCCTCGTAGGCGGTGTACGCCGGCAGGCAGAACAGCAGGATGAGCGCGTTCTGGTAGATCGAGATGAAGAACAGGTTGAACAGCTGGTACTGCCACGGCGCCATCCGACCGCGGAGCACCGCCCAGCGGTAGTCCTCGCCGCCCGGCCGGTAGCCGCCCTTGCGCGCGTAGTTGAAGGTCAATCGGATGCCCCAGAGCGTCACCAGCACGGCCATGAGCACGAGCCGCGCGTCGAACCCGCTCCAGCCCGCGAAGACCCAGACGTACGCCACCGGCACGATCGACCAGATGCGATCGACCCAGGAGTACTCGCGCGTGGCCACCGAGGCGATCCAGGTCGCGGCGGTGACCGCCGCGCAGATGACGAGACACACGCCGAGGGGACCCATGGCCGCATTCTAGGGCTCGATAGGATCGCAACGTGGCCGGGGACAGCGCGGGGGCGGTGGGGACCAGGATCTGGACGATCCCCAACGTGCTGAGCATGCTGCGGCTCGCGCTCGTGCCGGTCTTCCTCGTGTTCATCGTGATCGGCGACTACGTGTCGGCGCTCGTCGTGCTCGTCGTGGCGAGCCTGACCGACCTCCTCGACGGGTACCTCGCCCGCCGGCTCGGGCAGATCACCCGGCTGGGCCAGCTCCTCGACCCCGCGGCCGACCGCCTCTACATCTTCGCGGCGCTCGTGGGACTCGCCGCGAACAGCCTCGTGCCGTGGTGGATCGTCGTGGTCATCGTGGCCCGCGACGTGTTCCTCCTCATCCTCGGGATCGTGCTCGCGAACCACGGCTACGGGCCGCTGCCCGTGCACCAGCTCGGCAAGGTCGCGACCTTCGCGCTGTTCTTCGGACTGCCCGTCATCATGCTCGGCCTCGCCTTCCCGACGGTCGAGCCGGTGAGCGAGCCGGTGGGCTGGGCGATCACGCTCTGGGGCGCGTTCCTCTACTGGTGGGCGGGCATCATCTACGCGATCGAGACGGCCCGGGTCATCCGCCTGCCGCTTGCGGCGGACGAGTCCCGATCGGATACGCTGGAACAGGGAGGTTAGCCGTGGCGGATACCGACAACATTCAGGCTGGCGGGGAAGAAGAGCCCCACGACGACAGGACTCCTCAGACGAGCTCGAACAGCATCATCGGCGACAGCACGGCCGACACGACGATCGGCTTCAGCCGGGAGGCCGCCGCACAGCTCTCGACCGTCGACACCGACATCACGGCCGAGGAGCAGGAGGCCATCGCCGCACTGCCCTCGGGTTCCGCGCTGCTCATCGTGCGTCGCGGCCCGAACACCGGTGCGCGGTTCCTCCTCGACACCGACGTCACGACCGTCGGCCGTCATCCCGACGCCGACATCTTCCTCGACGACGTCACCGTGTCGCGCCGTCATGCGGAGTTCCTCCGCCACCGCACCGCCTTCGAGGTGAAGGACCTGTCGTCGCTGAACGGCACCTACTTCGACGGCGTGCGCATCGACACGGCGCTCCTCAGCGACGGCGCGGAGGTGCAGATCGGCAAGTACCGGCTCACCTTCTACGCCTCCCGACGCGACCTGGCGCCGCTGGCGAGCGGCTAGTGCCGGGCACCGCCGCGTCCGCGAACGCGAGCGGCCAGGGTCGGCTCCACGGCATCGGCCAGGTCCTCGCGCTGCTGCAGCCCGAGTTCCCCGAGCTGACGCCGTCGAAGCTGCGGTTCCTCGAAGAGCAGGGGCTCGTATCGCCCGCGCGCACGGCGGCCGGGTACCGCAAGTTCTCCGACGCCGACGTCGAGCGCATCACCGTCGTGCTGTCGATGCAGCGCGACCACTACCTGCCGCTCAAGGTCATCCGCGCCCACCTCGAGTCCATCGACGCCGGAGAGACGCCCGCGCTGCCGGGCGCCGCGAACTCCGCCTCGTTCCTGGCCGGCGCCCGCCGCTACCGGCGCGCCGAGCTCATCCAAGCCGCGGGTGCGACGCGCGCCCTGCTCGACGAGGCCATCTCGGCGTCGCTGCTGCCCGCCGCCGAGCAGTACGGCGACGACGCGCTCGGCGTGCTGACGGCGCTGGTCGCGCTGCGCGGGGTCGGCATCGAGGCGCGCCA
Organism: Agromyces mariniharenae; assembly: GCF_008122505.1. Taxonomy (NCBI): domain Bacteria; kingdom Bacillati; phylum Actinomycetota; class Actinomycetes; order Micrococcales; family Microbacteriaceae; genus Agromyces; species Agromyces mariniharenae. The sequence continues at coordinate 1,103,271 of NZ_VSSB01000002.1, read as the reverse complement.
CCTGCGCGGACTCCGCGCCGCGGCCGAGCGCGAGGCCGCCCTCGTGGAGCGCGCGATCGCGCCTTCCCGGCGGTCGGATCCGGCCGACAAGGCGCGCGCCGCGGAGGCCGCGCTGGAGCTCGCCGGGCACCTCGAGACGGTGCGCACGTCGGTCGTGCGGAGCGCCCTCTCGACGCTCGGACGTTGATCGCGACACGCCGTGACGTTCGGCCCGATGTGTTTGGCCGACGACCCCCGGATGGGTAGCGTGGGAGACGCGCCGTCGGGGTGCGGGCGTGAGAGTGAGGGGCGATCGGATGAGTGAGCTCGACCGGAGCGAACGCTACGACCTCGGCCTGCTCTTCACCGATGGGATGCCCGAGCACGACGACGGCACCGGCTACCGCGGCGCGGTCGCCGCCCGCGCGGCCGGCATCAGCTACCGCCAGCTCGACTACTGGGCGCGCACGCAGCTCGTGGAGCCCACGGTGCGCGGCGCGGCCGGCTCCGGATCGCAGCGCCTCTACGGTTTCCGCGACATCCTCGTGCTGAAGCTCGTGAAGCGCCTGCTCGACACCGGCATCTCGTTGCAGCAGATCCGCACGGCGGTCACGCAGCTGCGCGAGGCCGGCGTCGAAGACCTGGCGCAGACGACGCTGATGAGCGACGGCGCGAGCGTCTACCTGTGCACGTCCGACGACGAGGTCATCGACCTCGTCAACCGCGGCCAGGGGGTCTTCGGCATCGCCGTCGGCAAGGTGCTGCGCGAGGTGGAGTCCACGCTCGTCGAACTCGACACGCAGCCCGCCGACCCCATGGACGAGCTCGCCGCACGACGCGGCTCGCGGTCGCGCAAGATCTCCTGACGCGGCATCCGCTCGACGCACGCCTGTGCGTCTGCGTGTCTCCGGTCGACGGATGCCCCGCGCCCGGCTTCATGACGTCGCGTGACGCCGATCACGACGGCGTCATCGGACGTCGCGCGCGGGTCAGATGACGGGCGACTGGAGCTCGAGCGGCGTGCCCGAGAACTCGCCGATGCGAGCCGTGCGCAGCACGCGCTCGAGCAGCTGGTCGAAGTGTCGCGACATCTCCTCGGCGCTCTCGCCGGGCCACATGTGCAGCGGCTTCGCGGCACCCTGCGCCTGCTGCAGCGAAGTGCGCTCCGGCAGCTGCGGCGACAGCACGAGCGGGCCGAACATGTCGCGCAGCTCCTTGATGCGGAACTGGTGCTCGAGCGACTGCACGCGGGCGCGGTTCACGATGATGCCGAGCGGCTGGAGTCGTGGGGAGAGGCCGCGGCGGATCTCCTCGATCGCGCGGAGGGCGCGGTCGGCGGCGGCGACCGAGAACAGGCCGGGCTCAGTGACCACGGCTACGCGATCGCTGGCGGCCCATGCGGTGCGGGTCAGCGCGTTGAGCGACGGCGCGCAGTCGATGAGCACGAGCTCGTAGTCGGCCTCGACGTTGGCGAGCGCCTCCTCGAGCTTCCAGATGTCGCGGATCGACGGGTGCGGCCCGTCGTAGTTGATCGCCGAGGGGCTGCCGATCATCACGTCGATGGTCGAGCTCGGGTTGGAACGCGCCCACCCGCTCGGGGCGATCGCCGAGCGGACGATCTTCTCCTTCGGGGAGGCGAGCACGTCGGCGACGTTGAGGTGACCGGCCATCTGGATGTCCATGCCGGTGGAGACGTCGGACTGCGGGTCGAGGTCGACGACCAGCGTGCGGACGCCGCGGGCGAAGGCCGCCGACGCCAGTCCGAGGGTCACGGTGGTCTTGCCGACGCCACCCTTGAGGGAGCTGACGGAGAGAACGTGCACGAACAGATACGTTACCTTTAGACCTCGGGCGATACCTAAATGTTCGCTGTGCGGAAACCCTCGGAAAGGCCTGCATGTTCACGAAGATCCTGGTAGCCAATCGCGGAGAGATCGCCATCCGGGCCTTCCGCGCAGCCGTCGAGCTCGGTGCGAAGACCGTCGCGGTGTACCCGTTCGAGGACCGCAACTCCCTGCACCGCCTCAAGGCGGACGAGGCCTACCAGATCGGCACCCCGGGGCATCCGGTGCGCGCCTACCTCGACGTGTCGGAGATCATCCGCGTCGCGAAGGAGTCGGGCGCCGACGCGATCTACCCGGGCTACGGCTTCCTCTCCGAGAACCCCGAGCTGGCCCAGGCCGCCGCCGAGGCGGGCATCACGTTCATCGGCCCGCCCAAGCAGGTCCTCGAGATGGCCGGCAACAAGGTCACGGCGAAGGAGCACGCGATCGCCGCGGGCGTCCCGGTGCTGAAGTCGACGCCCCCGTCACGCGACATCGAGGAGCTCCTCGCCCAGGCCGACGAGATCGGCTTCCCCATCTTCGCGAAGGCGGTCGCCGGCGGCGGCGGCCGCGGCATGCGGCGCGTGAACTCGAAGGACGACCTCCGCTCGTCGCTCGAGGAGGCCATGCGCGAGGCCGATAGCGCGTTCGGCGACCCCACGATGTTCCTCGAGCAGGCCGTGCTCCGTCCGCGCCACATCGAGGTCCAGGTGCTCGCGGATGCCGCGGGCGAGACGGTGCACCTCTTCGAGCGCGACTGCTCGGTGCAGCGCCGCCACCAGAAGGTCATCGAGATCGCGCCGGCGCCGAACCTCTCCGACGACGTCCGCCGGTCGCTGTACCGCGACGCCATCGCGTTCGCGAAGTCGATCGGCTACGTCAACGCGGGCACCGTCGAGTTCCTGCTCGACACCGCGGGCGAGCGCGCCGGCCAGCACGTGTTCATCGAGATGAACCCGCGCATCCAGGTCGAGCACACCGTGACCGAGGAGGTCACCGACGTCGACCTCGTCGTCTCGCAGATGCGCATCGCGGCGGGGGAGACGCTCGCCCAGCTCGGCCTCGAGCAGGAGCAGATCCGCCTCCGCGGCGCCGCCCTGCAGTGCCGCATCACGACCGAGGACCCGACCGCCGGGTTCCGCCCCGACACGGGCAAGATCACGACGTACCGCTCGCCGGGCGGCGCGGGCATCCGCCTCGACGGCGGCACCGTGAACCCGGGCGCCCAGATCAGCCCGCACTTCGACTCCATGCTCGCGAAGCTCACGTGCCGCGGGCGCGACTACCCGGCTGCGGTCGCCCGCGCCAAGCGCGCGCTGGCCGAGTTCCGCATCCGCGGCGTGTCCACGAACATCCCGTTCCTCCAGGCGGTGCTCGAGGACCCGGCGTTCATCGCCGGCGACCTCAGCACCTCCTTCATCGACGAGCGTCCGCAGCTGCTGCGCGGCCGCGTCTCCAAGGACCGCGGCACCAAGATCCTGAACTGGCTCGCCGACGTCACGGTCAACCAGCCCAACGGCCCGGCCCCGACGGCCGTGCACCCCGCAGAGAAGCTGCCCGAGATCGACCTGTCGCAACCGGCGCCTGCCGGCTCCCGCCAGCGGCTGCTCGAGCTCGGCCCGGCCGGGTTCGCCGCCGCGCTGCGCGCGCAGACGCCGCTCGCGGTCACCGAGACCACGTTCCGCGACGCCCACCAGTCGCTGCTCGCGACGCGCGTTCGCACCCGCGACCTCGTCGCCGTCGCGCCCTACGTCGCACGCATGACCCCGCAGCTGCTCTCGGTCGAGGCCTGGGGCGGCGCCACCTACGACGTCGCACTGCGCTTCCTCGGCGAGGACCCCTGGGAGCGCCTCGCCACGCTGCGCGAGGCGCTGCCGAACATCAACATCCAGATGCTGCTGCGCGGCCGCAACACGGTCGGCTACACGCCGTACCCGACCGAGGTGACCGACGCGTTCGTGCGCGAGGCCGCGGCGACCGGCGTCGACATCTTCCGCATCTTCGACGCGCTGAACGACGTCGACCAGATGCGCCCGGCGATCGACTCCGTGCTGGCCACCGGCCACGCCGTCGCCGAGGTCGCGCTCTGCTACACCGGCGACCTGCTGGATCCCGCCGAGAACCTCTACACGCTCGACTACTACCTGCGGCTGGCCGACGAGATCGTGGCCGCGGGCGCCCACATCATCGCGATCAAGGACATGGCGGGCCTCGTGCGCCCGGCGGCCGCCGAGAAGCTCGTCTCGGCGCTCCGCGAGCGGTTCGACCTGCCCGTGCACCTGCACACGCACGACACGGCGGGCGGACAGCTCGCCACCCTCCTCGCGGCGAGCCGCGCGGGCGTCGACGCCGTCGACGTGGCGAGCGCCCCGATGGCGGGCACGACCAGCCAGCCGTCGGCGTCGTCGCTCGTCGCGGCGCTCGCGCACACCGAGCGCGACACGGGCATCTCGCTGCAGGCCGTCGCCGACCTCGAGCCCTACTGGGAGGCCGTGCGCCGCATCTACCGGCCGTTCGAGTCGGGCCTGCCCGGCCCGACCGGCCGCGTGTACCACCACGAGATCCCGGGCGGCCAGCTGTCGAACCTGCGCCAGCAGGCCATCGCGCTCGGCCTGGCCGACGACTTCGAGCTCATCGAGGACATGTACGCGGCCGCCAACGACATCCTCGGCCGTGTGCCCAAGGTCACGCCGTCGTCGAAGGTCGTCGGCGACCTCGCCCTGCACCTCGCCGCGGTGAAGGCCGACCCGGCCGACTTCGCCGAGCACCCCGAGAAGTACGACGTGCCCGACTCGGTCATCGGCTTCATGGCGGGCGAGCTCGGCGACCTGCCCGGCGGCTGGCCCGAGCCGTTCCGCTCGAAGGTGCTCGCCGGCAAGGACGTGCGCATCGGCGTGACCGAGCTCACCGACGACCAGCGCGGCGCGCTCGAGGCCGACAGCGCAACGCGTCGCTCGACCCTGAACACGCTGCTCTTCCCCGCGCCGACGCGCCAGTTCGAGCAGATCCGCGAGCTGTTCGGCGACCTCTCGGTCGTCGACACGTCCGACTACCTCTACGGCCTGCGCCCCGGCGCCGAGCACGTGATCGAGATCGACAAGGGCGTGCGCCTCTATGCGGGTCTCGAGGCGATCGGCGAGGCCGACGAGAAGGGCATGCGCACGGTCATGACCATCCTCAACGGCCAGCTGCGCCCCGTGTTCGTGCGCGACCGCAGCATCGTCGTCGAGACGCGCGCGGCCGAGAAGGCGGATGCCTCGCAGCCCGGCCACGTCGCCGCGCCGTTCTCCGGCGTGGTGACGCTGCAGGTCGAGCCGGGCGCCGAGATCGCCGCAGGACAGGGCGTCGCGTCGATCGAGGCGATGAAGATGGAGGCCGCGATCACGTCCCCCGTGGCGGGTGTGGTGGAGCGCGTCGCGATCCCCAAGACCCAGCAGGTGGAGGCCGGCGACCTGCTCGTGGTGGTCCGCCCGCGGTAGTCGTCGTGTGCCCACGCTAGGCTGTCGGTGGGTTCGCACTGGACCCCGCACTGCATTCCGCACTGATGAGGAGGGCTATCGGTGTCAGACGACAGGGGCGATGACCACGACACGACACGCCGGGCGTCCGGGGGGCACGCCGCAGCAGTCGACCACGGTCGGCTGGCGCCGTCCACGGGCGCGCACGCCGCGTCGGCCCTGCCCGACAGCCTGAACATCCGCGTCGACCTCCCGCCGGCGCCTCGACCCGAGATGCCCGAAGACGAGGTGGCCGTCGCGATCGACGACGTCGCCGTGAACCCGGCGGTGGCCGACGGCGGGCCGGGCACCACGTCGGTCGAGGTCGTGACGCCCGCGCTGTCCGCGGCGGGCTACCGCCAGTCGTACCGGCGAGACACGTCGCCCTACAGCGCGTTGCTGGCCTCCGACGAGTCCCGGCTGCGCCGGGAGCGCGTCACCACCGACACGGGCAGCCACGTCGCTATCGTCGACGCGCCCGACGCCGAGGTCGTCCCGGCCGAACTGCCCGAGCCGTCGGAGTCGCTGACCGCCGACCGGCTCATCGACCTCAACCGCGCGCCGCGGCCGGCGCCGCACGGCGGGTTCAACCGCTTCCTCTACGAGGCGTCGCTGCACCTGGTCAACCTCGGCGACTCCGCGAAGGTGCGCGCCCACAAGGCGCTGAGCGGCCGCATCCAGAAGCGCTTCGAGGGCGGTGCGCGCTTCGTGCCCGTGCTCACGCGCAAGGGCGGCGTCGGCAAGACGACCGTGACGACCCTCCTCGGCATGGCCCTGGCCGACGCGCGCGATGACCGCATCATCGCCATCGACGCGAACCCCGATCGCGGCACGCTCGCGGAGCGCGTCGACCGGCAGACCCGCGAGACGGTGCGCGACGTCGTGAACAAGGCATCGTCGATCGGCGGCTACACCGACTTCTCGGGGTTCCTCTCCCGCGACGAGACGCGGCTCGACATCCTCGCGTCCGACACCGACCCGACGCTGTCCGAGGCGTTCGACGACGACGACTACAACGTCGTGGCCGGCCTCGCGGCGCGCTACTACTCGATCGTGCTGACCGACTGCGGCACCGGCATCGTGCACTCGGTGATGCGCGCGACGCTGCAGCGCGCCGACTCGATCGTGATCGTGTCGGGCGGCAGCGTCGACGAGGCGCGGCTCGCATCCGAGACGCTCACCTGGCTCGAGGCCAACGGCTACGGCGAGCTCGTGCGCAACGCCGTGGTCGCGATCAACCTGGCGACGCAGGGCACGCATCTCGTCAAGGTCGACGAGATCGAGGCGCACTTCGCCTCACGCGTGCGCGAAATCGTGCGGATCCCGTACGACCCGCAGCTCGCCGCCGGATCCGTCGTGCACTGGAACGACCTGCGTCCCGTGACGCAGCACGCGGCCCGCGAGCTCGCCGCGCTCGTGGTCGAAGGCCTGCCCGCTGACCGCGGGCACTGATCGGAGCGCAATTGCCGGAACGTCCCATTCGCCTGTTCGGCGACCCCGTCCTGAAGACCGTCTCAGCCCCCGTCGAACAGATCGACGATCGGGTGCGCTCGCTCGTCGCCGACCTCGTCGACAGCGTCCGGCTCCCGGGTCGCGCGGGCGTCGCCGCGTCGCAGATCGGCGTGAACCTCCGCGTGTTCAGCTACAACATCGACGGCGACGTCGGCTACGTCATCAATCCCGAGATCGTCGAGGTCACGGGCGACCGCGAGCTCATCGACGAGGGATGCCTCTCGGTGCCGGGCCTCTGGCACAAGACGCCGCGGCATCCGTTCGCCCGAGTTCGCGGCATCGACCTCGACGGCAACGAGATCGAGGTCTCGGGCACGGGGCTCATGGCGCAGGCCCTGCAGCACGAGACCGACCACCTCGACGGCATCCTCTACCTCGACCGCCTCGAGAAGGACGAGCGGCGTGCCGCGATGAAGGAGGTGCGCGAGTCGGACTGGTTCTGACCGCGCACGCGACCCGGGCATGTCGGATGCCGCGGGACTGACGAGCGAGAGGGCCCCGCGGCATCCGCGGGGCCCTCTCGTGTCGTGGGGGACGGCTCAGTGCACGATCGAGTGTCCTTCGGTGGCCGGGGCGCCCGAGTACATGGTCTCGATCTCGACGGAGAAGTCCTCGAGGATCACGTTGCGCTTGATGCTGAGCTTCGGCGTCAGGTGCCCGCTCGCCTCGGTGAGCTCGGTCGAGAGGATCGTGAACTTGCGGATGGACTCGGCGCGCGAGACGTGCTCGTTCGCCGCGTCGATGGCCCGCTGCACCTCGGCGAGGACGGCCGCGTTGTTCGTGGCCTCCTCGAGGCTCATGCCCGCGTCCTCGTCGTTGTTGTTCAGCCAGACCGGCAGCATCTCGGGGTCGAGCGTCACGAGCGCCGAGATGAACGGCTTCTTGTCGCCGACCACGACGACCTGGCCGACGAGCGGGTTGGCGCGGATCGGGTCCTCGAGCGCCGCCGGGGCGACGTTCTTGCCACCGGCCGTGACGATGATCTCCTTCTTGCGGCCGGTGATCGAGAGGAAGCCGTCGGCGTCGAAGCTGCCGAGGTCGCCCGTCTTGAACCACTCGCCGTCGAACGCCTCGGCGGTCGCCTCGGGGTTCTTCCAGTACTCCTTGAACACGTCGACGCCCTTGACCTGGATCTCGCCGTCGTCGGCGATGCGGACCGAGACACCAGGGAGGGCCGGGCCGACCGTGCCGATCTTCGACTTCGTCGCGAGGTTGACGGTGGCGGGCGCCGTGGTCTCGGTGAGGCCATAGCCCTCGAGGATCGTGATGCCGAGCGCGTGGTAGAAGTGGCCGAGGCGCGGACCGAGCGGGGCCGAACCCGAGACGGCGTACTTCACGTTGCCGCCCATCGCATGACGGAGCTTGCCGTACACGAGCCGGTCGAAGAGTGTGAACTTCAGCTTGAGGCCGAACGGGACCTTGCCCGCCTCCTTGGCCGTCGAGTACGCGACGGCGGTGTCGGCAGCGGCGCGGAAGATCTTGCCCTTGCCCCCAGCCTCGGCCTTCTGCTCCGAGACGTTGTAGACCTTCTCGAAGACCCGCGGCACCGCGAGGAGGAACGTCGGCTTGAAGCTCCCGAGCGACGGGAGGAGCTGCTTCGTGTCGGGCTGGTGACCGACACGGACGCCGGCGTGCACCGACAGGACCGCGATGAAGCGGGCGAAGATGTGCGCGGTGGTGATGAAGAGCAGCGTGGAGGCGCCGTTGGGGTCGGCCACGACCTCCTTGAGCGCAACAGCGGCGTTGCGGCAGAGCTCGACGAAGTTGGAGTGGGTGAGCACGCAGCCCTTGGGCTTGCCGGTGGAGCCCGAGGTGTAGATGAGCGTGGCGATGTCGGAGCCGACCGCGAGGTTGCGGCGACGCTCGATCTCCTCGTCGGAGACCCCGGTGCCCGCGGCCGCGAGCTTGTCGAGGTCGCCGAGGTCGATCTGCCACACGTTGCGGATGGCGGGCAGCTCGGGGTGCACCTCGTCGAAGCGAGCGAAGTGGTCGGGCGTCTCGACGATGACGGCGATGGCACCGGAGTCGCTGACGTTCCACTTGACCTGCGAGGGCGAGCTGGTCTCGTAGATCGGCACGAGCACGGCTCCGGCGAACCACGTCGCGAAGTCGATGAGGGTCCACTCGTAGCGCGTCTTGCACATGAGGCCGATCTTGTCGCCGGGCTGGATGCCGGCGGCGACGAGGCCCTTCGCGAGGGCGACGACCTGGTCGTGGAACTCCCTGGTCGTGACCGGGGACCAGCCACCGTCACCGGTGGGGAGGGAGAACAGCACCGAGTCGGGCGTGGCCGCGACGCGCTGCACGAGGAGGTCCGTGACATTCGCGTCGGGGTCGGCCGGGACGACGGCGGGGGTATCGAATTGGATCACGGTAGCTCCTTCGGCACCGGGGAAGTTCGGGCGGCACGGGGCGCGCGAACCTCGGCATTGGGGTCGACTACACTCTAGCCGTTGCGCGTGCGGCCACGAGGGCTCGGGCGTGCTCGATCCCAACCCCCCTTCGAAAGGCGGCTCCCTCGTGCACGCGATCGGCATCGACATCGGCGGGACGAAGATCGCGGGGGCCGTCGTCGACGAGTTCGGCGCCATCGTGCGGTCGGAGCGCGTGCCCACGCCGGCCGGCGATCCGCAGCTCCTCGAGGACGCGGTCGTGGCGATGATCGAGTCGCTGTCCCACGACGGGCCCGCCGCCGCGGTCGGCGTGGCCGCCGCGGGCTTCATCGACGCCGCGCAGTCGACCGTCTACTACGCGCCGAACATTCACTGGCGCAACGAGCCCTTCCGCGAGAAGCTCGAGGCCCGCGTGGGCACGACCGTGGTCGTCGACAACGACGCCAACGCCGCCGGCTGGGCCGAGTTCCGGTTCGGCGCCGGACGACTCGTCAGCGACATGGTCATGCTCACCATCGGCACGGGCGTCGGCGGCGCGATCGTCGCCGGAGACCGGCTCTTCCGCGGCGGCTTCGGCGCCGGCGCCGAGCTCGGCCACATGCGCCTCGTCCCCGGCGGCATCGCCTGCGGCTGCGGTCAGCACGGATGCCTCGAGCAGTACGGCTCGGGCCGGGCGCTGCTGCGCATGGCGAACGAGATCGCCGACGCCGGCGGCATCGGGCAGGCGCTCGCGCAGGCCCGCGAGGAGCGCGGTGCGCTCGACGGCACGATCGTGGGCGGCCTCATCGAGCAGGAGGACCCCGGAGCCGTCGCCGCGCTCCGGCAGCTCGGCCACTGGCTCGGCGAGGCGTCGGCGTCGCTGTCGGCGGTTCTCGACCCCCAGCGCTTCGTGTTCGGCGGCGGCGTGGCCGTCGCGGGGGAGCTGCTGCTCGGCCCGATCCGCGAGGCGTACCTCCAGCACCTCCCGGCGCGCGGCTACCACCCCGAGCCCGACTTCGTCATCGCGGAGCTCGTGAACGACGCCGGCGTGGTCGGCGCGGCCGACCTTGCGCGCGTGTGGGTCGAGGAGCACGCCTGATCCGCTCGGCGCTAGGCTGAAGCGTTCGTTCGGCGACGAGGGGAGGTCCGGTGTTCTACTGGATCATGAAGCACATCGTCATCGGGCCCATCCTGCTGGCGATCTTCCGGCCCTGGGTCGTCGGCCTCCAGAACGTGCCGAAGGACGGCGCGGTCATCCTCGCGTCGAACCACCTCTCGTTCATCGACTCGATCTTCCTGCCGCTCGTCGTCGACCGCCGGGTCATCTTCCTCGCGAAGAGCGAGTACTTCACCGGCAAGGGCCTGAAGGGCTGGGCGACGCGCACGTTCTTCCAGGCGGCCGGGCAACTGCCGATCGACCGTTCGGGCGGCAAGGCGTCCGAGGCGTCGCTCGCGACCGGCCTGCGGGTCCTCGGCGAGGGCGGCATCCTCGGCATCTATCCCGAGGGCACGCGCAGCCCCGACGCCCGCCTCTACCGCGGCCGCACGGGCGTCGCCCGGATGGTGCTCGAGGCGGGCGTGCCCGTCATCCCGGTCGCCATGATCGGCACCGAGGAGGTCATGCCCATCGGCACGCGACTGCCGAAGGTGCGCCGCATCGGCATCATCATCGGCGAGCCGCTCGACTTCTCGCGCTTCGAGGGACTCGAGGGCGACCGGTTCGTGTTGCGCTCCGTGACGGACGAGCTCGTCTACGAGCTGCGCGCCCTGAGCGGCCAGGAGTACGTCGACGTGTACGCCAGCTCCGTGCGGGAGCAGCGGGCCGCGCAATCGGGGTAGGCTCGAACGTGCGGCGGCGCGCGTGCGACGCCGCGTTTCCCGTTCCGGCGCGCCCGCGCCCCGACCCCTCAGGACAGTCCCGTGGTACAGCTCGTCGAGCCCGTCGTCAATGCAGATCCCTCCGTGATCGACGGCCTCGACTATTGGCGCACGCTGCCGATCAAGCAGCAGCCCACGTGGCCCGACGCCGAGGCGGCGCACGCGGCATCCGCCGAGCTCGCGACCCTGCCCCCGCTCGTGTTCGCCGGCGAGGTCGACATGCTGCGCACCCGGCTGGCCGCCGCGTCGCGCGGCGAGTCGTTCCTGCTGCAGGGCGGCGACTGCGCCGAGACGTTCGCCGGGGCGACCGCCGACCAGATCCGCAACCGCGTGAAGACCGTGCTGCAGATGGCCGTCGTGCTCACCTACGGCGCGTCGATGCCGGTCGTGAAGATGGGCCGCATGGCGGGCCAGTTCGCCAAGCCGCGCTCGAGCGACACCGAGACGCGCGGCGGCGTCACGCTGCCCGCCTACCGCGGCGACATCGTGAACGGCTACGACTTCACGCCCGAGTCGCGCCAGGCCGACCCGTCGCGCCTGGTGCGCGGCTACCACATGGCCGCGTCGACCCTGAACCTCATCCGCGCGTTCACGCAGGGCGGCTTCGCCGACCTCCGCCAGGTGCACTCGTGGAACCAGGGCTTCTCGGCCAACCCGGCGAACGCCAGGTACGAGTCGCTCGCCCGCGAGATCGACCGCGCGATCAAGTTCATGGAGGCGTGCGGCGCCGACTTCGAGGCGCTGAAGCACACCGAGTTCTACACGGGCCACGAGGGCCTGCTCATGGACTACGAGCGCCCGATGACCCGCATCGACTCGCGCACGGGCACGCCCTACCTCACGTCGGGCCACTTCATCTGGATCGGCGAGCGCACGCGCGACCTCGACGGCGCGCACGTCGACTTCCTGTCGCGGGTGCGCAACCCGATCGGCGTGAAGCTCGGGCCGTCGACGACGCCCGAGACGATGATCGAGCTCGTCGAGAAGCTCGACCCGCACCGCGAGCCGGGCCGCCTCACGTTCATCACGCGCATGGGCGCCGGGAAGATCCGCGACGCGCTGCCGCCGCTGCTGGAGGCGATCAAGCGCAGCGACGCGAACCCACTGTGGGTCACCGACCCGATGCACGGCAACGGCATCACGACGCCGAACGGCTACAAGACCCGCCGGTTCGACGACGTGGTCGACGAGGTCCGCGGCTTCTTCGAGGCCCACCGGGCCGCGGGCACGTACCCCGGCGGCATCCACGTGGAGCTCACTGGCGATGACGTGACCGAGTGCCTCGGCGGCTCCGAGCACATCGACGAGGAGACCCTCGCGACCCGGTACGAGTCGCTCTGCGACCCGCGCCTCAACCACATGCAGTCGCTCGAGCTGGCCTTCCTCGTGGCCGAGGAGCTCACCGCGCGCTGACGGCCGGCGGCGGGGCGTCCGACGGATGCCCCGCCGCGGTCGCGCGCGGGTGTTCCGTGCGCGTCCGAGGATGCTCCGCGGCATCCGATGCCGGAGTCGACGGATGCCGCGCGGCGTCCGCCCGGGCTCAGCCGAAGTTGACCGTGACCTCGGAGCCGCGCTTGAGCTTCTCGCCGGCCGCCGGACTCTGCACGGATGCGACGACGGCGCCCTCGAGGAAGCCCGGCACGTTGGACGTCACGCTGAACCCGAGCGCCTCGAGCTGCTGACGCGCCTGGGCGACGGTCTGGCCCGTGATGACGTTGGGCACCTCGACGAGGTCGGGGCCCTTCGACACCGTGATCACGATCGTGTCGCCGGGCCGAACGGGATCGGTGGCGGGGGCCCATGAGATCACGTGGTCGGCGGGCACCTCGTCGTCGAACTCGGGCTCGGCGGTGCCCACCACGAGCTGGGCGCCCGTGATGGCGGCCTCGGCCTCGGCGACGGGCATGCCCGTGACGTCGGGGATCGGGCCGACCGAGACGACGATCGACAGGTCGCCGAGCTCGGGGTAGGGGTCACCCGCGGCGACGGCGTTGCCCTCGGCCCCGAGGACCGCGATGACCGAGCCTGCGGCGATGTCGCCCGAGAACTGCTGCAGGGACTGCTCGGCCACCGTGAAGTCGCCGAGAGCGCTGCGCGCATCGGCCTCGGGCTGACCGACCACGTCGGGCATCGGCAGCATGAGCGGCCCGAGCGAGACGAACATCGTCACGGTGGACCCGCGCCGGGCCTGCTGGCCCGCGGCCGGATCGGTGCCGGAGACCTGGCCGGCGGGCACGCGCGGGTCGTTGCGTTCGGCGTCGACGACCTGGAAGCCCTCCTCGGCGAGCACCTGGCGGGCGTTGTCGGGCAGGAGGGTCGCCGTCTCGGGCACGGTCGTCATGGCGCCGGGGCCGGCGCCGAAGTACCACCCGGTGCCCGCGGCGAGCCCGGTGAGCAGCAGCACGAGCGCGAAGATCCAGTAGCCGCGGCGGCGACGGCGGTCTGAGCTCGTCGCGAGGGCGGACGCGGCCTCGTCGTCGGATGCCTCGGGCGGCGCCGGCGGCGCGACCACTGCGCCGCCGCCGATGACGGCGGTCGCGGCGGTGGCGACGCCGACGGGCATCGCCGCGTCGGGCAGCACGACCGTGGCCTGCGTGCGCGGCGCCTGCCGCGGCGCGCGGATCGCGGGCTCGACCTCGCGGAGCCGGTCGAGCATGTCGCGCGCATCGTGCGGACGCTCCTCGGGGTCGCGTGCCGTGGCCCAGAGCACGAGCTCGTCGAGCTCGACGGGCACCGCGGGATTCTTCGAGCTCGGGGTGGGCACCGTGTCGTTGGCGTGCTGGTACGCGATCTGCATCGGCGCCTCGCCCACGTAGGGCTGCTCGCCGGTGAGCATCTCGTACATCATGATGCCGACCGCGTAGATGTCGCTGCGCGCGTCGGCGACGCCGCGGGTGACGAGTTCGGGGGACAGGTAGGCGATGGTGCCGAGCAGCGCCTGGCCGGTGGCGGTGTTGGCGCTCGCGGCGCGCGCGAGCCCGAAGTCGCCGAGCTTGATGCGGCCGTCGTCGGCGAGCAGGACGTTCTCGGGCTTGAGGTCGCGGTGCACGATGCCGGCCTTGTGCGCGGCGGCGAGGCCGGCCAGCACGGCGTCCATGATGTCGACGGTCTGCTCGGGCGTGAGCTTCTTGTAGTCCTTCAGCAGCTCGCGCAGCGTGATGCCGGGCAGGTACTCCATGACCAGGTAGGCCATGTCGGAGTCCTGGCCCTGGTCGAACACGTTCACCACGTTCGGATGCGCGAGTCGGGCCGCCGAGCGCGCCTCCTGCACGAACCGGGTCTTGAAGGTGTTGTCGTCGGCGAGGTGACCGTGCATGATCTTGATCGCGACGCGGCGCTCGAGGCGCAGGTCGGTCGCGAGGTAGACCGTGGCCATGCCCCCTCGGGCGATCCGCGAGCGCACCTGATACCGGCCGTCGACGAGACGGCCGATCATCGGGTCGGCGGGCGCGGTGGTCACCGTTCGAGTCTACGAACCCCTGCATGCCCCGACCCGACTACACACCGTGGAACGACGGAATCGCAACGGCTTCGTGACCCCGGATGACGCGGGGACGCGGGGCGGCACGGCAGGTCCGGCCGACGCGGCCGTCGTCAGCCGAGCTCCGACAGCCAGGCCCTCGCCGACACCTCCCACTTCGCGTAGTGGTCGGGATGCGCCGAGAGCTGCACCGCCTGGGCGGCCTGCGTGACCGACATGGCCTCCCACCCGACGATGTCGAGCAGGCCGCTCGTGCGGCCGGGGTTCGGGTTCGCCGCCCCGCCGTAGAACGCCGTCGTCGCCCGCACAGGATCGAGGACCTCCTCGGGCGTGCCCCAGCCCTCGCTGGGCCGCTGCTGGAACAGGCCGAGCGAGTCCTGGTCGCCGTGGTGCAGGTTCCGCAGGCCCGACTCCTGCGCCGCGGCCGCGAGCGCGATCACGATGCCCTGCTCGGGCACGCCGAGGGCGCGTCCGAGGTCGATGACGATCCGGGCGTTCGCCCGCATCTCGTCGGTGAGGGGCACGCTCACCGAGGCGACGGTGACGACGGGCTCGGGCCGACGCACGACGAGCACCTGCCCCGGGACGATCAGCGTCGAGCCGCCGAGGGCGTTGGCCGCGTCGAGGTCGGCGACCGTCACGCCGTACGCCTCCGCCAGGCCGAAGAGCGTGTCGCCGGGGGCCACGACGTGCGTGTCGGGGGACACGGACGCGTCGGGGGCCGCGGGTCCGCTCGGCGCGGGCTCCGCGGGTGGAGCGGGTGCCGCGGCCGGTGGCACCGGCAGCGTCGACGACGGATCGGCGAGCGGCAGCACGATGGCCTCGCCGGGGAAGATGAGGCTCGTCGGGCCGAGGCCGTTGGCGCTCAGCACGTCGCCGGCGTCGAGCCCGTACGCCGCGGCGATGCTGCTCACGGTGTCGCCCTCGACGACGACGTGGCGGGCGATCTCGGGCGCGGCGGGCGGGGGAGCGGGTGCCGACCCGTCCACGGTGCCACCGGGGAGCGCGAGCCGCTGGCCGGGGAAGATGAGGCTCGACCAGCCGAGCCCGTTCGCGGCGAGCACCTCGGCGGTGGCGAGCCCGAACCGCTCGGCGATGCCGCTGACGGTGTCGCCCTCGGCCACCACGTACTCGGGCGGCGCGGGCACGGATGCCGGCGCGGCGGCCGCTGCCGCGCGGGGCGCCGAGCCCAGCGCCTTCGGCTTCGCGTGCCGCTTCACCGGAGGCACGGCGGCCGCATCCGCGGGCTGCGCGATGCCGAGGGTCACGGCCAGGGTGCTCGCGACGGCGATCGGCAGGGTGAGCACCGCGCGGATGCCGCGACGGCCGCCCCGCTCGGCTGCGGCGCCGGTGCGGCGCAGACGCCCCCAGCGAACCGCCTCCGTTCCGTCCGACATGATCCCCCCTCGGGCCGGACCCCCTCGTCCGTCGCCAACGTCCCACAGGGGATGGGGCGAGTCAACGACCTCGCCGCGAGTCCCCGGACTCCGGGTCGAACGGCTCCGCGCGTCGCGGCGGGGATGCTTCCGATGCGCCGCATCCGTCTGGCAGGCTGGTGACGTGACCGACGACGACCAGACCGAGTGGCTGACCGTTCCCGACCTCGTCGAGCGGCTCGGGCTGACCCCGAGCCGCATCCGCAAGCTCATCGACGACCGCCACCTGCTCGCGACGCGCGTCGACGGCGTGCTGAAGGTGCCCGCGTCGTTCCTGCGCGACGACGCGCCGCTGCCCGAGCTGCACGGCACCGCCGTCGTGCTCGCCGATGCCGGGTTCAGCGACGCCGAGGCGCTCGAGTGGCTGCTCGGCGAGGAGGACAGCCTCGGCACGAGTCCCATCGCCGCGCTCCGGGCGGGCCGCAAGTCCGAGGTCCGTCGAGTGGCGCAGGCCCTCGCCTGATCCTCGCCCGGCGCTCGACCGCCGGAGCACCCGCTTGGCCGGCCGCCTCCGCCTCAGCTCGCCCGGCGCGTGACGGCCTTCGCGAGCGAGCCGAGCTCTGCGCGTGCGTCGCGGCTGAGGGGAGCGTCCTCGAGGACCGCGGTGGCGCTGGCCAGGTTGTCGGCGATCATCGCCTCGACCTCCTCGACGGCACCGCAGTCGGCGATCGTGCGCTGCAGCATCCGCACCTGGTCGGCCCCGAGGTCGGGGTCGCCGAGGAGCTCGTCGAGGAGTCGGCGCTGCCCGGTCGAGAGCCGCTCCCGGGCGATCGCGACGAGCATGGTGCGCTTGCCCTCGCGCAGGTCGTCGCCGCTCGGCTTCCCGGTGACCTCGGGGTCGCCGAAGACGCCCAGCAGGTCGTCGCGCAGCTGGTAGGCGATCCCGAGCGGCAGCCCGAACCCGCGCAGCGCCGCGAGCTGCGCGGCGGACGCCCCGGCCAGCGCGCCGCCGATGACGAGGGGCGACTCGATCGAGTACTTCGCCGACTTGTAGACGATCACGCGCTCGGCCCTGGTGCGCTGCTCGGCCTCGGGCTGCACGAGCCACGCCCGCTCCTCGAGGATGTCGAGGTACTGCCCCGATGTCACCTCGGTGCGCATGCGCATGAACTCGGCGCGGGCGGCGCGGGCCGCCTGGCGGTCGGCCACGGCGTCGAGGCCCTCGTCGAACAGCTCGTCGCTCCAGCCCAGGAGGAGGTCGCCGAGGAGGATCGCGGAGGCCCGCCCGAACTCCGCCGAACCGCCCGCCCACCCCGAGTCGGCGTGCAGCGACTCGAAGAGGCGATGGGCCGAGGGCGCCCCGCGGCGGGTGTCGGAGTTGTCGATGAGGTCGTCGTGCACGAGCGCCGCCGCGTGGAACAGCTCGAGCGCCGAGGCGGCGGAGACGACGGGGTAGTGGTCCCGCCCGCCGTCGGACTCGAACGGGTCGAACCCGCGCCCCGCGACGGACTCCCAGCCCCAGTAGCAGAACAGGGCCCGGAAGCGCTTGCCGCCGCTGAGAAAGCGCCTTGAGAACGCGTCGAGCGGGTCGAGGTCGGGGCTGATGGAGCGGAGAATGGAAGAGCGCCCAGCGAGGAAGTCCTCGATGCGCGCATGCACCAGATCGACGAGCCGGGAACCACGAGCCACTCGCCTAGCCTAGCGAGGCGGCGCGGCGCTAGAATGAGCTCGGATGCGTCGATCCCGAGCCTGAGGGGAATGAGATGCCGCTTTCAGAGCAGGAGCAACGTCTTCTCGAGGAGATGGAGCGCAACCTCTACCGCAACGACGCGGATTTCGTGCACGCGGTGGGTGGCGTACGGGGTCGTCGGCCCAACTATCGTTCGATCGTGCTCGGCGTCCTGCTCGCGGTCGCGGGCATCGGCGCCCTCATCGCCGGCGTCGCGCTCCAGCTGCTGATCGTCGGCGTCATCGGCTTCGCGCTCATGTTCGGCGGCGTGCTCCTGGCCATCACCCCCGGCAAGCGCGGCGCGACCGCGCCGGCCCCGGCCGAGCCCACGGCCGGCTCGCCGAAGGGCAAGCGCTCTGGCGGCGGCTTCATGGACCGCCTGAACGACCGCTGGGACCGCCGGCAGGAGGGTCGCGACTAGCCGCCCTCCACTTCCCACCACCACGACGGGTCGATCCTCGGATCGGCCCGTTTTTCGTGCCCTGAGCAGCGTCCGGATGCCGCGCCCAGCCCTGTTCGGCTCCTGAACGCCCTCCTGAACGGCCCGATTCCTCCCGAAGGGGCGCCCGTGGCGCCCCGGATGGAGTGAAATCCCTCCACTCCGCTCCACGCGTCGATTCCCACGGATTCACAGGGCTCTCACACCGCCCCGAGCGCGGAAACGAGCGAATGTCGTTGATCGGTGGATGAGAGTGGAGTAAAGTGGGGTCACCTGGATCCTGGCCGGAGGAAAGGGGGTGGCGCGATGTTCCTCGGGACCTACGAACCGAAGCTCGATGAGAAGGGTCGCGTCATTCTTCCGGCGAAGTTCCGGGAAGAGCTCTCGACCGGCCTCGTGCTCACGCGCGGGCAGGAGCGCTGCATCTACGTGTTCAGCGCGCGGGAGTTCGAGCAGATGAGCGACAAGATCCGCCAGGCCCCCGTGACGAGCAAGCAGGCGCGCGACTACATGCGCGTCTTCCTCTCGGGGGCATCCGCGGAGACCCCCGACAAGCAGCATCGGGTCACCATCCCCGCCACGCTCCGCAGCTATGCGGGGCTCGACCGAGACCTCGCGGTCATCGGCGCCGGCAGCCGGGTGGAGATCTGGGATGCCGAGGCATGGCAGACATACCTCGCCGAGCAGGAGGCGGCCTTCGCGGAGACGGCGGAGGAGGTGATCCCCGGGCTGTTCTAGTCCCGGATTGCGACTCCCAGCCGTGCGCGCCTGGTGCACTTCCCCGCATCAGGACGAACGGATGGGGATCGGAGTCCGGGAACCGGTCCCGAAGGAATCATGGACATCGAACGCATCCACACCCCCGTCATGCTCGAACGCACGGTCGAGCTGCTCGCACCCGCCATCCGGCAGGAGGGCGCGGCCCTCGTCGATGCCACGCTCGGCATGGGCGGCCACAGCCGCGCGTTCCTCGAGCGCTTCCCGGAGCTCACGGTCATCGGCCTCGACCGCGACACCGACGCCCTCGGCATCGCACGCGAGCGGCTCGCCGCGTTCGGCGACCGCGCCCGGTTCGTGCACACGGTCTACGACGGCATCGCGGAGGCGATCCGGTCGGAGGGCTTCGACGAGGTGCAGGGCGTGCTCTTCGACCTCGGCGTCTCGTCGCTGCAGCTCGATCGCGCCGAGCGCGGGTTCGCCTACGCGAAGGACGCCCCGCTCGACATGCGGATGGACTCCACGCGCGGCCGCACGGCCGCCGACGTGATCGCCGAGTCGAGTGAGCAGGAGCTGCGGCGGATCTTCCAGGAGTACGGGGAGGAGAAGCTCGCGCAGCGCTACGCCCGCGCGATCGTCCGGGCGCGCGCCGAGGAGCCGATCACCCGCTCGGGGCAGCTCGTCGCGATCCTGACGGATGCCACGCCCGTCGCCGTGCAGCGGCAGGGTCACCCGGCCAAGCGCGTCTTCCAGGCGCTGCGCATCGAGGTGAACGAGGAGCTGTCGGTGCTCCAGCGTGCGATGCCGGCCGCGCTCGACTCGATCGCCCTCGGCGGCCGAATCGTCGTGCTGGCGTACCAGTCGCTCGAGGACCGCATCGTGAAGCGGGTCCTCCAGGCGGCGTCGACCTCCTCGGCTCCTCCCGGGCTGCCCATGGAGCTGCCCGAGCACAAGCCGCAGTTCCGCCTCCTCGTCCGGGGCGCGGAGCTGGCGAGCGAATCCGAGCAGGCGGAGAACCCGCGTGCGAAGCCGGTGCGCATGCGCGCCGCGGAACGAGTGAGGAGGCCGTCGTGACCGCACTGCCGGCCCAGTCCGCCCCCGCACCCCGGAGGAACCCGACCCCGAAGCCCGAGCGACGCCTGCGCCCGGCGCCCGAACCGGGGCGCCGCGCGAAGCCCCGGCTCGCCTACGCCGTGATCGCGCTCGGCGGGGTCGCGGTCATCGTCGTCGCCCAGCTCCTGCTCTCGATCGCCGTCGCGCAGGGCGCCTACGAGATCGACGCCTACCAGGTGCAGCAGGCGGAGCTCGCGCGCGAGCAGCAGAAACTCTCGGAGGACCTCGACCGCGTGGAGTCGCCGCAGTACCTCGCGAGCAACGCCGAGGCGCTCGGCATGGTGCCCAACGCCGACCCCGTGTACCTGCGGCTGTCCGACGGTGCGGTGCTCGGCCAGCCGACGCCCGCGACCGGCGGCGCCGCGGCATCCGCCCCGCTCGTGCCCAATGCGCTCATCGACGGCGTGCCGCTCGTGACCGAGCAGCAGCAGGGGCAGACTCCGAACGGGGGAGCCTCGGGGGAGGCGCCGGCGACCGCCGCCGACGTGCCGCCCGTCGCCCCGCCGCCGCCCGCCGAAGGCCTCCCGACGCCCGCCACGCACTGATCGCCCGAGGAAAGGCTCGAATGAACGGCACCAGCCGCCACCCGATGCGCCGAATCCTCCTCGCCGCGGTCGTGCTGGTCGCGCTCGTCGGCGTGTTCGTGGTGCGGCTCGTCGACCTCCAGGTCGTGCGCGCTGCCGAGCTCAGCGAGGAGGCCGAGGGCCGGCGCTCGACGTCGGTCACCGTCTACGGCTCGCGCGGCGACATCGTCGACCGGAACGGCATCGTGCTCGCCGACACCGTGATGCGCTACGACATCGCGGTGTCGCCCAAGAACGCGAACGCCGGCCCCATCACGCGCGAGGAGCCCGATCCGCAGGATCCGTCGAAGACCGTGCCGGTCGACGTGCCGCTCGAGCAGTCCGCCGCCGAGCTCGGGGCGGTCATCGGCCTCACCGGCGAGCAGGTGCAGCAGGTCATCGCCGACTCGCTCGCCGAGAACGCCCAGTCGGACTTCGCGTACGTGGCCAAGCTCGTCGACACCGAGACGTACGAGCGCGTGAAGGAGCTCGACATCCCGTGGGTCGTGCCGTGGGAGCACCCCAGTCGCTACTACCCGAACGGCGCGGTGGCGGGCAACCTGCTCGGCTTCGTGGGCTCCGACGGCGACGCCCTCGCGGGCGTCGAGCTCTCGGAGGACGAATGCCTCGCGGGGCAGGACGGGGAGTACAGCTACCTGCACAGCCTCGAGGACTGGGTGCAGATCCCGGGCACGGAGGTCGTGCACGAGCAGGCGCACGACGGCGGCACGCTGAGGCTCACCATCGACTCCGACCTGCAGTGGATGGTGCAGCGGATCGCGGAGGCGCAGGTGCAGGCCGTCGGCGCCGACTGGGCCACCGTGACCGTCATGGAGGCGAAGACCGGCCGTCTGCTCGCCGTCGCCGACGTCCCGACGGTCGACCCGAACGCGCCCTCGGCGACGGACTCCGGGAACCGCGGCTCGCGGGCGTTCACCGCGCCGTTCGAGCCCGGCTCGACGTTCAAGGCGCTCACCGCGGCATCCGTCATCGACGCCGGCAAGGCCGATCCGGTCAGCCAGATCATCGCTCCGTACCGCTACCTGCCGCCGAACGGCGCGAACGTCAACGACAGCTCGTTCCACGGCGACGAGCCGCTGACGCTCACGGGCGTGCTCATCGAGTCGTCGAACACCGGCATGTCGCAGTTCGGCGAGCGGCTGAGCGACCAGGAGCGCTACGACGACATGCTCGCGTTCGGCCTGGGGGAGCGCACCGAGGTCGGGTTCCCCGGCGAGGAGCCCGGCGACCTGCACGGCGGGCCCGAGGGCTGGGACAACCAGACCAAGTACGCGACCATGTTCGGGCAGGGGCTCACGACGACGGCCGTGCAGATCGCGAGCGTCTACCAGACCATCGCCAACGGCGGCGTGCGGATGCCGGTGCGACTCGTCGACGGATGCGGCGACGAGACCCCGGCGCAGTCGTCGGGCACGCCCGTGATCTCGGCGTCGGCGGCGCAGCAGACGAGCGCGATGCTGGAGCGCGTGTACCTCGAGGGCTGGCTCGCCGACAAGTGGGAGATCCCGGGCTACCGGGTCGCCGCGAAGACGGGCACGGCGCAGGTCCCCGACGGGAACGGCGGCTACCTGAGCGGCTACCTCGTGTCGGTCTCGGGGTTCGCGCCGGCCGACGATCCGCAGTTCGTCGTTTCGGTGAGCATCATGAATCCCGTTAAGATGAACTCGTCCGCCGCATCCGCTCCCGTCTTCCAACAGGTGATGAGCCAGGTGCTGAAGAAGTATCGGACCGTTCCATCCGGCGCCGCGGCGCCCGAGCTGCCAGCCACCTGGTGAGAAAGTTGGGTTCGTGACCGGATCGCCTCCAACGGCCCTCCGGCCGCAGCATCCGAGCCCTCGATCGCTGCACGGCCTCGCCGAGACGTTCGACCTCGACGTGCGCGGCGACATCGACGACCTCGAGGTCACCGGCGTCGTGCTCAACTCCGCGGCCGTCCGCCCCGGCGACCTGTACGTCGGGGTGCCCGGCCGCAACGCCCACGGCGCCTCGTTCGCCGGGGCCGCCCGCGACGGCGGCGCCGTCGCCGTGCTCACGGACCAGGCGGGCGCCGAGCTCGCGGTCGAGTCGGGCCTGCCGATCCTCGTCACCCCCGACGCCCGCGCCGCGCTCGGCGAGGTGGCCGCATGGATCCACCGCACCGCCGACAACCCGGCCACGCTCTTCGCCGTGACCGGCACGAACGGCAAGACGAGCGTCGTGTACCTGCTCTACGGCATCCTGCGCCAGCTCGGCGTGGTGGCCGGCCTCACGTCCACGGCCGAGCGCCGCATCGGCGACGAGGCGGTCACGAGCTCGCTGACGACCCCCGAGGCGAGCGAGCTGCACGCCCTGCTCGCGCGCATGCAGGAGGTCGACGTGCGCGCGGTCGGCATCGAGGTCTCCGCGCAGGCGCTCTCGCGCCACCGCGTCGACGGGCTCGTGTTCGACGTCGTCGGCTTCACGAACCTCAGCCACGACCACCTCGACGACTACGCGTCGATGGACCTGTACTTCGAGGCGAAGCGCGAGCTGTTCCAGCCCGAGCGCTCCCGCCGAGGCGTCGTGACGATCGACTCCGACTGGGGTCGCCGCCTCGTCGCCGAGTCGCGCATCCCGGTCACGACGCTCTCGACGAACCCCGAGGTCGACGCCGACTGGCGCCTCACGGTGCTCGAGGAGACCGCGACGCACACGTCGTTCGTGCTCGAGGGCCAGGGCGGCCGGCGACTCGAGACCCGCGTGCCGCTGCTCGGCTGGTACATGGCCGCGAACGCCGCCCTCGCGGTCGTGATGCTCGTCGAGGCCGGCTGGGACCTCGAGCAGATCACGCACGTGCTCGACCGCGACGGCGGCGTCGACGCGTACATCCCCGGCCGCGCCGAGCGCATCTCACGGGAGCGCGGACCCCTGGTCTACATCGACTACGGGCACAGCCCCGACGCGTTCCTGCAGACGCTCGGCGCCATCCGCCGGTTCACGACCGGCCGCCTCATCATGGTGTTCGGCGCCGACGGCGACCGCGACACCACGAAGCGCGCCGAGATGGGCGCCATCGCCGCGCGCGGCGCCGACGTCGTCGTCATCACCGACTTCCATCCGCGGTGGGAGGATCCCGCCGCCATCCGCGCCGCGCTCATCGCCGGCGCACGCGAGGCCGTGCCCGACCGCGAGATCCACGAGATCGCCGATCCGCGGGCGGCGTTCCGCGCCGCGGTCGCACTGGCCGGCGAGGGCGACGCGATCCTCTACGCCGGACCGGGCCACGAGGACTACCACGAGGTGAAGGGCGTGAAGATCCCGTACTCAGCCAGAGACGACGCGAAGCAGGCATTGCGCGAGGCGGGCTGGGACGCATGATCGCCCTGACCCTGGCCGAGATCGCCTCGGCGGTCGACGGCACGCTGCACCTCGAGGGCACGGATGCCACGACCGACACGGTCGTCGACGGCGCCGTGACCACGGACTCCCGCGAGGTCGGCGCCGGCGACGTGTTCTTCGCCAAGCGCGGCGAGTTCGACGACGGGCACCGGTTCGCGCCCGCCGCCGTCGAGCAGGGCGCGGCGCTGCTCGTCGTCGAGCACGCCCTCGAGCTTCCGGTGCCGCAGGTCATCGTGGCCGACTCGGTCGACGCGCTCGGCGCGCTCGCGACCGAGGTCGTGCGACGGGTGCGGGCGCGCGGACGACTGCGGATCGTCGGCGTCACCGGCTCGAACGGCAAGACCACGACGAAGAACCTGCTCCGCGAGATCCTCACGGCGCAGGGCGACACCGTCGCCTCGCGCAAGTCGTTCAACAACGAGGTGGGCGGCCCGATCACCGCGCTCGAGCTCACCGACGACACCGAGTTCCTCGTCGCCGAGATGGGCGCGTCGGCCGTCGGCGAGATCGCGCGGCTCGTCCGCATGGCGCACCCCGACATCGGCATCGTGCTGAAGGTCGGCCTCGCGCACGCCGGCGAGTTCGGCGGCATCGAGCAGACCGTGCGGGCGAAGTCCGAGATGGTGACCGAGCTCACGGCCGACGAGGTCGCGGTGCTCAATGCCGACGACCCTCGGGTCGCCTCGATGTCCGGCGTCACCGCGGCGCGCGTCGTGTGGTTCGGGCTCGGCGAACGCGCCGACGTGCGGGCGACCGAGCTCGTCGTGCACGCGCGCGGCACCGAGTTCACGATCACGGCGCCCGGCGGGGCATCCGCTCGCGTGCGCTTCGGGGTGCTCGGCGAGCACCACGTGATGAACGCGCTCGCGGCCACCGCCGCCGCGCTCGAGCTCGGCGTGCCGCTCCCGGCGATCGTCGAGGCGCTCGAGTCGGTCAGGCTGGCCGAGCGCTGGCGCATGGAGGTCATGGGCGGCCGCGACGATGTCACGGTCATCAACGACGCCTACAATGCGAGCCCCGACTCGATGGCGGCCGCGCTCAAGACGTTGGCGCAGGTGCAGGAGCCGGGCACGCGCACCATCGCGGTGCTCGGCGAGATGAGCGAGCTCGGCGAGTTCTCGGGCGAGGAGCACGACCGCATCGGCCTGCTCGCCGTGCGGCTCGGCATCTCGCAGCTCGTCGTGGTCGGAGCGGGCGCCCGGCGGCTGCACATCACGGCCGTCAACGAGGGATCGTGGGACGGCGAGTCCGCCTACGTCGAGGGCGCCGACGAGGCGTTCGACCTCGTGACCTCGATCGCCCGGCCGGGCGACACCGTGCTCGTGAAATCGTCGAACGCGGCGGGTCTCCGCCTCCTCGGCGACCGACTGGGAGAATGGTTCGCATGAGCGGCGGGGCAGCACTGACGATCCGCCTGCTCGGCGGCCGACCTGGAGATTCGTTCGCATGAGAGCACTGCTGACCGCCGGGGCGTTGTCGCTCGCCTTCACGCTGTTCCTCACGCCGCTGTTCATCCGGCTATTCACGCGCATCGGGTGGGGCCAGTTCATCCGCGACGACGGGCCGAAGAGCCACCACGTCAAGCGCGGCACGCCCACGATGGGCGGCATCATCTTCATCCTGGGCAGCCTGTTCGGGTACTTCGGCGCGACGTTCCTCGTGAGCGGCGAGCCGCCGACCGCGTCGGCGATGCTCATCCTGCTGATGATGGTCGGACTCGGCATCGTCGGGTTCATCGACGACTTCCTGAAGACGCGGAAGAAGCAGAGCCTCGGCCTGGGCGGCTGGGCGAAGATCCTCGGCCAGGTCGTGGTGGCCACGGCGTTCGCGCTGCTCGCGCTGCAGTTCCCGAACGAGCACGCGGTCACGCCGGCGAACACGAGCATCTCGTTCATCCGCGACCTGCCGCTCGACTTCATGGTGTTCGGCACGATCGTCGGCGTGATCCTCTACGTGATCTGGATCTGCCTCCTCACGGTCGCCGCGTCGAACGGCGTGAACGTCACCGACGGCCTCGACGGCCTGGCGGGCGGCGCGTCGATCCTCGCCATCGGCTCGTTCGTCATCATCGGCTTCTGGCAGTTCAACCAGTCGTGCTTCAGCGAGAACCTCAACCCGAGCGACGCGTACCGCTGCTACGAGGTACGCGATCCGCTCGACATCGCGATCGTGGCCACCGCGATCGTCGGCGGCCTCATCGGCTTCCTCTGGTGGAACACCAACCCGGCGCACATCTACATGGGCGACACCGGCTCGCTCGCGCTCGGCGGCGCCCTGGCGGCGCTCGCGATCGTGAGCCACACCGAGCTGCTCCTGCTCCTCATCGGCGGCCTGTTCGTCATCGAGACCGGTTCGGTCATCGTGCAGCGCGCGTACTTCAAGCTCTCGGGTGGCAAGCGCGTGTTCCTCATGAGTCCCATCCACCATCACTTCGAGCTCAAGGGCTGGGCCGAGGTCACGATCGTCGTGCGGTTCTGGATCATCGCCGGCCTGTTCGTGGCGGCCGGCGTCGGCAGCTTCTACTTCGAATGGCTGCAGAGTTGACCGACTCGGATACCGCGGGCGTCGCCGCCCGGCTCGAGACCCTCACGAGTTGGAACGCCGACTGGCGGGGCCTGCGCGTCGCCGTGCTCGGGCTCGGCGTCACCGGGTTCGCGGTAGCGGACACGCTGACCGAGCTCGGCGCAGAGGTGCTGGTGCTCGCGCCCGCCGTCGACGACGACCGCGCCCGGATCCTCGAGGTCATCGGGGCGCGGCTCGTGCGGCATCCCCTCGACGCGGTGCCCGACGAGCTGGTCGCGTTCGCGCCCGAGCTCGTCGTCGCATCGCCCGGCTTCCACCCCGACCACCCCGTGCTCGACTGGGCGTCGGCGAACGCCGTCGCGGTGTGGGGCGACATCGAGCTCGCCTGGCGCGTGCGCGACAAGGTGAACGCCGCCGAGTGGATCCTCGTGACCGGCACGAACGGCAAGACCACGACCGTGCAGCTCACCGCGACCTTCCTCGCGGCCAACGGCCTCCGCGCGGCGCCGTGCGGCAACATCGGCGTGCCCGTGCTCGACGCCGTGCGCGACCCGGGCGGGTTCGACGTGCTCGTCGTCGAGCTGTCGAGCTACCAGCTCCACCACCTCCCGAAGACCGGGCCAGGGGCGCTGCATCCGTGGGCGAGCGTGTGCCTCAACATCGCCGACGACCACCTCGACTGGCACGGGTCGGCCGAGGCGTACCGGGCGGCGAAGGCCACGGTCTACGAGAACACGAAGGTCGCGTGCGTCTACAACCGCGCCGACGAGGCGACCATGCACATGGTCGAGGAGGCCGACGTCGAGGAGGGCGCCCGCGCCATCGGGTTCGGCCTCGACGTGCCGGGGCCCAGCGACTTCGGCGTCGTCGAGGGCATCCTCTGCGACCGCGCGTTCCTCGAGGAGCGGCGCACCGCCGCGCTCGAGATCGTCACCGTCGGCGAGCTCGAGCCGCGCGGGCTCTCGGCGCCGCACGTCGTGCAGAACATCCTCGCCGCGTCCGCGCTCGCGCGCTCCTACGGCGTGCCCGTGGGCGTCATCCACGACGCGCTCGGCGAGTTCCGGCTCGACGCGCACCGCATCGAGACGGTCGCGGTGGCCGGCGGCATCCGCTGGATCGACGACTCGAAGGCCACCAACCCGCACGCGGCCGAGGCGTCGCTGCGCGCGTTCGGCCGCGTCGTCTGGATCGTGGGCGGCCTGCTGAAGGGCGTCGACGCGGACGCGCTCGTCGCCGCGCACGCGAGCCGCCTTCGCGCCGCGATCGTGATCGGCGTCGACCGGGCCGCGCTCGTCGCGGCGTTCCGGCGACACGCGCCCGAGCTGCCCCTCTTCGAGGTGGCCACCGACGACACTGAGACGGTGATGCCCGAGGCGGTCGCGCTGGCCGCCGCCGTGGCGGAAGACGGGGACACCGTGCTCCTCGCCCCCGCCGCGGCGTCCATGGATCAGTTCGCCGACTACGCCGACCGAGGCCGGCGATTCCACGAGGCGGTCAGGGCGAGGCTGGGAGGTGAGGCGGATGGCGACTCCGCCCCGCACGACCCGACCTCCGAAGGCTGAGGCCGCGGGCGTCTCCGCCGCCCGCATCCGGCTCGGACGCGTCTTCCGCGTCGAGTCGAAGGACTACTTCCTGCTGCTCGGGACCACGCTCTTCCTCGTGGTCTTCGGCCTCGTGATGGTGCTGTCGTCGTCCTCGGTCGAGTCGAACCTCGAGGACGGCGGGTTCTTCGTGCAGGCCCAGCGGCAGGGCCTGTATGCGCTGTTCGGCGTTCCGATCATGCTCATCGCGGGCCGGATGCCAGAACGCGCGTGGATGGTGGCCGCCTGGCCGCTGCTGCTCGTGTCGTGCGCGCTGCAGCTGCTCGTCGTCGCGACACCGCTCGGCATCACGGTCGGCGGCAACACGAACTGGCTCGCCATCGGCGGGGTGCAGTTCCAGCCGTCGGAGCTCATCAAGGTCGCGCTCGTGATCTGGCTGGGCCTCATCGTCACGAAGAAGCAGGGGCTGCTCGACGACTTCGGCCGGGGCATCCTGCCGATCCTCCTCGTCGGCGGCACCGCGATCGGGCTCGTGCTCATCGGCGGCGACCTCGGCACGGTCATGATCATGGGCGCGATGCTCATCGGGGCGCTGTTCCTCATCGGGGTGCGCCTGCGGCTCCTGCTGCCCGTCGTGCTCCTCGGCGCCACGGTGTTCGTGATCGTCGCGGTGTCGAGCGACAGCCGGATGCGTCGGATCACCGCGTTCCTGCAGGAGAACTGCACGCAGTTCGACAACGACGACTGCTGGCAGATCCAGCACGGCCGGTTCGCGCTCGCGAACGGCGGCGTGTTCGGCGTCGGGCTCGGCAACTCGACGGCGAAGTGGTCGTGGCTGCCCGCGGCCGACAACGACTTCATCTTCGCGATCATCGGCGAGGAGCTCGGGCTCATCGGCGCGGTCGTCGTGATCGGCCTGTTCGTGCTGCTCGCGATCGCGTTCGCACGCGTGCTGCGTGCGGCCCGCACGCCGTTCGCCAAGGCGGTCACCGCGGCCGTCCTCGTGTGGGTGGTCGGCCAGGCCTGTGTCAATATCGGTGTCGTGCTCGGAGTCTTCCCCGTCCTCGGCGTCCCCCTTCCACTCGTCTCGGCAGGCGGCACCGCCCTGCTCACGACGCTCTTCGCGATCGGCGTGGTGCTCTCGGTCGCGCGCGACCCCGAGGCATCCGTGCGTGCCGCCGCTCGCGCGCAGGCCCGCGCCGCGGCCCGATCGGCCGGACGGCCGGCGCGATGACCACGTACCTGCTGGCCGGCGGAGGGACTGCCGGCCACGTGAACCCGCTGCTCGCCGTCGCCGACCGGCTCCGCAAGCGGAACCCCGACGACGAGGTGCTCGTGCTCGGCACCGCCGAGGGCCTCGAGTCCCGGCTCGTGCCCCAGCGCGGCTACGAGCTGCTCACGATCGCGAAGGTCCCGTTCCCGCGTCGCCCGAACCGCGCGGCCGTCGCGTTCCCGTCGCGGTTCCGCCGGTCGATCGACGACGTGCGGTCGATCATCGAGGAGCGCGGCGTCGACGTCGTCGTCGGCTTCGGCGGCTACGTCTCGACGCCCGCCTACCTCGCCGCGCGCCGGGCGGGCGTGCCCGTCGCGATCCACGAGGCGAATGCGAGGCCCGGGCTCGCGAACCGGCTCGGCTCGCGGTGGGCGGCGGGCGTCGGCGTCGCGTTCGGCGGCACGCCGCTGAAGGGCGCGGAGGTCGTCGGCATGCCGCTCCGCAACGAGATCGAGGCGCTCGACCGAACGGGGCTCCGCGACGAGGCCGCGCGGCTCCACCGGCTCGACCCGGCGCGCCCGGTCCTGCTCGCCACCGGCGGATCGCTCGGCGCGCGGCGCATCAACCGCACCATGGCGGCGAGCGCCGCGGCGCTCGTCGCCACCGGATGGCAGGTGCTGCACATCACGGGCGCCTCGTCCGACGTCGAGGACCCCGGCCTGCCGGGCTACCGCATGGTCGAGTACGCCGACCGCATGGACCTCGCGCTCGCCCTGGCCGGCTTCGCCGTCTCGCGCGCGGGCGCCGCGACCGTGAGCGAGCTCGCCGCGCTCGGCATCCCCGCGGTGTACGTGCCGTATCCGGTCGGCAACGGCGAGCAGCGGTTCAACGCCGCCGACGTCGTCGGGGCGGGCGGTGGCATCCTCGTCGACGACGCCGACTTCACGCCCGAATGGGTCGCCGCCGAGCTCGTGCCCCTGCTCGGCGACCGCACCCGCGTCGACGCCATGGCCGCCGCCGCGGCATCCGTCGGCCACCGCGACGGCACCGACCGCATGGTGGCGCTCGTCGACGCGGCGCTCGGCGGGGGTGCCGGCGACTCGGCCGGCAGCGCGTAACGTGGTGTGAGCGGATGCCGCGGCATCCGCGAGCCGCCGCCCGGCACGCATCGAACGCACCGCACGCATCGCTTCGCATCCATCGCCCCGAGGAAGAACCGCCGCACGTGACCATCAAGCCCGACCTCACCGCCCAGATCCCCGCCGACCTCGGCGCCGTGCACTTCGTCGGCATCGGCGGCTCGGGCATGAGCGGGATCGCCCGACTCGTGCTCGGCGAGGGGCACCGGGTCACCGGATCCGACGTGCGCGACTCCGCCAACATCGCCGCGCTGCGCGAGCTCGGCGCCGTGGTCGCGATCGGGCACGACGCCGCGAACCTCCCCGACGACGTCGACACCGTCGTCGTGACCGGCGCCCTCTGGCAGGACAACCCCGAGTACCAGCTCGCGCTGCAGCGCGGGCTGCCCGTCCTGCACCGGTCGCAGGCGCTCGCGGCGCTCATCGGCGGCCGGCGGCTCGTGTCGGTCGCGGGCGCGCACGGCAAGACCACCTCGACGGGCATGATCGTCACGGGCCTGCTCGAGCTCGGCGAGGACCCGAGCTTCGTGAACGGCGGCGTCATCGCCGACCTCGGCGTGAGCTCGGCGGCGGGCGATGCCGAGCTGTTCGTCGTCGAGGCCGACGAGTCCGACGGCTCGTTCCTGCTCTACGACACCTCGATCGCGCTCATCACGAACGTCGACCCCGACCACCTCGACCACTACGGCTCGCGCGACGCCTTCGAGCAGGCGTTCGTCGACTTCGGCGACCGCGCTCGAGAGCTCGTCGTCATCTCCTCCGACGACCCCGGTGCGACGCGCGTCCGAGAGCGGCTCTCCCACGGCAACGTCGTCACGTTCGGCGAGGCGGCGGATGCCACGGTGCGCGTGCACTCCGTCGAGACCGACGGCCCCGTGGCCTTCGCGATCGACTACGCGGGGGCGTCCTACACGGCACGCCTGCGCGTCCCCGGACGCCACAACGCGATCAACGCGGCGGGCGCGTTCGCCGTGCTCGTCGGCCTCGGCCACGACCCGGCCGCAGCGCTCGCGGGCATCGCGACGTTCGGCGGCACGGGCCGGCGCTTCGAGCTGCACGGCACGGTCGGCGGCGTGAGCGTCTACGACGACTACGCACACCACCCGACCGAGGTCGCCGCCGCCCTCGCCGCGGCCCGCACGGTCGTCGGCGACGGCCGCATCATCGCCGTGCACCAGCCGCACACCTACAGCCGCACGCAGGCCTTCGCGAAGGAGTTCGCCGAGGTGCTCGAGCAGTACGCCGACGAGACCGTCGTGCTCGACGTCTACGGCGCACGCGAGGACCCGGTGCCCGGCGTGACCGGCGCGCTCGTGAGCGAGCGCTTCGCCGACCCGTCGAAGGTCGCGTTCATCGTCGACTGGCAGGAGGCCGCCGACCACACCGCGAAGATCGCGCACGACGGCGACTTCGTGATCACGCTGGGCTGCGGCGACGTCTACCGCATCGTGCCGCAGCTGCTCGGCTCGCTCGAGCGGGAGCGCGAGTGAGGATGCGCCGCGCGTGAAGCGCCCCCAGGGCTTCGACCGGCCTCCCGCGCCGCGGGCGGCCGACCACGGAGTGATGCGGGGCCAGGGCGCGTCGGCACCTGATGCCCCGACGTCCCCGGTCGCGTCACGGGCCGGCCGCGCGCCAGTCGCACCCGATGCCGACCGGACGTCGACCGAGCCGATCCCGGTGGTCGTCGGGGCGCCGACGACGACCGCGAGCCCGGGCACGGAGGGTGCGACGGGTGCCGGGCGTGCCGTGCCACGGACCTCGTCGGCGACGAACGCGACCGAGGTGCTGCCCGACCTGCGGGACCCCGCCGGCCTCCCGGATGCCGCCGCCCCGCGCAACCCCGCCGATGCGCGCGACCCCGCGGTCGACGGTCCCGCCGCGTTCGCCGATCGCGCCGAGGGAGTCGCCGACGCGCCGCGCAGCCCCCGCGCCGCGAAGCGCGCCCTCGCCGCCGCGGCACGGGAGCGCCGGCGCTACGAGCGCCAGGAGGTGCGCCGCTTCACCAAGCGCTCGCGGCGCCGCCGGATCACCTGGGCGGTCGCCGTCGGCGCGGTGCTCGCCGTCGTGGCCGTCGTCGGCATCGGCGCGTACTCGCCGCTCATGGCGCTCCGCGAGGTGCGCGTCGAAGGCGCGCAGCGCATCGCCGCCGACGAGGTGCAGGGCGCGTTCGCGACGCTGCTCGGCACCCCGCTCCCGCTCATCGAAGGCGACCAGGTGCACGCCGCGCTCGCGCGCTTCCCGCTGATCGAGACGTACGCGACCGAGACCATCCCGCCCGGCACGCTCGTGGTCCGCATCGTCGAGCGCACGCCCGTCGGCGTGATCGACACCGGCTCGGGCCTCGAGCTCGTCGACGGCGCGGGCGTCGTGATCGAGCGCCTCGATGAGCGGCCGCCCGGTCAGCCGCTCATCGAGGTCGAGGGTGGAGTGGCCGACGAGGGATTCCGCGCCGTGGCCGGCGTGGTGCGCAGCCTCCCGGCCGACGTCCGGTCCCAGCTCGTCCGCGCGACGGCGGACACCGCCGACGACGTTCGGCTCGAGCTCGAGGGCGGCGCGAGCGTGGTGTGGGGGAGCGCCGAGGACTCCTCGTTCAAGGCCGACGTGCTCGCGACGCTCATGCGGGCGGCGCCGCCCGACACCGTCTCGCAGTACGACGTCTCGGCGCCGACGAGCCCCGTGACCTCCTGATCGGGTCGGATCGAGGTGGCGCAGGCGACGATCGAGGCGTCCTGCGCCTGCGGTTCGCGACACGCGGGGCGTCATTGCCGAGCGGCGTGCGAGCGGCACCTACCTTCGAATCAGGAATTGCATACTCAGCAAAACTTTAACCTTCGACTAGAGGTTCAAGGTTCAGAGTTCGCACGGAGGGCCGGACATGTCGTCTAACCAGAACTACCTCGCCGTCATCAAGGTCGTCGGCATCGGCGGCGGCGGTGTCAACGCCGTCAACCGCATGATCGAGCTCGGCCTGCGCGGGGTCGAGTTCATCGCGATCAACACCGACGCGCAGGCCCTGCTCATGTCGGACGCGGACGTCAAGCTCGACGTCGGCCGGGACCTCACCCGGGGCCTCGGCGCCGGCGCCGACCCCGAGGTCGGACGACGCGCCGCCGAGGACCACGCGGAGGAGATCGAGGAGGCGCTCGCGGGCGCCGACATGGTCTTCGTCACCGCGGGCGAGGGCGGCGGCACCGGCACGGGCGGCGCTCCCGTGGTCGCGCGCATCGCGAAGTCGATCGGAGCCCTCACCATCGGCGTCGTGACGAAGCCGTTCGGCTTCGAGGGCAAGCGCCGCCAGACGCAGGCCGAGCAGGGCGTCGCGCGGCTGAAGGAAGAGGTCGACACCCTCATCGTCGTGCCGAACGACCGCCTGCTCGAGATCAGCGACCGCGGGATCTCGATGCTCGAGGCGTTCGCCACGGCCGACCAGGTGCTGCTCGCCGGTGTCCAGGGCATCACCGACCTCATCACCACGCCCGGCCTCATCAACCTCGACTTCGCCGACGTGAAGTCCGTCATGCAGGGCGCCGGTTCCGCCCTCATGGGCATCGGATCGTCGCGCGGTGCCGACCGGGCGATCAAGGCCGCGGAGCTCGCCGTCGCGAGTCCACTCCTCGAGGCGTCGATCGACGGCGCCCACGGCGTGCTCCTCTCGATCCAGGGCGGGTCGAACCTCGGCATCTTCGAGATCAACGACGCGGCGCGACTCGTCCAGGAGGCCGTGCACCCCGAGGCGAACATCATCTTCGGCGCCGTCATCGACGACACGCTCGGCGACGAGGTGCGCGTGACGGTCATCGCCGCCGGCTTCGACGGCGGCGAGCCGAACGCGAAGCAGCCGGTCGAGGCCAGGCGCACGAGCTTCGTGCCCGCCACGGTGGGCGCGGCGGTCGGGGGAGCCGCGCTCGGCGGTTCGTCGCTCGGAGGGTCGTCGCTCGGTGGCGAGGCCGCCGACGTGATCGGCGAGATCGACATCGACGAGCTCGTCGAGACCGCCAACTGGGGCGAGGCGCCGACCGCGGCGGCCGACCAGATCGTCTCGGACCCCGTGTTCGAGGACGACGGCGACGACGAGCTCGACATCCCCGACTTCCTCAAGTGATGCCCGAGGGACCGGTCGTGCGGAGACGTCGATGAGCGACCTCGCCGACCGGCTCGCCTCGGTGCAGGGCAGCATCGCGGATGCCGCGAGGGACGCCGGCCGGAACCCGCACGAGGTGACGACCGTCGTCGTGACGAAGTTCCAGCCGGTGTCGCTGATCCGCGAACTCGTGCGCCTCGGCGTGCACGACATCGGGGAGAACCGGCACCAGGAGGCGCAGCAGAAGGCGGCGCAGCTCGCCGATCTCGACCTGCGCTGGCACTTCGTCGGGCAGCTCCAGGGCAAGAAGGCGCGACAGGTCCGCGCCTACGCGACGGCGATCCACTCGATCGACCGGGCGTCGCTCGTGGACGCGCTGCGCTCGGACGAGGCGTCCGTCGACTGCTTCGTGCAGGTCAACCTGACCGACGACCCGAAGCGGGGCGGAGTGCAGCCCGACGACCTCGACCCGCTCGTCGAGCACGTCCTCGCGACGCCGGGGCTCCGGCTGCGCGGGCTCATGGCGGTCGCGCCCCTCGGCGAGCCGCCGCGCCCGGCGTTCGCCCGCGTGCGCCTCCTGTCGGAGCGCGTGCAGCGGATCGCACCCGACGCGGGCGACCTGTCCATGGGGATGTCCCACGATTTCCGCGACGCCGTCCTGGAGGGTGCGACACACCTGAGGATCGGCACCGCAATCACCGGCAATCGGCCGGAAGCCGGTTAGCCTCGGAAGAGACGGATCGAAGACGGAGGCAGCGATGTCGAACCCGCTCAAGAAGACCATGGTCTACCTCGGACTCGCCGATGAGGAGCTCGAGCACGAGGCACCCCAGGCCGCGCCGGCGCCCGCTGCACCGATCGTGCACGCGGCGGCACCAGCCCCCGCCCCCAAGACCGGAGCGGCCGTCACGCCGCTTCGCAAGCACCAGGCACCCCAGAGCACACCGCAGGCGGAGATGAACGAGATCCTCACCGTGCACCCGCGTCAGTACCGTGACGCGCAGGTCATCGCCGAGTCCTTCCGAGAGGGAGTACCGGTCATCATCAACCTCTCGCAGATGTCCGACGGCGACGCACGTCGCCTCATCGACTTCGCGAGTGGACTTTCGCAGGGCCTCTACGGCAAGATCGAGCGCGTGACGAGCAAGGTGTTCCTGCTGTCGCCCGCCCACGTCGTGGTGTCGGGCGAGGCGGGCGAGGCCGACGGCGACGTCGACGCGTCCTTCTTCACCCACGCGTAGGCGCCCGTGGGCGTACTGGCAGTCGTCTGGAACATCCTCTACACGCTGCTCCTCATCTACTTCTTCGTGATGTGGGCGCGGTTCGTCCTCGATCTCGTGCGCACGTTCAACCGCACCTGGCGTCCGCGCGGGTTCTGGCTCGTCGTCGTCGAGGCGATCTACAGCGTCACGGATCCGCCCGTGCGCTTCTTCCGGCGGCTCGTGCCGCCGATACGCATCGGCCAGGTCGCACTCGACCTCGGGTGGAGCCTGGCCATGCTGCTCGTCATCGTCGCCATGACCGTGGTGTCGTGGCTGGCGGCCGGGGCCGCGGCATCCGGCTGACGATCTCCTGCGAGGGTGGCACGCCGTGACGTTCGGCACTGCGGCCCTCCTGAGACCTTTGCTACCGTTAGCAGAACGTGATCGAAACGGTCCGACAGATTCGAGGGATGGGAAGCCATGGCGCTAACTCCGGAAGATGTGGTCAACAAGCGCTTCCAGGCGACGAAGTTCCGGGAGGGCTACGACCAGGACGAAGTCGATGACTTCCTCGACGAGGTGGTCGTCGAGCTCCGACGGCTGAACGGCGAGAACGAGGAGCTGCGCCAGCGCCTGGCCGCGGCCGAGGCCCGTGCCGCGGACGCGTCGAAGGGCGCCGCCGCCGCTGCGCCGGCCCCCGCCGCGGTCTACACCGAGCCGGCCGCCCCGCCGCCCACCGTCGCCGTGCCGACGCAGGCGCCCGCCGCGCCGCAGTCCGAGCTCGACGAGCAGACCTCGACGACGAACCTCCTGCAGCTCGCCCGCCGCCTCCACGAGGAGCACGTGCGCGAGGGCATCGAGAAGCGCGACGCGCTGATCGCCGAGGGCCACGCCACCGCCGCGCGCGTCGTCGCCGAGGCCGAGGCCAAGCAGCGCCAGCAGATGGGCATCCTCGACCAGGAGCGCATGGCGCTCGAGAAGCGGGTCGACGAGCTTCGCGTGTTCGAGCGCGACTACCGCGCCAAGCTGAAGAGCTACATCGAGGGCCAGCTGCGCGAGCTCGACACCGCCGCGCCGGTGCAGGTCTCGGGCAACCAGGGCTTCTCCTCGGGCATCTCCGCCGAGCAGACCCCCGCTCCGACCTTCCAGGGCTTTGGCGGCTGAGCGGGCCGCGAAGGTCGGCACCACCGCAGCACTCCTCATCCTGGTCGGGGCCGCCCTCGCGGTGTACGGCCTCGACCAGCTGAGCAAGTACCTCGTCGTCACGAACCTCACCGAGGGCGAGGTCGTCCAGGTCCTGGGTCCGGTGCTGCAGTGGCAGTTCGTGCGCAACCCCGGTGCTGCCTTCTCGCTCGCCAGCGGCATGACGTGGATCTTCACGATCCTCGCGGCCGGCGTCATCACGTTCATCGTGTGGTTCGCACGCCGCATCCACTCCATCGCGTGGGCGCTCGTCTTCGGGCTCCTGCTCGGCGGCGTGCTGGGCAACCTCACCGACCGGCTCCTGCGTGAACCGAGCTTCGGCCTCGGCCACGTGATCGACTTCATCTCGACCCCGTGGATGCTGCCGGCGATCTACAACGTCGCCGACATCGCCATCGTGTCGAGCATGGTGCTCTTCATGATCCTCACGATCCGCGGCGTCGGCCTCGACGGCACCCGCGAGTCGAAGCGATCGGATGCCGCGCGCGACGCGGAGGCCGCGGGCGACGCCGAGGCGACCGGTGGTCCCGCCGCGCCCGCGCCCGGAGCGGCGACGGCGGACGGCGCCGACGGCGCAGCCGCGGGCGAGGGGAAGACCCCGCTCGCCGGCACCCAGCTGGCCGCCGAGTCCTGAGTATGGAGCATCGCTCGTTCCCCGTGCCCGACGGGCTCGACGGCGTGCGCGTCGACCAGGGGCTCGCGAAGCTCCTCGGCTTCTCGCGCACGCAGGCGGCCGACATCGCGGCAGCCGGGGGAGCCGCGCTCGACGGTGCGGCGGTCGACAAGTCCGACCGGCTGCGCGCCGGCGCCTGGCTCGAGGTGAGCTGGGAGCCGCCGCGCACGCTCGAGGTCGTGCCGGTGGCGGTTCCCGACCTCGGCATCGTGCACGACGACGACGACCTCGTCGTGGTCGACAAGCCCGCGGGGGTCGCGGCGCATCCGTCGCTCGGCTGGGACGGGCCGACCGTGGTCGGCGCCCTCGCGGCGGCCGGCTTCCGCATCTCCACGTCGGGCGCGCCCGAACGCCAGGGGGTGGTGCACCGGCTCGACGCCGGCACGAGCGGGCTCATGGTCGTCGCGAAGTCCGAGCGCGCGTACACCGAGCTGAAGCGCCAGTTCCACGACCGCGAGGTCGAGAAGATCTACCACACGGTCGTGCAGGGGCATCCCGACCCGCTCGCGGGCACGATCGACGCGCCGGTCGGGCGGCATCCGAGGTCGGAGTGGAAGTTCGCCGTCACGTCCGACGGCAAGCACGCGGTGACGCACTACGAGACGATCGAGGCGTTCCCGTTCGCGTCGCTGCTCGAGGTGCACCTCGAGACGGGGCGCACGCACCAGATCCGCGTGCACATGGCGGCCCAGCGGCATCCGTGCGCCGGCGACGCCATGTACGGCGCCGACCCGACGCTCTCGGCCCGGCTGGGCCTGACCCGGCAGTGGCTGCACGCGAAGGAGCTGTCGCTCACGCATCCGGGCACCGGGCGCTGGGCGACGTTCGAGTCGGAGTACCCGGCCGACCTCGCGCACGCGCTCGACGTGCTGCGGGGCGACTGAGTCGATCCGTCCGGGCCGATCCGCCGTCGTCAGCGCGACTCGCGCCCGGCGCCGGCCGCGACGTGGGCGGGTCGCCGTAGACTCGGAGCACCCCCGAGATCCACCAGCAGTACTTCGATGAGGAGCCCCGTGGCCGCCGATTCCTTCGTCCACCTGCACGTCCACTCCGAGTACTCGATGCTCGACGGCGCCGCTCGGGTCGGGGAGCTCATCAAGGCGACGCAGGAGCAGGAGATGCCCGCCGTCGCGGTCACCGACCACGGCAACGTGTTCGGCGCCTACGACTTCTGGCGGCAGGCGACCGACGCCGGCATCAAGCCCATCATCGGCACCGAGGCGTACATCACGCCAGGCACGGCGCGCGGCGACCGCACCCGCGTGCGATGGGGCAACGGCGGCGAAGACGACGTGTCGGGCTCCGGTGCGTACACGCACATGACCCTCCTGTCCGAGACGACCGAGGGCATGCACAACCTGTTCCGGCTCTCGAGCCTCGCGTCGATCGAGGGCTACTACTTCAAGCCCCGCATGGACCGCGAACTGCTCCAGCAGTACTCGTCGGGACTCATCGCCACGACCGGCTGCGCCAGCGGCGAGGTGCAGACGCGCCTGCGACTCGGCCAGTACGACGAGGCCGTGAGGGCGGCATCCGAGTACCGCGACATCTTCGGACCCGAGAACTACTACGCCGAGATCATGGACCACGGGCTCGGCATCGAGCGGCGCGTCATGGACGACCTGCTGCGCCTCGCGAAGCAGCTCGACCTGCCGCTCGTCGCCACCAACGACCTGCACTACACGCACGCGCACGACGCGAAGAGCCACGCTGCCCTGCTCTGCGTGCAGTCGGGTTCGACGCTCGACGACCCGAACCGCTTCAAGTTCGACGCCGACGAGTTCTACCTCAAGACCGCGGCCGAGATGCGGCACCTGTTCCGCGACCACCCCGAGGCCTGCGACAACACCCTCCTCATCGCCGAGCGCGCGAACGTGCAGTTCAACACGAGCGCGAACTACATGCCGCGGTTCCCCGTGCCCGAGGGCGAGAGCGAGGAGAGCTGGTTCGTCAAGGAGGTCGAGCGCGGTCTCCACGTGCGGTACCCCAACGGCATCCCCGACGAGGTGCGCAAGCAGGCCGACTACGAGGTGGGCGTCATCTCGCAGATGGGCTTCCCGGGCTACTTCCTCGTCGTCGCAGACTTCATCAACTGGTCGAAGAACAACGGCATCCGAGTGGGCCCCGGCCGCGGCTCGGGTGCCGGCTCCATGGCCGCCTACGCGATGCGGATCACCGACCTCGACCCGCTGCGGCACGGTCTCATCTTCGAGCGGTTCCTCAACCCCGACCGCGTGTCCATGCCCGACTTCGACGTGGACTTCGACGAGCGCCGGCGCGGCGAGGTCATCCGGTACGTCACCGAGAAGTACGGCGACGAGCGCGTCGCGCAGATCGTGACCTACGGCACCATCAAGGCGAAGCAGGCCCTCAAGGACTCGAGCCGGGTGCTCGGGTTCCCGTTCGGCATGGGGGAGAAGCTCACCAAGGCGATGCCGCCCGCCATCATGGGCAAGGACATCCCGCTCTCGGGCATCGTCGACTCCGCGCACCCCCGCTACAAGGAGGCGGGCGACATCCGCGCGCTCATCGAGACGGACGCCGAGGCGAAGACGGTCTTCGACACGGCGCTCGGCCTCGAGAACCTCAAGCGCCAGTGGGGCGTGCACGCCGCGGGCGTCATCATGTCGAGCGACCCGCTCATCGACATCATCCCGATCATGAAGCGGGAGCAGGACGGCCAGATCGTCACGCAGTTCGACTACCCGGCGTGCGAGTCCCTCGGGCTCATCAAGATGGACTTCCTGGGGCTGCGCAACCTCACGATCATCGACGACGCCCTCGACAACATCGAGGCGAACCGCGGCTTCCGCCCGGTGCTCGAAGACCTCGCGCTCGACGATCCCGAGGCGTACGCGCTCCTCTCGCGGGGCGACACCCTCGGCGTGTTCCAGCTCGACGGCGGTCCCATGCGCTCGCTCCTGCGGCAGATGAAGCCCGACAACTTCGAGGACATCTCCGCCGTCATCGCGCTCTACCGTCCTGGCCCGATGGGTGCGAACTCGCACATCAACTACGCGCTCCGCAAGAACGGCCTGCAGCCGATCACGCCCATCCACGCGCAGCTCGAGGAGCCGCTGAAGGACATCCTCGACACGAGCTACGGCCTCATCATCTACCAGGAGCAGGTCATGGCGATCGCCCAGCGCGTCGCCGGGTTCTCGCTCGGCCAGGCCGACATCCTGCGCCGCGCGATGGGCAAGAAGAAGAAGTCCGAGCTCGACAAGCAGTACGAGGGCTTCTCGAAGGGCATGCACGACAACGGCTACTCGGATGCCGCGGTGAAGACCCTGTGGGACATCCTGCTGCCGTTCTCCGACTACGCGTTCAACAAGGCGCATTCGGCCGCCTACGGCGTGCTCAGCTACTGGACCGCGTACCTCAAGGCCCACTACCCGGCGGAGTACATGGCGGCCCTGCTCACGAGCGTCGGCGACGCGCGCGACAAGCTCGCGCTCTACCTCAACGAGTGCCGACGCATGGGCATCAAGGTGCTGCCGCCCGACGTGAACGAGTCGATCGGGTTCTTCGCGGCCGTCGGCGACGACATCCGGTTCGGGCTCGGGGCGGTGCGCAACGTCGGCTTCAACGTGGTCGACGCGATCCGCGCCGCGCGGGAGGAGAAGGGCCGTTTCGAGGCCTTCCACGACTTCCTGAAGAAGGTGCCGATCCAGGTCGCGAACAAGCGCACGGTCGAGTCGCTCGTGAAGGCGGGCGCGTTCGACTCGCTCGGGCACACGCGCCGCGCGCTCGTCGAGATCCACGAGGGCGCCGTCGAGTCGGCCGTGAAGGAGAAGCGCGCCGAGGAGGTCGGCGACGTCGGGTTCGACTTCGACAGCCTGTTCGAGGAGCACGAGCGGGAGGCCGCGCCCTCGCTCGTGCCCGACCGGCCCGAGTGGGCCAAGCGCGACAAGCTCGCGTTCGAGCGCGAGATGCTCGGGCTCTACGTCTCCGACCACCCGCTCGCGGGGCTCGAGGCGCCGCTCGCGAAGCACGCGTCGACCACCATCACCGAGCTGGTGTCGTCGGATGCCACGCAGGACGGCGACACCGTCACGATCGCCGGCCTCGTCACGAGCGTGCAGCACCGGGTCGCCCGCCAGAGCGGCAACCAGTACGGCATGATCCAGGTCGAGGACTTCTCGGGCGAGATCACCGTGATGTTCATGGGCAAGGCGTACCAGGAGTTCGCGCCCGGGCTGCGCGGCGACTCGATCGTGGTCGTCCGAGGTCGCGTCAGCCTGCGCGACGACGGCATGAACCTGCACGCCTACAGCGTGTTCTCGCCCGAGCTCGGCCAGGGCGACGAGTCCGGCCCGGTGGTGATCTCACTGCCCGACGTGCGCGCCACCACCGACACGATCACGGCGCTCGGCGACGTGCTCATCCGGCACGCGGGCGACACCGAGGTGCGGCTGAAGCTCGTGAAGGGCCGCACCGCCCGGGTCTTCGAGCTGCCGTACCCCGTGAAGGTCACGGCCGACTTCTACGGGGAGCTCAAGAGCCTGCTCGGCCCGAACTGCCTGGTGTGACGTCGGCTGCGGGCCGACATCGCACACGTCGGTACGCTGGATGATCATGCTGCGCACGATCGACCTCCGCGGAACCCGCCCGTCCGTCTCCGAGCTCCTCGCGCTCGTGCCCCGCGCCGCGATGGACGTCTCGGCCGCGTACGACATCGCCCGGGGACTCATCGACGACGTGCGTCGCGACGGGTCCGCCGCGCTCCTCGACCAGGCCGACCGGTTCGACGGCGGGCGCCCGCCGTCGGTGCGCGTCCCGGCCGACGAGCTCGCGGCCGCGCGCGAAGCGCTCAGCCCCGAGGTGCGGCGTGCGGTCGAGTCGACGATCGAGCGCGTCCGCGCCGCGAGCGCCGCACAGGTGCCCGTGCCCGTCGTGACCCGGCTCGGCGACGGCGCCGTGGTCGAGCAGCGCTGGCAGCCCGTCGAGCGCGTCGGGCTCTACGTTCCGGGCGGCAAGCTCGTCTACCCGTCGAGCGTCATCATGAACGTCGTGCCCGCCCAGATCGCCGGCGTGCGCTCGATCGCGCTCGCGTCGCCGCCGCAGGCCGCGTTCGGCGGTCGCATCCACCCGACGATCGCGGGCGTGGCCGCCCTGCTCGGCATCGACGAGGTGTACGCCATGGGCGGCGCCGGCGCGATCGGCGCCTTCGCCTACGGCGTGCCCGACCTCGGGCTCGAGCCCGTGCAGCGCGTGACCGGCCCGGGCAACGTGTTCGTCGCCGCAGCCAAGCGCGCCGTCGCGGGCGTCACCGGCATCGACGCCGAGGCGGGGCCCACCGACATCCTCGTCATCGCCGACGACTCGGCGGATGCCGACTTCGTGGCATCCGACCTCGTGAGCCAGGCCGAGCACGACGAGCTCGCCGCGGCCGTGCTCGTGACCGACGACGCCGCGTTCGCCGACCGGGTGCAGGAGCGCGTCGCGGCGCGGGCCGACGCGACCCGGCACGCCGAGCGCGTGCGCACCGCGCTCACGGGCCGGCAGTCGGCCGTCGTCCTCGTCGACGACCTCGAGCAGGCCGCGGCGTTCGCGAACGCGTTCGGCGCCGAGCACCTCGAGATCCAGGTCCGCGACGCCGACGCCACGCTCGCGCGCATCGAGAACGCCGGCGCGATCTTCGTCGGGCCGTACTCGCCAGTGAGCCTCGGCGATTACGCGGCCGGCTCGAACCACGTGCTGCCCACGGGCGGCATGGCACGCTACGCGTCGGGACTGTCGGCCGCCACCTTCCTGCGCCCGCAGCAGGTCGTGCGGTACGACGAGGCCGCCCTGCGCGAGGTGGCCCCGGTGATCGCCACCCTGTCCGACGAGGAGGGCCTCCCGGCGCACGGCGAGGCCGTGACCGCCCGGTT
This sequence comes from Agromyces mariniharenae, assembly GCF_008122505.1. Taxonomy (NCBI): domain Bacteria; kingdom Bacillati; phylum Actinomycetota; class Actinomycetes; order Micrococcales; family Microbacteriaceae; genus Agromyces; species Agromyces mariniharenae. The sequence goes on along the minus strand of NZ_VSSB01000002.1, from coordinate 1,059,963 downwards.
CGGCGAACGCCCATGACGGCGCCGCTAGGCTGGGAGCACCATGTACTGTCCGTTCTGCCGTCACCCGGATTCCCGCGTCATCGACTCGCGCACGAGCGACGACGGACTCTCCATCCGGCGCCGTCGGCAGTGCCCCGAGTGCGGCCGCCGCTTCTCCACCACCGAGACCGCGAGCCTCTCCGTGATCAAGCGCAGCGGCGTCATCGAGCCGTTCAGCCGCGAGAAGGTCGTGCTCGGCGTGAAGAAGGCCTGCCAGGGGCGTCCCGTCACCGACTCCGACCTCGCGGTGCTCGCGCAGAAGGTCGAGGAGACCATCCGGTCGACGGGCGCGTCGCAGATCGAGGCGAACGACATCGGCCTCGCGATCCTGCCGCCGCTGCGCGAGCTCGACGAGGTCGCCTACCTGCGCTTCGCGAGCGTGTACCAGGCGTTCGAGTCGCTCGACGACTTCGAGGCGGCCATCGGCCTGCTGCGCGAGGAGCACGGCCGCCTGCCCGCCCGTCCCGTCGAGTGACGGACGTCGGCCGCGTCGGCTCTCCGATAGCCTGAGTCCCGGCATGTACCGACTCCTCTTCTCCCTCGTCTTCTCCCGCATGGACCCCGAGGACGCCCACCACCTCGCGTTCCGCGTCATCCGGGCACTGCCCACCCTCGGCTTCGGCCGGCTCGTCGAGCAGTTCACGCGGCCCGACCGCTCGCTCGAGGTGCAGGCGCTGGGGCGCACGTTCCCGTCGCCGTTCGGCGTCGCGGCGGGCTTCGACAAGGACGGGCTCGCCGTGCGCGGCCTCGGCCAGCTCGGCTTCGGCCACGTCGAGATCGGCACGATCACCGCGGTCGCGCAGCCCGGCAACGACCGCCCGCGACTGTTCCGGCTCATCGAGGACCGCGCGCTCGTGAACCGCATGGGCTTCAACAACGGTGGGGCGGATGCCGCGGTGGGCCGTGTCTCACGGCTCGCACGCCGTACGCACCGACCGGTGCTCGGCGTCAACATCGGCAAGAGCCGGGTGACGCCCGTCGAGGACGCGGTCGGAGACTACGAGCGCAGCGCGCGCGTGCTCGCCCCATACGCCGACTACCTCGTCGTGAACGTGAGCTCGCCGAACACGCCGGGTCTGCGCGGGTTGCAGGAGCTCGACGCGCTCGCGCCGCTGCTCGAGGCCGTGCGGGCAACGGCGGGCGACACCCCGCTGCTCGTCAAGATCGCGCCCGACCTCGATGACGCCGAGGTGGTGCGCATCTGCGAGCTCGTGACCCGGCTCGGCCTCGACGGGATCATCGCCACGAACACCACGATCTCGCGCGAGGGACTGCGCGCCGCGGCATCCGTCGTCGAGGCCATCGGCGCCGGTGGCCTGTCGGGGGCGCCGCTCGCCGCCCGGTCGCTCGAGGTGCTGCGGCTCGTGCGCGCGAACGTGCCCGCCGGGCTCTGCGTCGTGTCGGTCGGCGGCGTCGAGACGGCCGCTGACGTGCAGGACCGGCTGGACGCCGGCGCGACGCTCGTGCAGGGCTACTCGGCGTTCATCTACCGCGGGCCGCTGTGGGCGCGGCAGGTCAATCGCGGGCTCGCCCGGATCCGCCGTTCGCGGGCCGAGGGTGCCGCCACCGTCGCTGCGCCGGCGTGAGCTGACGACGAGGCGGGCGGCGCCGGACGGTCAGAGCAGGCCGATGTCGGCCAGCTGGTCGGCCAACGTCGCGCCGTCGCTCGCCGACACCCACGGCACGTCGGCGCCGTGCTGCTCGGCCTTCGTGCGGCCACCGGCGAGCACGGCCTCACCCGTCGAGAGGCGACGGATCGCGACCGCGGCGACGCGCTCGGGGTGCTCGGCAGCGAAGCGCGCGTAGAGCTCCTCGTCGTGCTGCCCGTCGTCGCCGATGAGCAGCCACCTGACGTGCGGGAACTCCTCGGCGAGCCGCCGTAGGTTCTCCTCCTTGTGGGCGCGCCCGCTGCGGAACAGCCGGTCGTGCGTGGGACCCCAGTCGGTGAGGAGGAGCGGCCCGGCGGGGTAGAGGTTGCGCGAGAGGAAGCGGGTGAGCGTGGGCGCGACGTTCCACGCCCCGGTCGAGAGGTAGATGACGGGCGAGCCGGGGTGCGCGCGCACGAGGCGCTCGTACAGCACGGCCATGCCCGGCGTCGGGATGCGGGCGTGCTCGTCGAGGACGAACGTGTTCCACGCCGCGACGAGCGGGCGGGGGAGCGCCGTGACCATGACCGTGTCGTCGACGTCGGAGATGAGGCCGAAGTCCACGTCGGTGCCGACGATCCAGATCGGCGCCTCGACCGCCTCCGCGCCCTCGGTGCGGAGCGTCGCCTGGTGCCACCCGGGTGAGAGCGCGACGGGCACGCGAGTGTCGACGACGCCGCCGCGGTCGGCGAGCACCTCGATCCGTTCGCCGCCGATCTCGATGACCACGGGCACGTCGCCCACGGGCACGCTCGTGAAGCTGCGCCAGCCGCGGATGCCCTGCTCGCGCCGCCGGCGGCGGCGCTTCGAGGGCTCATCGGCCGCGATGGGCTTCGAGAGCAGCACGCGGCAGAACACGCGGACCCACTCGGTGGACCCGTAGCCCGTGTAGGGGACCACCGTCGGCACATGGCCGCGACGGCGCGCCCACCGCTCGCGAACGTCGTGGATCCAGTCCTCGACGCGCGCGGCGCGATGCCGGACCTGGCGCTCCTTGGATCCGGCCGGGGTCGGGGGGCTCGCCGGCATCCATTCAGTCTGTCATGCGCCCCCGGCGGGTCGGAAAACGGGCGCCCGCCCGTCGTGTCGGGGATCGGGCGGTGCGACAGGTAGAGTGGAGCCGCACAAGAGGGAGGATCCGTGCCGAACATCGACCTGCTCCTCGGGGCCGATCCGAGCCGGAAGCGCGTGGTTCGCACCGAGCCGACGCAGCGACGCAGCACGCAGCGGCTGGATGCGCTGCTCGACGCCGCGGCCGAGATCGTCGACGAGATCGGCTTCGAGCGACTCACGACGCAGATGGTCGCCGAGCGCGCCGGCGCGTCGATCGGGACGGTCTACCGCTACTTCCCCGACCGCGTCGCCGTGCTGCACGCGCTCCGCGAGCGCTCGGTGCGACGGTTCCGCGAGCGGGTGGCCGTGGACATGGCGAACACCGAGCTGCGCACCTGGTGGAACGTCGTCGACGTCGCCCTCGACGCCTCGATCGCCCTCTACGGCGACGAGCCGGGTTTCAGCGTGGTGCACGCCGCACAGCGGGAGCTCGCCGACGACGGCACCGAGCCCGAGTTCGCGCACCGCATGGCGAAGCTCATCGAGGCGGAGTTCGACCACCAGTCGTCCGATCCCGAGCTCCGGTTCCGCCTCGGCGTCGCCCTCGAGCTCGGCGACGCGCTCATCAACCGGGCCTACGAGCGCGAGCCCGGTGGCGATCGGCGCTACCTCGCCGAGGCGAAGCGCGTCGTGCACGACTACCTCGCCGAGCACCTCGGCGCGGTACGCATGGCCGGCTCGGCCGCCTGACGCCGCATCGCACGTCCCGCTCGGACGGGCGTGATCCGTCGCGCCGTCGGAGGGTCGGTTCGTCGTGCCGTCCGACATGCGAGGTCTCGGAACGACGCCGATCTCAGCGGGAAGATCCGCCGTGTCACCCGCGTTGCCTAGAGTCATGAATGATGTTTGGCTTGAACCCCGGCTCGGGGGCGTCCGCCCCGCGCGGGAGTGAGGCAGCCATGATCGAGTTCCGCCGTGTCACGAAGCAGTACCCCGATGGCACCCTCGCGGTGGAGGACGTCGACATCGTCGTCCCGCCGCACAAGACGACGGTGCTCGTCGGCTCATCGGGGTCGGGCAAGACGACCCTGCTGCGCATGATCAACCGCATGGTCGACCCAACCTCGGGCCAGGTGCTCATCGACGGCCGGGACGTCGCGACGGTCGACCCGGTGCAGCTGCGGCGCGGCATCGGCTACGTCATGCAGAACTCGGGCCTCCTGCCGCACCGGAAGGTGATCGACAACGTCGCCACCGTTCCGCTGCTGCGGGGGACCCGCAAGAAGGAGGCGTACGAGCGGGCCCTCGAGCTGCTCGACACGGTCGGGCTCGACCGTTCGCTCGCCGACCGCTACCCGAGTCAGCTCTCGGGCGGCCAGCAGCAGCGCGTCGGCGTGGCCCGCGGGCTGGCGGTCGATCCCAACATCCTCCTCATGGACGAGCCGTTCGGTGCCGTCGACCCCATCGTGCGCGCCGAGCTCCAGCAGGAGCTCCTGCGGCTGCAGGGCGAGCTCGGCAAGACCGTCGTGTTCGTGACCCACGACATCGACGAGGCGTTCCTCCTCGGCGACCAGGTAATCATCATGCAGCAGGGCGGTCGGATCTCGCAGGCCGCCTCGCCCGCCGAGATCCTCGCGCACCCCGCCGACGCGTTCGTCGCGGACTTCGTGGGCGCGGACCGCGGCAAGCGGGCGCTGCACGTGACGGACGTGGATGGCCGCAGCGTGGTCGTGGACGCCGACGGCCGGCCGGCCGGGGTCCTGACCCCGTGAACTGGCTCTGGTCGAACCTCGACCTCGTCGGCGAGCTCACGCTCGTCCACCTGGCATTGTCGGTGCCCGCGATCATACTGAGCTTCGTGATCTCCGTCCCGATCGGGTGGCTCGCGCACCGCTACCAGTGGTCGCGGGGCGTGCTGCTCTCACTCTGCGGCCTGCTCTACGCCATCCCGTCGCTCGCGCTGTTCGTCGCGCTGCCGCCGATCACTGGCCTCAGCCTTCGGTCGCCGCTGAACCTCGTGATCGCCCTCACGCTCTACGGCATCGCCGTGATCGTGCGCACCGCCGCCGACGCGTTCGACGCGGTCGCGCCCGACGTGCGCCAGTCGGCCACCGCCGTCGGCTACTCCGAACGCGGCCGGTTCTGGGGCGTCGAGCTGCCGCTGGCCGGCCCCGTGCTCCTGTCGGGCCTGCGCGTCGTGATCGTGAGCACGGTGAGCCTCGTCACCGTCGGCGCGGTCATCGGCGTGCCGAGCCTCGGCAGCCTCTTCACCGACGGCTTCCAGCGCGGCATCGAGGTCGAGATCGCCACCGGCATCGTGATGACCATCGTGCTCGCGCTCGCGCTCGACGGCGCCGCCGTGCTCCTCGGCCGAATGCTCATGCCGTGGACCAGGGCGGGCGAGGCGGTGCGTCGCTCATCGGCGTCGGTGTCCGTGGCGAGACGGGTCGACGCATGAACCTGTTCCTCGAGGGCATCGCCTGGATCCTCGATCCCGCGAACTGGACGGGGCCGGGCAGCATCCCCATCCGCATCGCCCAGCACCTCGCGATCTCCGCGGTCGTGCTCGTCATCGCCGCCGTGATCGCGCTCCCGCTCGGCGGGGTGATCGGCCACACCGGCCGGGGCAAGAACCTGGCCGTGGGCGTCTCGGGCGGCCTGCGGGCGCTGCCCACGCTCGGCGCGCTGACACTGTTCGGGCTCTGGCTGGGCATCGGCCTCGCCGCGCCGATCATCGCGCTCGTCATCCTCGCGATCCCGCCGCTCCTCGCGGGCGCCTACGCCGGGTTCGAGTCCGTCGACCGGCGCACGATCGACGCGGCGCGCGCGATGGGCATGCGCGAGGACCAGATCGTGGGCAAGGTCGAGCTGCCCCTCGGCATGCCGATCGTCGTCGGCGGCATCCGCTCGGCCACGCTGCAGATCATCGCGACGGCGACCCTGGCGGCCTACATCGCCGACGAGGGCCTCGGCCGCTTCATCTTCGAGGGGCTGAAGACCCGCGACTACGCCGAGATGCTCGGCGGCTCCATCCTGGTGATCATCCTCGCGCTCGTCGTCGACGGCTGCTTCGCGATCACCCAGCGACTCGTGGTGCCCGCCGGGGTGCGGGCCGCGAGGTCCACCGAGCTCCGTTCGCGACCGGCCCGGTCCCGAGCGGCACTGGGGCAACCCATCAATGAAGGGAATCGAACATGATCACCGCAGGAAAAGGCCGGCTCGTTGCGCTCGCAGCGGTCGCGGTCGGGGCGACAGTGGCCCTGGCAGGGTGTGCGTCGGGCGATCCGCTCGACGGCGGATCCACGGGCGAGGCGTCGTCCGAGACGCTCGTCGTCGGCTCGCAGGACTACTACTCCAACGAGATCATCGCCGAGATCTACGCGCAGGCGCTCGAGGAGAACGGCTACACGGTCGACCGGCAGTTCCGCATCGGCCAGCGCGAGGTGTACATCCCCGAGATCGAGGGCGGCGCGATCGACGTCTTCCCCGAGTACACGGGCAACCTGCTGCAGTACTACGTGCCCGACACCGAGGCGACCACGAGCGACGACGTCTACGCCGAGCTCGAGACGTCGCTGCCCGAGGGGCTGCGCGTGCTCGACCAGTCGCCGGCGACCGACCAGGACTCGTACAACGTGACGAAGACGTTCTCGGAGGAGAACGACGTCACGAGCCTCGCCGACCTGAAGAACGTCACCACGCCGATCACCCTCGGCGGCAACTCCGAGCTGGCGACGCGTCCCTACGGACCCGACGGGCTGAAGTCGGTCTACGGCGTCGAGGTCGGCTTCACGCCGATCGAGGACAGCGGCGGCCCGCTCACGCTGAAGGCACTCGTCGACGATCAGGTGCAGATGGTGAACATCTACAGCGCCGACCCGAACATCGCGGCGAACGACCTCGTGACGCTCGAGGACCCCGAGGGGCTCTTCCTCGCGTCGCACGTCGTGCCCGTCGTGAGCGAGAAGGTCACCGACGAGATCGCCGACGTCATCAACACGGTGAGCGCGGCGCTGACCGCCGAGGACCTCGTGCAGCTCAATGCGTTGAGCGTCAACGAGCAGGAGTCGGCCGAACAGATCGCGAGCGACTGGCTCTCGGAGCAGTCGCTGTTCTAGGGCAGTCGTCCGAGCGGTGCTATCCGCGAGGCGAGGGGTCGGATGCTTCGGCGTCCGGCCCTTCGTCGTCGCGGTCGGCACCGACGGGCACCGACCCTTCGGTGGCGCCCTCGGCCGCGGGCGCCTCCATGTGCCGTGACTCCACGCGCATGATGAGCTTCTTCGCCGCCCAGACCGCGAGGAGGAACACCGCGATGACCGCGACGAAGATGTAGCCCGCCCAGTGCAGTTCCCGGCTCAGCTCGCGGTAGCTGCCCGCGGCGAGCCACCCGACCGTGACGTACGCGAACGCCCAGATGACGCACGCGGGCACCGTCCACGCCATGAACCGGCGGTAGCTCATGGTGCTCATGCCGACCGTGAGCGGCACGAGCGAGTGCAGCACGGGAAGGAAGCGGGAGAGGAAGACCGCCGGGCCGCCGCGGCGGTCGAGGTAGCGCTGCGCGCGCGCCCAGTTCTCGTCGCCGATCCGTCGTCCGAGCCGGGAGCGGTGGATGTGCGGCCCGAACCAGCGGCCGAGGGCGAACCCGATGCTCTCGCCGACGAGCGCGCCCACGATGACGGCGAACGCGAGGGCGAGGTACTCGCCGACGCCGTCTACCGCCGTCGACGCGACGAGCACGATGGTGTCGCCCGGCACCACGAGGCCGATGAGCACCGACGTCTCGAGCATGATGCCGAGCCCCGCGAGCAGCGTGCGCACGACCGGGTCCACGGCCTGCACCGTGTCGAGGATCCAGTCGAGGAGCTCGTTCACCGTTCGAGCGTATCCACGGCGGCCCTCCGACGCGTCACCCTACGGGACGATTCCGAGGATCGCGGCATACCCCAGCAGGGGGACGGCGACGAGCAGGACGGATGCCGCGAGGGCGGCGACGCGCGCTCCGCGCGCGTCGCGGGACCCGCCGGGCGCCGAGCTGAGCCGACCGAGGCGGGCGGCGAGCATCGCCGCGTCGGGATCGGCTCCCGTCGCGGCATCCGGGAACGACGCGGACTCGCCCGCGTTGCCGACGCGCTCGAGGGCGCGTCGCAGCGCTTCGTCGCCCTTGACGCGACGCGCGCCGTCGTCGGCGAGCATCTCGGTGAGCGTCACGACCGAGCGCTCGGCGCGGTTCGCGATGGGGAACCACGGGATGGCGCTGTGCCAGGCGCGGAACGCGAGGCGCACGAGGTGGTGCAGCTGCTCGAGATGGGTGCGCTCGTGCACGATCACGGCGCCGAGCTCGTCGGGGGAGAGCGCGTCGATGAGCCCGTCGGTGAGCACGGTCGCGGTGCGGATGCCCGGCACGCAGTAGGCGAGCGGCACCGGCGTCGCGAGGACGCGCGTGCGGGGCTCGCCGGGCAGCGGGTCGCTGAGCAGGTCGATGAGCTGGTGCTGCCTCCGGCGCTCGCGCTCGGCGCGCACGGCGACGAGCCCGAGGTTGAGCAGGAGCAGCAGCGTGACGGCACCCGCGAGGGTGAGCGCCGCGAGCTCGGCGACGCCGAACCCTGCCGGGAGCGGGCCGTCGAGGAGGTGGGGCGCGAGCGCGACCACGGTGGCGGGCAGCGAGCCCGCGGGCGCCGAGCCGTACGCGAGGAGGCATCCGATCATCGAGAGGCCGCCGGCGAGTGCGATGGCCTGCCAGAGGGCGAGGGCCGCGGCGGGCGTTCGGGAGGGCCAGTCGGCGCGCGAGAGCGCCACGGGCACGGGCCACGCGAGTGCGAGGGCGAGGATCCCGAGCACCGCCGAGACGGCGAGCATGGTCAGCGGCGGGCGAGCTCGTCGAGCAGGCGGCGCAGCGTGTCGGCCTCGCCCACGGTGGCGGTGCTCACGAACCGGGCGAGGGCCGCGTCGCGGTCGGAGGCCTTGTCGAGCACCTCGTGCATGAGCTCGGCGGTGTGCTCCTCACGGCTGAGCAGCGCGTGGTAGCGGTGCGGTCGCACGTCGCGCGTGCGGGCGACGAACCCCTTGCGCTCGAGGCGCGAGAGCACCGTGAGCACGGTCGTGGTGGCCACCGTGCGACCCGGCTCGTCGCGCACGGCGAGCGCGTCGCGCAGCTCGTTCGCGGTGAGCGCGCCGTCGGTCGTCCAGAGCACCTCCATCACGGAGCGCTCCAACTCGCCAAGACTCGCCATGCCACCAGACTACCGCCGACGGCCCAAATGTTCTACGCTTCGTAGAAGAAATATCTACGACGTGTAGAAAATCTCCTCCTGGGACTCGGCGCTTCCGAAAGGGGCATCCGTGAACGAACTGCTCGACCCGTTGCTGCTCGCCAGGTGGCAGTTCGGCCTCACCACCGTCTACCACTTCCTCTTCGTCCCGATCACGATCGGACTCGCGACCACCACCGCGGTGTTCCAGACCGCGTGGTACCGCACCGGCAAGGCCGAGTACCTGCGCATCACGCGCTTCTTCGGCACGATCTTCCTCATCAACTTCGCCATGGGCGTGGTCACGGGCATCGTGCAGGAGTTCCAGTTCGGCATGAACTGGTCGGAGTACTCCCGCTTCGTGGGCGACGTGTTCGGCGCCCCGCTCGCGCTCGAGGGCCTGCTCGCCTTCTTCTTCGAGGCGACGTTCATCGGCCTCTGGATCTTCGGCTGGGACAAGCTGCCGCGGGGGCTCCACCTCGCCACCATCTGGGCGACCGCGATCGGCAGCATCCTCTCGGCGTACTTCATCATCGCGGCGAACGCGTTCATGCAGAACCCGGTCGGCTACGAGATGAACGCCGAGAAGGGGCGCGCCGAGCTCGTCGACATCGGTGCGCTGCTGACCAACCCGGTCGCACTCGCCGCGTTCCCGCACACCATCGCGGCGTCGTTCATGGTGTCGTCGGGCCTCGTGATCAGCGCCGCGGCCTGGCACCTCGCCCGCAACCAGCACCTCGACACCATGCGGCCCGCGCTGAAGTTCGGCCTCTGGACGATGGTGGGCGCCGGCATCCTCACGACGTTCTTCGGCGACCAGTTGAGCCTCGCGATGGTGGCGACGCAGCCGATGAAGATGGCCGCGGCCGAGGCCACCTACGACACGGTCTGCGGTGCGGATGCCTCGTTCTCGCTGTTCACCCTCGGCACGCCCGACGGCACGTCGGAGCTGTTCTCGATCCGGGTGCCGTACCTGCTCTCCCTGCTGTCGACGCACAGCTTCGACGGCTGCGTCGAGGGCATCAACGACCTGCAGTCCCAGTACACGGCGCTCTACGGTCCCGGCGACTACGCCCCGATCATCTGGGTCACCTACTGGTCGTTCCGCTGGATGATCGGCCTCGGGATGCTGCACGTGCTCATCGCGCTCGTCGGACTGTGGGTCACCCGCAAGGGGCGCATGCCGAAGCAGGCGTGGGTCTGGAAGGTCGCGATCTGGAGCTTCCCGCTGTCGCTCGCCGCGATGATCGTCGGCTGGATCTTCACGGAGATGGGCCGGCAGCCGTGGATCGTGTTCAGCCTGCTCTGGACGGAATCGGCGGTATCGCCCAACGTCACCGGGCTCGACGTGCTCATCTCGCTCGTCGCGTTCACGCTGATCTACGGCGCACTGGCGGTGGTCGAGGTGCGCCTCGTGATCCGCGCCATCAAGAAGGGACCGCCCGAGGTGGGCGAGCCCCACCCCGAGACCGGCCGGGTCGAGCCCGCGACCACGGTGTACTAGGAGAGGGCCGACATGGATCTCGCACAACTCTGGTTCTGGATCGTCGCGTTCCTCTTCGTGGGCTACTTCGTGCTCGACGGGTTCGACTTCGGCGTCGGGATGTCGCTGCCGTTCCTCGGCAGGGACGACACCGATCGCCGCGTGCTCATCAACACGATCGGCCCCGTGTGGGACCTCAACGAGACCTGGGTCATCGTGGCGGGCGCGTCGCTGTTCGCGGCGTTCCCCGAGTGGTACGCGACCCTCTTCTCGGGGTTCTACCTCGCGCTGCTGCTCATCCTGCTCGCGCTCATCGCCCGCGGCGTGTCGTTCGAGTACCGGCACCAGCGGCCCGAGTCGAGGTGGAAGCGCTGGTTCGACGGCATGATCGTCGTCGGCTCCGCCGTGCCCGCGCTGCTCTGGGGCGTCGCGTTCGCGAACATCGTGCAGGGGGTGCCGCTCGACGCCGACCACAACTACACGGGCACGCTGTTCGACCTGCTCAACCCGTACGCGCTGCTCGGCGGGCTCACGACGCTCCTGCTGTTCTTCACCCACGGGGTCGTGTTCGTCTCACTGAAGACGGAGGGCGAGATCCGCGAGCGGGCGCGCCGGCTCGCGACGCGCGCGGGCGTCCTCACGATCGTCGTCGCTGCGCTGTTCCTGCTCTGGACGGGCCTCGCGTTCGGGACCCTCTGGTTCTGGATCCTCGCGGGTGTCGCTGCGGTCGCCCTCATCGGCGGCTGGCTCGCGAACCTGCGCGGAGCCGAGGGCATCGCGTTCACGTTGCTCGCGATCACGGTCGCGACGGCCGTGCTCGCACTCTTCGCCGCGCTGTTCCCCGACGTGATGCCCGCCTCGAACGACCCGGCGAACAGCCTCACGATCGAGAACGCCTCGAGCTCGGCGTACACGCTCACGGTCATGAGCTGGGTGGCCGTGGTGTTCCTGCCGCTCGTGCTCGCCTACCAGGGCTGGACGTACTGGGTGTTCCGCAAGCGCGTGACGCGCGCCTCCATCGAGGCCGCAGCGCACTGATCCCGTGAAGCCGCTCGATCCCCGACTCGTCCGCCGCTCGCACGCGGCGCGATGGTTCCTCGTCGCCGGCGCGGCCCTCGCGGTCGTGCAGGCGGCGGCGGTCATCGCGTTCGCGTGGTCGCTCGCGTCGCTCGTCGCGGGACTCATCGACGGCATGCGGATGCCGCAGGCGTGGCCGCTCGTCGCCCTGCTGCTCGTCGCGGCATCCGCTCGTGCCGGTGCCGCGTGGCTCTGGGACGTGGTGGGCTCGGCCGGCGCCACGCGCGTGAAGGCGGAGCTGCGCGCCGACCTGCTGCGCGCGATCGAGGACCGCCCGGGCGGCGTGCCGGGCTTCCCGACGGCGCGCATCGCGACGCTGCTCGGCCCGGGGCTCGACGCGCTCGACGAGTACTTCGGGCGATACCTGCCGCAGCTGGTGCTCACCGTGATCGCGACGCCCGCGTTCATCGTGGCGGCATGGCTCGCCGACCCGCTCTCGGGGCTCATCCTCGTGATCGTGCTGCCGCTCATCCCGATCTTCATGGCGCTCATCGGCATGGCGACGGCAGCGGTGCAGCGGCGGCAGTGGGACAGCCTCGCGGCCCTCTCCCGCGGATTCCTCGAGGTCGTCGGCGGGCTCTCGACGCTCGTCGTGTTCGGCCGCACCGAGCGGCAGACCACCCGCATTCGCCGCATCACCGACGAGTACCGCCGGGGCACCATGAGGGTGCTGCGGATCACGTTCCTCTCGGGGTTCACGCTCGAGCTCGCGGCGAGCCTCTCGGTCGCGCTCGTCGCCGTCTCGATCGGCCTGCGGCTCGTCGGGGGCGACATGACGCTGCTGCCCGGGCTCTTCGTGCTCGTGCTCGCGCCCGAGGTGTTCCTGCCGCTGCGGAACGTCGGCGCGGCGTTCCACTCGTCGTCGGCGGGCGTGACGGCGTCGGCCGACGCGTTCGACGTGCTCGCGGCGGCGGAGGGGGCGCAGGCGGCGCGTGGTGCACACGCAGGTGCGGGCGACCGAGCGGTGTCGGCGGCTGAGGCCGCCGACGGCACTGACACGGATGCCGCGGGCCTCGTCATCCGCGACCTGCGCGTGCGGCGGGGCGACCGTGTCGTGCTCGACGGGTTCGACCTCCAGGCGCGGCCGGGCGACGTCATCGCGATCACGGGGGAGAGCGGCTCGGGCAAGTCGAGCATCTTCGCCGCGCTGCTCGGGTTCGCCGGTGCGGACGGCGCGGTGCGGCTCGACGGGCGGACGCTCGCGTCCGGCGACCGGTCATCGATCGCGTGGGCGGGCCAGACCCCGGCGCTCGTGGCGGGCACGGTGGCCGACAACGTGCGGCTGGGCGACGAGCACGCCGATCCGGCGCTGCTCGCCCGCGCCCTCGACCTCGCCGGCGTCGACCTCCCGCCGGAGCAGCGCCTCGGCCCGAGCGGCGGCGGCCTGTCGGGCGGGCAGGCGCAGCGCGTCGCCACCGCGCGCGCCATCCACCGATTGCTCGCGCGGGACGCGCGACTCCTGCTCCTCGACGAGCCGGGCTCGGCGCAGGACCCCGAGCGCGAGGCCCGCCTCGCCGGGCGTCTGCGCGAGCTGGCGGCCGACGGACGCGTCGTGCTCGTCACCACCCACCGGTCAACCCTCGCCGAGGCCGCGGACCGCACGATCGACCTGGCGGTGGTGCATGCCTGATCCCACCCGCGCCGTGCTCCGCAGCGCCGTGCCGCCCCCGCGACGACTCGCCCTCGCCGTGCTCCTCGGCCTCGCCTCGGCCGCGTCGAGCGTCGCACTCCTCGCGTGCTCGGCGTGGCTCATCGCCCGCGCCGCCGAGCAGCCGCCCGTGCTCTACCTCTCGCTCGCCGTGGTGGGCGTGCGCGCGTTCGCCCTCGGCCGCGCCGTGTTCCGGTACCTCGAGCGGCTCGTCGGGCACGATGCATCCTTCCGACAGCTCGCCGCGATCCGCGCGGGCGTCTACGAGCGGATGCTGCCGCTCGCTCCCGACGGACTGGCGTCGAGCCGGCGCGGGGACCTCCTCGCCCGGTTCGTCGACGACGTCGACGAGTTGCAGAACGTCGCGCTCCGAGCGGTGCAGCCGCTCGTCAGCGCCGTGCTCGTGCTGGCACTCGCGATCGCGGGCGTCGCGCTGCTCGCCCCCGAGTCCGCCGTCGCCGTGCTCGCGTGCCTCGTGGTCGGCATCGGCCTGACGCTGCTCGTGCAGCGCCGCGCCGCCGTGCGCGCCGAGCGCACACTCGCGCCGCTCCGCGGCGAGCTCCAGGCGGCGATCGTCGAGCACGTGCAGGCGCTCGACGTGCTCGTCGCCTTCGACGCCGCCGAGGCCGGACGGCGCCGGATCGACGCGATCGGGGCCCGCCTCGCCCGGGCGACGAGGTCCCGCGCCGCCGCGACGGGTGCGGCATCCGCCCTCACGTCGGCGATCGGCGGGTTCGCCGTGGCCGCGAGCCTGGCCGCGGCGGCGCCGCTGCTCGAGGGCGGCCGCATCGACGGACCCACGTTCGCCGTCCTCTGCCTGGTGCCGCTCGCGATCGCCGAGGTCGCCGGGGCGATCCCGCTGGCCACGAGCGCCCTCCGGCTCGCACGCACGAGCGCCGCACGCGTCGCGCACGCGGTGCCGGCCACGGTTCCCGCGGAGATCCCGGTGCCGCCGGCGGTGCCCGCCCCGCCACCCGCGGTCGAGCCGGCGCCCGCGGTCGAGCTCCGTGGCATCCGAGCGCGGTGGCCGGAGGTGTCCGACGAGGACGCGGCATCCGTCGAACGCCCGGCGGCGCTGGACGGCCTCGACCTCGCGATCGCGCCCGGTGAACGCGTCCTCGTGCGCGGCGAGTCGGGGGCGGGCAAGACGACGCTCGCGCACGTGCTCGTGCGGTTCCTCGGCTACGAGGGCTCGTACCGGCTCGGCGGCGTCGAGGCATCCGAGCTCGAGTCGGCCGCGGTGCGACGGATCGTCGGCCTCGTCGAGCAGCGGCCGTGGCTGTTCGACGAGGACGTGCGGCAGAACCTGCTGTTCGCCCGCGACACCGCGACCGACGCCGACCTCCTCGACGTGCTCGACCGCGTCGGCCTGCGCGAGTGGGTCGAGCAGCGCGGCGGGCTCGACGCTCGGGTGGGGGAGCGCGGGACGCTCGTCTCGGGCGGCCAGGCCCAGCGCATCGCGCTCGCGCGGGCGATGCTCGCCGACTTCCCGGTGCTCGTGCTCGACGAGCCCACCGCGAGCGTCGACCCGGCGCGCGCCGACGCCCTGCTTCGTGATCTCGCGGATGCCGCAGGCCGCACGGGTCGCACCGTCGTGCTCATCTCCCACACGGGTGCGCCCGAGGGGCTCGTCGACCGCACGATCACGCTCGAGGCGGGGGCGGCGATCGGCGGCGTGCGAAGCGGAACCTGAGCTCCGGATCGCTCCGTACGCGCGGAATCGCGCGTCACGCGCACGCGTCGTGCGCGGTGGGCGGGAAAGCCTTCCCGCGCGCTCGGGTGGTGCGCTACGGTCGCCGTCAACGGCACGCGCCGTTCGACGCGTGCCGAGCACCTCCCTCAACCCGAAGGAGCACCTGTGGATCACCGAACCCGAAACTCCCTGCGTGTCGGCGCCATCGCGGCGTCGGCAGCCGTCTGTGCGACGCTCGCCGTCGCCGGCCCCGCCCAGGCCGCTGTCGTCACCGACACGTCGGCGTTGCGCACCGCGGTCACGCTCGATGGCGTGAAGTCGCACCTCGCGGCGTTCCAGGCGATCGCTGATGCGAACGGCGGCAACCGTGCGGCCGGCACGCCCGGCCACGCGGCCTCACTCGCCTACGTCAAGCAGCAGCTCGAAGGCGCGGGCTATGCGACGAAGGTCCAGTCGTTCAGCTACGAGCGCACGGACTTCACCGGGACCTCCATGTCGCAGGTGTCGCCGAACCCCGACACCTACACGCTCGGCGTCGACTACTTCCCGATGGACTTCACCGGCGGCGGCAACCTGGTTGACGTGCACGTGACCGCCGTGGACGTCAACCTCGGCGGCGACCGGGCCTCCACCAGCGGCTGCGAGGCGACCGATTTCGGCACCTTCCCCGCGGGCGACATCGCGCTCATCCAGCGCGGGTCGTGCGACTTCGCCGTGAAGGCGCAGAATGCCCTCGACGCGGGAGCCGTCGGCGTGATCGTGTTCAACCAGGGCAACGACGTCCCGGGTGACGACCGGTTCGGCCTGTTCGGCGGCACGCTCGGCTCGATCGTCGACGAGAACCTCCCGGTCGTCAGCGCGCCGTTCGAACTCGGCGCGGAGTGGGTGAACACCCCCGACCTGCACCTGAGCCTCAGCGTGCAGATCACCGTGGTGCCGGTCACGACGCAGAACATCTGGGCCGACACCGCTGGCCGCACCGACCGTACGGTCGTCGTCGGCGGCCACCTGGATTCCGTCGGCGAGGGACCCGGCATCAACGACAACGGTTCCGGGACCGCGGCCATCCTCGAGACGGCGATCCAGATGTCCGAACTCGGCATCGATCCCGAGAACCGCGTGCGGTTCGCGTTCTGGAGCGGCGAGGAGGACGGCCTCATCGGGTCGAGCCACTACGTCTCGCAGCTGTCGGCGAAGGAGATCAAGGGCACGGCCCTCAACCTCAACTTCGACATGATCGGCTCGCCGAACCCCGTCAACTTCGTGTACGACGGCGACGGGAACGCGCTCGGCGTCTCGGGCCCGAACGGCTCGGGAACGATCGAGGGGGTCTTCAACGACTTCTTCGCCTCGCAGGGCGAGCCGACGGAGCCGACCGACTTCGACGGCCGCAGCGACTACTTCGGCTTCATCGAGGCGGGCATCCCGGCGGGCGGCCTGTTCACGGGCGCCGAGGGCATCAAGTCGGCCCAGCAGGCGGCGACCTTCGGCGGGACGGCAGGCGTCGCCTACGACCCGTGCTACCACGCCGCGTGCGACGACATCGACAACCTCGATGACGACACGCTCGCCCTGATGTCCGACGCCGTCGCCCACTCGACCCTCGTCTTCGCCGAGACGACCTCCGCGGTCAACGGCACCGGCAAGGGCAAGGCCGTGGGGCAGTTCGACCCGTCGTTCAAGGGACACCAGGCACTCCGCTAGGACCGATCGATCCGTCGACCGGCGGGGCGGTGCGGGCGACCGCACCGCCCCTTCCTCGTGCGGTTGCGCGAGCCATGACGCGTGCCGGCGCGCCGTAGGCTGGGAGGATGCCGCGTCGCATCCGCATCCGCCCGGTCGAGGCGTGGCGCGACCCCGAGCTCGTCTTCCGGGCCCGGTTCGCGGAGGGGACGCACGTCGTCTGGCTCGATGGGGGAACGGATGCCGCGACGGGCGTGAGCATCCTCGCCGCCGCACATCCGGGCAGCAGGTTCGTCACGGCCGACATCGTGTCGGGCACCGTCACGACGAGCACGCCTCAGGGCCCTGACGACGCTCAGGAGACGCTCGCGGCATCCGTGTTCGAGGTGCTCGCGGAGCGGTTGGCCGACCGCGTCGACGCACCCGGCGACGTCGACCCGCTCGGCTGGTTCGGGTGGTTCGGCTACGAGCTCGGCGCGAGCCTCAACGACGTGCCGATCGCCCCGACCGAGACGCCGGATGCCGCGTTCCTGTTCGTCGATCGCGCGCTGGTGTTCGACCACGCCGCCCGGGAGGTGCGGCTCGTGTGGCTCGAGGACGACGCGGACGGCCTCCGCACCGACGGCGAGGCCTGGGCGGAGGAGTTCGCCGCCGCGCTGGCGGAGCTGGAGGAGGAGCCCGTCGCGTCGACGAAGCTGCCGCTGGACCGGCCGCCGGCCGTCCGCTGGCGCCACGACCCCGAGCACTACGCGCACCTCATCGCCGAGTGCCAGGCCGCGATCGTGCGCGGCGACGTCTACCAGCTCTGCCTCACGAACCGCGTCGACGTCGACGTGCGGCCCGATCCGGCGGCCGCGTACCTTGCGCTGCGCGCCTCGAGCCCGACCCATCACGGCGGGTACGTGCGGTTCGGCGACGTCGCGCTGCTGAGCGCGTCGCCCGAGCAGTTCCTGCACGTCGACCGCGACGGCGTCGTGTCCACCAAGCCCATGAAGGGCACCCGCCCCCGCGGAACCGACCCCGACCTCGACGAGCGGCTGCGCCGGGAGCTCCTCGAGAGCGACAAGGAGCGCGCCGAGAACCTCATGATCGTGGATCTCATGCGCAACGACCTCGGGCGCATCGCGGAGCTCGGGACCGTCACCGTGCCGAGCCTGCTCGAGGTCGAGGAGTACGCCCACGTGCACCAACTCGTGTCGACCGTGCGCGCTCGCATCCGGCATCCGCTCACCGTGCTCGACGTGGTGCAGTCGGCGTTCCCGGCCGGGTCGATGACCGGTGCGCCGAAGCGGAGCGCCATGACGATCCTGCACGAGCTCGAGGAGGGGCCCCGAGGCGTGTACTCGGGTGCGTTCGGCTACCTCGGCGTCGACGGCAGCGCCGACCTCGCGATGGTCATCCGCTCGATCGTGCTCACGCCGGCGGGCGCGAGCATCGGCACGGGCGGCGGCATCACCGCCCTGTCGGTGGCCGAGGAGGAGATCGAGGAGACGCGCGTCAAGGCGCGCGCCCTCCTCGCGGTGCTCGGCGCGGCATCCGTCACGGACTGAGCGGCTCGACCGCCGGTCGGCCCGTGGCGAACGCGGGCGACGGCGCCCTCCGAGTGAGTAGGCTGGATTCCCGAGTGCGTGCCGGGTTCCGGCGCGCCCGGAGATGTGCGGATCCCCCCACCGCAGCGACACACGATTGAGAGTCACGTGGCACACGATCAGGACCAGGCCAACGCCGACGCCGGCGCGTACGACTTCGCAGCCCTGCAGGCGAAGTGGCTTCCCGTGTGGGACGAGCTCGCACCGTTCGTCGCCGGCCGTCCGGGTGAGACGAAGCCGCGCAAGTACATCCTCGACATGTTCCCGTACCCGTCGGGCGACCTGCACATGGGCCATGCCGAGGCGTTCGGCTACGGCGACACCGTGGCCCGCTACTGGCGCCACCAGGGCTTCGACGTGCTGCACCCGGTCGGCTGGGACTCCTTCGGCCTGCCCGCCGAGAACGCCGCCATCAAGCGCGGCATCGACCCGCGCGGCTGGACGTACGACAACATCGAGCAGCAGAAGCGCTCGTTCCGCCTCTACGCGCCGTCGTTCGACTGGACCCGCGAGCTGCACACGAGCGACCCCGAGTACTACCGCTGGAACCAGTGGCTGTTCCTGAAGCTCTACGAGAAGGGCATCGCCTATCGCAAGGCGGGCCTCGTGAACTGGTGCCCGGTCGACCAGACCGTGCTCGCGAACGAGCAGGTCGTCGACGGCCACTGCGAGCGCTGCGGCGCCGTGGTCACGAAGAAGTCCCTGACCCAGTGGTACTTCCGCGTCACCGACTACGCCGACCGCCTGCTCGACGACCTGAACCAGCTCGAGGGCTCATGGCCGTCGAAGGTCGTCACGATGCAGCGCAACTGGATCGGCCGCTCCGCGGGCGCCGACGTCGAGTTCCGCATCGAAGGCCGCGACGAGCCCGTCACGGTGTTCACCACGCGCCCCGACACGCTCTACGGCGCGACCTTCATGGTCGTGGCGCCCGACTCCGAGATCGCGGCCGAGCTCGCGGCCGGGGCATCCGCGGAGGTGCAGGCCCGGTTCCAGGACTACCTCGCCTCGGTGCGCGCCGAGAGCGACATCGACCGCCTCTCGACCGAGCGACCGAAGACCGGCGTGTTCCTCGAGCGCTACGCCGAGAACCCCGTGAACGGCGAGCGGCTGCCGATCTGGGCCGCCGACTACGTGCTGGCCGACTACGGCCACGGCGCGATCATGGCCGTGCCCGCCCACGACCAGCGCGACCTCGACTTCGCGCGCGCGTTCGACCTGCCCGTGCGCGTGGTCGTCGACACGAATGCGCCCGTCACGGGCGTGATCCCGGTGATCCAGCTCGACGACGAGGGCGAGCCGATCCTGCCCGAGGACCTCCCCGAGCTCGACCCCGCCGCAACGGGCGTCGCTCTCCCGGGCGAGGGCCGCCTCATCAACTCGGGCCCCCTCGACGGACTCTCGAAGTCGAACGCGATCCGCCGCATCATCGAGGTGCTCGAGCAGCGCGGCACCGGGCGCGCCGCGAAGAACTTCCGCCTGCGCGACTGGCTCATCTCGCGGCAGCGCTACTGGGGCACGCCGATCCCGATCATCCACTGCGAGGAGTGCGGCGAGGTGCCCGTGCCCGAGCAGGACCTGCCGGTGCGGCTGCCCGATGCCGCGGGGCTCGACCTGAAGCCGAAGGGCGCGAGCCCGCTCGGCGCGGCCGACGACTGGGCGAACGTCGCATGCCCGAACTGCGGCGGCGCGGCGCGGCGCGACTCCGACACCATGGACACGTTCGTCGACAGCTCCTGGTACTACCTGCGGTACCTCAGCCCGAACGACGACACGCAGGCGTTCGATGTCGCCCAGGCCGAGAAGTGGCTGCCCGTCGACCAGTACGTCGGCGGCGTCGAGCACGCCATCCTGCACCTGCTGTACTCGCGATTCATCACGAAGGTGCTCTTCGACCTCGGCTACCTGAGCTTCACCGAGCCGTTCACCTCCCTGCTCAACCAGGGCATGGTGATCATGGACGGCGCGAAGATGTCGAAGTCGAAGGGCAACCTGGTCGAGTTCGCGAGCGAGCTGGGCCGGCACGGCGCCGACGCGCTGCGCGTGACGCTCGCGTTCGCGGGGCCCCCCGAAGACGACATCGACTGGGCGGACGTCTCGCCCGTCGGCGCGGCGAAGTTCCTCGCGCGCGCCTGGCGCATCTCGGGCGAGGTCACCTCCAGCCCCGACGTCGAGTGGAAGACGGGCGACGTCACGCTGCGCCGCATGACGCACCGGCTGCTGGCGGATGCCCCGGCCCTCGTCGAGGCGTTCAAGTTCAACGTCGTCGTGGCGCGCCTCATGGAGCTCGTCAACGCGACGCGCAAGGCGATCGACTCGGGTCCGGGTGCCGCGGATGCCGCGGTGCGCGAGGCCGCGGAGGTCACGGCGATGATCCTCGACCTCTTCGCCCCGTACACGGCGGAGGACATGTGGGAGCGGCTCGGCTACCAGCCGAGCGTCGCGCTCGTGCCCTGGCGCAGGGCCGACCCCGCGCTGCTCGTCGAGGAGTCGGTGACCGCGATCGTGCAGGTCGACGGCAAGGTCCGCGACCGCCTCGAGGTCTCGCCGAAGATCTCGGGCGAGGAGCTCGAGGCGCTCGCCCGCGGATCCGTCGGCGTGGCGCGCGCGATCGGCGAGAAGGAGATCGCGAACGTCATCGTGCGCGCGCCGCGACTCGTCAACATCGCCACGCGTCGCTGAGGACCCGACGCGTCGGTGACCCGTCGCTGACCCGTCCTCGACAGGCCGCGTGGGCGGCTGGGCGGTCGGCGTCGCTCCCTTCATCGCCTGGTCGGTGCGTCGTCGCGGCCTAGCCTGCGGGTATGCCCCCGACCCCTGGCGACGATCCGCTCGGCGCGCTCGACCCGCGAGCGCGACGGGCGGCGCCGCGCGTGCGCATCGCGGTGGGCGCGGCCGTGGTGCTGTTCGTGGCCGCCGTGGCGATCGCCGCGTTGCTGTCGGTCGCGTCCAGCGGCGGCGGCGCACAGGGCTCGATCCTCCCGGCGTCGGAGGAGCGTGGTGCTTCAGCCGGCGGCGCCGAGGTCGCGACCGGCGCCGACGTCGCGCCGCTGCTCGTGCACGTGCTGGGGGCCGTCGCCGCGCCCGGCCTCGTCGAGTTGGCGCCCGGCGCGCGCGTCGTCGACGCCGTGGCTGCGGCCGGCGGGTTCACGGCCGACGCCGATCCGGCGGGCGTGAACCTCGCGCGCCCGGTGGTCGACGGCGAGCAGCTCGTCGTGCTCGCCATGGGGCAGGCGCCGCCTCCGGGGTCGGGCGCCGCCGGCGTCGGCGTCACCGGCGTTTCCGTGCAGGGTGCCGGCGACGGCAAGGTGCACCTCAACACGGCCGACCTGGCCGCGCTCGACACGCTGCCGCGCATCGGTCCGGCGCTCGCGCAGCGCATCATCGACTGGCGCGAGGCGAACGGGCCGTTCACGAGCGTCGACCAGCTGCTCGAGGTGGCCGGCATCGGCGACGCGGTCTTCTCGGGACTCGCCGACCGGGTCGCACCCTGAGTGGGCGACCTCCGCCTGCTGCTGCCCGCGGTTGCGACGTGGGTCACCGCCTGGTGCGCCGTCGCGGCATCCGATGCCGGTCTCGATCCAGCGATCGTCGCGGGATCGATCTGGGCCGCCGCCGCCGCGCTGCTCGCCACGGTCGTCGTCGGGCGCCGGTGCCGGCGGGTCATCATGGTCGCGGCGATCGGGTTGGTCGTGCTCGCCGCAGCGGGGCTCGCCGCCTCATCGGCAGCCGTCCAGCTCGATCGGCGGGCGGACTCGCCGCTCACGGCGATCGCCGCGGCGCACACGAGCGCGAACGTGGTGATCGAGGTGGTCGCGGCGCCTCGGCCGATGCGCGCCATGTGGGCGCAGGCCGGCGAGCCACCGTCGCTGCGGGTCGACGCGCAGGTGGTGGCGGTCGACGGACGGACGGTGACGCCGGTCCCCGTCACGACCACGCTCGACCCGCCGGCGCGTGAGCTCTCCCTGGGCGTCCGCATCGCCATGACCGCTCGCGTCGCTGCGCTCCCGGGCGCCGAGCAGAGCGCCTTCCGCCTCCGGCCCGAGGGCGAGGCCGTGATCCAGGGCCCGCCGCCGGCCTGGCTCGCGTGGGCAGTGGTCCCACGCGCCGATCTCGCGGATGCCGCGACCGGCCTCGACGGCGACGGCGCCGCTCTCGTGCCCGGCCTCTCCATCGGCGACACGACCGCCGTCGGCGCCGAGCTCGACGAGGCGATGCGCGCGAGCTCGTTGAGCCACCTGACGGCCGTGTCGGGCGCGAACTGCGCGATCGTCACCGCGGCCGCGTTCGGGCTCGCGGCGCTGTGCGGCGCCCGCCGGTCGGTGCGTGTGGCTGCGGCGCTGATCGCCCTGGCGGGGTTCATCGTGCTCGTCACACCGCAGCCGAGCGTCGTTCGCGCCGGCGCGATGGCCGTGGCGGTCCTCGTCGCCATCGCGTCCGGGCGTCCGGGCGGGGGAGTCGCCGCCCTCGCGGTCGCCGTCATCGGCCTTCTCGCCTTCGATCCATGGCTCGCCCGCGACTACGGGTTCGCCCTCTCGGCGGCGGCCACCGCGGGGTTGATCCTGCTGGCCGGCCCGCTCGCCGGACGCCTCGCGCGGGTGATGCCCGTGCCGCTCGCCGTCGGGCTGGCGGTGCCGCTCGCAGCACAGCTCGCCTGCCAGCCGATCCTCGTGCTGCTCGACCCGGCCATCGCGCTCTACGGGGTGCCTGCGAACCTGCTGGCGGCTCCTGCCGCCCCGGTCGGTACCGTCGTGGGGCTCGTCGCCTGCCTCGTGCTCCCCGTACTGCCCGCCGTGGGCGCCGCCCTCGTGCAGGTGGCCTGGCTGCCGGCCACGTGGATCGCGCTCGTCGCCCACGGCGCGTCCTCGCTCCCGGGCGGGCGGCTGGTGTGGCTGCCGGATGCCCCGGGGGCGCTCCTGCTCGCGGCGTGCACTGCCCTCGTCTTGGTGCTCGTCTTCGCCACCAGATCCCGCACGAGGGCCTGGGCCGGCGTGGTGCTCGCGGTCGTCCTGGCGGTGCCCGTCGGGATCTCCGCCGGCGGACCGCTCGTGGTCGGCGCGACGCGGCCCGGCGACTGGGACCTCGCGGCCTGCGAGGTGGGGCAGGGCGACGCGATGCTCGTGCGTGTCGACGAGGCGACCGCCCTCATCGACACGGGGCCCGATCCCGCCGCCCTCGACCGCTGCCTCGGACTGCTGGGCATCTCCCGGATCGACCTGCTCGTCATCACCCACTGGGACGCCGACCATGCCGGCGGTGCCGAGGCAGTGATCGGCCGCGTCGACACCGTGCTGCACGGTCCGCTCGACGGGGACCGCTCCGACCGCGTCCTCGGGCCGCTCGGCGACGCCGGCGCCGAATCCGTTGAGGTCGTCGCCGGCGATCGCGGCACGCTCGGCGACGCGTCGTGGCGGATCGCGTGGCCGAGACCCGATGCTGCGCCGGGCAACGATGCCAGCGTCGTGCTCGACCTCGAGGCATCCGGCTACCGCGCCGTCTTCCTCGGCGACCTCGGCGAGGAAGCGCAGGCGGGACTGCTGCGGTCGACCGAGTTGGGCCGCGCCGACGTCGTGAAGGTCGCGCATCACGGCTCCGCAGACCAGAGCGAGCGCATCTACCAGGAGCTCGCCGCCACGGTCGGGCTCATCGGCGTCGGTGCCGACAACGGGTACGGGCATCCGACGGCGCAGCTGCTCGAGCTGCTCGCGGCGTCGCGGACGACGGTCGTGCGCACCGATCGCTCGGGAACCTGCACGCTCACCGCCGACGGCGACGGCGAGTTCGGCCTCTGGTGCGAGCGCAGCGGCGTCGGTGCCCGCTCGTAGACTTGAGCGGAACGGGAGGTGCGGTGGCGGCACGATCAGGTACGGCGAGGTCGGGCGCGGCGCGATCCGGCGCGGCGGCGCGCACCAGGGTCGCCATTCCGCAGCTCGCATGGAACGAGGTGCGGCCCGCTCCGGTGGTGCTCATCTCCGGTCCCGAGGGGGTGCTCGCCGAGCGCGCCGGCGGCATGCTCCGCGACTTCCTGCGCTCCGAGGATCCGTCGCTCGAGGTGAGCGACCTCGAGGCCGACGGCTACCGCCGCGGAGAACTCCTCACGCTCGCGAGCCCGTCGCTCTTCGGCGAGCCGCGCCTCATCCGCGTCGGCGCCGTCGAACGCGCGAGCGACGATTTCCTCCTCGACGCGCTCGACTACCTCGAGCAGACCGCGGAGTCCACGACCCTCGTGCTCCGCCACGCCGGCGGGCAGCGCGGCAAGAAGCTCCTCGACGCCATCCGGGCCGGCACCGGCGGCGGCATCGAGATCGTGTGCGCCGAGCTGAGGCGCGAGACCGAGAAGCAGGACTTCGTCGTGGCCGAGTTCCGCGCGGCCGGGCGCAGCATCAACGCGCGGGCCCTCCGGTCGCTCGTCGCCGCGTTCAGCGACGACCTCGGCGAGCTGTCGGCCGCGTGCCGGCAGCTGATCGCGGATGCCCCGGGCGAGATCACCGAGCAGGTCGTGGCGCGCTACTACGGCGGCCGCGTCGAGACGAACGCGTTCGCGGTCGCCGACGCCGCCATCGCCGGCCGTCACGGCGAGGCGCTGATCGCCCTCCGACACGCGCTCGACAGCGGCGCCGACCCCGTGCCGATCGTGGCCGCGTTCGCGATGAAGGTGCGCACGATGGCGCGCGTCTCGGGCGTGCGCGGCGGCGGACCCCAGGTCGCGTCCTCGCTCGGCCTGGCGCCGTGGCAGGTCGACCGGGCCCGTCGCGACCTCGCCGGCTGGACCGACGAGGGCCTCCAGCGCGCCATCAGCTCATTGGCGGCAGCGGATGCCGCGGTGAAGGGCGCCGAGCGCGATCCCGTGTTCGCGCTCGAACGCCTCATCGGCGTCATCTCCGCGCGCGGTCGCGATCTCGCCTGAGCCGCACAGGCCCCTCCGACAAGCCGGCCTCCTGCCGGCATCGCCCCGGCAACGACGAAGGCCCCGCACGACGTGCGGGGCCTTCGTCAAGAGCCTGGTGCGTCAGAGCGCGGCGGCCTGCTTCGCGATCGCCGACTTGCGGTTCGCGGCCTGGTTCTGGTGGATCACGCCCTTGGAGACGGCCTTGTCGAGCTTGCGCGACGCGACGCGCACAGCGGCGGTGGCCTTCTCCTTGTCGCCGGCGGCGATCGCCTCGCGGGCGGCGCGGACGACGGTCTTCAGCTCGCTCTTGACGGCCTTGTTGCGCTCCTCGGCCTTGCGGTTGGTGCGGATGCGCTTGATCTGCGACTTGATGTTTGCCACGTGGGTGTTCTTTCGTTCGAGTGCGGGTACCGGATGTGCCGCGCGCGGTAGAGGGGCCGACGCGGCGTCTCGTGCGGGGTGGGACCCACACGCAAGCCAACAGACAACGATACCAGTTCGCCCACGACGGCACCAAAGCGAGCGGCGCCGGATGCCTCGGGGCCCTCAGCGATCGGGCGGGACGAACTGGCTGGCGGTGAACAGGCCGCCCTGCGGGTCGCGGATGACGGCGTCGTGCGTCCACTCGGTGTCGATCGACGACACCACCTGTCCGCTCAGGCGCTCGGCGATGGCGGCGGTGTCGTCGCGGTCCGCCACCGTGAAGCTCATGTGCCATCGAGACGGCGCGTCGACGGGCAGCGGGTCGAGCCAGGCGATCGCGTCCTCGAACCCCTGCGGCGTGGCGACGCTCGCCTGTCGTTCGCGGATGCCGGGATCGACCGTCGCGGCCAGGTGGTCGCCGTATCCCGGCATCCGGATGAGCGTCGCGAAGCCCTGGGCGGCGAACTCCCAGCCGAACACGCGCGTGTAGAACGCCGGCTCCGCGGCATCCGTCGTCTGCAGGTAGGCGAAGTTCCACGCCCCGGGCTCGTTCACGGCCTGCACGCCGGCCCGCGTGCCGGCCTGCCAGAGCCGGAACGCGGCGCCGGCGGAATCGGTCGCCAGGGCTGCTCGGCCGGCCTTCCCCGCCTCGACCGGCCCCGTCGTGATCGCGCCGCCGGCCTCGACGATCCGCCGAGCTGCGGCCTCGACGTTGGCCACGGCGACGTACATGTTCCAGGCAGGCGGGGCATCGGGCGACACGACGTGCGCCGCCAGCCCGGCGGCCTCCCGGCCGTCGTGCCGGGCCACGACGTAGGCCGTGTCGCCGTGGGGTCCCTCGGCGGACTCGAAGCTCCAGCCGAACAGCCCGCCGTAGAACGCCATGGCCGCCGGGAGGTCGGGCTGCTCGATATCGATCCAGGAGGGCACGCCCTCGGGATACGTCCTCGTCTCGTGCATGGGATCACCTCGTCGTGCACGACCCTCGTCCAACCGCCCGCTCGCCGCAAGGGGTGGTGGCGTCCGCGCGTCATCCGGCCGTCGCCGCGGGACGCTCCCCGGCCGCCGCCGTCCGCCGGCGCGACACCGACGCGCGCCGTTCGAGCTCGGCGACCGCGCCGAGCACCGCCGCGGTGAACTCCTCGGGACGGGCGAGGCTCACGAGGTGGGTCGCGCCGGGCACGACGACGAGGCGTCCGTCGCGGGTGGCCCGCAGCATCCGCCGCTCCTCGATGCGGAAGTGATCGAAGCGGCCGTTGACGAGCCAGACCGGCACGTCGATGCGGGCCAGCGCGTCCTCGGGGTCGAGCGCGGCGACGGCGGTGAGCACCGGTTCCATGACGTCGAGCGCCACGCCGCCCGCGAGCACGTCGGCGACGCTCTCGCGCGGGAGGAAGACGCGCACCATGAGGTCGTTGAGCGCCCGTCCGCGGTCGGGCAGCCGGCCGATGGCGTCCGCGAGCCGCCGGTAGCCCGCGAGCCCGGCGCCGCGGGGTCGAGTGCCGCACGACGCGGCGACGAGGCCGTCGATCCGGCCCGGATGCGTCGCCGCGTACTCGATTCCGAGGTAGCCGCCGAGGCTGAGCCCCACGAGCAGCCGCGGCGTGCGGCCCGACCCGGGCGCGACGGCGTCGGAGCCCGAGTCGAACCCGGAGCCTGAGTCGGATTCGGAATCCGCCGGGAACGCCTCGTCGATCAC
This sequence comes from Agromyces mariniharenae, assembly GCF_008122505.1. NCBI lineage: Bacteria > Bacillati > Actinomycetota > Actinomycetes > Micrococcales > Microbacteriaceae > Agromyces > Agromyces mariniharenae. The sequence continues at coordinate 1,032,790 of NZ_VSSB01000002.1, read as the reverse complement.
CCGCATCGCCGCCTCGACCGAGAACGGCTCGCCCATGCGCGTGCCGTGGCCGGGCAGGTCCACCGCGACCGCGTCGATGCCGTGATGCGCGAAGGCCGCCACCTGACGCCGCCACATCGTCGCCGAGGTGCGGAGTCCGTGCACGAGCACGACGTGGGCGCGCGGCATCCGTCAGCCCGCCCTGATCGCCCCGAGCTCGCGGGCCCGCGCGACCGCGGCCGTGCGCGAGCCGACGCCGAGCTTCGTGAAGATGTGGACAAGGTGCGACTTCACGGTCGCCTCGCTGAGGAAGAGCGTGCGCCCGATGTCGCGGTTGGAGCGGCCCTCCGCGACCAGTGTGAGCACCTCCGCCTCGCGAGCGGTGAGGCTGTCGGCCGCCTCCCGCGAGGCGCGCAGGCGCGACGAGACGGCGGGTGCGAGCGCGGACTCGCCCGTCGCCGCGGCGCGGACGGCGGCGACGAGCTCGCCGGGCGGGGCGTCCTTGAGCAGGTAGCCGCTCGCGCCCGCCTCGATGGCGCCGAGGATGTCGGCGTCGGTGTCGTAGTTCGTGAGCACGAGCACGCGCGGCGCGCCCTCGTGCGAGCGGATGCGCCGGGTCGCCTCGGCGCCCTGCATCGCGCCGGGGAACTGCAGGTCCATGAGCACGAGGTCGACGTCGGATGCCGCGGCGAGCCGCACCGCGTCCTCGGCCGTCGCCGCCTCGCCGACCACCTCGAGGTCGGCCTCCGACTCGAGCATCGCTCGGATGCCCGCCCGGACCACCGGATGGTCGTCGCCGAGCAGCAGCCGGATCATGCCGCCCCCACCGGGATGCGCACCGATACCGCGGTGCCCTCGCCGGGCGCCGACTCGAGCTCGATCGACCCGCCCTGGCGTTCGGCCCGCTGGCGCATCGCCCGGAGACCGAACGCGACGCCGTCGACCTCCTCCCGTTGCGCGGCCGCCGGGTCGAAGCCCACGCCGTCGTCGACGACGTCGAGCGCGACCTCGTCGCCCAGGTAGCTCAGCGTGAGCTCGGCGCGGCCGGCGTCGGCGTGGCGGAGCACGTTGGCGAGCGCCCCCTGCGCGATTCGCAGGAGCGTCGCGTCCACCGCCATCGGAAGCAGCGTGGGCTCGCCGCTCGTCCGGAAGCTCACGCGCGTCGCCGACCCCGACTGCTCGGCCTGCTCGTTCACCGCGTCGGTGAGGCGCCGCAGCGCGGCGGGCAGGGTCTGCTCGTCGAGCGAGCGCGGGGTGAGCTCGCGGATGAACCGGCGAGTCTCGCCCAGGTTCTCGGCCGCGGTCTCGCGGGCGAGGCGGAGCTTCTCGCGCGTCGGCTCGTCGACGACGTCGCGCTCGGCGGCGTGCAGCAGCATCTGGATGCTGGAGAGGCCCTGCGCGACGGTGTCGTGGATCTCGCGGGCGATGCGCTCGCGCTCGGCGAGGGTGCCGGCCTCGCGGCTCGCGGCGGCGAGCTCCTCGCGGGTGGCGAGCAGGTCCAGGATGAGCGCCTGCCGGTCGCGGGTCTCCTGGGACATGGCTCGGTAGCCGAGCCCGATCACGATCGCGACGCCCGCGCTGATGAGCGGGCCGAGGATCGTGCCGACCGCGAGCCCCAGGTGGGTCGCCGCGCCCCAGACGGAGATCCCGAACGTGACGACCACGAGCGGCACCGCGACGGCCGCCGGCAGCACGTGCAGCTCGATGAAGAAGAGGGGGAACGCGAGGAACGCGGCATCCGGCGTCAGGGCCGACATCGCGACCCACAGCGCGAGCAGGGCCACGAGCCAGGCGACCCGCGCCCACGTCGGGAAGTGCCGGTGCGCGGCGGCGACGCCCGCGGCGTACCACGCGAGGAAGGCGATCGCGAGGACGGTGACGGGGACCTCGGCGGGCGCGTCGTCGAGCAGCGCCCGGACGACCACGAACAGCGTGAGGCCCGCGACGAGCAGGTGCAGTCCGAGCCGGAGCGTCAGGAACACCGGGCGCAGGGCGGATGGCGCCACGCGCGCGTCGGGCACGTCGATCACGGTCATGGTGCTTCGAGCGTAATCCCGGCGCCTGCGGGCGGCATCCGTCGAAAGTGGGACCACTCGGGCGGTGACGCAGCACTGTTCGCTCGACCTCGGGGAGCGCGAGCCGTCGAGCGCGGGAGATCGGCGCTCCGAGTCATGGGAGAATCGTCGGGATGTCTCCGAGAGCCTCCGACCCGCCGGTGCCCGCCGCCACCGATCCCGCGCTGATCCGCAACTTCTGCATCATCGCGCACATCGACCACGGCAAGTCGACGCTCGCCGACCGCATGCTGCAGATCACGGGCATCGTGTCCGACCGCGACATGCGCGCGCAGTACCTCGACCGCATGGACATCGAGCGCGAGCGCGGCATCACCATCAAGAGCCAGGCCGTGCGCATGCCGTGGCAGCTCGGCGACACGTCGTACGCGCTGAACATGATCGACACCCCCGGTCACGTCGACTTCAGCTACGAGGTCTCGCGCTCGCTGGCGGCGTGCGAGGGCGCGATCCTGCTCGTCGATGCCGCGCAGGGCATCGAGGCGCAGACGCTCGCGAACCTCTACCTCGCGCTCGAGAACGACCTCGAGATCATCCCCGTGCTCAACAAGATCGACCTGCCGGCCGCCGAGCCCGAGAAGTACGCGAAGGAGCTCGCCGACCTCATCGGCGGGTCGCCCGACGACGTGCTCCGCGTCTCGGGCAAGACCGGCATGGGCGTCGAGGACCTGCTCGACCGCGTCGTCGAGCGCATCCCGGCGCCGGTCGGCGATGCGGATGCCCCGGCCCGCGCGATGATCTTCGACTCCGTCTACGACAGCTACCGCGGCGTCGTCACCTACGTGCGCATGGTCGACGGCAAGCTCAACCCGCGTGAGCGCATCCAGATGATGTCGACGAAGGCGACCCACGAGATCCTCGAGATCGGCGTGAGCGCGCCCGAGCCGACCCCCACGAAGGGCCTCGGCGTCGGCGAGGTCGGCTACCTCATCACCGGCGTGAAGGACGTGCGCCAGTCGAAGGTGGGCGACACGGTGACGACGGCGGTCAAGTCCGCGACCGAGCCGCTGTCGGGCTACACCGAGCCGCTGCCGATGGTGTTCTCGGGGCTCTACCCGATCGACGGCAGCGACTACCCCGAGCTCCGCGAGGCGCTCGACAAGCTCAAGCTGTCGGATGCCGCGCTCGTCTACGAGCCCGAGACGTCGGTGGCCCTCGGCTTCGGCTTCCGCGCCGGGTTCCTCGGCCTCCTGCACCTCGAGATCGTCACCGAGCGCCTGCGTCGCGAGTTCGGGCTCGACATCATCAACACGGCGCCGTCGGTGGTCTACGAGGTGACCACCGAAGACAAGAAGACCGTCACGGTCACGAACCCCAGCGAGTTCCCGACCGGCGGCAAGATCGCCGAGGTCCGCGAGCCCATGGTGAAGGCGGCCATCCTCGCGCCGAAGGACTACGTCGGCACGATCATGGAGCTCTGCCAGTCGCGTCGCGGCAGCCTCCTCGGCATGGAGTACCTCGGCGAGGACCGAGTCGAGATCCGCTACGACATCCCGCTCGGCGAGATCGTGTTCGACTTCTTCGACCAGCTGAAGTCCAAGACGGCCGGCTACGCGAGCCTCGACTACGAGCCCTCGGGCGAGCAGGCCGCCGACCTCGTGAAGGTCGACATCCTGCTCCAGGGCGAGCAGGTCGACGCGTTCAGCGCCATCGTGCACCGCGACAAGGCCTACGCCTACGGCGTGCTGATGACCGGTCGCCTGCGCGAGCTCATCCCGCGGCAGCAGTTCGAGGTGCCGATCCAGGCGGCGATCGGCGCGCGCATCATCGCCCGCGAGTCGATCCGCGCGATGCGCAAGGACGTGCTGGCGAAGTGCTACGGCGGCGACATCACCCGCAAGCGCAAGCTCCTCGAGAAGCAGAAGGAGGGCAAGAAGCGCATGAAGATGGTCGGCCGCGTGGAGGTGCCCCAGGAGGCGTTCATCGCCGCGCTCTCGGGCGAGACCGAGAAGCGCGATACCAACAAGAAGTAGTCCGTGGACGGATGTGACGGCAAGTCGGCGCGCGGCGTTGCTTGAAATAGCAGGCCTTCGGGCCTCTAGGCGCTCAGCCGCTTGAGGAGCCGCTCCGCCTCTGCCTCACTGAGCTTCAGCGTGGTTCGGTCGACCCAGAGGACGGTGGCGACTCCGCAGACACGCGATCCTTCGTACATCCGCAGCACATCGTCCGGCGCGACGTCCCACCACTGCGGGACGTTGTCGGCGAACAGCGGAATGATGATGGCGTCGGTTGTGTCGCCCGGGCGGATATTGGACGTGCTGAATCCGAGAACCGGAGCGCCGGTCTGGTCGCCATCCGGCCAGCCCGGAAGTCCCCAGTTCGGACGGTACTGCATCCGCACATCGGTCGAATTTCCGCCGAGCAACGGGGTGCGCCGTCCTCCTGCCTCGGTGGTCGTGAAGGCGAGTCGAATGCCGATGGCTGGGCAGGCGTCGGTCATGGCCTCAATCATCGTGGAGAAGTGCGCTGACACGGCCGTTCGCCGCAATCTCTGCCGAGACCGAGAAGCGCGATACCCGCAAGAATAGCTAGTCGACAGGGGAAACGGGCGCAGCCTCGCGAGCGTCGTCGCGTAGCCGGGTCTCGCGTACATATCGCACGACCGACCAGACGTATGCGACGACGACGGCGGCGCTGAAGAGGGTCAGTGCCCAGTCCATTCCGAAGATGACCCACATCGGGACGGCCGGACTCCGCCCGCCGCCGCCGACGAAATGCATCCAGTCGCCGCCAGCCTCGTCGAAGACTGACCACGCTACGAATTGAGCCCACATGGCGACGCCGACGAAGAGCAGTGCGATGAATGCGTCGCGGATGGACGGTGCCGGTTGCGCGTCTCTTGCCACTCGGCAACCGTACCCGACACGTCCTTAGCTAGCCGTCGCCGCGGTCGGTAGCCGACTCGCGGGCGTGCGCCTCCCATGCGAGCGCCCGCCAGACGCCGACGAGGAGCGTTTCGCGCGTCCCCGCGTCGACGAGATCGAGCTCGCCGCGAGCGACGTGAATCGGCGAGCTCGGGCGGGCGTCGAAGTCGAGCACGAGCTCGCGGCCGTCGGCGGTCGTGAACCGGATCGCGACGGAGGCGAGCGGCGGGCGGGTGTTGCTCACGGGGCGAGCATCGCACCGGCCGCCGACGTCGGCGGGACGGCACCGCACGCGACGAGACCACTGAGAAGACCCATCTAGGGGCTACTAGGGGGATTCGGGGCGTTTCGTCACTGGTACGCCGCCACGGGTCCACGAGGCCCGGAACGACGCGGATGTTGGGCGGTGACGGTTCCGTCACCGATCGCCACCCTTCGTCACTCAGGGGGAGGCCAGGGCGTTTACACGCTCCAGCTTCTGCCGCGAAGCGCTCAGCGCCCCGTAGAAGGCGAAAGACCCCGGACCGCCTCATGGGAGGACCCAGAGGCCGAAAGGCAACCAACAATCCGCACAGAATTGATGAGGCGGCGATCTGTTCGGGTGAGAGATCAGCACGGCGTTCGCCGCTAGCATCTCGACAGGGAGGCGAGATGTATCTCTACGAAGTGCTGACAGTCGTTCTGCGGCCTGCTGATGGGGAACGGGGATCGAGCGAAATCGACCCCCTCGCCGTGGCCGCCTTCGTAGTGGCCGTGTTCGCCGCGGTCATTTCAGGCATCGCCATGTGGCGGACTCATTTCTCCCGCGGAAAGTTGATCTGGGCACCGGGAATCGCGAGCCTCTCCGTTTCCCGCTTTCGAAATGACGGCGGACCATCCGGTTCAGGCTGGATCGTCCCGGATCTCGCTATCCCGGTAACCATCGCGAACACCGGTGCGCGGGCGGTCGTGATTCGGGGGCTTCGGGTAAGAGTTGATTATCCGGGCCTTCCGATTCCGGACGCGCACGAGATCTGGGAGCTGAACTGGGAGCTCGATACGGAGACTGAGCTCGGATCGGGGCCGCGCCGTCCGTCTCTTGAGGCGCGTCGCGGGCCGGGAACGCCGTTCATCGTGCTTCCGAAGTCCAGTATCGACAAGCGGTTTCTGTTTTGGAGTCGTTGGGAAAAGCCCGTCGTTCAGCGGCTCACCTTCACTCTCGAAGTGTGGACCTCGCGGAAGCCGAAGTGGCGAAAAGTTGAAGTCTGGGAGGGCGAGCTCAGGGATTTCGATTGGGTGGGGGTGGCCAAGAGGGGTTATCGAGTTGGCCTCGTGCCCGCCGGGCAGTCAGCGGCACGCTTCCACAAGGTGACGACCCCCGCTGACCTTCACGACTACACCGGGCCGAAGGAGCCGATCCCCGAAGTCAGCTAGAGGCCGGCACGCTTTATCGACCCGGGTGCGAGGCGCGATCAGCGGGCTTGGGGCCACGACGGAGCGCCGACGAGGCGGCCTGTGCTCACGCGCCCACAAACGGAAGCGATACGTACCGGTTGGAAGGCGCTATGCCTCTCCGACAGGGAAGGCCGCGGTGGGGAGGGGGGTACCTCCCCACCCCTCCGGCGTCAGACACCGCCGATATCGTGAGGGAATGGGCTACTCGATCGAGAGACTCCGCGGAATGACAGACGACGAGCTCGTCGCCGAGCACGATCACGTAGCGAAGTCGACTCAGGTCGGAGTGAACTACTACCTCGACGAGCTCGACCGTCGCTCGCGGGATCGCGCTACCGTCGCGGCGAACCGACTCGCACGCAACTCATTCTGGCTGTCGGTCGTCGGGACTGTGCTCTCTGTAATCAGCACCGCGATAGCTGTCCTCGCGCTGTTCGTCGCGATCGAGAACGGGTAATCAGGTGCCGCCGATCACCATCGCATGCCCGGTGTGCGGCGCGCGTGTCCGGGTGCTAGCCGAGGGCTACGTCGACGAGCACACCGGCCGGGGAGGCCTCCGCTGTTCGTTCACGAAGACGGCGAGCTCTCCCGGCGGGAGCAAGGCCCCCACGCCGCCGCGCGAGAAGAAGGCGGCCGAGACGCCGAAGGAGACTTCCGCCGTACCTCCGCCGACGAAGAAGGATCGGCCGAAGAAGCCTGCCGAGCATCAGGCGTGCCCCGCGTGTGGACTCGTCGTCGGCGTGAGCGGAGACGGGGAGCTCTACGCTCACCAGCGCGCCGATGGGCGATGGTGCAAGGAGGGCCAGAAGGCGAAAGGCAAGCGCAAGCCCCGCCGAAGCATCCGGGCACTCAGGGGCGGCCTGCCCGGCCTCGGCAGGAAATGACGCCGGAGGAGATCCGCCGGGCGATCGTGGACGCGCCGGGCGAGACGCTCCACGAGTCGAGCGCGCACGCCTGCTACGCGACGCTGCTCGCCGCGCAGGAGGCCGGAGCGCCGGGCCCCGAGCTCGTCGCGATCATCTGGGCATTCCGTCGGGAGTGGAAGGCGCTAGAGGCGGTCGTCGACGAGCTCGGAGTTTAGGCCAGGCCGCGCGACGCTCCGCGAGCCACGCGCGACGGCGACGACGAGCCTCGGCCTTCGCAGCGTGGGCCGCGGACTCCTCGCGCCGGACGACGGCGATCGGGGCCCACTCGCCAGAGGCGTCGGAGATCGCGAAGAGCGCACCGGGACGGAACTTCCGAGGGCCGCGAGGCGCGGCGGGCGGCTCTGCGGCGGCGGCCTGCTCGGCGGCGCGGCGGTCGCGGCGCTCGGCGAGCTCGGCGAGCGCCATGGCCGGAACGCGGGCGCGGATATGGGCCTCGCGCTCAGCGACGGTCAGGCCGAGGAAGGCGTCGCGGGTCAGGTTGTGTCGGAGCTTCGCGGGCGCACGCCTCGCGGTCTGCGGGTCAGCATAGGCGAGGAGCTGCTTTGCCCGGCGCCCGACATGGACGCGCTGGGACGGCGGGACGGCGGAGAGATCGAGGGTCATCGGAGGGTCCTTTCGGGGTGGGGCGGTGGGACAGCGGGACGGGACGGGTCAGCGGTCGCCGTCGAGACGGGCCGCGAGGTCCGCGAGGGACGGGACAGCGGACGACGCGGCGTCCCGACGAGCGTCCCGGCGGGCTTCCCGCTCGGCGGCCCGACGGGCCTCTCGGGACGACGGGACGGCAGCGTCAGCGGACGGCGGGACGCCGGACGAGAGGCTCTCGCGGAGGCGGTCAGCTCCAGCGGTCCGGAGCATCTGGCGCTTGCGGTTGTTGCTCACGCGCGGACCCCGTTCGCGGCGGTACGAGCGTCGAGGACCGAGGCGACGACAGCATCCGTCGCGGCGTCGAGCTCTGGCTCGATCGACAGCTCGCCGACGAGGCCGAGACGGCGACGCCGGAGCGAAGTCGAGACGGCCTCCTCGACTCGGGCGGCGGCGCGGAGCTCGGTTCGGGCGGCGTCGATGGTGAGGGACTCACGGGCAGCGAAGGCGTCGAGGCGGGCGCGGGTGTCGGCGTCGAGCGCGTCGACCGACCTCGGGAGGGTCGGCGCGTCGGCAGCAGCCTTCACGAGGGCGGACAGGCGGAGAGTCATCGGGCGGGCCTTTCGGTAACGGGAGGGAACGGGCGAGGGTGGGCGGCGAGGTAGGCGTCGAGCGTCGCCTCGACGCGGGCGAGGAATTCGGTCATCGGTCGGCGGCCTCCGGGGCCATGGCGCGCAGCCATGCGGGCGCGTCAGCGGGGAGCTCGGCGAAGTCGACGACCGGACCGACCGGGCGGCGCGGAGGGAGCGGGGCGTCGCCCCAGAGGACGCCGGAAGCGTCGAGCTCGTGATGACAGCGGCGGCACATCGGCGCGTAGTCGGCGGGGTAGGGGCTCCAGAGGGCGAAGTCCTCCGCGCCGCGGTACGGCGGGCCGACCTGCTCGTCGAGGGACGAGCCGGTGTAGGCCCACTCTTCGGCCCGCTCGCCGCAGCCGTCGCACCACTGAGCGGATGCAGGGCCGCGCTCGGCGCGGACGCGGGCGTGAGCGGCGCGATACGAGATCGGGCGGGGAGGGTGACCGCCGCGGAAGCGGAAGTCCCGGAGGTAGGGGCGCTGATCTTCCCACGCGGTAAGGCGGCGGCGGAGGACGAGCGAGCGGCGGGCGGTACGCTCGTGATCGGCGATCCGGACGATCAGGTCGCCGTCGAGGCGAGCGCCGTCGAGAGTCGACAGGAGGCGATACAGGCCGTCCCGGCCGAGGATGCCGGGGACCGTCTGTAGGTCCTTCCAGAGCGCCGAGAAGGCGATCCGGCGGATCCTATGGGCGGCGTAGGCCGGGAGGATCCACTCCAGAACGTCGAGGGTGGCCGCCTCACGGTCGGCGAGGTCGGCGGCGCGTCGGGCGCGGGCGCGAGCGGCGCGGTCGGGGGTGGGCGAGGTTGCGGGCATGAGGGCTCCAGAGGGGGTGTGGGATGGGGTGTCGTCTGTGCGGTGAACCCCGCCACGCTGAAGCGTGACGGGGCCTCCCATCCACACAGACGCGCGCGGGGGATCAATCCCGGCGCGAGGGAGCCGACGACGCGAGGCCGTCGGAGATTTAGGGGGCGGCGGGCCCGAGCCGGCACGCGACTAGACCACTGAGAAGACCCATCTAGGGCTACTAAGGGGATTCGTGGCGTTTCGTCACTGCTGGGCCGCCGAGAGGCCGCGAGGCCCGGAATGACGCGGAAGTTGGGCGGTGACGGTTCCGTCACCGATCGTCACCGTTCGTCACTCCGAGGGAGGCCAGGGCGTTTACACGCGGTCGAAGAAGGCCGCCGCGAGAGCGAGGCGGGCGGCGCGCTCGCGGGCGCGGAAGAGGCGTCGGCGGCACGTAGCGCCGCAGGCGACGGCGTAGGCGTTCGCGGCGGTGAACGGGAAGCGGCAGAAGCCGCAGGAGATCACGACGGGCGCGGGCATGAGGGCCTCCTAGAGAAACGTCACGGGGAGAGGGACAGAGAGAGGCGGGCCGCCCGCTCCGCCCGAGAGGGAAGAGGGGCGACCCGCCGAGAGGGCCGTTAGGCCTAGGCCGCGGTGTCCACGCGCACAGCGTTGCCATGCGGGACGAGGGTCACGGTTCCGTCTTCGTTGTCCTTCGCCTGAGGCATCGGGACGACGGCGACGAGCGCCTCGACGATCGAGCGGTCGGAGCCGGTCGCGACGTCGAAGGCCTGAATGTGCGTCAGCGCGAAGGGCGAGTCACCCTCGGCGCGGATCGATGCCGCGTAGGGCGCGCCCGCCGGGGGCTCGGGAGCGCGGACCACGAGGGAGAAGGCCTCGCGGGTGAAGGCGATCACGTTATCGGCCGCGATGCGGCTCGACTCGTGGATCTCGATCCCGCGGACGGTCGAGCCGGTCGCGTCCCACGTACCCGCCGGGCCGTCGAGGAGGTCCGCGTACACCGAGCTACCGACGACCGCGACGATCTTCGACTCGGCGTCGACGCCACGGTCGCGGAGGGTCTTCCGGATCGCGGTGAAGAGCTTCGCCGGAGTCGCGCTGGCGTAGGTGAGGGCGGTCGCCGGGGTCGCGACCAGCGCGGCGGCGGCCTCCGACTCGACCTTACGAGTGATCGCGCGGGTCTGCGGGTAGATCACCTGCTTGCCGAAGTCCATCATGTTCAGCTCGGTGTCTGCCACGGAGAGCGCGACGTTCGAGTAGGCGAGCGTGTCGAGGGTGACCGGGACGCTCTGCTCCGAGATCGTGTCGACCGCGAGGGCCGTGCTGACGTCGTTCGCGGCGCGCTCACGCGACGGGACAGCGCCGGGGATGCGGACGCGGATCGTGTCGCCGGTGCCGCCGCCGAAGTCGGCTTCGACGTCCCGGCTGAAGAGCTTCGAGATTCCGAGGTCGCCGCCGACGAGCTTCGCGCCGATCTCGGCGACCTGATCGGCAGTAAGGATGTTGTTGGGCATGGGTTGCTCCTTGGGTTAGGGGTTGGGTTGGGAAGGAGCCCCTCGCGGCTTCGCGGGACGCTGGATCCGTCGAGGCCTGCTCGGCGGCCGGAGTCCGAAGGGGTAGGGGTGGCGCGATCGAGCCGCGTCGCGTGGCCTGCACGCGGACGAGCTCGGCGTCGCCGAAGGGGTGGCGCGGGAGCGCCGACCGGACGGGATCCCCTCGCGACTCACGGCGCAAGAAGGGGTAGGACCGGGCGCAGGGGACGCCCGTCCGGAAGCTGAAGGAGGCGACCCCCTCCATCGCGACAGGAGCGCAGACGGGAGGGCCGCCGTTCGGCGAGAGCCTCCGGAAGCCATACGGAGGATCGCCGCGCGACGCGCCGGGGAACCAACCCGGAGGCGTCGCGGGCGCGAGATCGGCCGCCGATAATCAGCCGAGCTCGCGGGGGTGCGAGCGTGCCCGAGAAAGGACGACCGGGCGGCTCGCGGTGCAGCGTCATCGCCGCGGGCCGAGGCGCTCGCGCAGGAACGGGGCGGCTCGGGGGTCAGGGGTGCGCCGGAGAGGCGCGAGAGAGGGGTCGAGATAGTAGAGGGCCGGGAGGGCCTCGGCTGCTCAGACTTCGTCACAACCCCACGAAAGAAGAGAGGGCCGGGAAGGTGGGACACACGTCACGGGCCCTCGAAAGAGTAGAGGGCCAGGGTTACGCCGAACGGCGAGGGGCCACGAGATAGAAGAGGGCCGGGAGTGTTGCAGGGCGTCACGGCCCTCGAAAGAGAAGAGGGCCAGCTCGCCGGTACGCCCGTCACGGGCCCTCGAAGTAGAAGAGGGCCAGCGGTGTTTACACACGCCGAAGGCCGCCCCGGCGCGTCGTGCAAACGCGGCTGGAGCGACCTTCGGGGGGAGGCGTCAGGCGGCTTCGACCTCCGCGAGCTCGTCAGCCCAGACGATCGCGACGCGGTCGCGGTGGAGGCCCTTCCGAGGCTCCTCCGGGCGGAGCTTGCGGATCGCGACGTGATCCATCGCCGAGCCGAGGAGACGGCGACGCTCGTCGAGCTCGGCGGCGTCCCATGCCTCCGCGTAGGTTCGGCCGGTCGGCCGTCCGACCTCCCGGATCTCGGCCGACGCCGAGCTGAGCTCGGCACGACGAGCCTTCAGAGCCCCGATGCGAGCGAAGAGCGCGGCAGAGTCGGCATCATCCCGGAGGAGCTCGGTCGAAGCCTCTCGGAGGCCCGCCTCGATCTCGGCGAGCTCCTCGGAGACGCCGGGGTCGCCGACGAGCTGGACGATCTCCAGCTCGGGGTGAGATCCGACGATCGCGAGGAAGCGCTCGACGACGATCCGCTCGGCATTCGCGGCGGTCATGCGCGGACGCTCGCAGCGCCGGTCGAGATCATTCGGGCAGGCGTACATCGGGACGCCCCTCGACATGCCGATGTGCATTCGCGCGCCGCAGCCCGCGCAGAAGGCGAGGCCCGAGAGGAGGCGCGCCGCCCGCTTGCGGCGGGACCGCTTCCCCTCGGTCGTGCCCGGATTCCGCAGACGGGCGAGGACTCGCTCGCGAGTCTCGAAGTCGATCACGGCGGGCCAGACTCGGAGGCGGAGGCCGTCCTCGCCGCGGACGTATTCGCCGCGGTGGAGCACGTAGCCGAGAAGGTGAGCCGACGTCCACGTCTTCTGGATCGTCCCGCCGAGCCAGTGGCCGCGGTCGAGGCCCTCCGCGGGTCGCCCGGTCTTCAGGGCGCGGCGGTAGTCGCTACGGACGGTCGGCACGCCGCGAGCCGTGAGGTCGAGCGCGAGCTTCGTCGTCGACTCACCACGACAGAGACGCTCGGCGATCTCGCGGACGATCGCGGCCTCCGCCGCGTTCAGGACGAGCACGCGGCCCGGTCCGTCGGGGTTGGGGATCGCGTCGTAACCGAAGGGGACGACGCCGCCATGAAAGCGGCCGACTGTCTTCAGGTGAGAGATCGAGCTCCGCACGCGGGCGGACGTGTTCTCGGCCTCCATCTTCGCGACCTCTGCGAGGACCGAGGCGATGATCCCGAAGGCGGGCTGATCGGAGCGGAGGCCGTCGCGAAGGGAGACGAAGAGCGATCCGGGGGCGTCCTTCAGAGTGTCGGCGAGGACGCCGACAGCGGAGAGGCCCTGTCGCGTCCAGCGATCGAACTTCCACACCGCCAGGACGTCGGCCTCGCCGTCGGCGATCATCCGGAGCGCTTCGGTGGCGTTCGCGCGGGCCTTCCGGCCCGAGATCCCGTCGTCGACGAGAGGCGGCTCGATAACGTCCCAACCCTCGCGGGCGGCGATCTCGCGGAGGTCAGCCTCCTGTCGGGCGATCGAGGTCGAGTCGTCGTCGGAGGCTGAAATGCGGACGTAGAGGACCGCGCGGATAGGCTTCGTCATTGTGGAATGTCCCTTCTCGGAGGCGTTGTCGAGAAAGAAGAGGGCCGGGCGGCCGTTCTTGCTCGGTTAGCGCTCTCGGGGGAGACCGAGTCGAAGGACGCCAAGAAGAAGTAGGTCTTCCGTTCGCGTCCGAATCGTGATGTCGCGCGCACCGTCAGCCCAATAGGCTGCTGCTGCGCACCATGGGGGAGCGCCGGACGCAGCGAGTCCTCGCCTGGCCGTGGCCATCGACGAGGAGTCGCAGATGACGCCTACCCTGTCCGAACCCGAGCGAGATCCCGCGATCACGCCGGCCATCCCGACGGAGGGGGCCGATTCCGTGCGGGCGCGTCGCGCGCCGTTGTCCCGGCTGGTCTCGTCGGGACGCCGTGGACGAATCCTCGCCGCGGGGGCAGGGATCGTCGTCGTGGCGCTGGTCGCCGGCGGCATCGCGCTCGTCTCCGGCTTGTCGTCCGCCGAGGCTGACGCCTCGTCCGTCGGCAGTGAGACCGCTGCGGGGTCGGCGAGCGAAGCGAAGTCCGGAGGGACGACGACGCCGAGGGGCCTGGAGACCGCGTCGCCGACGGAGAAGCCGGTCGCGGTCACGCCGAAGCCGGCTTCCGATGATCCCGACGCCGCTCCCGCGTTCGAGGTCGGACCGAAACCCGAGGCACTGGTTCCGATCGGCTGCGAGGGCCTCGTCTCGGAGGACCTGCGCATGCGGGTGATGGGCGACGGCGGCACCCTGTACGAGGACATCGGGCGGCCGGCGAGGGATGACGGCGTCGCCGCCGAATGGCAGGCCGGCGTCCGGCACTGCGTCTGGTTCAGTGCCGGGGAGACGGCGTCCCTCGAACTCCATCTCCTCCCCGATGCGGTCGACGATTTCCGCGCCTTCTCGACGTTGTTCGGCACCTACGGGTCCGACGCGCTCGGACCCGATTCGCGACTGGACTGCACGCCGAGGACCCCGACTAGCGTGTGGAGCTGCAGGGGCGGGTTCACCGCTGCCGGCCACTGGGTCGAGTTCAACTTCGGGGGAGCCAACGCGAACGGTGACGAGGCGCCGTACGGGCTGGCTGCAGAGCTCGGCGCGTCGATCGAGGCGGCGTTGGACGCCGCCGGTCCGGCGCGCACGCGGGAGGACCTCGGCAGTGCACCGAGTTGCGACCGATTCGACAGTGCAGGGCTGCGCGGCGCGGTCGCCTCGCCGAACCTCGGGGCCCCCGTGGCCGACGTATTCGGACTCACGTTGACCGAGGCCGCATTCCGGCGAGCGGGTTTCGGCATCTGCAGCTGGAGCGGGTCGAGCGCGGGGAACAGCTTGCCGGGCGTGTCGATCGGCATCCTCCCGGGCGGCGGTTGGGCCGTACCGGAGCCTGCGACGTTCGCAGCGAAGTACCCGACCGGTGACGCCGAACTGGTGGCCATCACGGGCGCAGAGGCCGCCGTGCGGACCTGCTTCCACGCGTACGGCCACTGCTCCATCCAGGCATCGGTCCGCGGAACCCTGGTGACCGTCTCCACCGTCACGCCCACCAACTCTGGGCGCGACGCGGAGGCGGACGTCCTCGCGGCGGCCCGGTTCCTGATCGCGAATCTTCCTCGATGACGACGCCACCGGCGAGCGGTTCGAGGCGCCGATCCAGACCGCGATCGCTCGGCAGTTCGGAACTCCAGGGTCGGAGAGTGCCGTCACGCGCCCCGCTCCCGTTCGCGCTCCTCCTGATCATGCTGCTGTCGGCATGTGCCACGCCGTCAGGCGACGTGCAGACCACGACGGTTCCGCGACCCAGCCAGACTCCGATGGCGGAGCCGACGCAACCTCCCACCGAGCCCCCGCTCTCGCGGCCGGCGGCGCTCATCCCTATCGCGTGCGACGAGCTGGTGCCGGCAGCGGTCCGGGAGACCGTGCTCGGTGAGGGCGGTGTCGCGGTGGAGCATCCGCTTTCCGACGGGTCGGCCGCGCAGCTGCAGGCCGGCGTCGTCACGTGCGAGTGGCAGGTCGACGGCACACCGGCCGCGCGCCTGCACGTCGATGTCCTTCCGAACGGCGTCGAGGACTATCGGGCGTTCGTGGTCGCCTACCCGTACCCCGGCGGCACGGCGGCCTTCGGTCCCGACTCGGACCTTCGCTGCTGGACGGACGAGGTCGTGGGATGTTCCGCCGACCTCACCCCGGGCGGCCACTGGGTCGAGTTCGAGGTCTCCGTTCCGGCCGACGCCGCGACCGGCGACGCGTCGACGGCGGCCCTGCAGATCGGAGCGACGATCACCGAGGCGCTCTCCACGGTGCAGGCGGGAGCACGGGGTGACCTCGGGGACGTCCTGCCTGCGTGGGATGACTGCCTGCGACTCGATGCCGGTGACCTCAGGGGCGCCAGCGGATCTCCGTCGCTCGGCCTCCCGGAGCCGTCGTACGCCGGGCCCGGCGTGATCTTCTCGGTGGCGTGGCAGCGTGCGGCGTTCCGGACCTGCGTCTGGCGTCAGGCAGACATCTACGACGCGCCCGATGGCGAACTGCGGATGCTCACCGTCACCGTGCTCCCGGGGGGCGCGTGGGCGTGGCGTGAGGTGTCGGACGCGGCGATGTCGGGTGTGGATGTCCGTCCACTCGACGTCCCCGGTGCGGATGCCGCGTCCCTCGCGTGCGCCTACGAGACCGAGTGCGCTGTCCATCTCAGCGTCCAGGGGAGCCTGCTCATCGTCAACGGTTCCTACGACTCCGTGGACGACGGGGATCTCGAGGCGGTCACCGAGGCTTCGGCTGCAGCGGTCGTCGCGACGCTCACGGCCGGCTGACTGCGTCGGCGTAGCCCCAGGCGCGTTCCGTAGAATCGACGGATGACCCGACGCAGCACCTTCACCGACCAGTCGGTCACGTACGGCGCGATCGGCGCGACCCTGGCGCCCGATCTCCTGCGCTACCCGCCGGCCGGGTACCGCCCTGCGGAGGACTCCGTGCGGCTCGGAAGCGGCGCCGACCGGTTCGCGCGCGCCGCCGAGGCGCTCATGACGTGGGGCATCCAGCGCGGTGCGGGGTTCGAGGTCGTCGACATCTCCGAGGGCACGGGCGCGCAGTACCCGGGCATCGTGTACGACGCCGAAGGCGCCCCGCTCGCGGAGCAGCCGGCTCCGCGCACCGAGGACCGGTTCGGCGCCGACGGCACCCCCTACATCACGGCGGGCATGACCGCCACGCTCCGGCGGCGCCGGCGTATCGGACACCGCGACACCCCCGTGCTCGTCGTCTACGTGATCGACGAGCCGCAGCGCATCGGCTTCGCGTACGGCACGACCGCCGACGGCCCCGAGAGCGGCGAGGAGTCGTTCATCCTCGAGCACCGCGACGACGACGGCGTGTGGCTCACGATCCGGTCGCTCCTCGGCGGCCGCGGCGGCGTGCGGCGGCTCGGCTCCGGCCGGCGGCGGCGCAAGCGCCGGGAGCTCACGACGCGCGAACTGCGCGCGCTGCATCCCGCCTTCCCGAGTTGATCGTGGGATCGGCGCTTCCGCTCGGCGAGCCGGCGCCCCTCGACGGCCTGCTGCCGGCATCGGCCGCTGAGGGCGCCGCGGACCGGGCGTTCGGCGTGTACCTGCACGTCCCGTTCTGCCGGGTCCGCTGCGGGTACTGCGACTTCAACACGTACACGTCCGACGAGCTCCGCGGTGCGCGCCAGGCGGACTACGCCGACCACGCGATCGGCGAGGTCCGGATGTCGCGACGCGTGCTCGCGGCATCCGGCGTGCCCGCTCGAGCCGCCTCGACGGTCTTCTTCGGCGGCGGCACGCCCACGCTGCTGCCCGCCGACGACCTCGTGCGCATGCTCGCGGCGGTGCGCGACGAGTTCGGCCTCGTCGACGGCGCCGAGGTGACGACCGAGGCGAATCCCGACTCCGTGGGACCCGACGACCTGCGCCGGCTCGCCGACGGCGGCTTCACGCGCGTGTCGTTCGGCATGCAGTCCGCCGTGCCGCACGTGCTCGCGGCGCTCGACCGCACGCACGATCCCGATCGCATCCCGCTCGTCGTGGGCTGGGCCCGCGACGCCGGGCTCGACGTGAGCCTCGACCTCATCTACGGCACGCCGGGGGAGTCCCTGGCCGACTGGCGACGCAGTGTCGAGGCGGTCGTGGCCCAGCGTCCCGACCACGTCAGCGCCTACGCGCTCATCGTGGAGCAGGGCACGAAGCTCGCGCGGCAGATCCGTCGCGGCGAGCTCGCCCAGCCCGACGACGACCTCGAGGCGGACATGTACGAGCTCGTCGACGACATGCTCGGCGCCGCCGGGTATGCGTGGTACGAGGTGAGCAACTGGGCGACCACGCCCGAGTACCGGTCGCGCCACAACCTGGGCTACTGGCGGGGTGACGACTGGTGGGGCGTCGGGCCCGGTGCGCACAGCCACGTCGGTGGCGTGCGGTGGTGGAACGCGAAGCATCCGGCCGCGTACGCCGAGCGGGTGACGGCCGGGTTCTCGCCGGCGGTGGGGCGCGAGGTGCTCGACGAGCCGACGCGGGAGACCGAGCGCGTCCTGCTGCTCACGCGGATCCGGGAGGGCATCGACGTCCCGTCGCTGCACGCGGGCGGGCGCCACGCGGTCGCCGGGCTCATCGCCGACGACCTCGTGGACGCGAGAGCCGCCCTCGGCGGGCGGCTGACGCTCACCCGGCGAGGACGGCTGCTGGCGGACGCGGTGGTCCGGCGGCTGCTCGACGCCTGAGCGCGTCGCGCGCGTGACTGCCATCGCGAATGCAGGAAGAACCAACGGGTGGTCGGCGTGTCGACCGCAGACACGCCGTGAGGGTCCGACTTCTTCCTGCAAGCTCGTCGAACGAACGCGCTTTCCGGGCGGGAGCGGACTGCCGACGGATCGGCTCGGACGGAGCGCCGGTCGCGAGCCGTCGCCGGAACGCGGAAGCCCGCCCGACGGTGCTGTGCGCACCGCGGGCGGGCCTCCGCGCGACGAGTCCGGCGACCGGCGCCGGCCGGCGTCAGCTCACGAACTTGATCGAGAGCGGGTAGGTGTAGAGCTGGCCCTGGTTGGCCTTGATGGCCGCGATGATGCTGAACACGATCTTCACGATCTCGATGGCGATCACGAGCAGGATGCCGATGAAGAGGAAGATCAGGATGTAGCTCACGACGAGCGCGATCGCGATCGTGATCTGGAAGTTCAGCGCGGTCGCGGTGTGGTGCCGCACGAAGGGGCCCTTGTCCTTGAGGACGAGGTAGCCGATGAGCGCCGGCACGAAGTAGAAGAAGATGCCGCCCACGTTGATGAGCGTCGCCCACAGCTTCTCGTCGGCCGGGCTGAGCTGCTGCGGAGCCTGACCCCCGTACGGCTCCTGCGGCGGCGGCGGACCCTGGGGCGGCTGGCCCGGAGGCGGCGGCGGACCCTGCGAGGGCGGCGGCGGTGGCGGAGGGCTCTGGGGCGGCGGGGGAGGCTGGGGCGTGTCGGACATGCGCGGACTCCTTCTTCGGGGCCTCTGAGCGAGACTCGGTCGATTCTCATGCTGGCACAGCGACGCCCGCCGCGGGAGTAGGCACTCCTGCGGCGGGCGCAACGGTGCGACGCCTGCGCGCTACTTGATGAGGCGGATCGCGAAGGGGTAGCGGTAGTGCTTGCCGTCCTTCGCCTGCAGGAAGGCGATGATCGAGAACACCACGCCGAGGATCCACACCGCCCAGACCAGGATGGCGCCGATGAACACGACGACGAGGATCCACGAGATCACGTAGCCGAAGAGCAGCGTGATCTGGAAGTTCAGCGCCTCCTTCGCCTCGGTGTTCGTGAACGAGCCGCGGTCCTTGAAGACCAGCCAGATGATGAGCGAGGGCAGGACGCCGAGGACGCCGCCCAGGTGGGCGAACGAGCCCCACTGCACGTCCTGCTCGGGCGTGAGCGGCACGACGCCGGTGGGGGACGACGAGGCCGGCTGCTGCGGCGGGGGCGGCGGGACGTTCGGGTCGGGGGTCTGCGAGTTGGGGTCGGTCATTGCGTGCCTTTCGGGGGTTCTGGGGTGAACCGCGGGCTGCGAGCAGGGTGGATCGCAGCCGGGGTGACTCGCGGGGTACGGCTACGGTATCGCCGAGGTCGTCGGGTGGCAACGGCCGGGTCGCGGCATGTCGCGATAGGATTGGCACTCAGGAAGAACGAGTGCTAAGCGGTGAGGGAAGCGAGGAACATGGTCTCCGAACGCGGTCTCGAGGTGCTCCGCGCCATCGTGCAGGACTACGTCGCGTCGCGCGAGCCGGTGGGCTCGAAGACCATCGTCGAACGCCATGCGTTCGGCGTCTCCGCGGCGACGATCCGCAACGACATGGCCCTCCTCGAGGAGGAGGAGCTCATCGCGGCGCCGCACACGTCGTCGGGTCGCATCCCGACCGACAAGGGCTACCGCGTCTTCGTCGACCAGCTCACCGACGTCCGGCCGCTCACGCGGGCGCAGCGACAGGCGATCGAGACCTTCCTCGGCGAGTCGAGCGACCTCGACGAGCTCCTCGCGCGCACCGTGCGGCTCATCGCGTCGCTGACCAAGCAGCTCGCCGTCGTGCAGTACCCGAGCTTCGGCAGCGCCCGCGTGCGCCACGTCGAGCTCGTCTCGCTGGCGCCCGCGCGCGTGCTGTGCATCCTCATCGCGGACTCGGGCCAGGTCGAGCAGCGGCTCGTCGAGCTCGAGCAGCCCGTCGACGAGGAGACGCTCGCCGGGCTGCGCGTGCGACTCAACGAGATCGCCGGCGGTCGCACGATGGCGGATGCCGCGGTGGCGCTGTCGGGCGAGATCCCCGGCACCGACCGCCGTCACGCGCTCGTCCTGCACACCCTCGCCCTGACCCTCGCCGAGCAGGCGCGGGCCCAGCGCAGCGACCGGCTCGTCGTGGCCGGCGCCGCGAACCTCGTGCGCACCGAGCAGGACTTCGCCGGGTCGATCCTCGACGTGATCGAGGCGATCGAGGAGCAGGTCGTGCTGCTGAAGCTCTTCGGAGAGATGTCGGGCGACGAGCACGCCGTGGCCGTGCGCATCGGTCGCGAGAACGCCTCGTTCGGCCTCGGCGAGACCTCCATCGTCTCGAGCGCGTTCGAGATCCCCGGCCGCGACGTGTCGCGCCTCGGCGTCGTGGGCCCCACGCGCATGGACTACACCACCAGCATGGCGGCCGTGCGAGCCGTCGCCCGCTACCTCTCCCGCACCCTCGGCGAGAGTTGACTCCCGCTGCCGACCCACCCGCTCGGCATCCGGCAATCGAAAGGACACGCCCTCCGTGGCAGACCACTACGAGGTCCTCGGCGTCGCACGCGACGCCACCCCCGACGAGATCAAGAAGGCCTATCGACGCCTCGCACGCGAACTCCACCCCGACGTCAACCCGGGCGCCGAGGCATCCGAGCGCTTCAAGCAGGTCACGCACGCGTACGACGTGCTCTCCGACCCGAAACAGCGCCAGCAGTACGACCTGGGCGGCCGCGGCGGCGGGTTCGGCGACCAGGGGTTCGGCGGGTTCGGCGACATCTTCGAGACCTTCTTCGGCGCCGGGCAGCAGACCCGCGGACCCCGCTCCCGGCGCGAGCGCGGCCAGGACGCGCTCATCCGCGTCGAGGTGGGCCTCGACGAGGTGATCTTCGGCACGCACCGCGACATCGAGGTGGACACGGCCGTCACGTGCGAGACCTGCCACGGCTCGTGCTGCCAGCCGGGCACCGCCCCGGTCACCTGCGACATCTGCCATGGCACGGGCTCGATCCAGCGCTCGGTGCGCTCGCTGCTCGGCAACGTCATGACCTCGAGCCCGTGCGGCACGTGCCGCGGCTACGGCACGATCATCGCCACGCCGTGCGTCACCTGCCAGGGCCAGGGGCGCGTGCGCGCACGTCGCACGGTGCCGGTCGACATCCCAGCGGGCGTCGACACGGGCGTGCGGCTGCAGATGCCGGGCTCGGGCGAGGCCGGTCCGGCGGGCGGCCCGAACGGCGACCTCTACCTCGAGATCAAGGTGAAGAACCACGACGTGTTCAGCCGCAACGGCGACGACCTGCTGTGCACGCTCGAGGTCGCGATGACCGACGCGATCCTCGGCACGACGACCACGATTCCCGCGCTCGACGGCGACGTCCACGTCGAGCTCCGCTCGGGCCTGCAGAGCGGCGAGGTCATCACCGTCAAGGATCGCGGCGTCACGAAGCTCCGCGGCACGGGCCGCGGCGACCTCCGCATCGGCGTACAGGTGCTCACGCCGTCGAAGCTCTCGTCGAAGGAGCGCGACCTCATCCAGCAGTTCGCCGCATCGAAGAAGGCGCCGAAGCCCGAGCTCACGCACTTCCAGCAGGGCCTCTTCGCGCGACTGCGCGACCGGTTCCTGGGCTGATCCCTCGACGATCCTCCGACGAGCGCACGAACGAGAAGAAGGCACGGATGCCGCGATGAGCCACCTCTACCTCGACGAGTCGCTCGACCTCGCCGCCGTCGCGCCCGGCGCGGTGGTCGAGCTCGCGGGCGACGAGGCGCGCCACGCGGTGACGGTGTCGCGGGTGCGACCGGGGGAGCGCATCGCGATCGGCGACGGCCGCGGCACGCTCGTGCACGGCGTGGTCGCGTCGACCGGGCCGCGCGAGCTCGCCCTCGAGGTCGACGAGGTCGTCGTCGAGCCCGCCGCGTCGCCGCGCCTCATCCTCGTGCAGGCCCTCGCGAAGGGCGACCGCGACGAGCTCGCCGTGCAGGCCGCGACGGAGCTCGGCGTGGACGCGGTCGTGCCGTGGCAGGCGAGCCGGTCGGTGTCCCGCTGGGAGGGCCCGAAGGCCGAGAAGGGGCGCCTGCGCTGGGCGTCGATCGTGCGCGAGGCCGTGAAGCAGTCGATCCGCGCCTGGCTGCCGCCCGTGGCATCCGTGACCGCGACGGCCGCCCTGCCGGCCGCGCTCGGCGGCAGTCGGATGCTGCTGCTCGAGCCGACCGCGACGATCGCGCTCACCGAGCTCCGGCCCGACGGCCGCGACCTCGCGCTGGTCGTCGGCCCCGAGGGCGGGATCGCGCCGGCCGAGCTCGAGCGCCTCGTGGCGGCCGGGGCGGAACCCGTGCGGCTCGGGGCTTCCGTGCTGCGCACCTCGACCGCGGGGCCCGCCGCGATCGCCGTGCTGAACGCAACCCTCGGGCGGTGGTGAGTCATCCGTCGCTACGATGGTGAGATGACCGAACACGCTGAGCCGACCCTCTTCGAGCGGATCGCGGCGCGTGAGATCCCCGCGCAGATCGTGGCCGAGACCGACCGCGTGATCGCGTTCCACGACATCGCGCCCAAGGCGCCCGTGCACGTCGTCGTGACCACGAAGGAGCAGGGCGGCTACCGCGACGTCGTCGAGCTCGCCGCGGGCGACCCGGCGCTGCTCGCCGAGCTCGTGGCCGTGGCGCGCGGCGTCGCCGACGAGCTCGCCGACGGCGACTTCCGACTCGTGTTCAACACGGGCGGCAACGCCGGGCAGACCGTCTTCCACGTGCACGCCCACGTCCTCGCGGGCGGCCTCGAGGAGGGATCGCTTGCCGGCTGACCTTGAGGGTCCCGACGGTGCCGCCCCGCGGCCCGCTCGCGACGACGAGGAACGTCTCCGCATCGACGGCATCGCCATGGTGCGGCTGCTCGGCCCGCAGGACCGGCTGCTCACGTCGATCCAGCGCGAGTACCCCGGCGTCGAGGTGCACGTGCGCGGCAACGAGATCGCCATCCGCGGCGACGCCGACGAGCGCACCCGCGTGCGCCGCCTGATCGAAGAACTCCTGGAGCTCGTGCGAGCCGGCCAGGATCCGACACCCACCGAAGTGAGGAGCTCGGCCCGAATGCTCGATGCCGATCCCAACTCCCGGCCGTCCGAGCTGCTCGGACAGGTCATCGTGTCCGCGCGCGGACGCACCATCCGGCCCAAGACCGAGGGCCAGCGCGAGTACGTCGACGCGATCGACGAGAACACCATCGTGTTCGGCATCGGCCCCGCCGGCACCGGCAAGACCTACCTCGCCATGGCGAAGGCCGTGCAGGCGCTGCAGCGCAAGGAGGTCAGCCGCATCATCCTGACCCGGCCTGCCGTCGAAGCGGGGGAGCGGCTCGGCTTCCTGCCCGGCACGCTCACCGACAAGATCGACCCGTACCTGCGCCCGCTCTACGACGCGCTCAACGAGATGATGGATCCCGAGGTCGTGCCGAAGCTGCTCGCCTCGGGCACCGTCGAGGTCGCCCCGCTCGCGTACATGCGCGGCCGCACGCTGAACGACTCGTTCGTCGTGCTCGACGAGGCGCAGAACACGACGCCCGAGCAGATGAAGATGTTCCTCACGCGACTCGGGTTCGGCTCGAAGATGGTCGTCACCGGCGACATCACGCAGATCGACCTGCCGGGCGGCGCCAGCGGCCTGCGGCTCGTGACCCGCATCCTCGACCACGTCGACGACATCCACTTCTCCCGGCTCACGAGCGACGACGTCGTGCGGCACAGCCTCGTCGGTCGCATCGTCGACGCGTACACCGAGTACGACCAGCGTCAGCAGGCCAACAGGTTCGAGCGCGAGCAGGCCCGCGAGTTCGCCAACCGGGCGGAGCGCCGCGGCCACGCGCCGCGCGACCACCTCCCGCGGAAGGGCAAGGCGTGAGCCGGTGGGACGAGGCGTGAGCGAGTGGAGGGGCGGCCGGTGAGCATCGAGGTCAACAACGAGTCGGCGATCGAGGTCGACGAGGCCGCGCTGCAGCGGCTCGCGGTCTACGCGCTCGACGCCATGCACGTGCACCCCGACGCCGAGCTCGCGATCGTGCTCGTCGACGAGGGCGCGATGGAGCAGCTCCACGTGCAGTGGATGGACGAGCCCGGGCCCACCGACGTGCTGAGCTTCCCGATGGACGAGCTCCGCCCGGGCACCGAGGACCAGCCTGCGCCGCCCGGCCTCCTCGGCGACGTCGTGCTGTGCCCGCAGGTCGCCGAGACCCAGGCGAAGTCGGCGGGGCATCCGCTCATGGACGAGCTGCTGCTGCTCACGACGCACGGCATCCTGCACCTGCTCGGCTTCGACCACGCCGAGCCGGCAGAAGAGAAGGAGATGTTCGGCATCCAGCGCGACATCCTCGTGGGCTTCGCGATGCAGGAGCGACGCCGCTGACCATGCAGCCCTGGCTCTTCCTCGGCGCCGCCTTCGTGCTCGTCGCCTTCGGCGGCCTCATGGCCGCGGTCGACTCCGCCCTCGGCGTCTCGAGCCGAGCGGATGTCACGGACCTCGCGTTGGGCTCCCGCGTCCGTCGTTCGCTCCTCGCGATCGCCGACGACCCGGGCGCGCACGTCAACGCCGTCAACTTCGTGCGCATCATCTCGGAGACGACCGCCGCGGTGCTCGTGACGCTCGCGTTCACGTCGTTCCTCGACAACGTGTGGCTCGTGCTGCTCTACTCGGCGCTCATCATGACCGCCGTCTCGTTCGTGCTCGTGGGCGCGAGCCCCCGCAGCGTCGGCCGCGCGCACGCCGCGACCGTGCTGCGACTCACCGCGCCCGTCGTGCACTTCCTGCGCGTGCTCCTCGGGCCCCTGGCGAACGCGCTCGTGTCGCTCGGCAACCGGGTGACGCCCGGGCGCCTGCGGTTCGCGGGCGTCTCGAGCGAGGAACAGCTGCTCAGCATGGTCGACGAGGCCGCCGAGCTCGAGGTGCTCGAACCGGGCGATCGCGAGCTCATCCATTCGATCTTCGAGTTCAACGACACGGTCGTGCGCGAGGTCATGGTGCCCCGCACCGACATGGTCACGATCGACTCGACCGCGCACCTGCCGCAGGCGATGGCCCTGTTCCTGAAGGCCGGCTACTCGCGCATCCCCGTGATCGCGCGCGACGCCGACGACGTCACGGGCATCCTGTACCTCCGCGACCTCGCGCGGCTCGGGTTCGAGCGCCCGCTCGATGCCGAGGGCCTCACCGTCGGCGAGCTCGTGCGACCCGCCGTGTTCGTGCCCGACTCGATGAAGGCCGACGCGCTCCTGCGCAAAATGCAGCTCGAATCCAACCACCTCGCGATGGTCGTCGACGAGTACGGCGGAATCGCCGGCCTGGTGACCCTCGAAGACCTCATCGAGGAGCTCGTCGGCGACATCTCCGACGAGTACGACCGGGAGGCGGCGCAGGTCGAGGAGCTGGGCGACGGCCGCTACCGCGTGAACGCCCGCCTGCCCATCGACGAGCTCGGCGAGCTCTTCGGCCTCGACCTCGAGGACGAGGACGTCGACAGCGCGGGCGGCCTGCTCGCGAAGGAGCTCGGCCGGCTCCCGCAGACCGGCGAGCGCGTGACCGTCTCGGGGCTCGTCCTCGAGGCCGAGCGCACCGAGGGCCGACGCAAGCGCATCGCGACGATCCTCGTCGAGCGCGACCAGGCGCTCATCGACGCGCAGGCCGCGTTCGAGACCGGGGAGTTCGAAGGAAGGAACCACCGTGGCTGAGTACCGGGCCGGATTCGTCTCGATCGTCGGGCGCCCCAACGTGGGCAAGTCGACGCTCACCAACGCGCTCGTCGGCGAGAAGGTGGCGATCACGAGCTCGAAGCCGCAGACCACCCGGCGGGCCATCCGCGGCATCGTGCACCGTCCGCACGGCCAGCTCATCCTCGTCGACACCCCGGGCCTGCATCGGCCGCGCACGCTCCTCGGCGAGCGCCTCAACTCGCTCGTGCAGTCGACGCTCGGCGACGTCGACGTCATCGCGTTCTGCGTGCCCGCGAACGAGCCGATCGGCCCCGGCGACCGCTTCATCAACGAGCAGCTCGACCAGTACCCGAACGCGAAGAAGGTGGCGATCGTCACCAAGACGGATGCCACGTCGAAGGCCAAGGTGGCCGAGCAGCTGCTCGCCGTGTCCGAGCTGCGCGAGTGGGCGGCCATCGTGCCGGTCTCCGCGCCCAAGGGCGAGCAGCTCGAGGTGCTCGTCGACGAGCTGCTCGCGCTCATGCCCGAGGCGGAGCATCCGCTCTACCCGGCCGAGACCCTCACCGACGAGGACGTCACCGAACGCATCGCGGAGTACGTGCGCGAGGCCGCGCTCGAGGGCGTTTCCGACGAGCTGCCGCACTCGATCGCGGTGACGGTCGACGACCTCATCGAGCGCGAGGACAAGGACCTCGTCGAGGTGTACGCGAACCTCTACGTCGAGCGCGACAGCCAGAAGGGCATCATCATCGGCAAGGGCGGCGCCCGGCTCAAGGAGGTCGGCGCGACCGCACGCACGCAGATCGAGCGGCTGCTCGGGCGCAGGGTGTTCCTCGCGCTGCACGTGAAGGTCGCCAAGGACTGGCAGCGCGACCCCAAGCAGTTGGGGCGGCTCGGGTTCTGACCCGTCGCGCACCACGGCGGCGCGTACGACTCGAGGATGATTCCGCGCCGGGGCGCCGGAGGGCCTCCGAGGGAGCGCGTACGGTGGTTCGGTGCACACCTCCCTGAGCCGCGGCAGGCTGACGACCGACATCGTCCTCGCCGTCGTGTTCGGACTGCTCTGCCTTCCGTTCGCGCTGCTCGGCAACGCCGTCGACGTCATCGTCCTCATCGGGTTCGTCGGCGCGCTCGCGGTGCGCCGACTCTCGCCGGCCTGGTCGCTCGGCATCGCCTGGGCGGCGGCGATCATGCAGATGCTCGCGTTGCGCGACCTGCAGCTCTACGACGCGGCCGTGCTCGGCGTGCTCTACTCGACGGCTGCGCACGGCGGCAGCGTCGTGAAGTGGGCGGGCCTCGCGAGCGCCGGCGCCGGCGCGATCATCGCGACGGTCTACCTCGGTGTCCTGAAGCCGCTGTTCGGCGGCGCCGCGGTCCTCGGCACGCCGGGCGACGCATTCGGTGCGACCTTCATGCTCGGCTTCCTCTTCGTCGCCTCGATCGCCGTGCTCGTGCTCGCCTGGACGGCCGGCCTCCTCGCGCGGTCGGTGCGCGACTCCCGCGAGGTGCGACGCCGCGAGGACCTCGCGAACCGCGAGCGCGTCCTCGTCGAGTACCGCTACGCGGTCGAGCAGGAGCGGAATCGCATCGCGCGCGACATGCACGACGTCGTCGCCCACTCGCTCGCCGTCGTCATCGCCCAGGCCGACGGGGCGCGCTTCGCGGCGCGCACCCGGCCCGAGGCGGCCGTCGGGGCGCTCGACACCATCGCGGGGGTCGCGCGCGGCGCCCTCGGCGACGTGCGCGTGCTGCTCGCCGAGCTCCGCCACGACGAGGCGGACACCCCGCAGCCCGTGCTCGACGACCTGGACGGCCTGCTCGAACGCGTCCGCGACGCCGGGCTCGACGTGCGCTTCACCGAGACGGGCGACCGCCTCCCGCTCGGCACCGGACACCAGATCGCCGTCTACCGCATCGCCCAGGAGGGGCTCACGAACGCCCTCCGGCACGGGGACGTCACGGCTCCGGTCGACCTCGGCCTGCGCTGGGACGAGGGCGGCGTCGACCTCGAAGTGGTCAACGCGATGCGAGCGGATGCCGCGACCGCCGTCGAGTCGCACGGCATCCGCCACGGCATCCCGGGCATGCGCGAGCGCGCACAGCTCGCCGGCGGCTCCCTCACCGCCGATGCCGGTGCGGACGGGATGTTCCGCGTGCGCGCGCGCATCCCTGCCGTGACGGGGAGGGCGGCATGAGCGGCGTCCGCGTGGCCCTCGTCGACGACCAGGCGCTGTTCCGCGCCGGCGTCCGCATGCTCGTCGAGTCGCAGCCCGACCTCGCGGTCGCGGGGGAGGCCGGCGACGGGGTCGCCGCGATCGAGCTCGCCGCGCGAGCACAGCCCGACGTCATGCTCATGGACGTGCGGATGCCGCTGCTCGACGGCATCGCGGCCACCGAGCGGATCCTCGCCGATGCCGACCGCGACGGGCGCACGCCGCCGCGCATCCTCGTGCTCACGACGTTCGACCTCGACGAGAACGCCGCCCGGGCCATCCGCGCCGGCGCGAGCGGATTCGTGCTGAAGGACGCCGATCCCGAGTTCCTGCTCGCCGCGATCCGCACGGTGCACCGGGGCAACCAGGTGATCGCGGCGAGTGCAACGCGCGAGCTGTTCGCGCACGTCGGCCGGGGGAGCGGACGACGCCCGGCGCCGGCCGCATGGTCGGAGCTCACGCCGCGCGAGCGGGAGATCTTCGCGCTCGCGGCCCGGGGCCTCTCGAACGCCGAGATCGCGGCATCCGAGTACCTCTCGGAGGCGACGGTCAAGACGCACGTGAGCCGTGTCCTCGCGAAGCTCGGCCTGCGCGACCGCGTGCAGCTCGTGGTGTTCGCCTACGAGCACGACCTCCCGATGGTCGAGTAACGACAGCCGCCTCGGTGGTCGAGTAGCGCCGGCCGGAGGCCGACGCGTATCGAGACCGAACACGCTGCGTCTCGATACGCGTCGCGCTGCGCGCGGCGCTACTCGACGACCGGGTGGGGAGTCATCCCAGAGGATGACCCACGACCATCCGACCGCCCGATGACCCGCTGGCACCTCGGTCCGTAGCGTCGGAGGCATGCAGATCCAACCCTCCGACCTCGGTCTCATCGCCCGCGTGACGGGCCTCGGCAAGCGCTACGGACACGGCGCCGGAACCGTCACCGCCCTCGACGACGTCTCGCTCGGACTCCGCCGCGGCGAGTTCACCGCCATCATGGGCCCGTCGGGCTCGGGAAAGTCGACGCTCATGCACATCATGGCGGGGCTCGACTCGCCGACGGCCGGCCGCGTCTGGCTCGGCGACACCGACATCACCGAGCTCTCCGACTCGGCGCTCACGGTGCTGCGCCGGCGCCGTATCGGCTTCGTGTTCCAGTCGTTCAACCTCGTGCCGACCCTCGACGTGCGCGGCAACGTGCTGCTTCCGTTCGAGCTCGACGGTCGCCGCCCGAGCCGCGACGAGCAGGCGTGGATCGACGAGCTCATCGACACCCTCGGGCTCGGCGCCCGCCTGCGCCACCGTCCGCACGAGCTCTCGGGCGGACAGCAGCAGCGCGTCGCCATCGCGCGCGCCCTCGCGACGCGTCCCGACCTCGTCTTCGCCGACGAGCCGACGGGCAACCTCGACTCGCGCACGGGGCGCGAGGTGCTCGGCCTGCTCGCGACGGCGAGCGCGAGGTATGGGCAGTCGATCGCCATGGTCACGCACGACCCGGTGGCGGCCAGCCACGCCGATCGCATCCTGTTCCTCGCCGACGGTCGCATCGTGCGCGATGCCACGCGCTCGTCGGCCGAGGAGATCTCGGCGTTCATGCTGTCGATGGAGGTCGCGGCCTGATGCGCACCCGGATCAGGGACCAATGGCCGACGCTGCTCGTGGCGGCGCTCGCGGGCACCTTCGGCGTGATGCTCCTGCACGTGACGGGACTGCTCGGCGCGGCGATCGCGGCCGACGACGTGACCGGCGAGAGCGGCACGGTCCGGATCATCCTGGGGATCGTCGCGACCGTGTTCATCGTCATCGCGGTCTACGTGAGCGCGATCGTGACGGCGAACACGGTCGCCACGGTCGTGGCCGGGCGCACGCGGCTCATCGCGCTGCTCCGGCTCATCGGGTCGAGCGCCCGCGCCCAGCGCGGGCAGATCGCGAAGGAGGGCCTGCTCGTCGGGCTCGTCGGCGCCGTCATCGGCGTCGGCGCGGGCACGGGCGCCGCGATGCTGCTCGAGGAGGTCGCGGTGGCGACCGACCTCATGCCCGCGACCGACTACGACTACCTCAATCCGGCCGTCGTGCTGCCCGCCGTCGCGGTGGTGATCACGACGTGGCTCTCGGCCTGGGTGGGTTCGCGACGCGTGCTGCGCGTGCGCCCGATCCAGGCGATCGGGGACTCCCACGAGCAGGACCGCGAGGAGCTCGCCCGCCATCGGGTCCGCAACATCGCCGCGATCGTGCTCGTCGTGCTCGGCCTCGGGCTCCTCGTGGCGGGCATCCTGTGGGGGCTCACCGAGCCCTACGGCGTGCTCGTGGCGATGGCCGGCGGCATCCTCTCGTTCACCGGCATCGTGCTCGGCGCGCACGTGGTCATGCCGCCCGTGCTGCGGCTCGTCGGCCGCGCGCTCGGCACGTCGCCCGCGGCCCGACTCGCGGCCGAGAATGCCGTGCGCCACCCCGAGCGCAGCTCGCGCATGACGATCGGCCTCGTCATCGGCGTGACCCTCGTCACGACGTTCGCCGTGACCATGGAGTCGTACCGCGAGCTCATCCGCGCCGCGCAGCGCGCCCAGCCCGAGGTGTACCAGGGCGTCGACCAGATGCTCGACGTGACCGTGGCGGTGTTCACGGTGCTCATCGGCTTCAGTGCGCTCATCGCCGCGATCGGCATGGTGAACACGCTGTCGCTGAGCGTCATGCAGCGCACGCGCGAGCTCGGGCTGCTGCGGGCGCTCGGCTTCGAGCGACGCCAGCTGCGCTGGATGATCGTCGCCGAGAGCGCCGCGCTCACGCTCGCGGCCACGGTCACCGGCATCGTGCTCGGGTTCGCCTACGGCTGGGCGGGGGCCCAGTCGCTGCTCGGCGGCGCGCAGGGCGAGGGCACCATCGTGCTCCCCGGCATCCCGTGGGCGATGTTCGGCGTGCTCCTCGTGGCCGCGGGACTCCTCACGCTGGCCGCCTCGATCGCGCCCGCACGCCGCGCGATGCTGGTCGCGCCCGTCGTCGCGCTCGCGGTCGAGTAGAGCCAGAGCCGACCACGTGAACGGGCGGATGCCGCAGCCACGCGGCATCCGCCCGTGTCGTCATGGTTGCGCACCTGCACGAGGCAGGTGTTAGCCTGAGGTCGTGCTTCGCGGCCTGCTCCTCCTTAGCTGCCGCAGCGAGTCCTAGTTCACAGGCCTCCCTCGCTGCGGAGTTCGTCGTCGGCTGAAACCCCCGAGTAGCGAGAAGAGCACCCCATGCAGAACCACCAGAAGCCGTCGCCGATGCCCGTGCACCGGTATCGCCCGTTCCACGAGCAGATCCGCGTCGACCTGCCCGACCGCACGTGGCCGTCAACGCGCATCGAGAAGGCGCCGCGCTGGTGCGCCGTCGACCTGCGCGACGGCAACCAGGCCCTCATCGACCCGATGAGCCCCGAGCGCAAGCGCATCATGTTCGACCTGCTCGTGCGCATGGGCTACAAGGAGATCGAGGTCGGGTTCCCGAGTGCGAGCCAGACCGACTTCGACTTCGTGCGCAGCCTCATCGAGGAGGGCGCGATCCCCGAGGACGTCACGATCCAGGTCCTCACGCAGGCCCGCGACCACCTCATCGAGCGCACCTACGAGTCGATCCGCGGCGCCAAGCAGGCGATCGTGCACCTCTACAACTCGACGAGCGTGCTGCAGCGCGAGGTCGTCTTCCGCACCGACAAGCAGGGCATCATCGACATCGCCCTGCACGGCGCCCGCAAGTGCCGCGAGATGGAGTCGACCGTGCCGGGCACCACGGTGTACTACGAGTACTCGCCCGAGAGCTACACGGGCACCGAGCTCGAGTTCGCCGTCGACGTCTGCAACCAGGTGCTGGAGATCTTCGAGCCGACGCCCGAGCGCAAGGTGATCATCAACCTGCCCGCGACGGTCGAGATGGCCACGCCCAACGTCTACGCCGACTCGATCGAGTGGATGAGCCGGCACCTCGCGTACCGCGAGAACGTCATCCTGTCGCTGCACCCGCACAACGACCGGGGCACCGCGATCGCGGCCGCCGAGCTCGGGTACATGGCGGGCGCCGACCGCATCGAGGGATGCCTCTTCGGCAACGGCGAGCGCACCGGCAACGTCGACCTGGTGGCGCTCGGCATCAACCTGTTCACGCAGGGCATCGACCCGCAGATCGACTTCTCCGACGTCGACGACGTCAAGCGCACCGCCGAGTACTGCAACCAGCTGGCGGTGCACGAGCGCAGCCCGTGGGCGGGCGACCTCGTCTACACCGCGTTCAGCGGCTCGCACCAGGACGCTATCAAGAAGGGGTTCGAGGCCATGGACGCCGAGGCGGAGCGCCGCGGCATCCCGGTCGACCAGATGCACTGGGCGGTGCCGTACCTGCCGGTCGACCCGAAGGACCTGGGCCGCAGCTACGAGGCGGTCATCCGCGTCAACTCGCAGTCGGGCAAGGGCGGCGTGGCCTACCTGCTGAAGACCGACCACGCGCTCGACCTGCCGCGCCGGCTGCAGATCGAGTTCTCGGGGGTCGTGCAGGCGAAGACCGACGCCGAGGGCGGCGAGGTCACCAGCGAGGAGATCTGGCGCGTCTTCAACGACGAGTACCTGCCCGCCCCGGCCGACCGGCCCGAAGAGAAGTGGGGCCGGTTCGAGCTGCTGTCGCTGCGCACCGAGAGCGACCTCGACGGCGTCGTCAACGTGCGGGTCGGCCTGCGCGACGGCGACGAGCGCGTCGAGGCCGACGCGAGCGGCAACGGCCCGATCTCCGCGTTCCTCGCGGTGCTCGGCGCCGAGGGCGTCGAGGTGAAGCTCCGCGACTACGTCGAGCACACGCTCGCGGCGAGCGGCGACTCGCTGGCGGCCGCCTACGTCGAGCTCGAGGTCGAGGGCCGCGTGCTCTGGGGCGTGGGCATCGACGCCGACATCTCGACCGCGTCGCTGAAGGCCGTCGTGTCCGCGGTGAACCGCGCGCTGCGCGTCACCGCGCACGCCGAGGCCGAGCGCGAGGTCGTCGGGGTCTGATTCAACGGGCCCCGGTGGTCGAGTAGCGCCGCGCGCAGCGCGACGCGTATCGAGACCCATGCCCGGTCTCGATACGCGTCCGCCTCCGATGGGCGCTACTCGACCACCGAGGCGGGCACGCTCACGCCCGGCGCCACACCCGCCAGCTGCCGAGCGCCCGCTGCTCGGGGAGGCTCCACCCGAACCGCACCGAGCCGAGCCGGATGAGCGTCGTGACGATCACGCACGCCGTGCCGGCGATCACGATGTTCACGCCGAACGCGACGAGCACGACGAGCAGGACCGTGCCGGCCGTCGCCGCGATCGCGTAGAGCGAGCCCACGTGCATGAGCGCGATGGGGAGGTTCAGCGTCACGTCGCGCAGGATCGAGCCGCCGACCGCCGAGAGCACGCCGACGAACACGGCGGGCACCACGGGGACGCCGTAGGCGAGCGCCTTCGAGGTGCCGATCGCGCCGAACAGGCCGATCGTCACGGCGTCGAGCGCGATGATGAGCCCGTTCAGCCGCGTGAAGAGGCGCAGCAGCAGCATCCCGAGCAGGGCGGCGGCGGTTGCGACCGGCAGGTACCAGTTGTCGGAGATCGCGGCCGGCAGCTGGTTCAGCAGGATGTCGCGCATGAGGCCGCCGCCGAGGCCCACGATCACGCCGATGAGCGCGATGCCGAGCAGGTCGATGCGGCGTTCGGTGAGCCGGGCCGAGAACATGGCGCCCTGGATGGCGCCGATCGCGACGGCGGTGAGGTCGAGCCACAGGGGGATGGTGAAGAGCGCGGAGGACACGGCACCAGTGAACCACCTGCTGCGCGTCCGTGACGCCCGAGCGCGAGGTCGCGGCATCCGCGGGGCTCGGCCGTCGGGTCTGCAGGCCGTGGGATGATGAAGGGTGCCCGTCTACCGAGATGAAGCCGTCGTGCTGCGCACCCACAAGCTGGGCGAGGCCGACCGCATCCTCACGCTGCTGACGAGGCGCCACGGCAAGGTGCGCGCGGTCGCCAAGGGCGTCCGGCGCACGGGCTCGAAGTTCGGCGCGCGGCTCGAGCCGTTCATGGTCGCCGACCTGCAGCTCTACGAGGGCCGCACGCTCGACGTCGTGACACAGGCGGAGTCCCTCGGCTCCTACGGCGCCGAGATCACGCAGGACTACGCGTCGTACACGGCCGCGAACGCCATGGTCGAGGCCGCAGACAAGCTCACCGAGGCCGAGGGCTCGCTGCAGCAGTACCTGCTGCTCGTCGGCGCGCTGCGATCGCTCGCACGCGCCGAGCACGGTCCGAGCCTCACGCTCGACTCCTACCTGCTGCGGGCGCTCGCCCTCGCAGGCTGGGCGCCGAGCTTCCAGGACTGCGCGCGCTGCGGCCGCACCGGCGAGCACACCGCTGTCGTCGTGCAGCTCGGCGGCGTGGTGTGCGACGACTGCGCGCCCCCCGGCACGCCGCGCATCGCGCGGTCGACGGTCGCGCTCCTCGGCTCGTTGCTCGCGGGCGACTGGGAGCACGCCGAGTCGGCCGCGGCATCCGATCGCAACCAGGCGAGCGGCATCGTCGCCGCCTACACCCAGTGGCACCTCGAGCGCGGGCTGCGTTCGCTGCCGCACGTCTCCCGGGAGACGACCCCCACCGCACCGACCCCCAGGGAAGCGACCCCCACGTGACGCCCAAGCCCTACACCCACAAGGACGCCGTGCCCTATCGGCCGCTCGACTGGACGGGCCTGTATCCGCCGAACCTGCCGAAGGGCGCCGTGCCGAACCACGTCGCGATCGTGATGGACGGCAACGGCCGCTGGGCGAACAAGCAGGGCCTCACTCGAATCGAGGGGCACAAGGCCGGCGAGGAGGTGCTGCTCGACGTCGTCGCCGGCGCCGTCCAGATCGGGGTGAAGCACCTCTCGGTGTACGCGTTCTCGACCGAGAACTGGAAGCGCTCGCCC
Organism: Agromyces mariniharenae; assembly: GCF_008122505.1. Classification (NCBI taxonomy): domain Bacteria; kingdom Bacillati; phylum Actinomycetota; class Actinomycetes; order Micrococcales; family Microbacteriaceae; genus Agromyces; species Agromyces mariniharenae. The sequence goes on along the minus strand of NZ_VSSB01000002.1, from coordinate 998,034 downwards.
GACGAGGTGCGCTTCCTCATGGGCTACAACCGCGACGTGCTGCACCGGCGCCGCGACCAGCTCAACGAGTGGAACGTGCGGATCCGCTGGGCGGGGCGCAAGCCGCGGCTCTGGAAGTCGGTGATCGACGAGCTGCAGTACGCCGAGCGGCTCACCGCCGGCAACACGGGACTGCAGTTCACGATGTGCGTGAACTACGGCGGGCGCAACGAGCTCGTCGATGCGGTGCAGTCGATCGCCGACGACGTCGCGGCTGGACGCCTCCGCGCGTCGGCCGTCTCGGAGAAGCTCATCGCCAAGCGCCTCTACGTGCCCGGCATGCCCGACGTCGACCTGTTCGTGCGCAGCTCGGGGGAGCAGCGCACCTCGAACTTCCTCCTCTGGCAGTCCGCGTACGCCGAGATGGTGTTCCTCGACACGCTCTGGCCCGACTTCTCGCGCGTCGACCTCTGGCAGGCGATCGAACTCTACGCGGGTCGTAATCGCCGCTTCGGCGGTGCGATCGACGCGCCGACGGCGTGAGGGCGAGCGAGCGGATGCCGCGACCCATGCGCGGCCGCCTGGCGGGCCCGTGAGTCGACGGACGTTCTGCAGCGACACGCCGAGCCGGCTCGGCGTGTCGACGAATCCGTCCTTCGACTCGCGAATCGAGGGTGGAGTTCAGGAGTTGCATGCACGGGAATACGGATGCCGGGGCATCCGTTGGGCCTCATCGTGACGTCCCCCATCAAGATCGACATCTGGTCCGACATCGCCTGCCCGTGGTGCTACATCGGCAAGCGCCACCTCGAGGGCGGCCTGGCCGCGCTCGGCGACGACGCGCCGGAGGTCGAGATCGAGTACCACTCGTTCGAGCTCGCCCCCGACACGCCCGTCGACTTCGAGGGGTCGGAGGTCGACTTCCTCGCCGGGCACAAGGGCATCCCGATGGAGCAGGCCCGCATGATGATCGACCGCGTCACCGGCGTCGCCGCCCAGGCCGGCCTCGACTACGACTACGACGCGCTGCAGCACACCAAGACGCTGAAGGCGCACGAGCTGCTGCACTTCGCGAAGGAGCAGGGCAGGCAGCTCGAGCTGTCGGAGCGACTGTTCCGCGCCTACTTCACCGAGGGACGACACGTCGGCCGCACGGACGAGCTCGTCGAGCTGGCCGCCGAGGTCGGGCTCGACGCGGATGCCGCGCGCGAGGCGCTCGAGTCGGGCCGCTACGGTGCCGCGGTGCAGGCCGACATCGCACAGGCGGGCGCCTACGGGATCCGCGGCGTGCCGTTCTTCGTGTTCGAGGGCAAGTACGGCGTATCGGGCGCTCAGCCCGCCGAGGTGTTCTCCCAGGTGCTCACGCAGGTCGCCGGCGAGCGAGACGGAGCCGCGGCGTGACCGCGGAGCCGACGCCGTTCGCCATGCTCGGTGGCGAGGGCGTCGTCTGCGAGGGCGACGTCTGCTACGTGCCGGGGTTCGGCGAGGCGGGCGCTGAGTCCGCCTCGGCGATCGCGGAGTAGGGTCTCGATACGCGTCGGCCTGCGGCCGGCGCTCCTCGACCACCGGGAGGCTACTCGGGTTCGCTGATGTCGGCGACGGTCGCGTCGAGGGCCTCGACGAGCCGGTCGGCGTCGACGAACAGGCTGCGGCCGTGCTCGCCGGCGCCCATCGACACGCGTCGTCCGGGGATCGTCTCGTCGATGACGACGGGCCACGCGATGGTCGAGCCCAGCGGCGTGATGGTGCCGCGCTCGTAGCCGGTCGCCGCGAGTGCAAGCGAGGCATCCGGCAGCTGGAGCTTGTTCACGCCGAGGAGCGCCCGCAGCTTCGGCCACGAGATCTTGCGACCGCCCGGCACGAGTGCGAACACGTACGTATCGTCGCTGCGCTTCACGACGAGCGACTTCACGATGTCGGCGGGCGTGATGCCCATGAGCTCCGCGGCCTCCTCGAGGCTGCGTGCTGCCGGGCGCTCGATGATCTCGACGTCGAGGCCGCGCGCCGCGGCATCCGCCCGCACCCGGTCGGAACCGGTCAGCCCATCGCCTGTCGCCTGTCCGCCGTCGCCCATCTCGTCCTCCACACGTCGTCCTGCAGGTGCATCCTAGGCGCGCGGCCGGGGCACCGGGCGACGGGCCCCTGTTCTCTGGGAGAATCGAGGGTGATGTCCGCTTCCACCACGCTCCCGGCCGGTCCGCTCGCGATCGGCGACCTCGCCCTCGACGTGCCCGTCGTGCTCGCCCCCATGGCCGGCATCACGAACACCGCGTTCCGGCGGCTCTGCCGCGAGTTCGGCGCGGGGCTCTACGTCAGCGAGATGATCACGTCGCGCGCGCTCGTCGAGCGCACGCCCGAGTCGATGCGGCTGATCACGCATCACGAGTCCGAGACGCCGCGATCCATCCAGCTCTACGGCGTCGACCCGAAGACCGTGTCCGAGGCGGTCACCATGCTCGTCGCCGAAGATCGGGCCGACCACATCGACCTGAACTTCGGATGCCCCGTGCCGAAGGTCACCCGCAAGGGCGGGGGAGCGGCGCTGCCCTGGAAGAGCGGGCTCTTCCGCGACATCGTCGAGGGCGCAGTGAAGGCGGCCGGCGAGGTCCCGCTCACGGTCAAGATGCGGAAGGGCATCGACGCCGAGCACCTCACCTACCTCGAGGCCGGGCGCATCGCCGAGGGCGCCGGCGTGGCATCCATCGCCCTGCACGCGCGCACCGCGGCCGAGTTCTACTCGGGCGAGGCCGACTGGTCGGCCATCGCGAAGCTCAAGCAGACCGTCACGAGCGTGCCGGTGCTCGGCAACGGCGACATCTGGTCGGCCCAAGACGCCCTGCGCATGGTCGCCGAGACCGGATGCGACGGCGTCGTCGTCGGGCGCGGCTGCCTCGGGCGTCCGTGGCTGTTCGGCGACCTCGCGGCGGCGTTCCGCGGCGAGGATCGCAAGGCGGAGCCGAGCCTGGGCGATGTCGCGCGCACGTTCCGTCGCCACGCCGAGCTGCTGACCGAGTTCTTCGACAGCGAGGAGCGCGGCTGCCGCGACATCCGCAAGCACGTCGCCTGGTACTTCAAGGGCTACCCGGTCGGCGGTGAGCTGCGCGCGAAGCTCGCCACGGTCGAGTCGCTCGCCCAGCTCGACGACCTGCTCGGCACCCTCGACTGGTCGATGCCGTACCCGGGCGAGGGCGCCGAGGGCCCGCGCGGGCGCGCCGGCACGCCGAAGAACCCGTCGCTGCCCGACGGCTGGCTCACGTCGCAGGAGCTCGCCGGGCATGACCGCGTCACGCTGGTCGACGCCGAGCTCGACACGAGCGGCGGCTGACGTGCGCGAGCGACTCTTCGGCGGCTACGACGACGCCGACACCGAGCGCTGGCTGCCCGAGGAGCACACGAGCCGGCGCAGCGACTTCGCGCGCGACCGCGCCCGCCTGCTCCACTCGAGCTCGCTGCGCCGCCTCGCCGCGAAGACGCAGGTGCTGAGCCCCACCGCCGGCCTCGACTTCGCGCGCAACCGGCTCACGCACTCGCTCGAGGTCGCCCAGGTCGGGCGCGAGCTCGCGGCCAGCCTCGGGCTCGATCCCGACGTCGTCGACACCGCGTGCCTCGCGCACGACCTCGGCCACCCGCCGTTCGGGCACAACGGCGAGAAGGCCCTCAACACGTGGGCGGCCGAGATCGGCGGGTTCGAGGGCAACGCGCAGACCCTGCGCATCCTGACCCGCCTCGAGCCCAAGGTCTTCGGCGACGACGGTCGCAGCTACGGACTCAACCTCACCCGCGCGAGCCTCGACGCGAGCTGCAAGTACCCGTGGCCCGAGGCGACGTCGGTCGCCGACCCGAGCGGGCGCGCGAAGTTCGGGTTCTACCGCGACGACCTCGAGGTGTTCCAGTGGATGCGCGCCGGTGCGCCCGAGCGCCGGCTCTGCATCGAGGCGCAGGTCATGGACCTGTCCGACGACATCGCGTACTCGGTGCACGACTTCGAGGACGCGATCGTGAACGGCTACGTCGACGTCGAAGCGCTCGGCGCCCGCGTCGACCACGACGCACTCGTGTCCTCGATGCACGACTGGATCGGCGGTGCCATCCCGCACGACGAGCTGATCGCCGCCTTCGACCGGCTCGACTCGCTCGACGGATGGCTCGAGTCGTGGAGCGGCAGCCGGCGCGAGCAGGGCCGGCTGAAGAACCTCACGAGCCAGCTCATCGGGCGGTTCGCGCACGCCGCCACCGACGCGACGCGGTCGGCGTTCCCGCTCGCGAGCCTGATCCGGTTCGACGCCGACGTGGTCGTGCCGCGCGAGATCCAGGCTGAGATCGCGGTGCTGAAGGGCATCGTCGCAGCGTTCGTGATGTCGAAGAACACGCGGCAGCCCATCTACGCGCAGCAGCGACAGGTGCTCACGTCGCTCGCCGACGTGCTCTTCGCCTCGGGCGACGAGCACCTCGACCCGGGTTTCGCCGCCGACTGGAACGCCGCATCCGACGACGCGGCCCGCAAGCGGGCCGTCGTCGACCAGGTCGCGAGCCTCACCGACCAGTCCGCACTCGCCTGGTACGAGCGGCTGTGCCAGTAGCCATCGGCGACCAGCCGCGGCATCCGTCGCGCGGAATAGGATGAGAGCCATGGCGGGCCGCATTCGACAGAGCGATGTCGATGAGGTGAAGGCCCGCACGAACATCGCCGACATCGTCGGCGAGCACGTGAGCCTCAAGTCGGCGGGCGTCGGCTCGCTGAAGGGCCTCTGCCCGTTCCACGACGAACGCAGCCCGAGCTTCCACGTGCGACCGCAGCTCGGGTACTACCACTGCTTCGGATGCGGCGAGTCGGGCGACGTCTACACGTTCCTGCAGCGCATGGACCACGTCACGTTCGCCGAGGCCGTCGAACGGCTCGCCGGACGGATCGGCTACGAGCTCCACTACGAAGACGGCGGACCCGCGACCGACCACGGCAATCGGGCCCGGCTGCTCGCCGCGAACCAGGCGGCGTGGGAGTTCTTCGTCGAGCGTCTCTCGTCGCCCGAGGCCGAGCCCGGACGCCGCTTCCTCGGCGAGCGCGGCTTCGACGCCGAGGCGGCCCGCCACTTCGGGGTCGGCTTCGCGCCGAAGAGCTGGGACGCGCTCACGAACCACCTGAAGGGCCGCGGCTTCAGCACCGAGGAGCTCGCCGCCGCCGGACTCGTCTCCCAGGGCGACCGGGGCGTGTACGACCGGTTCCGCGGACGCCTGATCTGGCCGATCCGAGACGTGACGGGCCAGACGGTCGGCTTCGGCGCCCGGCGCCTGCTCGACGACGACCAGGGGCCGAAGTACCTGAACACCCCCGAGACCGCGATCTACCACAAGGCGCAGGTGCTCTACGGGCTCGACCTCGCGAAGCGCGACATCGCGAAGACCCGCCGCGTGGTGCTCGTCGAGGGCTACACCGATGTCATGGCCTGCCACCTCGCGGGCGTCACCACGGCCATCGCCACGTCGGGCACGTCGTTCGGCGTCGACCACATCAAGGTGCTGCGCCGCGTGCTCGGCGACGACTCGGGCGTCGGCGAGGTCGTGTTCACGTTCGACGGCGACGCGGCAGGTCAGCAGGCCGCCATGCGGGCCTTCGCCGAGGAGCAGCGGTTCGCCGCGCAGACCTATGTGGCCGTCGCGCCCGACGGGCTCGACCCGTGCGACCTGCGGCTCGCGCGCGGCGACGCGGCGGTCCGCGCGCTCGTCGAGACGAAGACGCCCATGTTCGAGTTCGTGCTCCGGCATACGCTCTCGCGCTACGACCTCGAGACCGTCGAGGGCCGCGTGTCGGCGCTGCGAGCGGCAGCGCCGGTCGTCGCGGAGATCCGCGACCCGGCGCTCCGTCCGGGGTACACGCGCGAGCTCGCGCGCATGCTCGGCATGGAGCTCGCCGAGGTCACGCGGGCGGTCCGCGCGGCGCCCGGCGGCGGCCGGGCGGGCGGTGGCGACCGGGGCAGGGGAGCGCCCGGCGGCAACGGCGGCGAGCGCTCGAACGAGGGTGCCTCCGGCCGGCCGGGCGGGCCCGGCAGCCAGCGCGGTGAGCCCGGCGTCTCGAGCGCATCCGGCGCGCCGGGCTTCCCGGGCGCCGGCGATGGCAGCGAGGCGGATGCCGCGACGCGCCCCTTCTCGATCGCCGACCTGCCGAACGACCCTTCGACCCGCCTCGAGCGCGACGCGCTGCAGGCGATGCTCCAGTACCCCGACGCGGTCGGCGACGACCTGCTCCGGCACGCCGTCGACAGCCGGTTCGGCAACGCCAACCTCGCCGTCGTCCGCGACGGCATCGCCTCGGTGCTGGCCTCACCCGACGCCGCCGTGCGGGTCGACCGGGTCGTGGCCGAGGTGCCGGCCCCGTTCGCCGGCATCGTGCGCCAGCTCGCCGTCGCACCCGTGCCGCAGCGCAGCGAGGCCGAGCTCGCCGCCTACGTCAGCGGCGTCGTGAGCGCGCTCGTCGACCGCGAGCTCCTCCGCCAGAAGTCCGAGCTGCTGGGCCGGCTCCAGCGCACCGACCGGAACGACACGGCGACGTACGCGAGCCTGCAGCGGGCCCTTGTCGAGCTCGAGGCCGAGCGGCGAGCACTCAGGGGGGACTGAGCCGAGCGTCCCGTCCTGAAGCGCCTGTGCGGGACTTCCGGCGCCGGAACCCCGCGTCGACGCGCATCGGTTGCGTCCAAGGTTGCACTTCCATAAACATTCCGCCGTCCGCCCCGGCCACCCTGCAACATCCCCGGGCTCGTGTGCTACCTGTGGGGGATACGACAACGCGCCGCGAGGCTTCGCTGTGCGTTTCAGTCCTGACAGGAAGAGGTAGACGGATATGACATCCGCATCCACGAACCGGCGCGTGCTCGTCGCGGCAGCCGGTGTCTCGGTGGCAGCCCTCGCCCTCGCCGGTTGCACGGCAGGCGGCGGCGGAAGCACCGAGGCGGCCGGCGGCACCCTGACGATCGGCACGACCGAGCAGATCACGTCGATCGACCCCGCCGGCTCGTACGACAACGGCTCGTTCGCCGTCATGAACCAGGTGTACCCGTTCCTCATGAACACCCCGTACGGCAGCCCCGACCCCGAGCCCGACATCGCGGAGTCGGCCGAGTTCACCGCACCCAACCAGTACACGGTGATGCTCAAGCCCGACCTGAAGTTCGCGAACGGCAACGACCTCACCTCGTCCGACGTCAAGTTCACGTTCGATCGCCAGCTCGCGATCGCCGACGAGAACGGCCCGTCGGCGCTGCTCTACAACCTCGACTCGGTCGACACGCCCGACGACACGACGGTGGTCTTCAACCTGAAGTCGGAGAACGACCAGATCTTCCCGCAGATCCTGTCGAGCCCCGCCGGCCCGATCGTCGACGAGGACGTCTTCTCGGCCGACTCGCTCACCTCCGACGACGACATCGTCGCGGGCAACGCGTTCGCCGGGCAGTACGTCATCACGAGCTACGACTTCAACAACCTCGTGTCCTACAAGGCGAACCCCGACTACCAGGGCCTCCTCGGCGCCGCGAAGACCGACACGGTCAACGTGAAGTACTACACGGATGCCTCGAACCTGAAGCTCGACGTGCAGGAGGGCAACATCGACGTGGCCCACCGCACGCTCAGCGCGACGGACATCGAGGACCTCCGCGGCAACGACAACGTCAAGGTCGTCGACGGCCCCGGCGGTGAGATCCGGTACCTCGTCTTCAACTTCAACACGATGCCGTTCGGCGCCACCACGCCCGAGGCCGACCCGGCCAAGGCGCTCGCGGTCCGCCAGGCGATCGCCGACCTCATCAACCGCGACGAGATCTCGGAGGACGTCTACAAGGGCACCTTCACGCCGCTGTACTCCTACGTGCCCGAGGGCCTCACCGGTGCGAACGAGGCGCTCAAGGAGCTCTACGGCGACGGCAACGGCGCACCCGACGCCGACAAGGCGGCCGAGCGCCTCTCGGCGGCCGGCATCCAGACGCCGCTCGACATCTCGATCCAGTACGTGGCCGAGCGCTACGGACCGTCGTCGAGCGACGAGTACGCCGTCATCAAGGACAACCTCGAGTCGAGCGGCCTGTTCACCGTGAACCTGCAGTCGACCGAGTGGGTCCAGTACTCCGAGGACCGCGTCGCGGACCTGTACCCGGCCTACCAGCTGGGCTGGTTCCCCGACTACTCGGACGCCGACAACTACCTCAGCCCGTTCTTCCTCACGGAGAACTTCCTCGCGAACCACTACGACAACCCCGAGGTGAACGACCTGATCCTCGAGCAGGCCGTCACCACGGACCCTGCCGAGCGCGAGGCCCTCATCGGCGAGATCCAGGACAAGGTCGCGGCCGACCTGTCCACGATCCCGTACATGCAGGGTGCGCAGGTGGCGGTCGTCGGCTCCGACGTCGAGGGCGCCGAGGACACGCTCGACGCATCGTTCAAGTTCCGCTACGCAGCGCTCTCGAAGGGCTGATGACGGACTAGAGTCGTTGAAGCTCGACGACGGGGGCGACCTGCTACCGCGGGTCGCCCCCGTTCCCCTGCACCCCCGAGGAATCCATGAGCACTCTTGACACCACGGCCTCGACGGAGGGTCTCCCCGCCGCCGCACGGCCGAAGCCGAAATCGCAAGGAGGCGGGTTCGGGCGATACCTGCTCGTCCGCTTCCTGCTGATCTTCCCGACCATCTTCATCCTGGTCACCCTGGTCTTCTTCCTGATGCGCACCACGGGCGACCCGATCACCGCATCCCAGGGCGGCCGCCTCGGGCCGGAGGCGCTCGCAGAGCTGCGCGCTGCCGCCGGATACGACCGGCCGATCTTCATCCAGTACTTCGAGTACCTCGGCCAGCTCCTCACGGGCAACTTCGGCGAGACGATCACCACGAACCGTCCCGTCCTCGAGGTGCTCGCGACCTACGGTCCGGCGACCTTCGAGCTCGCGTTCTACTCGCTCATCGTCGCGTTCGTCGTCGGCATCCCGCTCGGCCTCCTCACGGCGTACTACCGCGACAAGCCGCAGGACGCGGTCTTCCGCGTCTTCGCGATCTACTGGTACGCGGTGCCGATCTTCTTCGCCGGCCTCATCCTGAAACTCATCTTCTCGGTCTGGTTGCACTGGTTCCCCGTCGCGGGCCGCGCCAGCGTCGGCGCCGAACTGCAGATGCAGGCCCTGCCGAACAAGACCGGGTTCTACACGATCGACGCACTCATGACCGGCAACCCCGAGGTGCTCGGCGACGTGCTCTCGCACGCCGTGCTCCCGTCGATCGCGCTCGGGCTCTACACGGCGGGCATCTTCCTGCGCCTCGTGCGCACGAACGTCATCGGCACCCTCTCGACCGACTACGTCGACGCCGCACGTTCGCGTGGTGTCGGCGAGCTCCGGCTGCTCCGCAAGCACGCCTACCGGCCGGCGCTCATCCCGATCATCACCGTGATCGGCCTCCAGATCGCGCTGCTCCTCGCGGGCGCCGTGCTCACCGAGACGACCTTCGAGTGGAAGGGCCTCGGCTTCATCCTCGTCGAGTTCATCGAGAACCGGGACTACGTCGCCGTCCAGGGCATCGTCGTGATGCTCGCGGTCATCGTGGCCCTGACGAACTTCATCGTCGACATCATCGCGGCGTTCATCGACCCGAGGGTGAGGTACTGAGATGACCGCGGCATCCGTCACGCCGGCCGCGCCGAAGCGGCGGCTTCGAGACCGGCTCCCGGTCGTCCATCAGCTGCGCCAGAGCGTGGGCCTCCAGCGCGGCATGCTCGTCGCCGGCCTCGTCATGATGGCAGTCTTCATCATCCTCGCGATCTTCGCGCCGCTGCTCGCGCCGTACGGCTTCGCGCAGCGCGCCGACGCACAGGGATCGTTCGGCACGCAGCAGCCGCCGTCGGCCGAGCACTGGTTCGGCACCACCGTCGGCGGCTACGACGTGCTGTCGCGCGTCATCTTCGGCGCGCAGACCGCCCTGCTCGTGGTCGTCATCGCGGTCGTGCTCTCGCTGTTCCTCGGCGTCGCGCTGGGCCTCTACGCCGGGTACTTCGGTGGCTGGCTCGACAAGACGATGGTCGTGGTCTTCGACGCGATCTACGCGTTCCCGTCGCTGCTGCTCGCCATCGTGCTGTCGATCGTGATCTCCGGCGGGCAGTCGAGCCTGTGGGGCGGCGTGCTCGCGGCCGGCGGCTCGATCGTCGTGGTCTTCATCCCGCAGTACTTCCGCGTCATCCGCGCCGAGACGGTGCGCATCAAGGCGGAGCCGTTCGTCGAATCGGCGAAGGTGCTCGGGGCATCCAACTCGCGCATCGTCTTCAAGCACGTGTTCCGCAACGCCACGCGCACGCTGCCGCTCATCATCACGCTGAACTCCGCCGAGGCGATCTTGACCCTCGCGGCGCTCGGCTTCATCGGGTTCGGCATCGAACCGACGGCCGCGGCCGACTGGGGCTACGACCTCAACAAGGCGCAGTCGGATGTCACGAGCGGCATCTGGTGGACGGCGACGTTCCCCGGCCTCGCCATCGTGCTGGCCGTGCTCGGCATCATGCTCGTGGGCGAGAGCCTCAACGACCTGGCCGACCCCCGCCTGCGCAGCCGCCGACGGGTGGCGCAGGCGGCCGGACAGGTCGCCGAGACGTCGGTGGTCCCCGGCGGCGCGCTGACCGCGGGCCCCGGCGGGCTGACCGGCCTCGAGGACGGGGAGACATTCGACGAGCACGGAATCGAGGTCAAGCAATGAGCACGGTGGTCGACATCAGGAACCTCGGCGTCTCGTTCTCCACCGACGCGGGCGCCGTGAAGGCAGTCGACGACGTGTCGCTGTCGGTCGAGCGCGGCGAGGTGCTCGCCATCGTCGGCGAATCCGGCAGCGGCAAGACCGTGACGGCGAAGACGATCCTCGGCCTGCTGCCCGAGACCGCGACGACCCGGGGCGCCGTGCTGCTCTCCGACCGCGACGGCGGCCGGGCGCAGGACGTCATCAGCCTGTCGAAGCAGAAGCTCCGCGAGGTGCGTGGCGAGGACGTCGCGATGGTGTTCCAGGAGCCCTCGACGGCGCTGAACCCCGTCTACACCGTCGGCTGGCAGATCATGGAGGGCCTGCGCGCCCACGGCGAGATCACCAAGAAGGACGCGCGCGCCAAGGCGATCGACATCCTCCGCCGCGTCGGCATCCCCGACCCCGATCACCGAATCGACCACTACCCGCACCAGTTCTCGGGCGGCCAGAAGCAGCGCGTCGTCATCGCGATGGCGCTCGTGCTCGAACCGGGCCTCATCGTCGCCGACGAGCCCACGACCGCGCTCGACGTGACCGTGCAGGCCGAGATCCTCGACCTGCTGCGCCGGGTCCGCGACGAGTTCGGCACCGCTATCGTGCTCATCACCCACAACATGGGCGTCGTGGCCGACCTCGCCGACCGCGTGGCGGTCATGTACCAGGGCAAGGTCGTCGAGGAGGCCGACGTCAAGACGCTGTTCGCGGCGCCGAAGCACGAGTACACGAAGGCGCTGCTCGCGGCCGTCCCGTACGTCGGGCACGGCACCGTTCGCGCCGCCGAGCGCGCCGCCGAGCGACCGGCCGAGTGGGCCGAGCAGACGCCCGTCGTCGAGGCGCGCGGCCTCGAGATCGTCTACCCGGGCCGCTTCGGCCGCGAGGGCTTCCGTGCGGTCGACGGCGTCGACCTCGTCATCCGCCCGGGGGAGGTGCTGGGACTGGTCGGCGAGTCGGGCTCGGGCAAGACGACCATCGGCCGCGCGATCGCGGGGCTCACGAAGGTCACGGGCGGTTCGCTGAAGGTGCTCGGCGCCGAGATGAACGGCATCCGCGAGCGGCAGTTCCGCCCGCTTCGGAGCCGCATCGGGTTCGTGTTCCAGGACCCGGCGTCGAGCTTCAACCCGCTGCTCACGATCGCCGAGTGCGTGGCCGAGCCGCTCGTCATCCACGGTCGGGCGAAGGATCCCGGTTCCGCTCGCAAGCGGGTCGACGAGCTCCTCGAGGCGGTGCAGCTGCCGAAGGCGTACGGCGACCGGTTCCCGCACGAGCTCAGCGGCGGCCAGCGCCAGCGTGCGAGCTTGGCGCGGGCACTCGCCCTCGGGCCCGAGCTGCTCATCGCCGACGAGCCCACCTCGGCGCTCGACGTGTCGGTGCAGGCGCGCGTGCTCGAGCTGTTCGGCGAGCTGCAGCTCGAGTTCGGCTTCGCCTCGCTGTTCATCAGCCACGACCTGGCCGTCGTCGACCTGCTCGCCGACCGCATCGCCGTGCTCTACCGCGGTCGGCTCGTCGAGGAGGGCACCGGCGTCGAGGTCCTCGGCGCACCCGAGGACGAGTACACCCAGCGGCTCCTCGCGTCGCTGCCCGTGCCCGACCCGATCGCCCAGGCCGAACGACGAGAGGAACTCCGCCGGCTCCGGGAGGCGATGTGATGCGCGGAGCGGCACACGGCTTCCCGATCGTGCTGAGCGACCTCACGCTCGAGTACCCGGCCCACGGGGCGAGCCCCGCGCATGTGGCCCTGCACGGGCTCACGCTGACGGTGGAGCCGGGGGAGGTGCTCGGCCTGCTCGGCAGCGCCGGCAGCGGCAAGTCGACGCTCGCGAAGGTGCTCTCGGGCGCCGCGCTCGAGCAGGTGCGCGGCGGCGACGTGCGGCCGGTGATCACCGGCGGCGAGGCGAACGTGCTCGGCCATCGCCTGCGCACGCTGCCGAAGCGCAAACTCCACGAGTTCCGGTTCCACGTCGGCTACCTGCCGCAGGATGCCGCAGCGACGCTCCCGCCCGACCGCACGGTGGCGGAGATCGTGGGCGAGCCCATCCTCGAGCGCGACCGGCGCTACAACCGGCGCGCGCTCGCGACCCGGGTCGCGACGATGATCGACGCGGTGCGGCTCCCGCTCAGCATGCTCGACAAGTTCCCCTACGAGCTGAGCGGCGGGCAGCGCCAGCGCGTCGCCCTCGCCCGCGCGCTCGTGCTCGGGCCGGCGCTGCTCGTCGCCGACGAGCCCACCGCGGGCATCGACCTGACCGTGCGCGACGCGGTGGCCCAGCTCATCAGCGAGTTGCGCGACCGCGAGCACGGCACGTTCTCGGCGCTCATCATCAGCCACGACCTCCCGGTGCTGCGGCGCACGGCCGACCGCATCGCGGTGCTCGATCGCGGCGAGCTCGCGGCGATCGGCACGATCGACGAGGTGTTCCACGACCCGGGCCATCCGTACGTCATGGCCCTCGCGGGTGCGCTCGATGGCGGGCACGCAGTGATCGACGAGCTCGACGAGGGTCCCGCGGTATGACGGATGCCGCGGCGGCGCGTCCGCGGCATCGAGCCGTCGCGGGATCCGAGCCGCCATCCTCGGCGAACGCCGTCCTCGCGCCCGAGCCGGGTCCGATCGCGGTGCTGCCCGCGGACGACGTGGTCGAGACGGCGGTGCGCGGTTCCGGCGGCACGGTCGCGCCGCCCGACGACGCCACGCGCGGGCTCGTGTGGACCGCGGCATCCGGTGCCGGCGACCTCGACGCCGTGCTCGCGGCGCACCCCGGCATCGCCTGGGTGCAGCTGCCGTGGGCGGGGGTCGACGCGTTCGCCGACGTGCTGCGGCGCCACCGCGATGACGGCCGCGCCTGGACGAGCGCGAAGGGCGCGTACGCGCAGCCCGTCGCGGAGCACGCGCTCATGCTCGCCCTCGCCGTGCTCCGCGAGGTCCCGCACCGCGTGCGGGCGCAGCGCTGGGAGGTCGACGAGCGGGGCCGCACGCTGTTCGGCGCCGAGGTCGTCATCGTGGGTGCCGGCGGGATCGCGTCGGAGCTGCTGCGGCTGCTCGCCCCGTTCGGCGTGCGCACGACCGTCGTGCGCCGCCGCGACGAGCCCGTCGCCGGAGCGACCCGCACCATGACCGAGGCGGGCCTCGGCGAGGCGCTCGCACAGGCCGAGGTCGTGTTCGTCGCCGCGGCCCTCACCGACGCCTCGCGCGGCCTGATCGGCGCTGAAGCCCTCGAGCGGATGCCGCGTGGTGCCGTGCTCGTCAACGTCGCGCGCGGCGCCGTGGTCGACACCGACGCGCTCGTCACGGCGCTCGCGTCCGGACGGCTCGGCGGTGCGGGCCTCGACGTGACGGATCCCGAGCCGCTCCCGGCGGGGCATCCGCTCTGGTCGGCGCCGAACTGCCTCATCACGCCGCACGTCGCGGACACGGAGGAGATGGTCGTTCCGCTCTTCGCCGAGCGGGTGGCGCGAAACGTGCGCGCATTCCTCGACGGGGCGCCGCTCGAGGGCCGGATCGACCTCCACGCGGGGTACTGATGCGGCACCGGACGCGAGGGGCGCTCGGATTGGGAGTCCGCGCCTCCCTTTGCTAGAGTGACTCTGCTGAAACACGCGATCCTCCATAGCTCAATTGGCAGAGCAATCGGCTGTTAACCGATAGGTTCTTGGTTCGAGTCCAAGTGGGGGAGCAGCAAGGGCCGTCCGGGTGCACCGGGCGGCCCTTCGTCGATTCGGGAGGGGTGCGTGGACGAGCGCGAGACGTCGACCCGGCGCACCACCGTCGTGCGCGACAGCGTCGGCGTCGGCCTCGCGACGGCCGCCTACGGCATCTCGTTCGGAGCGCTGTCGGTCGCCGCGGGCCTCGACGTGTGGCAGACCTGCTTCCTCAGCCTCGTGATGTTCACGGGAGGGTCGCAGTTCGCGCTCGTGGGCGTGCTCGCGTCGGGCGGCGTGGCGGCCGGCGGCTCGGCGATCGCCACGGCGGCGCTCCTCGGCATCCGCAACGTCGTCTACGGCATGCGCATGAAGCCGCTCGTCGACCGCGGCGGGCTCGCGCAGCGGATCGGGGCGGCGTGGATCACGATCGACGAGTCGACCGCGGTGGCGCTCGCCCAGTCGGATGATCGAGCGGCCCGCCGGGGCTTCTGGCTCACCGGGGTCGTCATCTTCGTCGGCTGGAACCTCACGACGCTCGCGGGCGCCCTCATCGGCGATGCGCTGGGCGACACCCGGGCGTGGGGGCTGGATGCCGCGGCCGCCGCCGCGTTCCTCGGGCTCCTCTGGCCGCGGCTGAAGCGCTTCCAGGCGGGCGCCGTCGCGGTCGCCGCGGCGCTCGTGGCGACCCTGGCGACGCCCGTGCTCATGCCCGGCCTGCCTGTGTTGGTTGCGGCCCTCGTCGCGGTCGCGGTCGGCTGGTTCGACCTGTTCTCGCGGCGGAGCGCGTCGTGACCACGTGGCACGTGATCCTCATCGCGTCCGCGGCGACGCTCGCCCTGAAGCTCGGTGGCTATTTCGTGCCCGCGGGCCTCCTCGAGCGGGAGCGCCCGGCCCGCATCGCCGACCTGCTCACCGTGGCGCTGCTCGCGGCGCTCATCGCCGTGCAGACGCTCGGTGCGGGGCAGGCGATCGTGTTCGACGCGCGCGTGCCGGCCGTCATCGTCGCGGCCGCGCTGTTCGCCCTGCGAGTGCCGTTCCTCGTCGTGGTGATCGTCGCGGCGCTCGTCGCCGCGGGCATCCGCGCATTCGTCTGAGGCGTTCGGCCGTTTCGGCCTGGCGGGAGTGCGCCCCCCGCTCAGTCCTCGAGGTGGTCGACGCCCGGCAGCCACGAGACGCCCGGCCTGCCCCAGCCGAGCTTGCGGGAGATCTTCGCGACGATGCGCTGGTCCTTCTCGCCGAGGCGGTCGACGTACAGCGTGCCGTCGAGGTGGTCGTACTCGTGCTGGAAGATGCGCGCGAGCCAGCCCTCGGCGTCGATCTCGAACGGCTGCCCCTCGAGGTCGGTCGCCCGCAGGATCGCCCGCTCGGCGCGACGCAGGCCGAACCGCTCGCCCGGGAACGACAGGCAGCCCTCGGACTCCTCGTCGAGGTCGGGCTCGCCGGCGGGCGGCGGTGAGATCCACAGCTCGGGGTTGATCGCCACCCCGCGCCACTTCGTGCCCGCCTCGTCGACCCACCCGTACGTGAACAACCGCAGCGGCACCCCGACCTGCGGTCCTGCGAGCCCGACGCCCGGCGCGGCATCCATGGTCTCGAACATGTCGCGGACGAGCGCGCGCAGCTCGTCGTCGATCGTCTCGACCGGAAGGGCGGGGGAGTGCAGCACCGGATCGCCGGTGATGCGTATGGGGAGCACGGCCATTCGCCAAGGATATCCGCGGCGCAACGGGTAGGGTCGTCACCGTGGATCCGGACCTGAGCGACCTCTCCGAGCAGATCGCGCTCGACCCGACTTCGTTCATCGGCATCCCGCTCGCGCTGATCGGAGCGGTGTTCCTCTCGCTCGGCGCGCAGTTCCAGCACCGCGGCGTCGTCAAGGTCGAGGCGCGCACGGTCGACACCCTCGGCAAGGGACTCAACGGCAAGCAGCTCGCCCTGCTGCTGGCCCGGCCCTCGTGGGTGATCGGCACGCTCATGCTCGGCCTCGCCATCGTCTTCCAGCTCGGCAGCCTCTACTTCGCGCCCATCATCGTGGTGCAGCCGCTCGGCGCGATCGCGCTCGTGATCACGTCGGTCATCAACTCACGCGTCAATCACGTGAAGCTGAACCGCAAGTCGATCATCGCGATCGTGATGTGCGTCGGCGGCGTGTTCCTGTTCGTCGGCGTCGCGGCGTTCACGGCCGTCGACAAGCCGGTCACCGACCGGCAGCTGATCACGATCCTGATCATCCTGGCCGTGGTCCTCGCCGTCGCCGGCGTCACGTTCGCCCTGTTCCGTCGCCGCATCCGCGCGGTCTTCTACGTGGTCATGGCGGGCGTGCTCTACGGCTTCGTCGTCACGCTCGCGAAGGTCGTGATCGGCCGCCTGCAGCAGCAGGAGTTCGAGTGGCTCACGTTCACGTGCGTCATCGGCCTCCTGCTCGCCATGGCGCTCGGGGCGTACTTCGTGCAGAACGCCTACGCGACCGGGCCGCCCGACCTCGTCATCGCGGGCCTCACCGTCGTCGACCCGCTCGTCGCGGTGGTCATCGGCATCGTCGTGCTCGGCGAGGCGTCGCAGGCGCCGCTGTGGGCGAACCTCGTGTTCGTCGTGGCGGGCGCGATCGCCGTGTGGGGCGTGTTCATGCTCGCGCGGAATCACCCGCAGACGCGCCTCTGAACGCCGCGCGGGCGCGCACCTGAGCGCACCTCACGACATGCGACCCGGGCAACGCGCAGGCGGCGATGCGTAGACTATGGTCGGATCCAAACCCCGCGCCTGACCCCTGCGCCGTGATCCCAGAGGCCGATCGCCTCCATCCGACGAACTGTGAGGAACAACACCACGTGTCTGACACACCCGGTGCGACTACCCCCGCCGGCACCGACGGCGCAGAGACGGAACGCCCGCTCACGATCCTGATCGGCGCCGACACGTTCGCCCCCGACGTGAACGGTGCCGCCCGCTTCGCCGAGCGGCTCGCGGCCGGGCTCGTCGAGCGCGGCCACGACGTGCACGTCATGGCGCCCGCCGCCAGCCGCAAGCACGGCACGTGGAAGGAGGTGCACGAGGGCCAGGAGGTCACCGCGCACCGCCTGCGCAGCTGGCGCTGGTATCCGCACGACTGGCTGCGATTCGCGCTGCCCTGGCGCATCAAGCAGAACAGCGCGCGCGTCATCGACGCCGTCAAGCCCGACGTCGTGCACTTCCAGTCGCACATCGTCGTGGGCCGCGGCCTCTCGGTCGAAGCGCAGAAGCGCGGCATCCGGATCATCGGCACCAACCACTTCATGCCCGAGAACATGCTCGAGTTCACGCTGCTGCCGAAGTCGGTGCAGGACTTCGCGGTCGGGCTGGCCTGGAAGGCCGCGGGCCGCACGTTCGGCCGCGCCGAGGCCGTCACCACGCCGACCCGAAAGGCGGCGCAGTTCCTCGAGAAGCACACCGGCCTCGAGAACGTGCACGCCATCTCGTGCGGCATCGACGCGCACAAGTACTCGCCCGACTGGGAGCCGCGCACCGAGAACCGCATCCTCTTCGTGGGCCGGGTCACCGGCGAGAAGCACATCGACGTGCTGCTTCGCGCGCTCACGCTGCTGCCGGCCGAGCTCGACGCCAAGGTCGAGATCGTGGGCGGCGGCGACCAGCTGCGCAACCTGCAGCACCTCGCGTCCGAGCTCGGCATCGCCGAGCGCGTGACCTTCACGGGCTACGTGACCGACGACGAGCTGCGCGAGGCCTACCACCGCGCCTCGGTGCTCGCGATGCCGTCGATCGCGGAGCTGCAGTCGATCGTGACCATGGAGGCCATGGCCTCGGCGCTGCCGGTCGTCGCCGCGAACGCGATGGCGCTGCCGCACCTCGTGCACGACGGCGAGAACGGCTACCTCTTCGAGCCAGGCAGCCATCAGGACCTCGCGGCGAAGCTCCGCGCGGTGCTCGAGGCGTCACCCGACGAGTACCGCGCGATGAAGGAGGAGTCGATCCGACTCATCGCCGCGCACGACATCCAGCGCACGCTGTCGACGTTCGAGAGCCTGTATCGTGGGAAGCCGGTGACCGATCCGGTCACCGATGTCGCGCCGGTCGCCCTTCCCGAGTGACGCGCCGCGAGGGGCGGTAGCTCAGCCGGTCAGAGCAGTGGACTCATAATCCATCGGTCACGGGTTCAAGTCCCGTCCGCCCTACGGATTCCTGATCAGCGGACGGTTTCGTCAGTTCAGGTCACCCGCTCGCTTCGAAAGCTCGATCGATTCCTCTGGACGGCTCCAGAGGCGTCTGGGTCGATGTAGGTTCAGGCGTTCTGCTGGCCTAACGAGGCCCGCGACGCCGGGGAGCCGACGGCCGGCCACACCGCGTTGTGGATATCTGCGCGGACAACGGTGATCGAGCGCGTTCGGGCGTTTGACGCCTTCTTGGATTCGCGGCCGTCATGAACACGCCAGCCGTACTGGCCGCGTGACTTCACCTCACCTATCCGTGCAGCAGACCCGACGAAGACCGGAATCCGTCGCCACAGCGCGAAGGCGGTCGTCAGGGAGCAGTCTCGGTTCGTCCATCGCGGGAAGTGGCCGCATCGTTTCGTCGCCCTTGTCGCGTATTGCCGCGTGCAATACGTTCGCCCTGTGAGGCGGGGGATGCCTTCAGCCGGAACATGGAGCACGCCGATACGGCGGATGACACGGGACCGAGGACTCCTGGGACTCGGCGGTCTCCTCGCCGCCGTGGCCCTGACGACCGGCGGATGCACGGCTGGAACGGTCGACGGCACCGGAACCGCCCCTCCCTCCCCGCGCCCCGAGGCCGACTTCACGGGGACCGTCGACATCGGCGGCCGCGAGATGTACCTCGAATGCACGGGGCAGGGCGCGCCCACCGTGATCCTTGTTTCGGGTGGGGGCATCGCCGGCGACGTGTGGGACAGCCCGCTCGGCGAGCGGCCGACCGTGCAGCCGACGATCGGCGAGGAGACGAGGGTGTGCTCGTACGATCGTCCGGGCACCACGAGAGCGCAGGCCGAAGGAGGAGTGAGTCGCAGCGATCCCGTCCCCCAGCCGGTCACTCCGCGCGACTCGGTCGCCGACCTGCATGCGCTGCTCGAGGCATCCGGCCAGGCGCCGCCGTATGTTCTCGCTGCCCATTCGTACGGAGGCCTTGTTGCGCGCTACTACGCCAACCAGTACCCCGACGACGTCGCGGGGATGGTGCTGGTGGACAGCTTCTCGCCTGAGCTCCGGGAGGCGATGCCCGAGGCGTGGTCCGCATGGCTCGCTTGGAACGCGGCGTCTCCGGAGATCGTCGCCGACTACCCCGACTACGAGCAGGTCGCCTTCGACGAGGCCCTCGACCAGGTGGCGGCCGCTCGCGAGCTGCAGCCGATGCCGCTCGTGGTGCTCACCGCAGACGAGCCATACCCGGCACCTACGAAGCCCGGCCTCCCGGCCGACCTCAACACCGTGACCAGGGAGGCGCAGGACGTGTCCCAGCGCCTGGTCGCCGAGTTGGTGCCCGGGGCGCTGCACGTCACCGAGACCCACAGCGGCCACGACATCATGCTCGAGAATCCCGTACTCGTCTCGGACTCGATCCTCGCGGTGGTCGACGCGGTCCGCGCTGGTCGCACCGCCATGAACTGACCACGGCTCCTCTCCCGGTGGATGCCCCGGGCGCGTGGAACGCGCGTGTCGGGAGTGGCCGAAGGAGACTCGGCTGCGGGAATAGGGCAGTCTTGCGGGATGACGCGGCGAAGGATTGACTTGTGATATGTCGGCGTCGAACGGGACGCGGGGATGGCGAACGGGCCGGCAGGGTCGTTGGACCGCGCTGGTCGCGGTGAGTGTCCTGAGCGCATGCACCGGTGAGCCCGCAGACGTCGATTCGGCGGAACCCGTCGGTCCCACCACCGACTCGGCGCCCGCCGTCGATTGGAGCGAGCAGACCGACGAGATGAGCCCGCTCGTGATCGAGGCGGTCGCTCCTGAGCCGATACCCGTACTCGGATCCGACGAGAATATCCACGTCGCCTACGAACTGAC
Source organism: Agromyces mariniharenae (assembly GCF_008122505.1). Classification (NCBI taxonomy): domain Bacteria; kingdom Bacillati; phylum Actinomycetota; class Actinomycetes; order Micrococcales; family Microbacteriaceae; genus Agromyces; species Agromyces mariniharenae. The sequence goes on along the minus strand of NZ_VSSB01000002.1, from coordinate 977,634 downwards.
GGTGCTCAACTTCGCTCCGCGGCCCGCCGTCATCACGTCCGTCGAGACCCTCGCGCCGGACGGCAGCGTGGTGGCGACCTTGTCGCAGGACGAGGCCGCCGCGCGAACGATGATCGTCGCCGACTACAGCCCCCCGCAATCCGCGCAGGCCGGAGAACCGGCCACGGTGCAGATTCCCTCGGGCAAGACCGCCCTGTTGGCGCTCGACAACGCCTATGCGAACCGCGAGGACGTCCCTGAGTCGGTGACGCACGAGATCGCTGCCTCGTTCGGTCCCGCAGAGTCGGGAGCGGGCGGTATCGCTGAGCTCTGGCCCGACGAGGTCTCGCAGACCGGCGGAACGGTGGCTATCTCAACCGAGCAACCGGTTTCGATCGGCGCTCCGCTTCGCGGGCAGGGATGGCTCGTCGGGAACGGGTGCTGCACCCTCAACGGGCATCGCAACGTCCTCCTCCCGGTGGGCGGGCAGATCAACGGTGGCGAGCGATTCGCGATCGACGTGAGCCGAATCGACGTGGAGTCGACCCGCGAGAACGGTTACAGCGCCGGTGTGGAGGTCGATGGTGACCCGTCCGACAACGAGAGCTATCTGGCGTATGGGGCGCCTGTCCTCGCGGTCGCGGACGCCACCGTGGTCACGGTGCACAGCACCGACTCCGACACCACACCGGGCTCGCTGCCCATCGGCCCGGGCTTCACGCTTGCCAACCTCGGCGGCAACGCCATCGCACTGGAACTGGCCCCCGACCTCTTCGCCGTCTATTATCATCTGGCACCCGGGTCGCCGACGGTTCAGGTCGGAGACACCGTGACCAAAGGTCAAGAGATCGCCCGGCTGGGGAACTCCGGCAACTCTTCCGCCGCTCATCTGCATTTTCAGGTGAGTCGCACACCCCTGATCTTCTCGTCCGAGAGCGTGCCCTATGTCATCGATGACTTCACGGTGGTGGGATCCATCGACCCCGATTCGGGTGAGCTGATCGATGAGCCGCCCCCCGGACCACGAGAGGACACGCTGCCGCTTGCCCTGACCATCGTCGACTTCCCCTGATTGCGAGCGTGCGCTCCGACTCTGGGCAATGGCCGCGTTGGACAATCTCACCGTCCGGAGATTGACCGTGGCCCGGATCGATCGCTTACTGAAGGTGCAGCGCGCGAAGTCCTGTTCGCGGGCCAAGCGGTCGCTCACGATTCTCAGCATGCTGCTCGGCCTCGCGGTCCGTCGTGGCGTCATCGCGGCGAATCCGGTCAAGGACATCGCTCGCATGAAGCGACCCAAGCGCATTCCGAAGGCGCTGACCGAACCCAGCGCGCCCATCAGCTAATGGCAGCTGGTGGCCGGGTCCCCGTCGATGTCGCCGAGGAAGCTGCCGAACTCGCCGAGGTGGGCGTCTTCGCCCAGGACTTCTCGCGTGACGTTCCCGAGTCCGAGGCGTGGCTCCTCCTGGGACGATGCGTGCTCGCCGATGTCGTGGTGGGCTATCGCTCGCTGCTGGGTCACCACGCCCAGGCAGTTGGCGGAGTCGGGCGTGTCTGCCGCGACCGGTCCGGCGGTTCCGAGTACGAGGAGTGACGCCGCCACCGCTGTCGCCAGTGTCCTGTTCATGTCGTCTCCTGATTGTCGTCTGGGCTCGAGGGAGTGTCCTTGAACCGGCGCACCATTAAAATCCTGCGCTGCCGAGCGCCGCAATCGTTTCGGGCCCAGCCGAAACGTGGCGGCCGTCGTTGGCATGATCCGGCCTCCGGCCGACAATGAATACATGCTTCGTCTTCACTTCGGGGTCGACGACCTTGCCCGGACGACGTTCGAGATGCCGTCGGTGATCGACGACATCGCCGGCAGCGCGCAGTCCGTGCAGCAACCTCACAGCCGGGTGCGCAGGCAATTCCAGGGTGCCAGGAGGCCGCTGCCCCCTGCGGCCCGGCCGCTGCTTGAACTGGCCGGTGCCCACGGTGATGTGCCCGGCTTCCTCATCCCGGAGGCCACCGGCACGGTCGAGGAGCTGTTGGACCTGGTGATGGCCACCCCTCCAGCGCAGGTTCGGGCTGACTTGGAAGCCGCGACGGCAACGTCGCCGCGAGCTGCCTGGGCGAGCGAACTCGCCACAGGGAGAGGGCGCGCGATGGATCTGCTCGGCGCGGCGTTGGACGCCTTCCACCGGGAAGTAGTGGCACCGATGCGGCCCGGGTTCCGCAGGATCGTCACCGCCGAGCTCGGCCGCCTGGCCTGGCAGGCAGCCACACTCGGGATGGAGTCGGTCCTGAACAGCATGCATCCCGCCATCAAGTGGCGCGAAGGGCGACTCGATGTCGATCTCCCGGTCGACGCCGACGTTCACCTGGAAGGGCGCGGCCTGATCATCAGCCCGTCCGCCGCCTGGTCCCGTCCGGGGTTCACGTTCCACTGGCGCGACCAGCTGGGCCTGATCTACCCGGTCCAGGCCGACTGGGCAGCACCGGCTGCGGTCGCTGACGACCCGAATCTCCGACTGGGCACCGTGCTCGGGGCGACCCGGGCGAAGGTGCTCATTGCTCTCGCCGAGGGGCCGGCCGAGGGGCACACCACGAGTAGCCTGGCGACCAACCTCGGCATCAGCCTGGCATCGGCCTCCTCCCATGCGGCGGCACTGCGCGGCGTGGGCCTCGTCACCACCAGGCGCGCCGGGCGGGCGGTGCGGCACACCCTCTCAGACCTGGGCCGCAGGATGGTCACCGCCGAGCCGAGCGCCGAACCCGGCTATGCCGACCTGCGCCTGCTCGGCCCATGACAGCCACGTCTACAGCGGGGGAGGCCCTGCCCCGCACGACCTGTGCTGTGGGGAGGCTCCACCCTCTCGACGTCGGCCCAGCCACCGGCCGGATGAACACGAGGGGCCAAAGACCCATCCATCGGCCCTCCTCTGGGTGATGCTGGGAGCGCGAACAGGAGAGGGCTGAGATGGCTGACACGCCGACCACAACGACGCGGGCTGGCGAGCAGGCAACCCGGGACGAACGTCCTGGCAGTTCCGCGGGCGTCGCGGCGACGACGCTTGGACGGATGTCCGATCGGGATCGTGCCGCCCGCGGCAAGGCAGCACGGGCGACGACACCGCTGGCGGCACACGCCGAATTCCGGCGGTCCGATGAGGTGGACCCGATCGCACTCCTCCTCGGGCAGGCTGAGATGCGCGTGCCAGAACTGGTGCCGATCCGGCATGGCCGGATGCTGGTTTCCCCGTTCACCTTCTACCGCGGCGCGGCGCTGGTCATGGCCGCGGATCTCGCCGACACGTCGACCTCCGGGCTCGAGACCCAGCTCTGCGGGGATGCGCATCTTTCGAACTTCGGCGGTTACGCGTCCCCCGAGCGGAGACTGGTGTTCGACATCAACGACTTCGACGAAACCTTCCCGGGACCGTTCGAGTGGGACGTCAAGCGGCTGGCGGCCAGCTTCGTCGTCGCCGGCCGCGACAACGGGTTCACCGCGAAGCAGTCGCGCACCGTGACGATGGCTGCGGTCGAGAGCTACCGGACCGCGATCCGCACCTTCGCGACCCAACCCATACTCACCGTCTGGTACGCGCACCTCGAGATCGAGGATGCGATAGCCCGGTTCGCCGCCTCGCTGACCGACCGGGAACGAAAGGAGCGCAAGGCGGCCGTGAAGGACGCCCGGAAGGCGCTGGCCAAGGCGCACACCCGCGACAGCCTGCAAGCGCTCGACAAGCTGACCACCGTGATCGACGGTCAGCGGCGGATCGTCGGCGCCCCACCGCTGATCACTCGGCTGGACGACATGACCGGCCTCGACACCGATGACGTGCTCCAGCGGCTCACCACGCTCATCGCCGACTATCGCGACACCCTGACCGCGGACCGCCGACGGCTGTTCGACCACTTCGAGCTCGTCGACGTCGCGCACAAGGTCGTCGGGGTCGGCAGCGTCGGCACCCGCGCTTGGGTGCTGCTCCTCCAGGGCGGCGTCGAAGGCGAAGTCCTCCTCCTGCAGGCCAAACAGGCGCAACGCTCGGTCCTGGCTGACTTCGTGCCCGACCTCGGCGCGGCATCCCCAGCAGCAATGGACCCCGCCGACCCGCCCGGCCACGCGCACGAAGGACGGCGGGTGGTGATCGGACAGCGGCTGATGCAGGCGAGCAGCGACATCTTCCTCGGCTGGCTGCGCGCCACGCCGACCCGTCAAGGCGAGCAGGACTACTACCTGCGGCAACTGCGGGACTGGAAGGTCTCGGCCGAGATCGAACAGCTCACACCGAGCAGCATGGAAACGTATGCCCGGCTGTGCGGGTGGACGCTCGCCCGGGCACACGCCCGGGCAGGGGACCGGGTCGCCATCGCGGCCTATCTCGGCAAGTCGGACAGGTTCGACCAGGCCATCGGCGACTTCGCCGAGACCTACGCGGACCAGAACGAACGCGACCACGCAGCGCTTGCCACGGCCGTCGATTCCGGACGAGTCCAAGCGCAGTCCGGGTTGTGACCGGAGCGGAGGAACTCCGATCCGGGCGCGATTGCTGGAGGCTCTCTGACCCCGTGCGGGTCGTCGAGACTTCTCGGCGCAGGACGTGCGAGTGGCGATGGCGCGCACTCGCCCGCAGACGTGTCGTGGGATCGACGGACTTCACGAGCCGGATCCGATGTCACAGGATGGTCGCCCGTCGTGTCCTATGTACAGAGTCCTCGACATCGGGCCGAGGCTCGGAGGGAAGACCATGGGCATGCTCGACTGGTTGCACCGCCCGCTGCACCACAGGGCGGTGCATGTGTTCCGCCGCGCGGCCGAATGCGGTGACGGCGAACGACTTGCCGCGCTGTTGGATCCCGGCGTCGCCGTGGTCGTCGATGCCGGAGATCTGGAGCAGCCCAGGATCAGAGTGGTTCACGGCGCCTACGAGGCGATCGCGTTGCTCACGCACGGCATGGCGGCCAAGCCGGGCCTCATCATCGACGAGCGCTCGGTCAACGCTCAGGCCGGGCTCATGCTCAGCCGAGGCGGCGAGACGATCGCTGCGATGACGGTCGACTTCACGCGAGGGCTCATCAGCATGGTGTGGATCCGCTTGCGTCCGGAGAAGCTGCGGCACTGGAACGAGGTCTGACTGGTTCGAGGTGTGCGATGGCCACTCCGGCAGGAGATCGTCGCCGAGTGAGTTCCGGGAAGTAGGGTTCACACATGGCGCGACTCGAAGACGTACGTCGTCTGGGCACCGAGCTCGAGCGGTCGTACGAGGTGTATGTGCGCGGCAGGTTGAAGTTCCGCGTCGGACAGCTCGTCTACGTCGCGTTCTCCCTCGATGAGACGGTGATGGGCTTCGCGTTTCCACGGGAGGAGCGGGCAGCACTCGTCGGGGGCCAGCCGCACAAGTTCCAGATGCCGACCCCGGCCGACATGCGCTTCAACTGGGTGCACGCCGACCTCGCGGCGCTGGAGCCGAGCGAGGCGCGTGAGTTCGTCGTCGACGCCTGGCGCATGGTCGTCCCCCAGAAGGTCTCCCGCGCCTACGATCTTGCGAATCCCAACGGCCCAGGATGAGCCCGGCGCGTGCGACACCTCGAGCAAGCGTTCCGCGAGATGCTCGTCCATCGGCGGCCGCGGCCGCCGTCCTGGGCAGCCGGCCGTGGCATACTCGCCATCGTGACCCGGAACGCACTCACCGTCGTCCTCGTCAGCGTGCTGACCTTCGGCGGACTCCTGGTCATGGTCGAGCTCACCACACCCGGGGGGCTCATCATCGATCGGCCCGACGCCGAGATCGCGGCGCTCGCCGATGAGGCGTTCCTCACGATGGAGGGGCGCGAGATCTTCTTCGATGCCCGGCCGCGACTACGCGACGAAGACGAGTTGTCGCGGGCTTGCGACCAGCGTGCGTCCGAGCCCGATGACTCCGGCGGCAGCACGACGGTCGGGTGCTACAGCGGGTACGACGTCATCTCGATCTTCAAGCCCGACGATGCGCGACTGCGGCCGATGATGGTGACGACGGCCGCGCACGAGCTGCTGCACGCCGTCTACGCCCGACTGGATCCCGCAGAGCGCGATGAGGTCGACGCGCTCGTCGAGGCGGAGCTCGTGCGGGTGCCGGCCGACGACGTGGTGCACGGACAGATCGCGGCGTCGGTGGGCGACCGGTCCGAGAACCGCGCCAGCGAGCTGTTCGCCTACCTCGGTTCCCAGGTCGCGCTCGACGGCGGGTTCGCCCCCGAGCTGGAGGCCTACTACGCGCGGTATTTCACCGACCGGGATGCACTCGTCGACGTGTTCCTCGCGTTCGAGTCGACGCTCGACGGAAGCGGCGTCGAGCTCGAGAACGACTGGGCGGATACGGGTCGCTGGTGACGTCGGCTCAGGACCCCGGGCTCACGCGGCGTTCCAGGGCCTCGATGACGGTCTCGGCGATGTCGAAGTCGTAGAGCCGCTCGACGCTCTGGAAGCCGCCGGGACTCTCCGCGTTGATCTCCACCACCTGGGTGCCGATCACGTCGATGCCCACGAGGAACATGCCGTCGGCGACGAGCTTGTCGCCCATCGCCTCGACGATGCCGAGCTCGGCCTCGCCGATCTCGAGGGGCACCGACCGACCGCCTGTGCTGATGTTGGCGCGCGGGTCCTTCCCGTTGGGTACGCGTCGGAAGGCGGCCACCTTGCCGTCGCGCTCGAGGAGCCGACCCTCCAGCAGGAAGATCCGGGCATCGCCGTCCTCGGCACCGTCGATGAACTCCTGGATGATGGCGTAGCCGTCCTGCAGGACCGCCTCCGTCATCTGCGCGAGGTTGGTCTCGCCCGGGCCCTCGATCATGAAGACGTTGCGGCCCTTCTGCCCGTAGAGCGGCTTGACGACGCAGTGTCCGACTTCGTCGACGAATCGCTCGATCGCCTCCGGGTCCCGCGTCACCAGCGACCGTGGTCGGATCGTCTCGGGGAACTCCTCCAGGTAGAGCTTGCTGGTCGCTCGATGGAGCGTGTTCGGGTCGTTGACCACGGTCACGCCCCTGCCCGCGAGCATCTGCCCGAACACCACGCCCATCGGGCTGGCCCACGGGCGCTCCTGCAGGTCGTCGATCGACTCGTTGCGCAGGAAGATCGCATCCAGGTCGTCCATGACGATCCGCTCGGCATCGCGCGCCTTGATGCCCTCCATGAAGCTCGCGAGGGTGTCGTCGCTCGTCCACCTCGCGGCGCGAGCCCTGGCCGCGAACAGTCCGTCGCTGCTGCCGAACTCGACGTCCCCGACGCCGACGTACCAGGTCTCGTGCCCGGCCCGTGCTGCGGCCCTGGCGAGTCGGGTGGTCCCGTATTCGTCCACCTCGATGTCGACATCGTTGACCAGAAATGCGAGCCTCATGCTGCCGCGTCTCCTTCGTAGAGGTCGGTGACCGTCGCGCCCTCGCGCAGCCGCTCCAGTCGGTCCTGTGCACCGGGCACGTCCAGCCAGCGCGGCCGAACCCACGGCGCGTGGAGCACCTCGCGGTCGAGCAGGTCCTGCACCAGCGGGATGTGGTCCAACGCGAGCTTGCCGACGAGCAGGACGTCGAGGCGGCTGCCCTCGGCGAGGGCGTCGAGGATGCGCGTGATCCCACGCAGGTAGATCGCGTCCTTCACCGAACCGCCCCCGACGACGACCCGGATGGCGATGGACCACGCGGTCCGTGCCGGTATGCGGTGGTCGGCCCGCAGCGACTCGAAGATGTCCAGGAAGCCGGCGCCGTCGAGCATCCTGCCGACCGCGACCACTCGCGCCGCGAGCACGCGCAGCCGCCGCGGATCCAACCCGCCGGTCAGGTACTCGGCGAGCACGGCGAGGCCCTCCTGCGTCTCGTCGTAGCCGGGCAGGCCGATGGTCAGCAGCGTCAGTGGCTGCCGGGCACCGTTCTGGTAGGTGACCACGTGGGTGCCGACCTCGTGGTGCAGCAACGGCTCGACCCGGTCGGCCCGGAAGGCGGCGGACTCCGGGATCAGCAGGCGGCCGAACGACACCATCAGCTCGGAGATGTCGTCTCGTACCTCGACGCGGACCGGGAAGTCGGGGTACACGGCGCGGTAGTGCTCGAACTCCGCACGGGCCGCGTCGGCGAACGCCCCGGCCGTGACGGTCTGGGTGCTGGGCGCCTGCGGGGGAATGGTCTCGAGCAGTTCCTCCGCCGCCGCCGCCAGTGGCGGGGCCACCGTTCCGTAGAGCTGGAGTGACCCGTAGAGGAACCGTGACGTGTCGCGGTCCTCCAACGCGGTGATCTGCCGGGCGATCTCGTCCCGCTTCGCCCGGAAGAGCGTGTGCAGCGCCGGGTCGTCCACGTTCTCGACCTCGAGGTCGTACAGGTCGCGCTGCGCCAGGTCGGGGTCGAAGTCCAACTGCCGCAGCCGCAGCGTGGGGGCCGTGCTGAAGTCACTGCGTTCGAAGTCCGCCCACGCCTCCGCCGCGTTGAGCGGCGTGACGTTGACGAGCAGGTTCACGCGGCGCTCGATCTCGGTGAGCCGGGCGTCGATGTCGAGTGCGGGCGCCAGCCGCTCGGTCGGTGATGACATCACGTCCGGGTCGTTGTCGTTGCCGGCCATCGGAGACCCCCGTTCTCGTGCTCACACGGTACTTCTCAGTCGAGACGGCAAGAAACCCCTTGCGGATCGCCTGCATGGCGGTGTTGCGGTCAGAGATGGGGCGACGGATGCCGCAGGCGGAGGCCGTGGCATCCGTCGCCGTCGAGCAGGTCAGTGCATACCCCTGGCGGCGCCGCCCGTCGCCATGGTCGTGCCCGACGGGACCACGACGGCCGCGAGGAGCGCCGCTACGGCGGCGACGATCGCCGCAGTCGCGAAGCCCACGCCGGAGCCCGAAGCGAGGATGGCGCTGAACGCCGAGACGCCGACGGCGCTACCGATCTCGTGCGAGGAGCTCAGCACGCCCGACGCGGTGCCCGCCTCGGCGTGGTCCACGCGGGCGAGCGTCGTGGTGCTGGCACACACGAACCCCGCGCCGAGTCCGGCCGCCGCGACGCTCATGCCGGCGACCGCAACGCCCTCGGCGAGACCGGTGGCGATCGCGACGGCCGCGAGAGCGAGCCCGGCGGCCCCCACGAGCAGGGCGACGGCCGCGACGGGGCGGGCCCCGACCGAGCCGACGGCATGGCCGGCGAGCTGGGCGCCGAGTACGACGCCGAGCGCGATCGGGAGGAAGGCGAGTCCGGTCGGGATCGGCCCCCATCCCGCGCCGACCTGCAGTTCGAACGAGAACATGACGAAGCCGCCGACGAGCAGCCCGGTGGCGACGAGCATCAGCAGCGAGCCCGTCGCGACCGGTCGGGAGCGCAGCAGCCCCAGCCGGACGAGCGGTTCGGGCGCGCGCCGCTCGACCCCGACGAACGCCGCGAGCAGTGCGACCCCGCCGAGGGCGATCGCGACTCCTGCCCAGGGCTCGACGATCTCGCCCACCGTGAACGAGGCCACGAGTGCGGCGATCCCTGCGGTCGCGAGCAGGGCACCTGCCACGTCGATCCGGCCGCGGGGACGCGCGCCGAGCACCGCGGTGCCGACGACGGCGGGGACGGCGAGCGCGACGAGCACGCCGACGGGAAGGTTGATGAAGAAGATCCAGCGCCATCCGGGACCGCCGGCCAGCAGGCCGCCGAGCAGCACGCCGACGGCAGCCCCCGCACCCCCGATCGCGCTCCAGACCCCGAGGGCGCGGTTGCGTGCGGGGCCTTGGAAGCGGTGCAGGAGGGTCGCGAGCGCCGCGGGCGACAGCAGGGCGGCGCCGACGCCCTGCGCGGCGCGAGCGCCGACGAGCCACGCGGCGTCGGGCGCCAGCCCCGCGACGAGCGAGGCCGCCGTGAAGACGGAGAGCCCGGCGAGGAGCATGCGGCGCGCGCCGAAGACATCGGTGAGGCGGCCGCCGAGGATCAGCAGGCCGCCGAACGGGACGGCATAGGCGGCGATCGCCCAGCCGGCGAGCGCCGGGTCGATGCCGAGTTCGGCGCTCATCACGGGGAGCGCCACGTTGACGACGGTCAGGTCGATGACGAGCATCGCCTGCGCGAGGGCGAGGACGACCAGGGTGAGCCGCGGACCGTGTTCGCGGCGTGCGGGCACGGCATCCGTTCGAGCTGGTCCGGGGGTCGTGGACGAGTGCGACATGGCGATTCCTATCTTGAACAGTGGTGTACAGGTTAACTCATACACTTATGTTTGAGATAGAGTCAAGGCATGGCCGAAGCGACCCCGCGTCCCACTCGCAGCGACGCCGTGCGGAACCGCGACGCGATCCTCGAGGCCGCGATCGACGTGCTTGCGCGCGATCCCCGCGCGAGCATGACCGACATCGCGCGCGCTTCGGGCGTCGGCCGCGTGACGCTCTACGGGCACTTCTCGTCGCGCGAGGAGCTCATCGAGGCGACCCTGCTCCGGGTCATCGAGCGTTCGGAAGCCGAGCTGGCGTCGCTCGACCTCAGCGGCGCGCCGATGGCCGCGCTCGACCTCCTGGTCCACCGCTCGTGGCGGATCGTCGACACCTTCCACCGGTTGCTCGGCGTCGCCGAGCTCGCCCTTTCGAACGAGCAGATCCTGGCGCACCACGCCGAGCCGATGGCGCGCGTCCGTCTCCTCATCGAACGGGGTCAGCACGACGGCGCGATGCGTCGCGACCTCGACGCGGGCTGGCTCACGAGCTGCTTCACCGCGATCCTGCACACGGCGGCGGGCGAACTCCGCGCCGGACGCCTCGCCGAGGATGACGCAGACCGCGTCGTCGCCGCGACCGTGGTCTCGCTGCTCGCCGCCCCGCCCAGCTCCTGAATCCGTCGACCTCGTCGCCATGACGGCACCCGCCACCATGAGCCTGCGTCGATCGACACCGCATCGTCCATCGCGTTCACTCGTGTTCGGGCAGCATGGGCGGCGACCAGCCCGGGTCGCGCCCGAGTTGCGCTGCTCTCGCGACGGATGCCGCGCCGAAGCGATCGCGGACCGCGTCGAGCACCGTGTCGAGGCGCTCCCCGTCCTCCCAGTCGATCGGAAGCTCGGGCTGGAGGCTGTCGGCGCGTGCCAACTGCGAGAACGAGACCCCGATCAGGGTGATGCCGCGGTCGGCGATCCGGGGCTGCGCACCGGCGAGCAACCCCTGCGCGATGGCGAGCAGCACCGAGGTGCGGTCGGTCGCAGTTCGGAGGGTGCGCGATCGGGTGGCCCTCGCGAAGTCGCCGTAGCGCAGGCGCAGGACGACCGTGCGGCAGGCCCGGTCCCGATCGCGGAGGCGCCGGGCGAGCCGATCGATGATCTGGGTGAGGATGACGTCGAGTTCCTCGGGCGAGCGCGGGCGGGTGCCGAGCGCGCGTTGAGAGCCGATCGAGCCGCGGCGGTGCGTGCTGTCGACCGGGCGCGGATCCCGCAGCCGGGCGAGTGCGTGCAGGTGCGCGCCGGTCGCCTTGCCGAGCAGCCGTTCCGCGGCCGCGGCTTCGAGCTCGGCCAGTTGCCCGACCGTGCGGATGCCGAGCCGGTGCAGCTTCTCCGCGGTCACGGCGCCGACTCCCCACAATCGTTCCACCGGCAGCGGAAGCAGGAACTCCTCTTCGCGCTCGGGTTCGACCAGCAGCAGGCCGTCGGGCTTGCTGACCGCGCTGGCGACCTTGGCGAGGAACTTGGTCCGCGCGATCCCGACCGAGATGGGCAACCCGACCTCCGCGCGAACCCGCTCACGCAATCGCACCGCGATATGCTCGGGCGTGCCCGCGATGCGACGCAGACCCCCGACCTCCAGGAATGCCTCGTCGATGGAGAGCCCCTCCACGAGCGGCGTCGTGTCGCGGAAGATCGCGAACACGGCTTTGCTGGCCTCCGAGTACGCGTCCATCCGTGGCGGGACCACGACGGCATCGGGGCACAGGTCGCGCGCCTGCCGGCCGCCCATCGCGGTGCGCACCCCGCGGGCCTTCGCCTCGTAACTCGCCGCCAGCACGACGCCGCCGCCGACGATGACGGGCCGCCCGCGCAGCTCGGGCGCGTCACGCTGCTCGACCGAGGCGTAGAACGCGTCGAGATCCGCGTGCAGCACGGTCGCCTCGCCCCGCATCCCGCCCTCCACTGATCGTCCTCCTGCGCATCGTCGCACGCACCGGGGACACCGGGTGCCGGCGCACGGGACCTTCTACCCGTCGTCCGAGCATCCGTTCCGGCAGACTCGGGCTCGACGGAGCGGAGGTGCGGTCATGCACGAGGCGACGGTGGTGGGATGGGATGGCGGCAGGACCGCGGAGGCCGCGCTCGCATGGGCGATCGCCCGAGCCGAGCGGCAGCCCGCGGGAGCACGGAAGCTCAGGATCGTGCGCGTGTTCGACGAGGCCGCGATCGCGGGGGAGGACCGCGCGATCGAGGACCTCGTGCGCGTCGCCGAGTCCGACGCCGATGCCGCGGGCCTCCGGGTCCGGACGGAGCATCCGTCGTTGGAGGTCGAGGTCGAGTTCGTGCGCGACGAGCCGGGCGAGGCGTTGCGGGACCGGACGGGCGATGACGCCGTCGTCGTCGTCGGTGCGGAGAACGGGCGCACGGACGAGTACTGGCACAGCTCGAGGCTCGGCGCGAGGCTCTGCGGCATGGCCGATGGGCCGGTGGCGGTGATCCCCACGGATGACCCGGGGTCGAGGTCTGGGGTTCTCGTTGCCGTCGATCACGGGCTCGCGGCTCAGGGGCTCTGCCGATTCGCCGCAGCCTTCGCGGCATCCGCCGGCGAGTCCCTGCACGCCATGCACATCGGTTCGCGCTCGCACACGGTCGGCGTCGATGTGGAGGAGCTCGAGGACGCGCTCGGTCCGGCCCGGCGCGAGTTCCCCGATCTCGAGATCGTGACGCACGTCGAGTCGGGCCCGACGGCGACGACGCTGCTGCGACGCGCGGAGGATCACGACACGGTCGTGGTCGGTTCGCGCGGGCTCGGCGCCGTCGGGAGGATGTTCCTCGGATCCGTGAGCCATGCGATGGTCACGAACGCCCGCTGCCCGACGATCGTCGTGCCGCCGGCGCGCCGTTGACGAGAGCGTTCTCGCTCCGAGTGCACCATCACCCCAGAACTGGGGATTCCTCAATTGTTCCGTGTTGTGGACACCGTTCCGGATCGGTGGGACAGTCGGAGGTATTCGGGGGGCCCTGTCTGCTCGCACCATCTGGGGGGCATCATGACCCATCAACGATTCGTCAGCCTGGTGGCCGGGACGATCGTGGCATCGGCCGCGTTCGGCGCGTACGGCGTCTCGGTCGTACCGCTCGTGGCATCCGCCGCACCGCCTGTTGCCGCGGACGCCACTGCCGTCCTCCACTGGAACCAGGTCGCGGCGACCACGCTCGCCGCCGTTCCGGGACCGAACGGCGGCGCGCCACCCGCGTTCCAGATCAACATGGGCATGACCCAGGGCGCCGTGTACGACGCGGTGAACGCGATCGGGCCCAAGCAGCATCAGCCCTATCTCCTCGACAAGCGTTTCGGCGCGAAGGCGTCAGTGGAAGCCGCCGTGGCGACCGCCGCCTACGACGTGCTCGCGGCGCTCGTCTCGAGCGCACCGGAACGGGCGCCGTTCCCGGGCCGGGCGGCACTCCTGGCGGGTCTCGCCACCGAATACGCGACCTCGCTCGATGCGGTCGCCGATGGCCCCTTCGAGAAGCAGGGCGTCGCCGCCGGACATGCAGCGGCCAGCGCCATGCTCGAGGCGAGGGTGGACGACGGACGGTTCGGCGAATCCCAGTGGGTTCCCGACACCTCGCCCGGACACTGGTGGCCGCTCCTGAACGCGCAGGGGCAGCCGATCCTCGACCCGACCCCATGGGCCGGCGGTGTCGAACCGTTCCTCATCGAGAGCCAATCGCAGTTCCGCACCGAGCCGCCGCCCGCGCTCGACAGCGACGCCTACGCGGCGGAGGTCAACGAGGTCCAGGCGCTCGGACGAGCCACGGGGTCCACCCGGACGGAGCATCAGACGTACGTCGCCAAGTGGTGGCAGAGCGCGCCCATCCTGAGCTGGAACGAGGTCTCGCGACAGCTCATCGAGCGCAACGAGCTCACCGCCGCCGACAGCGCGAGGCTCCTCGCGCTGCAGAACCTGAGTGGGGCGGATGCCGCGATCAACTGCTGGAACGACAAGTACTTCTACGACTTCTGGCGACCGTGGAACTCGATCCCTCGGGCCGACGAGGACGACAACCCCGCGACCATCGCCGAGCCCGGATGGACGGCCCTGATCACCGCGCCGTACCCCGACACGCCGTCGGGGCACAACTGCCTCGACGCCGCCCACGTCACCGTCATGCGGATGTTCTTCGGCGACGTGATCGAAGGCGGGTTCCAGATCACGAGCCTGTCCGCCCTCCTCACGGCCGCCGAGCCGAAGGTGCGCACCTTCGACTCGTTCTCGCAGCCGCTCGGCGAGCTGATCGACGCGCGCATCTGGGCGGGCCTGCACTATCGCTTCGCAGACGTCCAGGGCCAGCTGCTCGGCGCGAACGTGGCGAACTACGGAGCCGCGAACTACTTCCAGGCGGTGGGCCGCTGAGCTCTTCTTCAGGTCGGGGGTGCGCCATAGGCTCGGTCCGTGGCCACCCTCGACGACGTCCGCCGCACCGCCACGGGGCTGCCCGGCAGCGAGGAGCGCGCGACCACCGGCGGTGCCGCGTGGTTCGTGCGCGGCAGGCTCTACGCGTGGGAGTGCCACCCGTGGCCGAGCATCCCCGAAGACATGCGGGCGATCATCGCGGGCGAGCTCGTCGTCGGGGTCAAGGTCGCCGATCGCATCGACGCGCTGGCCCTCGTCGAGATGGCGCCCGACGTGTTCCTGCGCACGACCACGAGGTGGGGTGAGCCGAAGGTCGCCTTCCGCATGGCCGGCATCGACGACGACCATCTCGCCGAGCTCGTGACCGAGGCGTGGCGCATCCAGGCACCGAAGTACCTGCGGCGGGAGTTCGACGCCGCCGACCGCTGAATCGGGCCGTCAGGAGGCGAAGGAAACGGTCGATTCACTCGCCGAGCGCGTACGCCGCCGCGGCCGCCGTCCCGAGGTCCGCACCCGCCGCCACCCACCCGGCGAACCCGGGTTCGTGCCCATGCTCGTCCTCGAGCCGGCGCGCCGTCTGTGCGAAGGCGGCGAGCGGTGGGCTGTTGTAGACGCCGCTGATGGCGCGGGCCGCGCGAGCCGCACCGAGCAGCGTCGCCGCACGCTCGACATCGCCGCGATCGGCCGCGACGGCGCACAGCGCCTCGAGCGCGTGCGCGATGCCCTCGACGTAGAAGAGCCGGAGCGAACGCCGGAGGCTGTTCTTGAACCGCGGCTCGGCGGTGACCGGGTCACCCGCGAGCACCTCGGCGACGCCGACGTGATGCTCGCTCATGGCTCGGCTGAACTCGTCACGTCCGGCCGCGGCGATCTCGTCGCCGCGCAGGAACGCGCGATGCGCGCCCATGACATCGTCGGCCGCCAGCCGCAGCAGGCCGTGGATGACGTGCGCCAGGCTCTCGCCGAGCGGATGGCGCCGCTCTGCGAAGAGCGCGAACCCTCGGGCGATCTCGCGGTCCGCCCCCGGCAGGTCGCCCACGCTCCGGTCGGCGAGCGCCAGGGCGAGCGAGTTGCGCGCGAACGCCTCGCCGAGCACGTCGCCGACGGCCGCGAAGCCCTCGGCGCTCTCGCGCAGGTCGCGCACCGCGTCGGTGCGATCCGCGTCGCCGAAGGTGATCGAGCCGGTGAAGTACAGCGCCGACGCCCGCGCACGGCCCTCGAGCGGATGCCGCGCGAGGAGCTCGCGCATCCAGGCGGTCACCTCGCCCTGGCGTCCGCTCGCCCACCAGAACGGGAAGAGCCGCCACGCGAGCACCTCGAGCTCTTCGGCGCGTCCCTGGTCGAGCAGCGTCCGGCCCGCTGCGCGCAGGTTCTCGTGGTCGGCGCGCAGTCCCCAGAGCGTGTCGACGCCGCCGGGCCCGTAGAGCCGCGGACCCTGCTGGCGAGCGACCGCGATGAAATGAGCCGCGTGGCGATCCGCGAGGGCGTTCGTGTTGCCTTCGGCGGCGGCACGCTCGAGCGACGCCGTCCGCACGGTCGTCAGCATCGTGAACCGGCTCGACCGGCCAGCGGTCTCATGCACGACGAGGCTCGCGTCCACGAGCCGCGCCACGGGTTCGAGGGCGTCATGACCGATGAGGGCGGATGCCGCGTCGAGGTCGAATCCGCCCGAGAAGACGCCGATCACGTCGAACGCGTCCCGCGCCTCGTCATCGAGGAGGTCGACGCTCCAGTCGATGGTCCGGGCGAGGGTGCGCTGCCGTTCGGGCCGGTCGGGGCCGGCTTCGGGGAGGATGTCCAGTCCGCGCTCGAGTCGCTCGCGAAGCTCGGCCGGCGTCAGGAGTCGCGTGCGCGCGGCGGCCAGCTCGATGGCGAGCGGCAGCCCGTCCAGGGCACGGCACACGGCGCGGATGTCGTCGACGTCGCCGTTCCCGAGGCCCACGGCCCCTGCGGCCCGGGCGCGGTCGAGGAACAACTGCTCCGCCGGACCGGGCGCCGCGGCATCCGCTCGGTCGTCGCGGATCGCGAGCGGGCGCACCTCGTAACGGTGCTCGCCCGCGATGCCCAGGGCGACGCGGCTCGTCGCGAGTACGACGGCACCCTGCGCGGCCGCGAGCAGTCGCGCGAGCTGCGGTGCCGCGTCGAGCACGTGCTCGAGGTTGTCGACGACGAGGAGCGTCGGCCGATCGCCGATCGCCGTGGCCACCCGCTCCTCGAGGCGCCCGTCGCCGACGTCGATGACCCCGAGCGACGACGCGATCGCCGGGATCACGAGCGAGGCGTCGCGCACCGGTGCGAGGTCGATGAAGTGCACGCCGGCGGCGAACGCCTCCGCGGCACCCGCTGCCGAGGCGATCGCGAGCCGGGTCTTGCCCACTCCGCCCGGTCCGATCAGCGTCACGAGACGATCGCGTTGCGACAGGAGCAGATCGCCGACCGCCGCGACATCGACCTGCCGCCCGACGAAGGAGTCGACGGGGGCGGGGAGCGCCTCGCCCTGCCGCGCCGGCTCGGTCGCGCGGCCCCGGTCGAACCGCTCGCCGATGAGCAGTGCCAGATCGCGGGCGACGAGCTCCTCGAGCTCCGCGGGGTCGCGGAACGTGGCGTACGACACGTCATCCCGGCTTCGGATCCGGTCCACGAGCGCCTCGAGTCGTCCGTCGCGGGAACCGTGCCCGTTCGTCAGGTAGACGAGGCGCGGCATCCCCTCGGCGAGCGAGTATTCGTCCTCGAGGCCCGAGACGTCCTCGCCGGGCGCGATCCACCCGTAGCTCGCGCCGTAGATGCCGACGAAGATGTCGCTCTGCGCGAGGTAGGCGCGGTAGAGGTCGCGCGGCGGGTGCGGGCGGGAGCCGAGCTCGAACATGACCGGCGTCAGCATCAGGCGTTCGATGGCGGCGCGCGCGGCGGCGCGCTCGGCCGCGAGCTCGCGGAGGGTCGAGCTGACGAACACGCGGAGCCGCTGGTCGGGTGTCCGGATCGCCGTCGAGTCCACCGCCATGACCTCCCCAGGGCGCTGGCTGCAGTCTAGCCCTCGGGCTCCGGCGATCGGCCGATGGGCGGGCACTGCGGACGTGCCCGCCCGTCGTCGGGATCAGTCGCGCGGCGTCTCGGCCTTCACGAGCTGGCCGCCCGCGAGGCCGGCGAGGATCGCTCCGACGTCGAGCCCGGTCAGCGACTTGACGACCTCGGTGCCCTCGCCGAGCACCTGGCCGACGGTCTTCGTGATCGCGCTCGCACCGTCGGTCGAGACGACCGTGAGCGTGTCGATGTTGCCGATCGGCTCCGCGGCCGCGCGCACGATCTCGGGCAGGCGGGAGATGATCTCCTGCGCGAGGGCCGCCTCGCCGTACTTCTTCAGGGCGATGGCCTTCGCGTCGGTCGCCGCGGCATCCGCGATGCCCTCGGCCTGGATGGCGGCGGCGCGTGCCTCGCCCTCGGCCCGGATACCGGCCGCGAGCGCCACCTGACGGTCGCGCTCGGCCTCGCCGGAGACGCGCACGGCCGTCGCCGACGCCTCGGCGTCCTGCACGGCGGCGACCTTGTTCGCCTCGGCGATCTTCGTGCGCTTGTAGGCGTCGGCCTCGGTGGCGGCGTTGGCCGCGTCGCGCTGCGCGTTCGCGCGCTGCACCTCGGCGTAGGCCTCCGCCTCGGCGGGCTTGCGCACGTCGATGTCGAGCTTCTCCTGCGTCACGAGCGCCTGCTCGGCGAGGGCCTCGCGCTCCTGCGTGGCGACGAGCTTGTCCTGCTCGGCCTTCGCGAGCAGGCCGGATGCCTCGGCTTCGGCGTTCGCGCGGTCGGTCTCGGCCTTGATGCCGGCCTGCTTGAGGCTCAGCGCCTTCTGACGCTCGGCGATCTGCTCTGCGGCCTCGATGCGGGCGAACTCGCTCGCCCGCGCCGCCTCGGCCTCGCTGACCTCGGCGACCTGGCGGGCGCGCGCGGCCTCGGCGCGGCCGAGGTTGGCGAGGTAGTCGCTGCCGGGCGTCGAGATGTCGGAGATGTTGAGGAGGTCGACCTGGAGGCCCTGCTCGACGAGGTCGGCCTTCGTCTCGGCGACGACGCGGTCGGAGAGGCTCTTGCGGTCGGAGATGATCTGCTCGATCGTCATGTCGCCCACGATCGAGCGCAGCGAGCCCTCGAGCGACTCCTTGATGATCTCGGTGAGCAGCTCCTGCTGCGACAGGAAGCGCTGCGCGGCTCGCCGCACGCCCTCCTCGGTGCCGCTCACCTTGAAGTTGATCGACGCCTTGATGGCGATCTTGATGCGGTTCTTGTCGACGCCCTCGACCGTGATGCCGATCTGGCGCTGCTCGAGCGAGATCGCGAAGCCCTGCTGGAGGATCGGCCACACGAAGGTGCGGCCGCCGATGACGACCCGCTGGCCGACGGGAGCCTCTCCGGGAGCCGGGCGTCCGGCGCCGCGGCCGACGATGACGAGGGCCTCGTTCGGCGGCACGCGCCGGATGCGGCGGCCGATGAAGACGAGCAGGGCGATGAGTGCGATCGCGATCGCGACGATCGAGATCACCTGCACGAGGAAGGGATCGAGCACGGGCGGTCCTTTCAGGAACGGAGCGGTCAGGAGGGGATGGGGCAGGGGTGGTGCGGGGTCAGGGGCGTGGTCAGTCGGCGACGACCTTGACCCGCGTGCCGGCGTGCTCGATCACGCGGATCCGCGCGCCTTCGGCGATCGGAGCATCCGACCAGGCGAGCCGCCGTTCGATCTCACCGGGGCCGTCGAGGCTGACCTCGCCGCCCGACGACGACACGTCGGACTTCGCGACGCCCGTGAGTCCCAGGGCCGACGCCGGTACGCCGTCGGAGCTGCGGGTCAGGCTGCGCACCGCGACGGCACTCAGCAGGTAGGCGACGACGGCGAGCACTGCGGCGAGCACGTACGCCCAGACGAGGTCGAGCCCCCAGGTCACCGTCAGTGCGCCGGCCGCCCCGAAGACCACCAGGCCGACGGCGAGCGCCGTGCCCGAGATCGCGCCGTCGCCGATGTCGAAGTGATCGAAGATGTCGCCGAGCAGGAGCGAGATGACGAGCAGGACGAGGCCGAGGCCCCCGACGATCAGAAAGGGGAGGAGCAACGTCGGAAGGCCTCTCTCGCGCACGAATCCCGCGGGCGACCACCCGCGGGTGGACTCACCCTATCGGCGGCGGGGCCTTTCGCGCATCACTCGTGCGAACCTTCGTCCCCGAGACCTCACGACACTACGGGATGGCCGATCGAGACGGCGGCACCGTGGCGGCGAGGCGTGCTGGAACGGGTGCTCGAGCGTCGGCTGCGGACTGGACGCCCCCGGAGGTGCACGCGACAATGGCCCCATGTGGCGCCGGTCCTGGTGCGCGCAGTGGTTGCGGGAATCGTCGTGAGCGATCCGACCGACGAGCCCGTCATCAGGACGCCCGACCAGCTCCTGCGGATCTTCGTGAGCTCCACGCTGCGCGAACTGGAGGCGGAGCGATCGGCAGTGCGAGGCGCCGTCGAGCGTCTGCATCTCGCACCCGTCATGTTCGAGCTCGGCGCACGTCCGCATCCGCCCCGCGAGCTGTATCGAGCGTACCTAACGCAGAGCGACGTCTTCATCGGCATCTACTGGCAGCAGTACGGATGGATCGCACCCGGCGAGCAGCTCTCGGGTCTCGAGGACGAGTACCGCCTCGTACCCCGGGAGATGCCCAAGCTCATCTACGTGAAGCGGTCGGTCGACCGCGAGGCGCGTCTGGAGACGCTGCTCGAACGGGTCCGCGACGACGACTCCGCCTCCTACAAGCCCTTCACGGATGCCGCCGAGCTCGCGGGCCTCGTCGAAGCCGACCTCGCGACCCTCCTCGCCGAGCGCTTCGACGCTTCGCGGGCGCGTCCAGCCCATGACGCGGAGGAGCCGACCGGTGACCTCCTTCCGGCTCCGTCGACCGACGTCGTCGGGCGCGAAGCCGAGATCGACGCCCTGCTCGCGTGGATCGACGATGAAGGTGGCCCGCGGCTCATCACGCTCGTCGGAGCGGGTGGGATCGGCAAGACGCGTTTGGCGCTCGAAGTGGCTCGCCGAGTCCGCGACCGGTTCGATCGGGTCACGTTCGTGCCGATCGAGCACGTCCGGGAGGATCGGGACGTGCTCCCGACCATCGCGCGACGCTTCGGCGTCCGCGACCTCGGCCACCGATCCATGATCGAGGGGCTGGCCATCGCGAGGCGGGGGCGGCGCGACCTCATCCTGCTCGACAACTTCGAACAGGTCGTCTCGTCCGCCCCGCTGGTCACGATGCTGCTCGACGCGCTGCCACAGGCGAAGGTGCTGGTGACGAGCCGAACGCGACTGCGGCTGCGGAGCGAGCAGGTCTTCGACGTGGATCCGCTGGGGGTTCCCGCAGAACCGGAGGGCACGGCCCTCCGCGAGATCCTCTCCGCCCCAGCGGTCCGTCTCTTCCGCGACCGGGCCAAGGCGGCGGACCCGACCTTCGAGGTCACCGATGACAACGCCCGCGAGGTGGCCGGCATCTGCCGGGCGCTCGATGGCGTGCCGCTCGCCATCGAGCTTGCGGCGATCCGCGTTCGGGCGCTGACACCGGCGGCGATGCTGGAACGGCTCGATCGCGCGCTGCCGCTGCTCGGGACCGGCGCGCGCGATGTGCCCGAGCGCCAGCGTACGATCCGCGCGACGGTGGAGTGGAGCGTCGACCTGCTGGGTGCCGAGGCCCAGGCGCTGTTCACGCGGATCGGCGTGTTCACGGGCGCATTCAGTCTCGACGCCGCTGAGGCGGTCGCCTCAGGTGCGCCCTGGGCGCCCGACCTGCTCGAGGCGGTCCTCGAGCTCGTCGACGGCAGCCTCCTGCGACGGCACGACCATGCCGGCGTGCCGTTCTACTCCATGCTCGTGCCGGTACGGGAGGTGGCGACCGACCGATTCGAGCACGAGACCGATGTCGAAGCGGTGCGTCGGGCCCATGCCGATCACTACGTCCGTCTTGCGGTCGAGATCGAACCCCGACTGCGGGGCGCCACGCAGGTGGCGGCACTGGACCGGTTGGAGACGGAGCGGGACAACATCCGATCGGGATATCGCCACCTCATCGCCATCGGCGCGGCCGAGGCCGTGGTCGACGCCGTGTGGCGGGTGCTGCTGTACTGGTGGATCCGCAACCAGCTTCCCGAGGCGAAGGCATGGATGGAGGACGTGCTCGCCGCCGGGGCGAGGCTCACCGATCGCACCCGGGCGATCGCACTCGCGATCTCGGGTTGGGTCTCGCTGCTGCAGCCCGGGGCCGGGATCGATCCGGCGGCGATCGAGGAGAGCGCGGACCTCTTCCATGCGGCCGGCGACGCCTTCGGAGAGGCGTGCGCGCTGACCGTGCTGAGCACCATGCGGACGTGGGGCTCCCCGCCCGACCTCGATCTCGCGGAGTCGCTGCAGCGCCGCGCCATCGGGCTCGTGCCCGCCGAGCTGGACCCCACGTTCAACGCCTTCTTCCGAGCGAGCCTCGGCACGATCGAGCTCTATCGGGGACATCCTGATGCGGCGCTCGCGGCGGCCGAGGAGGTGGTCGCCGATGCGGGCCGCATCGGTGACCGGTTCGTGGAGGCGGTCGCCCTCACGAATTGCGGCTGGTCGCGACTGGCCCTCGGTGAGGGGCGACCCGACCTGTTCGTGCGGGCGCTGGAACTGTCGTTGGAGCTGGGCTTCGAGGACGGGACCGGCTACGAGCTGGAGGGGCTGGCGGCGTGCGCGGCCATGTCCGGCGACCTCGACCGCAGCGGCATGCTCCTCGGTGCCGCGGAGGCATCACGCACACGCACCGGGATGGGCGACCGCCGGGCGAGCCTCACGCAGGCGCCCTTCGTGCGGCAGGTGCTCGCGTCGGAAGGGGCGGCCCGGTTCGAAGCTGCGAGGGACGCCGGTCGAGCTCTTCCGCGCAGCGAGGCGCTTGCACTCGCGATGGAGGCACGGCCCGACGGATGAGCGGGTCGTGGGTCAGCCGACCACGGGGTGCCCCTTCGAGATGGCGTCGACGGCGGCGTCGCCGCGGATCCGGCGCATGCAGGCGACGACCTCGTCGACGACCGCGGGGGAGAGCGCCGAGCAGACGATGCTGTTCCGCCCCACGGCAGCGAGACCGCCCGCGCGGATGCGCACGACCTCCCAGCCGACCTCGCGCAGCGCCTCGTCCTTCTCGAGGTCGGAGCCTTCCTTGAGCCCCCGGTGGGCTCGCCGCGACCGACCCGGATCGTCGTACTCGATCGCGATGCGCAGCTGCGGCACGAGGATGTCGGGCCAGACCTCTTGACGGCCGTAGAACGTGCGGGCGATGCGCACCGCGTTGACGCCGTGGTGCAGCCGGATGCGCTCGCCCAGCAGGATCTTCAGCCGCTGCTCGGTCTGCGACGTGCGCGTGCGCAGGCCGGGGTTCATGTACGCGACGCCCGCCTCGCGCGCTGCCGTCGGACCGGCCGCGTTGACCCGGCACTTCGGGCAGCCGGGGCCGGTGAGCACGTCGCTGATCGTGGCGGCGTATCGATCGTGTCCGCGGTCGCAGCGCCAGTCGTAGGTGGCGCCGATCCGCGTCTCTCGGGCCAGCGCCGATCGTTGGGCGGGCGCGACCCGACCGAGGAGCTCGCTGCGAGTGCGGTGCGTCTCGTCGATGAGCATGCACAGCGGACAGACACGACGGAGCGCGACGACCCCGTCTGCACCCGCGGCGGCGCCGTGACCGCAACGGAAGCTCACGGCGACCACGATCGGACCCTTCGCTGCTCCATGCGACCCATGCTGCGGCATCCCGCCGACACTCGCGCAGCCGGGGCGCGGCCGGTCTCCGACACCGATGCCGTGATCGGATCAGGGTCGGAGTCCGCCGCCGGTGTCACCGGCGGCCACGACAATGGAGCCGTGCACGTGGTGGTCGGCGCAGGAGCGCAGGGTCGGATCGTCCTCGTCGACCCCGACGACCCGGCCCGACCCCTCGCCGAGGTCTCGCTCGACGGGTTCGCCGAGGCCGTGCGCGCGCTGGAGGCGCGCGATCACCCCCGCTGGGTGTGGACCGAGACGCGACGCTGGTATCCGCGCCTCCTCGACGCGGGCGTCCGGGTCGAGCGGTGCCACGACGTGCGGCTCTGCGGCGCGATCCTCGACCGCTCGACCGTCACCGAGTCGGCGCGCGCCGGCGGGCGGCACCCGCGCCCCGCGTGGCTGCCGCCCGGACCGGCGGAGGCCGGCGGCGCGGCTGCCGAGACCACGACCCCGTCGCCGGTCGCGCACAGCGCGCTCTTCGACCTCGACGACTTCGGCGACGACCGGGCGACCGACCCCGAGGGCACCGCGCCGCCGGGCTCCGAGGTCCTCGCACCATCGACGGATGCCGCGGCTCGCACCTCCGGGGCATCCGTCGCCGTCGACGCGGTCGTGGCCGAGCTCGCCCGCCAGCTCGCCCTCGTCGCCGAGAGCGCCGACCCCGGCCGGCTGCGGCTCCTGCTCGCCGCGGAATCCGCGGGCGCGCTCATCGGCGCCGAGCTGCACGCCGCGGGCCTCCCGTGGGACCGCGCCGTGCACGAGGCCGTCCTGGAGTCGGAGCTCGGTCCCCGCCCGTCGCCGGGATGGAAGCCGGCGCGCATGGAGGCGCTCGCGACGCAGGCGCGCGAGGAGCTCGGCGCGGCATCCGTGAACCTCGACTCGCAGGCCGACCTGCTGCGGGCGCTGCGCGCCGCGGGCATCCCGGTCGAGTCCACCGCCAGATGGGAGCTGCGAGAGCACGACCACCCCGTGATCGAGCCGCTCATCGCCTACAAGAAGCTCTCGCGGCTCCTCAGCGCCAACGGCTGGACCTGGCTCGACGAGTGGATCGTTGACGGACGCTTCCGGCCCGAGTACGTGCCGGGCGGCACGGCGACGGGTCGATGGGCGACCTCGGGCGGGGGAGCGCTGCAGCTGCCCAAGAACGTCCGCAGCGCCGTCGTCGCGGATCCGGGATGGACCCTCGTCGTGGCCGACGCCGCGCAGCTCGAGCCGCGCGTGCTCGCCGCGATCGCCCGCGACGAGGCCATGGCCGAGGCGGCACGCGGCCGCGACATCTACCGCGGACTCGTCGACGGCGGCGTCGTGGGCACGCGCGACGAGGCGAAGGTCGCGATCCTCGGCGCGATGTACGGAGCGACCACGGGCGACAGCGGACGCCTCGTCCCGCGACTGGCCCGGGCGTTCCCGCGGGCCATGGCGCTCGTCGACCGGGCGGCGGCCGACGGCGAGCGCGGGCTTCCGGTCACGACGCTCCTCGGCCGTTCCTCACCGCTCCCGTCGGCGGAGTGGCGTGCGGTGCAGGCCCGCGCGAGCGAGCCCGACGCGACGGCGACCGACGAGCGGCGCGCACGGTCGCGCGCCCGTGACTGGGGCCGGTTCACCCGCAACTTCGTCGTCCAGGGCAGCGCGGCCGAGTGGTCGCTGTGCTGGATGGCCGCGCTGCGCGGCCGGCTCGCCGAGATCGGGTCGACGGTGACGGATGCCGCGCCGGCCGCGTCCGAGTCGGGACCGGTGTTCGGCCGGGCCCCCCACCTCGTGTACTTCCTGCACGACGAGCTCATCGTGCACGCCCCGCGCGAGACCGCCGACGCGGTCGCGGTCGCCGTCGAGGAGACCGCCGCGGCCGCGGGGCGGCTGCTGTTCGGCGACTTCCCGGTCGACTTCCCGCTCGATCTCGCGATCGTCGAGAGCTACGCGTCGGCCGGCTGAGGCGCCGCGGCCGGTCGCCTCCCGCGCTTCGGCCGCTCGGCGCGGGGAGCGAACGCGATCCGCTCCTGCGACGACACCGTGTCGAGCCAGCCGAGCACGGCCTCCGCCCGGGATCGCTCCGCGGCCGTGACGAGCGCGACGAGCCGCCGTTCGCCCTCGAGCGCGGTGTCCTCCTCATCGAGCGAGCCGGCCGCCGCCGCGCTCTCCACGGCGCCGGCAGCGGATGCCGCCTCCCGGCGTCGCTCCCACCGACTCCGCTCGGCGGCGAGCACCGCCTCGGCGTCGACGCCCGGCAGGGATCGGGCGATGAGCACGCGATCGACGGTCTCGTCCCACGGGTCGGCGCCCGCGGCATCCGGGCCCTCGAGCCACGACCGCGCGGCGGCCGCGCCCGCGTTCGTGAGGCCGTAGAGGGGGAGCCCGTCGTCGGTCGTGCCCGCGGACTCGACGAGTCCCTGCTTCTGCAGCCGCTCGAGCGTGGCATACGTCTGGCCGACGTTGATGCTGCGACGGCCGCCGGTTCGCGCCGCGAGGCCGCCGTGCAGTTGGAACCCGTACGCCGGACCGACGGTGAGCAGCGCGAGCAGCGCGTCGCGCACGGCCATGTGCACCTCCGGAGGCGGATCGGGAACGCTTCACCGAGCATACTGTTTCGCGCAGGTGGTCGTCATCGCGCAGGCTCGATGGGCCCGGAATGCCCCGCCGACCCGCGCGGATCCTTGTCAGGGCCCGGATTCCGCGGCATACTCGTCGATGACGGCTCGCCGTCCACAATCGAACATCCGCTGTCCGGCGGTTCCGAGGTCGTAGGGGAAGACGCACCTCGAGAACGGAGACGGAGATGGCGGAGAAGGTCACGCGGGCCGTGCGCGCCGCGCGAGGCGTGCTGTTCGTGCACTCCTCGCCGCGGGCGCTGTGCCCGCATGTGGAGTGGGCTGCCGGGCGTGCGCTCGGCACGGCCGTGAACTTCGACTGGTCCGAGCAGCCGGTCTACCGCGGCCTGCTGCGCGCCGAGTTCTACTGGGAGGGCGAGGCCGGCACGGGTGCGAAGCTCGCGTCGGCGCTGCGCGGCTGGGACCAGTTGCGCTTCGAGGTGAGCGAGGACCCGACGCCCGGGTCCGACGGCGCGCGGTGGATGCACACGCCCGACCTCGGCGTGTACTTCGCGCAGACCGACACGGCCGGCAACACCGTCATCCCCGAGGACCGCATCCGCTACGCGATGGAGATCGCCGGCCACGATGCCGTCGAGCTGCACCGCGAGCTGCGCCTCGCGCTCGGCCAGGCGTGGGACGACGAGCTCGAACCGTTCCGCCACGCGAGCGACTTCGCCCCGGTCGTCTGGTTGCACCAGGTGGGTTGAGCGGCGACGCCGCCCGAGCGGCGCGACGCGGACGTCGGATGACCCTTCCCGGCGGCCGCACGAGCGAAGCAGCAGGCGGCGACGAAACGGGCCCCGCGCCGGGAGGCGTCGGGGCCCGTTCCATGAGCCGTGCGGGATCAGGCGGTGCGGAAGCCGACCACCGCGTTGTGTCCGCCGAAGCCGAACGAGTTCGAGATCGCGACGAGCGGGCCGTCGCCGAGGTCGCGCGGCTCGCGCACGACGTCGAGGTCGATCTCGGGGTCGAGCTCGGTGACGTTGATCGTCGGGGGAGCCGTGCGGTGGTGCAGCGCGAGCACCGTGAAGATCGCCTCGATCGCGCCGGCGCCGCCGAGCAGGTGCCCGGTCGAGGCCTTCGTCGCGCTCACGGCGATGTTCGGGAGGTGCTCGCCGAAGACGGCGGCCAGGGCGGTGTACTCGGCGATGTCGCCGACGGGGGTGCTCGTCGCGTGCACGTTGATGTGCGCGACCTGGTCGATGCCGACGCCGGCCTGCTCGAGCGTCGCCACCATCGCACGGGCGGCGCCGGTGCCCTCGGGGTCGGGCGCCGTGATGTGGTAGGCGTCGCTCGTGACCGCGCCGCCGATGAGCTCGGCGTAGATGCGCGCGCCGCGGGCCTTCGCGTGCTCCTCGGTCTCGACGACGAGCGCCGCTGCGCCCTCGCCCATCACGAATCCGTCGCGCGCGACGTCGTACGGCCGCGACGCGTGCGCCGGGTCGTCGTTGTTGCGCGAGAGCGCCTGCATCGAGTTGAAGGAGGCGATCGTGATCGGGTGGATGGCGGACTCCGAGCCGCCCGCGATGACCACGTCGGCGAGCCCCGCCTGGAGGTGGTCGTACGCGTTCACGAGCGCCTCGGTGCTCGAGGCGCACGCGGAGACGACGGTGCGGATGCCGGCACGCGCGTGCAGGTCCATGCCCACCGCGGCGCCCGGGCCGTTCGGCATGAGCATCGGCACGGTCATCGGCAGGACGCGTCGGGGGCCGCGCTCGCGCAGCGTGTCCCACGCGTCGAGCAGCGTCCACACGCCGCCGATGCCGGTCGCCCAGTCGATCGCGAGGCGGTCGGACGGCACGTCGGGTGCGCCGGCGTCGGCCCAGGCCTCGCGGCCCGCGATGAGCGCGAACTGGCTCGACGGGTCGAGGCGCTTGATCTCGTGGCGCTCGAGCACGTCGGCCGGCGACACCCTGGCATTGGCGGCGAAGGTGACGGGCAGCTCGTACTCGGCCACCCAGTCCTGCTCGATGGTGCGGGCGCCGGACTCGCCGGCGAGCAGGTTCGTCCAGCTGTCACGGGCGGTGCCCCCGAGCGGGGAGGTCGCACCGATGCCCGTGATGACGATCTTCTTGGTCATTCGAGAATCACTCCAGGAGGGAAGAGGGCAACGTGATCGAGCGGGCCGGACCGATCGGCCGGCCCGCTCGGGTCAGCGACTAGGCCTGGGCCTTGACGATGAAGTCGACGGCGTCGCCGACGGTCTTGAGGTTCTTGACCTCCTCGTCGGGGATCTTGACGTCGAACTTCTCCTCGGCGTTGACGACGATCGTCATCATCGAGATGGAGTCGATGTCGAGGTCATCCGTGAACGACTTGTCCAGCTCAACCGTGTCGGTCGCGATGCCGGTCTCGTCGTTGATGAGCTCGGCCAGGCCGGCAAGCACTTCTTCGGTGGACAATGCCATGGTTCTTCTCCTTGGGGGGTGTCTCGTTTGACCGAGACTCAGTCTAGATGGACGATGAACGGCGGTTCAGGGAAGAACCACCACTTGGGCGCCGAACACGAGGCCCGCGCCGAAGCCGATCTGGAGGGCGAGCCCTCCGGAGAGTTCCGGGTGCTCCTCGAGCAGCCGGTGGGTCGCGAGCGGGATCGACGCCGCCGACGTGTTGCCGGTGGTCGCGATGTCGCGCGCGATGACGACGGACTCGGGCAGCTTCAGCTGCTTCGCGAACTCGTCGATGATGCGCATGTTGGCCTGGTGCGGGATGAACGCCGACAGGTCGGCGCTCGTCACGCCCGCGGCATCCAGCGCCTGCTTCGCGACCTTGGCCATGTCCCACACGGCCCAGCGGAAGACGGTCTGCCCCTCCTGGCGAAGGGTGGGCCACTCGGATGCCCCGTCGCGGAACTCCACGAGCGTGTGGTTCATGCCCACCGCCGCTGCCTTCGAGCCGTCGGAGCCCCACACCGTGCGCGCGATGCCGGGGAAGTCGCTCGGGCCGATGACGATCGCGCCCGCGCCGTCGCCGAGCAGGAACGAGATCGACCGGTCGGTCGGGTCGACGACGTCGGAGAGCTTCTCGGCGCCGATCACGAGGGCGTAGTGCGCGACGCCCGTGCGGATCAGCGCGTCGGCCTGCGCGACGGCGTAGGCGTAGCCGGCGCACGCGGCGTTGGCGTCATACGCGGCGGCGGGGTTCGCACCGACCCGGTCGGCGACGACGGCCGCCATCGACGGGGTCTGCTGCACGTTCGAGATCGTCGCGACGATGACGAGGTCGATGAGCTCGGGCGCGACGCCCGACTTCGCGATGGCCTCCTTCGCGGCATCCGTCGCGAGGTCGAGCGCGGACACGTCGGCGCCGGCGCGGGCGCGCGTCACGATGCCGGTGCGCTGCTGGATCCACTCGTCGGAGGAGTCGATCGGGCCGATGAGGTCGTCGTTCGGCACCGCGTTCTCGCCACGGGCGGCCCCGACCGCGTAGATGCGCGTGTAGGCGGGTCCGTGCGACTGCTGCAGGGTGGGTTTCGTCATGCTCGGCTTTCTCTGTGCGCCCGTTGGAGGTTCGTGCCCGGTCAGGCGGCCCGCTCGATGAGCTCGATGGCCGCGGGCAGGTCGTCGGGGGTCTTCACGGCCACGGTCGGCACGCCCTTGAGCGCGCGCTTCGCGAGGCCGACGAGCGCGCCGGCGGGGGCCACCTCGATGAGGCCCGTGACACCGGCTTCGGCGAACGATTCCATGTCCATGTCCCAGCGCACCGGCGAAGAGACCTGTCCGACGAGCAGGTCGACGAACGCCGTGCCCGAGGTCACGACGCTGCCGTCGCGGTTGGTCCAGAGGGTGACGCCGGGGTCCGACACGTCGAGGCCGGAGGCGACGGCGCCGAGGCGGTCGACCGCCGGGCGCATGTAGCGCGTGTGGAAGGCCCCGGCGACCTGCAGCGGGATGACACGTGCGCCGGCCGGCGGCTCGGCCCGGAGGCGCTCGAGCGCGTCGAGGGCGCCGGCGACCACGATCTGGCCGCCGCCGTTGAAGTTCGCGGGCTCGAGTCCGAGTTCGTCGAGGCGGGCGGTGAGCTCGACCTCGTCGGCGCCGATGACGGCGCTCATGCCGGTGGCCTCGAGCGCAGCGGCATCCGCCATCGCTCGGCCGCGCTCGGCGACGAAGCGCATCGCGTCGGCCTCGGCGAGCACGCCGGCGCCGGCCGCGGCCGTGATCTCGCCGACCGAGTGGCCCGCGATGCCGCCGATGCGGTCGCGGCGGCCGTCGGCGAGGAGCCGGGAGAGCGCGAGCAGGCCCGCGGCGACGATGAGGGGCTGCGCGACCGCCGTGTCGCGGATGGTGTCGGCGTCGCTCTCGGTGCCGTGCGCCGCGAGGTCGACGTCAGCGGCCGCGGAGTACGCGGCGAGCTGCTCCGCTGCGGCGGGGTCGGCCAGCCAGGGGGCGAGGAATCCGGGGGTCTGCGAGCCCTGTCCAGGGCAGACGACGACGATCACCCTCCCTATCCTGCCAATGACCGCCACCTCGGGTGTGTGTCATTGCGACAAGCTCTCGCGAGAACCCTTGTGCGCGCCCGACATGCAGGGATGGGGCGGCTGCCGCCGAGCCGCTCGGATCGGCGTCAGCTCGGGCGTCGGCGCGGCTGGTGCTCGTGGTCGCTCATCGAGCCGATGATGAGCGCGGACTGCAGGATGAGCGCCTCACGCGCGCCCGTGGCATCCCACCCGATGACGTCGGAGACGCGCTTCAGTCGGTAGCGCACCGTGTTCGGGTGCACGAACAGCTCGCGGGCGGTGGCCTCGAGGGAGCGACCGTTGTCGAGGTAGCTCCACAGCGTCGTGAGGAGCTCGGTGGAATGCGCCTGCAGCGGCCGGTAGATGCGGTGCACGAGCGTCGCGCGGGCGAGCGGGTCGCCCGCGAGCGCGCGCTCGGGCAGCAGGTCGTCGGCGTGCACGGGTCGCGGCGCGTGCCGCCACGACCGGGCCACCGCGAAGCCCGCGAGCGCGGCCTTCGCGCTCTTCGACGCGTCGACGAGGTTGGGGACCTCGTGCCCGAGCACCAGGTGCCCCGGGCCGAAATGCGGCTCGAGCTGGGTGGCGATCTCCATGAACGTGAGCGCGGGGGAGGTGCCGATGGCGTCCTCGGGCTCGCGCCCGAGCGGGTCGGATCGACCGATCACGAGCACGAGCCGGTTGCCCTGCACGCCGATGAGCACGTCGGCGTGCATGTGCCGCGCCGCCCGACGCACGTGGTCGACGTCGAGCTGCTTCGGGGCGGTGCCCACGAGCACCGCGACCTCGCCGTGGCCGTGCCAGCCGAGGGCCGCGATGCGGCTCGGCAGCTCGTCGTCGTACTCGCCCGAGAGGATCGAGTCCACGACGAGCGCCTCGAGGCGGGCGTCCCAGAGTCCGCGCGCCTCCGCGGCGCGTGCGTACACGTCGGCCGCGGCGAAGGCGATCTCGCGCGAGTAGAGCAGGATGGCCTCGCGCAGCTCCTCGCCCCCGCCGTTCTTGACGCGCTCCTCGACGACCTCCACCGTCACGCGGATGAGCTGCAGCGTCTGCTGCAGGCTCACCGACCGGAGGAGCTCACGCGGCGCCGCGCCGAAGACGTCGGCCGCGATCCACGGGGTCGACCGCGGATCGTCGTACCAGGCGATGAACGAGGAGATGCCGGCCTGGGCGACGAGGCCGACGGCCGAGCGGCGGCTCGGCGGCATGTCGCCGTACCACGGCAGCGTGTCCTCCAGACGCTTCAACGTCTGGGTCGACAGCTCGCCCGCGATGGTGCGCAACCATGCGAGCGTCTCCGCCTTCGTCCTGGGCTTCGTCGCCACCGGGTCGCCTGCTAGCTCTCGCCGCCGGCCGTTCCGGTGGTGCCGGCGTTCACGTCGTGGAGCCGGTACTTCTCGATGGCCTGCGCCGGGAGCGACCGGTCGACCTCGCCGCGCTCCGCGAGGAGCTCGAGCGTGCGCACCACGACCGACGGGCCGTCGATCTTGAAGAAGCGACGTGCGGCCGGGCGCGTGTCCGAGAAGCCGAAGCTGTCGGCGCCGAGCGTGGCGTAGTCACCGGGCACGTAGGCGCGGATCTGGTCGGGCACGGCATGCATGTAGTCCGACACGGCGACGAACGGCCCGCCGGAGCCCGAGAGCTTCTGCGTCACGTAGGCGGTGCGGCGCTCCGCGTCGGGGTTCAGGAAGTTGTGCTCGTCGGCGGCGACGCCGTCGCGACGCAGCTCGGTCCAGCTCGTCACCGACCAGACATCCGCCGACACGCCCCAGTCGTTCGCGAGGAGCTCCTGCGCCTCGATGATCCACGGCACGGCGACGCCCGAGGCGAGCAGCTGGGCCTTCGGGCCCTGCGCGGTCGACTCCGAGAGGCGGTGGATGCCGCGGACGATGCCCTCGACGTCGACGCCCTCGGGCTCGGCCGGCTGCACGAGCGGCTCGTTGTAGACCGTGAGGTAGTACATGACGTTCGGGTCGGGGTGGGTGCCGCCGTACATGCGGTCGAGGCCCGAGCGCACGATGTGCCCGATCTCGTAGCCGTAGG
Organism: Agromyces mariniharenae; assembly: GCF_008122505.1. Classification (NCBI taxonomy): domain Bacteria; kingdom Bacillati; phylum Actinomycetota; class Actinomycetes; order Micrococcales; family Microbacteriaceae; genus Agromyces; species Agromyces mariniharenae. The sequence goes on along the minus strand of NZ_VSSB01000002.1, from coordinate 945,232 downwards.
CCGGGTCGTACGACACGACCGCCGGGTTCGTCGAGGCGAGGAGGATCGAGTGGCCGTCGGCGTGCTGCAGGCCCTCGCCCGTCAGCGTCGTGCGGCCGGCCGTGGCGCCGATCATGAAGCCGCGCGCCATCTGGTCGCCGGCCGCCCAGATCGCGTCGCCCGTGCGCTGGAACCCGAACATCGAGTAGAACACGTAGATCGGGATCAGCGGCTCGCCCTCGGTGGAGTACGAGGTGCCGACGGCGGTGAACGCGGCGAGCGCGCCCGCCTCGTTGATGCCGACGTGCACGATCTGGCCCTGCGGGCTCTCCTTGTAGGCGAGGAGGAGCTCGCGGTCGACCGAGGTGTAGTGCTGGCCGTTCGGGTTGTAGATCTTCGCGTTCGGGAAGAACGCGTCCATGCCGAACGTGCGCGCCTCGTCGGGGATGATCGGCACGATGCGGTTGCCGAAGTCCTTCGCCCGCATGAGGTCCTTCAGGAGGCGGACGAACGCCATGGTGGTGGCGATCTCCTGCGTGCCAGAGCCCTTCTTCGCGATCGCGTACGCCGAGTCGTCGGGCAGGGTGATCGCGGTGTGGTTCGTGCGGCGCTCGGGCAGGTACCCGCCGAGCTCCTTGCGACGCTCGTGCAGGTAGCGGATCGCCTCGTCGTCGTTGCCGGGGTGGTAGTACGGCGGGAGGTAGGGGTTCTCCTCGAGCTGCGCGTCGCTGATCGGGATGCGCATCGCGTCGCGGAACGTCTTGAGGTTGTCGAGGGTCATCTTCTTCATCTGGTGGGTCGCGTTGCGACCCTCGAAGGACGGCCCCAGGCCGTAGCCCTTGATCGTCTTCGCGAGGATGACCGTCGGCTGGCCCTTGTGCTCGGTCGCCGCCTTGAACGCGGCGTAGACCTTGCGGTAGTCGTGGCCGCCGCGCTTGAGGTTCCAGATCTGCTCGTCGCTCAGGTCCTTCACGAGCTCGAGCGCACGCGGGTCGCGGCCGAAGAAGTTCTCGCGCACGTAGGCGCCCGACTCCGCCTTGTAGGTCTGGTAGTCGCCGTCGGGGGTGACGTTCATGAGGTTGCGCAGCGCGCCGTCGTGGTCGCGGGCGAGCAGGTCGTCCCACTCGCGGCCCCAGACGACCTTGATGACGTTCCAGCCGGCGCCGCGGAAGAAGCTCTCGAGCTCCTGGATGATCTTGCCGTTTCCGCGCACGGGGCCGTCGAGGCGCTGGAGGTTGCAGTTGATCACGAACGTGAGGTTGTCGAGGCCCTCGTTCGCGGCGACCTGCAGCTGCCCGCGGCTCTCGACCTCGTCCATCTCGCCGTCGCCGAGGAACGCCCAGACGTGCTGGTCGGACGCGTCCTTGATGCCGCGGTTGGTGAGGTACTTGTTGAGCTGCGCCTGGTAGATCGCGTTGATCGGGCCGAGGCCCATCGACACGGTCGGGAACTGCCAGAAGTCGGGCATGAGCCGCGGGTGCGGGTACGACGACAGGCCGTTCGGCGCGTGCGACTTCTCCTGGCGGAAGCCGTCGAGCTGGTCGGCGCTCAGCCGGCCCTCGAGGAAGGCGCGGGCGTAGGTGCCGGGGGAGGCGTGGCCCTGGACGAAGATCTGGTCGCCGCCGCCGGGGTGGTCCTGGCCGCGGAAGAAGTGGTTGAAGCCGACCTCGTAGAGGGCGGCGCTCGAGGCGTACGTCGAGATGTGGCCGCCCACGGCGATGCCGGGGCGCTGCGCCCGGTGCACGAGCATGGCGGCGTTCCAGCGGATCCACGCGCGGTAGCGGCGCTCGATCTCCTCGTCGCCGGGGAACTCGGGCTCGTTCTCAGGAGCGATGGTGTTGAGGTAGTCGGTCGTCGGGACCATCGGCACGCCGAGGTGCAGCTCCTTCGAGCGCTTCAGCAGGCTGAGCATGATCTCCCGGCCGCGCTGATGCCCCTTCTCGGTGACGAGCGCATCGAGCGACTCGGCCCATTCCGACGTCTCCTCGGGATCGGAGTCCATCGCCTCGACCGAGTAGGGATCCTGGTCGTTGACAGTCACACTCGACCTCTCTCTTCAGCAGGTCTTGCCTGCGGCTGGGGGCGTGCGCACGACGAAGCGACCGGTTCACGGTCGGGTGGGCACCACGCCATCCTAGTGATTCTATGCCCGGTGCGTCGGGGCTAGGCTGGGCGCCGTCCCCGCCCCGAGTCCACTGGGAGGAACGGCCCCGATGATCCTCGGCCCCGGCGCCATCGCCCCCGATTTCACGCTCGCCAACCAGTTCGGCCAGCCCGTGTCGCTCGCGGACTTCCGCGGTGAGAAGCCGGTGACGCTCGTGTTCTTCCCGCTCGCGTTCTCGCGCACGTGCCAGGGCGAGCTGTGCGAGCTCCGCGACCACCTCGCGATGTTCGAGGCGTCGGGAACCGCGCTCGTCGGCGTGTCGGTCGACTCGAAGCACGCGTTGCGGGCCTGGGCGGAGGAGCAGGGCTACGGCTTCCCGCTGCTCGCGGACTTCTGGCCGCACGGCGAGGTCGCCCGCGCCTACGGCGCGTTCCTCGAGGAGCGCGGCTACGCCAACCGGGCGACCTTCGTGATCGGCGTCGACGGCATCGTCCGCTCGAGCTTCGCGACCGCGCCCGGCGAGGCACGCACGCTCGAGCAGTACCGGGCGGCCCTCGCGGGCTGACGGATGCCGCGGCATCCGCTCGCCCTCAGTCGAGGATGCCGACCGACCGGGCGATCACGAGCGCGAGGATCACGAACCCGCCGAACGCCTGCAGCCCCATGAGGAGCTTCGTGCGCTGCCGCAGCGGCATCGAGTCGCTCGCGCTGAACGCCATCGAGTTCGACAGCGACGTGTAGAGGTAGTCCACGAATCGCGGCGTCCAGTCGACGCGTGCCGACGAGCCCTTGGCCACCTCCTCGATGGTCGCCTCGTCCTCGTCCTGCGAGAAGCGGAAGTCGGCGGGCGGGATCTCGGTGCGGGCCCAGGCGGTGCGCACCACCGGGCCGCCGCGGTCGAGCTCCCAGTACAGCAGCGCGAACCCGATCACGTTCGCGACCCAGACCTGCAGCGCGGCGAGCAGCAGCCCGGGGGCGTTGTGATGGCCGGCGACGAGCTTGTACACGAGGATCACGAGCGCGATCTGGTTGATGAGCACGAGCAGGGCCACGAAGGCGACCGAGACCATGCGGTACCACCGCGTCTGCCGGCGCAGCCGGTGGGGGTTCACGAAGCTCAGCGTGAGGAGGAAGGCGAGCCCGGCCCCGACGAGGACGAACCGCTGGCCGCCGAAGATCTCGTTCGGCAGGAACGCGTAGAGTGCGAGCGCCACGAGCAGGGCGACGACGGCGGGCCACCGGTACTCGGGCTGAGCCATGCGACTCGGATGCTGCTCGACCACCTCCATGGGCGTGAGTCTAGGGAGGCTCCGATAACATGGGCGTGCGCCGCGCGGCGCGGGCGCGAGCCCGTCGCGCAGTGACGGGCCTTTAGCTCAGTTGGTAGAGCGCCACGTTTACACCGTGGATGTCGTCGGTTCGAGCCCGGCAGGGCCCACCACGGATGCCGCGGGGCTCCGGCCCGGCCATGTCGCCGAACCGCGCCGCTAGGCTGGGGCGCGTGCCAGTCGTTCTCGCCGAGGTCTTGACCACGATCGATCGGCTGTGGCCGCTCGAGGGCGCAGAGCCGTGGGATGCCCCGGGCCTCGTCACCGGCGATCCCGAGGCCGCGATCGAGCGCGTGCTCTTCGCGGTGGACGCCGTCGGCAGCACCGTCGACGAGGCCGTCGGCCTCCGTGCCGACCTGCTCATCGCGCACCACCCGCTGCTCCTGCGCGGCGTCACGTCCATCGCCGAGGACCGGTACAAGGGAGCCCTGCTCGCGCGGCTCATCCGCGCCGGCTGCGCGCTCGTCGCCGCCCACACCAACGCCGACGTCGTCGACCAGGGGACCTCCGCCGTGCTCGCTGCGCGGCTCGGGCTCGTCGACGTGCGGCCCATCGTGCCCGGCGCCGACCCCGCGCTCGGGCTCGGCCGCGTCGGACGGCTCACCGAGCCCACGACGCTCGGCCGACTCGCACGCATCCTCGCCGAGGTGCTGCCGCCCACGGCCACGGGCGTGCGCGCGGCAGGCGGCTTCGACGACCCCGTGGAGGTGGTCGCGCTCTGCGGCGGCGCCGGCGACTCGCTCCTCGGCGACCCGCTCGTGCGCGGCGCCGACGTCTACATCACGGCCGACCTCCGGCACCACCCGGCTTCGGAGGCGCGCGAGCAGGCCCTCGTCGGAGGCGGGCCGGCGCTCATCGACGTGTCCCACTGGGCGAGCGAGTGGCTCTGGCTCGACGCCGCCGCCGCGGAGCTGCGCGCCGCCCACCCCGAGCTCGACGTCCGCGTGAGCGAGCTCCGCACCGACCCCTGGGACTTCCAGGTCGTGCAATGATGACCACTCCCGCACCGTCCCCCACGAGGAGCACCAAGTGAAGGCCAGCCCCGCCGACCAGCAGGAACTGCTCAGGCTGCAGTCCCTCGACACCCGACTCCAGCAGCTCGCGCACCGCCTCGGCTCGCTGCCCCAGGCCGCCCCGCTCGCCGAGCTCGCCACGCGCGACACCGCGGTGCGCGGCACCCGAGCCGAAGCGGTCGGCGGACTCGAGGACGCCCGCGCCGAGCTGAAGCGGCTGGAGTCCGACGTCGCCATGGTCGAGGCGCGCATCGCCCGCGACGGCGACCGGCTGCAGCACACGTCGTCGACGAAGGACGTCGCCGCGCTCGAGTCCGAGCTCGCCTCGCTCGCCCGGCGGCTCTCCGACCTCGAGGACCAGGAGCTCGCCGTCATGGAGAAGGTCGAGGCGGCCGAGGCGGCCGTCGCCGGCATCGACGCCGAACGCGCGACCATCGCCGCCGAGGCCGCCGCCCTCGAGGCCGAGCGCGACGAGGCGGCATCCGGACTCGGCACCGAGCGCGACGCGGCCGAGCGCGACCGGGCGGTCGTCGCCGGCAGCGTGCCCGCGGAGCTCCTCACGTTCTACGAGCAGCACCGCCTCCGCGGCGGGGGAGTCGGCGCGGCGCTCCTGCGCCAGCGCACCTGCGGCGGCTGCACGATCACGCTCACCGGCTCCGACCTCGAGCAGGTGCGGCGTGCGGCGCCCGACGACGTCCTGCAGTGCCCCGAGTGCGACCGCATCCTCGTGCGCACCGACGAATCGGGGCTGTGACGACGCTCGGCGTCGAGCCGGAGCCCAGCCGCGACCTGTAGCCTTGGAGGGCGAGCGGGTCGGCAAGACGGTCGCGTCATCCGAGTGATCGGATGCCGAGGAACGTCCGGGCTCCGCAGGGCAGGACGGTGGGTAACACCCACCCGGGGCAACCCGCGAGACAGTGCCACAGAAAGCAGACCGCCCCGGACGCGAGTCCGGGGTAAGGGTGAAACGGTGGGGTAAGAGCCCACCAGCGGCCGCGGTGACGCGGTCGGCTCGGTAAACCTCGTCCGGAGCAAGGCCAGACAGGGAACCATGGGGCGGCCCGTCCCGTTCCCGGGTAGGCCGCTGGAGGGCTGCGGTGACGCAGCTCCGAGAGAGATGGCCGTCCAGCCGGTGTCGCGCAAGCGCCCGGTGAACAGAACCCGGCGTATCAGCCGGCCCGCTCGCACCCCGCCCAGCGCGGCGCTGTCAGTGGTTGGCGAGGGCTGCGGCGCCCAGGATGCCGGCGTTGTTGCGGTGCACGGCGGGGACGATCTTCGTCTTGAGGTCGAGCAGCGGCAGGAACTCCTCGCTGTGCTTCGACACCCCGCCGCCGACGACGAACAGGTCGGGCGTGAACAGGAACTCCACGAACGAGTAGTAGCGCTGCAGCCGCTTCGCCCACTTTTCCCAGCTCAGCGACTCGCGCTCCATCGCGGCGTACGCGGCGCGCTTCTCTGCGTCGTGCCCGTCGATCTCGAGGTGCCCGAGCTCGGTGTTCGGCACGAGCACGCCGTCGTAGATGAGCGCCGAGCCGATGCCGGTGCCGAGCGTGGTGAGGATCACGAGCCCGTCGACCCCGGCGGCCGCGCCGTAGCGGAGCTCGGCGAAGCCCGCGGCATCCGCGTCGTTGATGAAGTGGATCTCGCGGCCGAGCGCCTGCTCGAAGAGGTCCTCGGCCTGCAGGCCGATCCACTCGTCGGAGATGTTCGCAGCCGACAGCGTGTAGCCGCGCTTCACGATCGCGGGGAAGCACACGCCGAGCGGGAGCTTGCCGCCGCCGGAGAGCTGCGCGTCGATCTGGTCGACGAGCTCCTCGGTGGCCCGCAGCATGTCCTTCGGGCGGCCGCCCTCGGGGGTCTTCACCTTGAACCGGTCGGTGACGAGCTCGCCGGTGCCGAGGTCGACGACCGCCCCCTTGATGCCCGTGCCGCCGATGTCGATGCCGATCGCGTGGTCAGTCGCCATGGCGCCACACTATCGCGGGCCCGCCGGGCGAGGCCTCCGCCCCCCCGGCGGTGCCTCAGGGCAGGGTGAGGATCTCCGCGCCGCGCTCGGTCACCACGAGCGTGTGCTCGAACTGCGCGGTGAGCGCCCGATCGCGCGTGACGACCGTCCAGTCGTCGTCCCACACGTCCCACTCGATGGTGCCGAGCGTGAGCATGGGCTCGATCGTGAACACCATCCCGGGCTCCATGACCGTGTCGAACTCGGGGGCGTCGTAGTGGGGGATGACGAGGCCCGTGTGGAACGCCCGCCCGACGCCGTGTCCGGTGTAGTCGCGCACGACCCCGTACCCGAACCGCTTCGCGTACGCCTCGATCGCGCGGCCGATCACGTTCACCTGCCGCCCGGGCGCCACCGCACGGATGCCGCGCGCGAGCGCCTGCTCGGTCCGCTCCACGAGCAGCGCCGCCTCCTCGCTCGCCTCGCCGACGAGGAAGGTGCGGTTGAGGTCCCCGTGGTAGCCGTCGAGGAACGCCGTGACGTCGAGGTTCACGAGGTCGCCGTCCTCGAGCACGGTGTCGTCGGGGATGCCGTGGCAGATCACCTCGTTGACCGACGTGCATGACGACTTCGGGTATCCGCGGTAGCCGAGCGTCGACGGGTAGGCGCCGTGCCCGACGACGTACTCGTGCGCGATGCGGTCGAGCTCGTCGGTCGTGACGCCGGGTGCGATGGCGGATGCCGCGGCGTCGATCGCCTGCGCCGCGATCCGCCCCGCGGCGCGGATGCGCTCCACCTCGTCGGGCGCGTAGCGGTCGCCGGCCGTGTTGGGGGCGGGCGCACGGCGCCCGACGTACTCGGGACGGCGGATGCCGGCGGGGACCTGGCGCGTCGGCGACAGGCGTCCGGGGATGAGGTGGCCGGCGGCATCCTTGGGCATAGGATCACCCTATGGCGCAGGATGTCGAGCACCAGTTCTGGTACAACATGAAGACCGGCGAGGTGGAGCAGGGCTACGTGTCGCCGGCCCCCGATCGCGTCGGTCCGTTCGAGACGCGCGCCGAGGCCGAGCGGGCCCTCGAGATCCTGCGCGCGAACAGCGCGAAGTGGGCCGAGGAGGAGGCCGCCGAGGACTAGGCGGCGTCACCGTCCACGGCGCACGGCGCCGGCGTCGGGCGACGCCGCCGGCGGGCGGACCGACCTGTCACTCGTAGCTGTGCTCGGCGTTCGGGTAGCTTCCCGCCTCGACGTCGGCGCGCCACTCGCGGGCGGCCTTTGCGAGGATGCCCGACAGGTCGGCGTACTGCTTCACGAACTTCGGCACGCGCCCGACCGTGAGCCCGGCCCAGTCGGTCCAGACGAGCAGCTGCCCGTCGGTGTACGGTCCGGCGCCGACGCTGATGGTGGGGATCTCGAGGAGCTCGGTCACCTGGCGCGCCGCATCGGCCGGCACCATCTCGAGCACGACCGCGAACGCCCCGGCGTCCTGCACCGCCTTCGCATCGGCGAGCAGCTGCTGCACGCCCTCGCCGCGGCCCTGGATGACGTGTCCGCCCAGGCCGTGCTCGCTCTGCGGTGTGTAGCCGATGTGCGCCATGACCGGGATGCCCGCCTGCACGATGCGGCGGATCTGCTTGTGGCTGCGTTCGCCGCCCTCGAGCTTCACGGCGTGCGCGCCGGTCTCCTTCATGAACCGCACCGCGGTGTGCAGCGCGTCCTCGGGGCCGTTCTCGTAGGAGCCGAAGGGCATGTCGGCGATGACGAACGCGCGCTTCACGGCGCCGGCGACCGCTCGCGTGAGCGGGATGAGGTCGTCGATCGTGACGCGCAGCGTCGTGTCGTAGCCGAGCACGTTGTTGCCCGCCGAGTCGCCGACGAGCAGGAAGTCGATGCCCGCCTCATCGAAGATGCGCGCCGTGAGCATGTCGTAGCTCGTGAGGCCGGTGATCTTGATGCCCTCGCGCTTCGCGTTCTGGAAGTGGCGGGTGCGCACCCGCTTCGGTCCTCCGGCTGCCGCGGCGCCCCCGTACGGATTCGTCTCCGCCACGGGCTGGGTCGCGGATGCTGCGTCGTCGACGGGCTGCTCTGACATGTCGCCAGTCTGGCACACGCGGCATCCGTGCCCGGCGTCTCGCCCGGCGCCGAGCCGCTACCCTGAGAGGTGCGAGAGAGGGTGTGGATGGATAAGCAGCGCGACTTCGTTCTCCGGACCATCGAGGAACGAGGAGTCAAGTTCGTACGGCTCTGGTTCACCGACGTGGTCGGCACCCTGAAATCGGTGGCGATCGCACCCGCGGAGGTCGAAGGGGCGTTCACCGAGGGCATCGGGTTCGACGGCTCCGCGATCGAGGGCCTCAGCCGCACCTTCGAGTCCGACCTGCTGGCCTTCCCCGACCCGACGACGTTCCAGACGCTCCCGTGGCGTGGCGACATCGACCCCACCGCGCGCATGTTCTGCGACATCACGACGCCCGACGGCGAGCCCGCCGTGGCCGATCCCCGCAATGTGCTCAAGCGCACCCTCGCACGCGCCGCCGACCGCGGGTTCACCTTCTACACGCACCCCGAGATCGAGTTCTACCTGCTGCGCTCGTCGAAGTACGGCGAGGAGGGCCCCGTGCCCGTCGACTCTGCCGGCTACTTCGACAACGTCCCGGGCGGCACCGCGCACGACTTCCGTCGTCGCAGCGTGCGGATGCTCGAGGACCTCGGCATCTCGGTCGAGTTCAGCCACCACGAGGCCGGCCCCGGCCAGAACGAGATCGACCTGCGCTACGCCGACGCGCTCACCACGGCCGACAACATCATGACCTTCCGCACGGTCGTGAAGGAGGTCGCCATCGAGCAGGGCGTGTACGCCACCTTCATGCCGAAGCCGTTCTCGCAGTATCCCGGCAGCGGCATGCACACCCACCTCTCGCTGTTCGAGGGCGACACCAACGCCTTCTACGAGCCCGGCGCGCAGTACCAGCTCTCGAAGATCGGCCGCCAGTTCATCGCCGGCCTCCTCCGCCACGCCAACGAGATCTCGGCGGTCACCAACCAGTTCGTGAACTCGTACAAGCGGCTCTGGGGCGGCGACGAGGCGCCGAGCTTCATCTGCTGGGGCCACAACAACCGCTCCGCGCTCGTGCGCGTGCCGCTGTACAAGCCCAACAAGGGCCAGAGCGCGCGCGTCGAGTACCGCGCGATCGACTCCGCGGCCAATCCGTACCTCGCATTCTCGCTGCTGCTCGCGGCGGGCATGAAGGGCATCGAGGAGGGCTACGACCTGCCGCAGGAGGCGGAGGACGACGTGTGGGCCCTCACCGACAGCGAGCGCCGCGCGCTGGGCTACCACCCGCTGCCCGCGAGCCTCGACCACGCGATCGAGTACATGGAGGAGTCGGAGCTCGTGGCCGAGACCCTCGGCGAGCAGGTCTTCAACTACGTGCTCGCGAACAAGCGCTCCGAGTGGCGCGACTACCGTTCGCAGGTCACGACGTTCGAGCTGCAGCGCAACCTCGAGATCCTCTGACCAGCACCCGATGTCCCGCCAGGCGCAGACCCTCGGCCGGCTCGCACGCGCGGGCTTCGACGACCTCGACCGCGCCGCGGCCGGACTGGAGGCGCTCGCCTCGGCGACGGGCCTCGACGACGAGGCGCTGCTCGAGGCGTTCGCGCACGCGGGCGACCCCGACGAGGCGCTGAGCGCGACCCTGCGCCTGCAGGAGCGTGCGCCGCATGACGTCGCCGCCGTGCTCGTGCACGGCGCCTCAGCCGAGCGCATGGCGCGGCTGCTCGGCGCGTCGCGGGGCTTCGCCGACGTGCTGGCGCGGCATCCGCGCGAGCTCGCCGTGCTGCAGCAGGTGCCCATGGCGCCGTTCGGGACCGACGAGGCCCGCGCCGTGCTGCTGCAGGCCCTCGACGAGGTCGACGTGCCCGCCGCCCGGTACCTCGAGGCGGCCGCGGCGGCGATCCGCGTGCGGTACCGGCGGCTCCTCGCGGCGATCGCCGTGTACGACCTCACCCGCGCGGACGCGATCGAGGCAGTCGACACCGTCGCGTCGGGCCTCGCCGACCTGGCCGGCGCCGCGCTCGACGTCGCGATCGTCGCCGCGCGCCGCGCGACCGCGCGGACAGCGGGCGAGGCGGCCGGGCCCGGGAGGTATCCCGCCGCCGAGGTGGACGCGACCCGGCTCGCGGTCATCGGCATGGGCAAGGCGGGCGCGCGCGAGCTCAACTACGTGAGCGACGTCGACGTGATCTTCGTCGCGGAGTCCGCGGACGAGGACGTGGTCACGACACCGCGCGCCCTCGACATCGCCACGCGACTCGCCATGATCGCGATGCGCGTCATCTCGGAGCCGGGCATCGAGCCGCCGCTCTGGGAGGTCGACCCCAACCTCCGCCCCGAGGGCAAGGACGGCGCGCTCGTGCGCACGCTCGAGTCGCACCTGCAGTACTACGACCGCTGGGCGAAGAGCTGGGAGTTCCAGGCGCTCCTGAAGGCCCGTCCGCTCGCCGGCGACCATGCGCTGGGGGAGCGGTACGCCGCGGGCGTGGCCCCCAAGGTGTGGGCGAGCTCGGGTCGGGAGGGCTTCGTCGAGTCGGTGCAGCGCATGCGCGAGCGCGTCACCCAGCACATCCCGGCCGACGAGGTCGACGTGCAGTTGAAGCTGGGGCCGGGCGGCCTGCGCGACATCGAGTTCACCGTGCAGCTGCTCCAGCTCGTGCACGGCGCGACGGATGCCGCGATCCGCCAGGCGGGCACGCTGCCCGCCCTGGCTGCCCTGGCGGAGCACGGCTACGTCGGACGCGAGGAGGCGGCGGAGTTCGCCCGCGACTACCGGTTCCTGCGCGTGCTCGAGCACCGCCTGCAGCTCGCACGCCTTCGGCGGACGCACCTCATGCCGCGCGGTGCCGCGGAGCTGCGCGCGCTGGCCCGATCGTCGGGCCTCGGCCGGAGCGCCGAGGACCTGACCTCCATGTGGCAGGCGACCCGCCAACGCGTGCGGGGCCTGCACGAACGGCTCTTCTACCGCCCGCTGCTCTCGGCCGTTGCCGCGCTGCCGGCCGAGGGCCTCGAGCTCACGAGCGAGCAGGCGGAGGCGCGCCTGCGCGCCATCGGGTTCCGCGACCCGCGCGGCGCGCTCGCGCACATCGGTGCGCTCACCGCCGGCGTCTCGCGCCGCGCGACCATCCAGCGGCACCTGATGCCCGTGCTCATCTCGTGGTTCGCCGACGGCGCCGACCCCGACTACGGCCTGCTCGCGTTCCGTCGACTCAGCGACACGCTCGGCACCACGCACTGGTACCTGCGGCTGCTGCGCGACTCGTCGGATGCCGCGCTGCGCCTCACGCGCGTGCTCTCGGGCTCGCGGTTCGCGGGCGAGCTCCTGGAGCGCATCCCCGAGGCGGTGGCGTGGCTCGAGGACATCGACGAGCTCCGCCCGCGGTCGCTCGCCGCGCTCGACGACGAGAAGCGCGCCGTGCTCGGCCGTCACGGCGACGCGGATGCCGCGGCGAAGGTGTTCCGCGCCATCCGCCGCCGCGAGGTCCTGCGCCTCTCGCTCTCGGCGATCCTCGACGTCTGCACCGTTGAGGAGCTGGGGCACGGCCTCTCCGACGTCACGCAGAGCCACATCGCCGCGATCGTCGAGGCGATCCGGGGCGAGGAGCCCGACGGCATCGAGTTCGCGGTCATCGGCATGGGCCGGTTCGGCGGGCGCGAGCTCGGCATCGGCTCGGACGCGGACATCGTCTACGTGTTCCGGCCCGACGGAGCGGAGCCCGGGGCGGCGCAGTCCCAGGCGCTGCGCATCGTGGCGGAGCTCGTGCGGCTCACCGAGGACGCGCGCCTGCCCTTCGAGCTCGACGCCGACCTGCGCCCCGAAGGACGCAACGGCGTCGTCGCCCGGTCGATCGACGCCTACCGCGCCTACTACGCCCGCTGGTCGCTCACGTGGGAGGCGCAGGCGCTGCTGCGCGCCCGCGGCGTCGCCGGCGACGCCGCGCTCATCCACGACTTCATCGAGCTCGCCGACACGGTGCGCTACCCCGAGGCGATCTCGGAGCGCGACGTCCGCGAGGTCAAGCGCATCAAGGCGCGCGTGGAGAACGAGCGGCTGCCGCAGGGCGCCGATCCGACGCGCCACCTCAAGCTGGGTCGCGGGTCGCTGTCGGATGTCGAGTGGTTCGTGCAGCTCGTGCAGCTCCAGCACGGCGCGGGGGAGCCGTCCCTCCGCACGCCGTCGACGCTGGACGCCCTGACCGCGGCCGTCGCGCATCGGCACATCACGGCACCCGACGCCGAGACGCTGCGCGCCGCCTGGATGTTCGCGTCGCGGGCCCGCTCCGCCCTCACGCTCTGGCTCGATCGCACGACCGACGTGCTGCCCGTCGAGCGCTCGCAGCTCGAGGGCGTCGCCCGCATCATGGGCTACCCGCCCGGCTCGGCGTCGCGCCTCGAGAGCGACTACCTCGCCCTCACGCGCCGCGCGCGCACGGTGTTCGAGCGCGGCTTCTACGGCGTGGAGCCACGTCGCGAGCCGACGACGGGCTGAAGATCAGCCGTCCTGTGCCGCTTCGATGCGGTTCACCGTGTTCTGGACGTCGATCAGGCGTCCGGCGACCGAAGGGCCGACGTCGGCATTGAAGTTGTCGGCACCGGTGACCTGTCGATCGAGGTTGACGATGCGCCGCTCGAGCGCTGCCAACGTGTCCTCGATCAGGAGCAGTCGCTCGATGACCGATGCCTGTCCGGCGTTGCCGCCCCCCATGAATACGGCCGCGTGGACCGACTGCAGGCGGTTCCGGTCGTCGTCGGTGAACATGTCGTCCTCCACTGAATCGAAGAAGTTCCACGGATTGCGTCGGGCCCCATCGGGGTCGATGCGGTGCCAGTGCACGTGCGGCTGCCCTGGCGCGCCGGTGTCGCCGGAGAAGCCGACGACGGCGCCTTTCGCCTTGCTGCCCGCTGCGACGAATCGCGAGAGGTGCATCATCTGATCGCGCCAGCCGTCGGCGAAGCGCAGTTCGATCGTGTTGCCTCCGGTCCCGTTGTCGGGGATGTTCCGGAGCTCGCAATCCGCGGGTGCGAGGATCGCGGTGCCGATGCCGGCTACGCAGTCGACACCGCCGCTGCTCCCGCGGTCGAGGTGGTGCTGCCAACTCACGAACGGGTCGCGGAGGTCGGCTGCGATCACGATGAAGGCGTTGACATTGTCGTATCCGGCGGTCATCTTTGCTCCTTCCGTCGTGGGCGTGGCTCCGCAGGATACGCCGTTCCGATCGGGTCGGCATCAGTGGAAGCACCGAATCCCGGCGATCCACCCGATGCGCACGACGAAGCCCCTCCCAGGGGAACCGGGAGGGGCTTCGTGTTCGGGTCTGGGCGGCTCCAGATCCTGGGGAGGGGGACCGGAACCGCCGATCAGGGGTGTGATTGCGGACTAGACGCCGTAGTAGAGCTCGTACTCGAACGGGTGGGGGCGCTGGGCCAGCGGCTTCAGCTCCTTCTCGCGCTTGTAGTCGATCCAGGTCTCGATGAGCTCCTTGGTGAACACGCCGCCCTCGAGGAGGAAGTCGTGGTCGGCCTCGAGTGCGTCGAGCACGGCGTCGAGCGAACCCGGCACCTGGGGGATCGACTTCGCCTCCTCGGGCGGGAGCTCGTAGAGGTCCTTGTCGACGGGCTCGTGCGGCTCGATGCGGTTCTTGATGCCGTCGAGGCCGGCCATGAGCTGCGCGGCGAAGGCGAGGTAGGGGTTGCCCGAGGCATCCGGCGCCCGGAACTCGATGCGCTTGGCCTTGGGGTTGGTGCCCGTGATCGGGATGCGGATCGCCGCCGAGCGGTTGCCTGCCGAGTAGACGAGGTTCACGGGAGCCTCGAAGCCCGGCACGAGGCGGTGGTAGGAGTTCACCGTCGGGTTCGTGAAGGCGAGCAGCGCCGGGGCGTGTCGCAGGATGCCGCCGATGTACCAGCGCGCGATGTCGGAGAGGCCGCCGTAGCCCGCCTCGTCGTAGAACAGGGGCTTGCCCTCGTTCCAGAGCGACTGGTGGGTGTGCATGCCCGAGCCGTTGTCGCCGAAGAGCGGCTTCGGCATGAACGTGGCCGTCTTGCCCCACTCGTTGGCGGTGTTCTTGACGATGTACTTGAACTTCAGGATGTCGTCGGCGGCGTGCACCATCGTGTCGAACTTGTAGTTGATCTCGCCCTGGCCGGCGGTGCCGACCTCGTGGTGCGAGCGCTCGACCTCGAGGCCCGCGTCGATGAGCTTGAGCACGATGTCGTCGCGCAGGTCGGCGTGCTGGTCGACGGGGGAGACGGGGAAGTAGCCGCCCTTGTACGCCGTCTTGTTGGCGAGGTTGCCGCCCTCCTCCTCGCGGCCCGAGTTCCAGGCGCCCTCGCTGGAGTCGACCGAGTAGAAGCTCGCGTTCTGCTTCACCTCGTAGCGCACGTCGTCGAAGATGTAGAACTCGGCCTCGGGCGCGAAGAACGCCGTGTCGGCGATGCCCGTGGATGCGAGGTACTTCTCGGCCTTCTTGGCGACCTGGCGCGGGTCCTTGCCGTAGATCTCGCCGTTGCGCGGGTTGTAGATGTCGAAGACCATCACGAGCGTGCGCTCGGCGCGGAAGGGGTCCACGTAGGCGGTGGAGACATCCGGGATCAGCTGCATGTCCGACTCGTGGATCGAGGCGAAGCCGCGGATCGACGATCCGTCGAAGAGCTGGCCGACCGTGAAGAACTCCTCGTCGACGGTCGACGCCGGGATGTTGAAGTGCTGCTGCACGCCCGGAAGGTCGGTGAAGCGGATGTCGAGGAACTTGACATCCGTCTCCTTGATGAACTTGAGCACTTCAGACGAATCACTGAACATGTGTCGGAATCTCCAAGAGGGGCGAGTGGGACCGGACGGACGTCGACAGCCGTACCCGACGCTAGCGAGTCGCCGTTTCCCGACCGTGACGCGAATGTTTCCGCCATGTTACGCGCAGGCGGGCTCGGTAGACTCGTCGGGTGCCTGACGCGAAACCCCGAACCTCCGGCGGCCTCGAACCCAGCCGGTGGCCGGGGGAGCGGCTCGGGCTCCCCGATTCCGGGCCCGGATCGGTCGGCCGCGTCGGCCGCCGCATCGCCGCGATCGCCATCGACTGGGCGGCGGCGATGCTCATCGCGCTGCTGTTCGCGCCGTACGACTCTGCGGTGTTCTCGTGGATCACCCTCGGCATCTTCGCTCTCATGCAGGTGCTCTTCATCCCCACCATCGGCGGCAGCGTCGGCCACCGCATCGTCGGCCTGCGGGTCGTGCCCATCGCCGGCGGCTGGGTCGGCCCGTGGCGCCCGGTCGTGCGCACGCTGCTGCTCGTCCTCGTGATCCCGGCGGTCGTCTGGGACTCCGACCAGCGCGGGGTCCACGACAAGCTCGCCGGCACGGTGCTGACCCGGGCGTAGCCCCGAACATGCAGAAGCGGCATCCGCCGATGACGGATGCCGCTCGCTGGGCGGTCGGGGTCAGCGCATCTTGCCCCGCTGGGGCCGAGCCTTCAT
Organism: Agromyces mariniharenae; assembly: GCF_008122505.1. NCBI lineage: Bacteria > Bacillati > Actinomycetota > Actinomycetes > Micrococcales > Microbacteriaceae > Agromyces > Agromyces mariniharenae. The sequence goes on along the minus strand of NZ_VSSB01000002.1, from coordinate 929,334 downwards.
CGGGTCGATGCCCTTCGGGATGGGCAGCGCGGTCTGGAGCGAGTTCAGGCGATTCGAGACCGCGAGGACCTCGGGCTTGGTGAGGGTGCGCTTGGTCTTTCGCATGGTCGCGGCCAGGCGGTGCAGCTCGACGGCGCCCTCCTCGTGGCCGACGGCGATGAGCGTGACGGGCACGTTGGGCAGCACGCGCGCGATCTTGCGCTTCTCATCGTCGAGCATGCGCTGCGTGCGGGAGACCGGGCCCTCGCTGATGAGCACCACGCCGCCGCGGCCGACCGCGCGGTAGACCGCGTCCTGCGTCTTGCCGTTCACGGCGACGGGCATCTCGTTGCCGACCCAGCCGCGGCGCAGCCCGCTCCGGAGCACGGCACCGACCGCGCCGGGCTGCCCGTCGATCTGCGAGTACGCGGCGCGCTCGGCGCGGCGGCCGAGGATGACCAGGGCGAGCAGGAAGCCCGCGAGCACGCCCGCGACGATCCAGAGCGCGATCGTGAGGCCGTTGCCGTCGCCGAGCCAGAGCGCGAGCGCGAGGCCGACGAGCACGGGGGCGAGGAAGCCGAGGAGCATGAGCCACTGCGCGCTCGAGTCGTAGCGGCGCGTCATCTGGAAGACCTGCCACATCTGCTTCATGCGGCCGGGTTCCTTCGGAGCGGACGACGTGTCCTTGGTGCGTGCCATGGTGTCAAGGATACCGGCGGCGGACGCCGCCTCCGACCGCGTTCACCGACGGCGGAGGCGGCATCCCGACGCCTCAGCCGACGGCCTGCGCGAAGCCGAGCGACGCGTCGGCGAGGTGGCTGAGCGCGGGCGGCAGCTCGCGCCCCTTCGCGTGCATCGACTGCGCCCAGAGGCGGCCGGCGCGGTACGACGAGCGCACCAGCGGACCGGCGAGCACGCCGAGGAAGCCGATCTCCTCGGCCTCCTGCTTGAGCTCGACGAACTCCTCGGGTCGAACCCAGCGGTCGACCGGCAGGTGGCGCGGGCTCGGGCGCAGGTACTGGGTGATCGTGATGATGTCGGTGCCGGCGTCGTGCAGGTCCTGCAGGGCCTGCGTGACCTCGGCGCGCTCCTCGCCCATGCCGAGGATGAGGTTCGACTTCGTGATCAGTCCCGCGTCGCGGCCCTGCGTGATCACGTCGAGCGAGCGCTCGTAGCGGAACGCCGGTCGGATGCGCTTGAAGATGCGCGGCACCGTCTCGACGTTGTGGGCGAACACCTCGGGCCGGGCCGAGAAGACCTCGCCGAGCAGCTCGGGGTTGCCCGAGAAGTCGGGGACGAGGATCTCCACGCCCGTGCCGGGCGACTGGCGGTGGATCTCGCGGATCGTCTCCGCGTAGAGCCAGGCGCCCTCGTCGGGCAGGTCGTCGCGGGCGACGCCCGTGACGGTGGAGTACCGCAGCTGCATCCGTACGACGGACTCGGCCACGCGGCGCGGCTCGTCGACGTCGTAGTCGGCGGGCTTGCCGGTGTCGATCTGGCAGAAGTCGCACCGGCGGGTGCACTGCGAGCCGCCGATGAGGAACGTGGCCTCGCGGTCCTCCCAGCACTCGTAGATGTTCGGGCAGCCCGCCTCCTGGCAGACCGTGTGCAGCTCCTCGCCCTTCACGAGCTGCTGCAGCTGGCGGTACTCGGGTCCCATCTTCGCCCGCGTCTTGATCCACTCGGGCTTGCGCTCGATCGGCGTCTGGGCGTTGCGGACTTCGAGGCGCAGCATCCGGCGCCCCTCGGGTGCGGTGCTCATGCGGCGACCGCCGCCTCGGCCTCGGCGCGGAACCGACGCGTGATGGGGTCGACCAGGTCCTCGGGGGTGACCTCGTACCCGAGCTCGCGCGTGATGGTGGTCACGCCGGCGTCGCGGATGCCGCAGGCCACGATCTTCCCGTAGGGCTCGAGCGAGTTCGAGCAGTTGAGCGCGAACCCGTGCATCGTGACGCCGTCGGCGACGCGGATCCCGATGGCGGCGATCTTGTTCTCGCGGCCGGTTTCGCCGACCCAGACGCCCGAGCGTCCGTCGACGCGACGGCCGTCGACGCCGAGCTCGGCGAGCACGTCGATGAGGATGCCCTCCACCCGGCGCACGTAGCCGACCACGTCGACCGGCTCGGCGAGCCGGAGGATCGGGTAGCCGACGAGCTGGCCCGGACCGTGCCAGGTGATCTTTCCACCGCGGTCGACGTCGATGACGGGTGTTCCGTCGGTCGGCCGCTCGTCGGGCGCAGTGCGCTTGCCGGCGGTGTAGACGGAGGGGTGTTCCAGGAGGATGACGGTGTCGGGGCGTTCGCCCCTGACGACCGCGCGATGGACGGCGCGCTGAAGGTCGAGACCCTCGATGTACGGCACGGAGTTGGCGCTTAGCCCCGCGACGACGAAGTCGAGCATGCCCTCCAGTCTAGGCGGGCGGATGGCGCGACTCGTCCTCCACACGACCTGCCGTGTCGTGGGCGCCGACGTGCGGTTCCTGCGGCCGGTCGACGTCCGTCCGGCGCGGCATCCTTTCAGCATGAGCCGTCGATCGCGCCGCGAGCGCCGCACCGAGCGCATCCGCGAATCGAGCGATCGCATCGTCGACGCGGCACCCCTCGACGGCAGGCTCGTGGGCTACCGGCTGATCCGCCGCATCGCGTCGGGCGATCGGGCCGACGTCTACCTCGCTGCGGTCGGTCGGCCCGTGCCGACCGGCCGCGACGGCGGCGAGCCCGCGGGCCGGTCGACCGATGTCGCAGGTGGTTCGACCGGTGTCGCAGGTGGAGCGCACGGCGTGCCGGCGCTCGTGGTTCTCCGCGTCTACGACGCCGAGGCCGACGACGCCGCGATCGCGTGCGAGCTCGAGGCGATGTCGACGGATGCCGCGGGCGCGCTCCCGCGGCTCCACGACGTGGCGACGCTGCCCGACGGGCGCTGCTGCGTCGTGGTGGAGCGGCTCGGCGGCGGCTCGCTCGCGCGGACGCTCTCTGCTCGCACGATCACTGCCGGGGAGGCCGTCACGATCCTCGCGCCGATCGTGGTCGCCGTCGGCGACCTCGCTTCGCGGGGGTACGCGCACACGCGCCTCGCCGTGAGCGACATCGTCTTCGACGACGCCGGTCGTCCGCGCCTCCTGGGGCTCGGCGCCCTGCGGCGCATGTCCGACCACGGCGCCGAACGCACGGCGCTCCGTCGCGTCGCCCACGAGCGCCTGGCCGATCTCGTCGAGGACGTGGCCGCCGCCGTGATGCCGCCCGGTGCGCTCGGCGAGGCGATCGAGCTCGTTCGCGCGCGGCTCGCCGTCCGTCCGTTCGCGCCGTGCGAGGCCGAGCTCGAGCGTCGACTGTTCGAACTGGCGACGCCCGAGCCCGTGCGGGAGGTCGCCACTGCGGCGAGCCCGCGCCGGCTGCCCGGCCGAGTGATGCCGCCGACCGTTCCCCTGACGGAGGAGGAGCGTGCTGGAGCAACGATGGCGGCGGCGGCGCCCCGGACAGCAGGCGGGATGGTCGGCACCGGATTGCGGCGGTGGCTCGCGCTCGCCCAGGCGCCCGAGGGCGTCATCGAGCAGTTCGCCGCGGCGGCCGACGTCGACCGGGTAGCGGACGGTCGGAAACGCCTCACGGGCCTCATCCGAGCCCGCGGCCGAGCGGTCGCCGTGGGTGCGCTGCTGGGCGGGGCAACGCTCGTGACGATGCTCACGCTCGTGCCGCCCGCCGGCGCCGACGGCGGCCGTGTGGCTGAAGCGTCTGGCGGCTCAGCGGGGGAGCCGGTCGCGGGCGAGGATCCTGTGATCGGGGAGCGGAGGGCCGACGGTCCGGCCGAGGAACCGTCGGGGACTCCCGAGACCGAGGCCGCCGCACCGCCATCGTCGGTGGACGATCTCGGCGAGAGCCCTCCCGACGGCGTCGTGGCCGCCGCACGCGACCTGCTCGGTCGACGCGCGGAGTGCTTCGCGGCACTCGACCTCGCCTGCCTGGGCACGGTCGTGCAGCCGGGCTCGGCGATCGAGGCGTCGGATCGAGCCGCCCTGGTCGCCGCACGCGACGGCGAGGCGCTTCCGCAGACGGAGTTCGACCCGGCCACCGTCGAGGTCGTGGCCGAGATGGGCGGCGCCGTGCTGGTGCGCGCCCGAGCGACCCCCGAACGCGAACCGGCCTCGCTCCTCATGGTGAGGGGCGAGGCCGGTTGGCGCTTGCGCGAGGTGTTCGACTAGATGCCGAGCGACGACTGGAAGTCGCCCTCCTCGAGGCGCTCCTTGACCGCGGTCAGGAAGCGGGCGGCGTCGGCACCGTCGATGATGCGGTGGTCGTACGACAGGGCCAGGTAGACCATCGAGCGGATCGCGATCGCGTCCTCCCCGTCCTGCTTCACGACGACGGGGCGCTTCACCACGATGCCGGTGCCGAGGATGGCCGACTGCGGCAGGAACACGACCGGCGTGTCGAACAGCGCGCCGCGCGAACCGGTGTTGGTCAGCGTGAACGTGCCGCCCGAGAGCTCGTCGGGCTTCAGCTGGTTGTTGCGCGTGCGGTCGGCCAGGTCGGCGATCTGCGCGGCGAGCTGGGCGATGTTGAGCTCGCCCGCGTCGCGGATGACCGGCGTCAGCAGCCCGCGCTCGGTGTCGACCGCGATGCTCATGTTCTCCGTCGACGGGTAGACGATGCTCTCGCCGTCGACCGTCGAGTTGACGATCGGGTAGGCCTTGAGCGCCTCGGCGGCGGCCATCGCGAAGAACGGCAGGAAGGACAGCTTGTTGCCGGTCTTCTCGAGGAAGTCGCCCTTGACGCGGTCGCGGAGGCGCGCCACACGCGTCACGTCGACCTCGACGACGGTGGTCAGCTGCGCGGTCGACGTCATCGAGACGACGGCGCGCTCGGCGACCACCTTGCGCAGGCGGGTCATCGGCACCGTGGTGCCGCGCAGCGGCGACGTCTCGAGCGGCGTGCGGGCGGGTGCCGCGGCGGGAGCCTCGGCCGACGGCGCCTGGCCGGCGGTCAGCACGTCCTGCTTGCGGATGCGCCCGCCGACGCCCGTGCCGGTCACGCTGGCGAGGTCGACGCCCTGCTCGTTGGCGAGCTTGCGCACGATCGGCGTCACGTAGCCGCTGGGGCCGGCGTGCGCACCCGACGGCGCAGCCTCGACTGCGGGAGCCGCCGGAGCGGCAGCCGGTGCCGGAGCAGCGGCGGGGGCCGCGGGCGCCGCCTGCGGAGCGGGCGCGGGTGCGGCCGGAGCGGCCTCGGGGGCCGGCGCGGCGGGCGCCGGAGTTGCGGCCGGCGCGGCGGGTGCCGCCTGCGGGGCGGGTGCCGCCTGCGGGGCGGGTGCCGGAGGAGCCGGAGCGGCGGCAGGCGCGGCCTCGGGGGCGGGCGCGGGCGCAGGCGCCGGAGCGGCCTCGGGGGCCGGAGCCGGCGCAGCCTCGGGTGCGGGTGCGGGTGCGGGTGCGGCAGCCGGCTCGGCGGCGGGCGCGGCCTCGGCGGCAGGAGCCGGAGCGGCCGGGGCCGCCTCGGGAGCGGGCGCGGCCTCGGCAGCAGGCGCCGCCTCGGCGGGCGCCGCGGCGCCGGATCCGTCGCCGATCGTGACCAGCGGCGTGCCGACCTCGACGGTCTCGTCCTCCTGGACGAGGATCGCCTCGATGACGCCGGCCACCGGCGACGGGATCTCCGTGTCGACCTTGTCGGTCGACACCTCGAGCAGCGGTTCGTCGACCTCCACACGGTCGCCGACGTTCTTCAGCCATCGGGTGACCGTGCCCTCCGTGACACTCTCACCGAGTGCCGGGAGGCTGACGGATTCGCTCATGCGCTTGTCTCCTTCACAGCGTGTGACGCTTTCTAGCTTATTGCAGTCGTGTTCGCGGGCGCGGGCTCAGAGCGCGTGCAGCGGCTTGCCGGCGAGCTTGAGGAACGCCTCGCCCAGCGCCTCGTTCTGGGTCGGGTGGGCGTGGATGAACGGGGCGATGTCCTCGGGGTACGCCTCCCAGTTCACGGCGAGCTGGGCCTCGCCGATCAGCTCGCCGACGCGGGCGCCGATCATGTGCACGCCGACCACGGGACCGTCGTTCACGCGCACCACCTTGATCGAGCCGCTCGTCTCGAGGATGTGGCTCTTGCCGTTGCCGGCGAGGTTGTACTCGTACGACGAGACCTGGTCGGCGCCGAACTTCTCGGCGGCGCGCGCCTCGGTGTAGCCGATCGAGGCCACCTCGGGCTCGCAGTACGTGACCTTGGGGATGTTGACGTCCTCGACGACGATCGGGTTGAGGCCCGCGATCTCCTCCGCGACGAAGATGCCCTGCTGGAAGCCGCGGTGCGCGAGCTGGAGGCCGGGGACGATGTCGCCGACGGCGTAGACGTTCGGCAGGTTGGTCGCGAGGCGCTCGTTCGTGATGACGAATCCGCGGTCCATCGTGACGCCGACCTCTTCGTAGCCGAGGCCCTGCGTCGCGGGGCCGCGGCCGACGGCGACGAGCAGCAGCTCGGCCTCGACGGTCTCGCCGTTCTCGAGCGTCACGACGACGCCCTGGTCGTTCTGCGTCACGCCCTGGAAGCGCACGCCGAGCTTGTAGTCGATGCCGCGCTTGCGGAACGCGCGCTCGAGCTGCTTCGAGACCGACTCCTCCTCGTTGGGCACGAGGTGGGGGAGCGCCTCGATGATGGTGACCTCGGCGCCGAACGACTTCCAGACGCTCGCGAACTCGACCCCGATGACGCCGCCGCCGAGCACGGCGACCTTGCCGGGCACGAAGTCGAGCTCGAGCGCCTGCTCGCTGGTGATCACGCGGCCGCCGATCTCGAGGCCGGGGAGCGAACGCGAGTACGAGCCGGTCGCGAGGATGACGTTCTTGCCGACGATGCGGTCGTCGCCGACCTGCACGGCGTTGGCGGCGACGAGGCGGCCCTCGCCCTCGATCACGGTGATGCCGCGGGCCTTGACGAGGCCCTGCAGGCCCTTGAACTTGCTGGCGACGATGCTCTGGCGGTACTGCGTCACGGCGGGGACGTCGATGCCCTCGAAGGTCGAGCGGACGCCGAAGCGGGCCGACTCACGCGAGTTGTCGGCGATCTCGGCGGCGTGCAGCAGCGCCTTCGTCGGGATGCAGCCGCGGTGGAGACACGTGCCTCCGAGCTTGTCCTTCTCGATCAGGCCGACGGTGAAGCCCAGCTCGACGGCCCGCAGCGCCGCTGCGTACCCTCCGCTGCCGCCTCCGAGGATGACAATGTCGAAGTTCTGCTCGGACAACCGCAATCTCCCTTGCGCATCGATCTGCGACACGGTCTGACCCCGGTAGGTGATCGGGGGCAGGGTGCTGGGCGACGATCTCGCCCATAGCACCCTACTACCCTTCGGCGAGCTGCTCGCCCAGCTTGACGAGCGTGCGGACGGCGGCTCCGGTGGCGCCGCTGCCGGTGAATCCCCAGGGCCCTCCGGCGTTGTTCGAGGGCCCCGCGATGTCGAGGTGCGCCCACGGGATCCGCTCCTCGGAGTCCTCCCGCGTGCCGACGAACTCGCGCAGGAAGACGCCCGCCAGGAGCATTCCCGGAACGGTCTGACCGAGCTTGGTGTTCGCGAGGTCGGCGACGTCGGACTTGAGGAGGGCGAGCAGGTCGGCTGGGAGCGGCATGGGCCAGGTGGGTTCCGCGACCGCGTCGGCTGCGGCGCGGACCGTCGCGACGAGCTCGTCGTCGCCCATCAGCCCGGCGATCCGGTGGCCGAGCGCCACGACCTGCGCACCCGTCAGGGTCGCGACGTCGACGATGGCGTCGGGCTGCTCCTCGCTTGCCGCGACGAGCCCGTCGGCGAGCACGAGGCGCCCCTCCGCGTCGGTGTTCAGCACCTCGACCGTCGTGCCGCCGTGGATCCGCAGCACGTCGTTGGGCCGCACGGCGGTGCCGGACGGCAGGTTCTCGGCGAGGCAGAGCCATCCGGTCACGCGCACGGGCACCTGCAGCTCCGCGAGCGCGACGATGGCCGAGAGCACCGCCGCCGCGCCGGCCATGTCGGTCTTCATGCCCACCATCGACGCCATGGGCTTGATCGAGAGCCCGCCCGAGTCGAACGTGATGCCCTTGCCGACGAGCGCGAGGTGCACGGATGCCCCGGCCGGCGCGTATTCGAGGCGCACGAGCCTCGGCCCGCGGCTCGAGCCCTGCCCGACGGCGAGGATGCCGCCGAAGCCGTCGGCGGCGAGGGCCTCCTCGTCCCAGACCTTCGCCGCGACGCCGGCACCGCTCGCCGCTTCGACGGCGAGTTCGGCCAGGCGCGCGGGGAAGAGCTCGGCGGGCGACGTGTTGACGAGGTCCTTGGTGCGCGCGACCGCCGCCGTCACGGCGCGGACCCGGTCGAGCCCGACGGCATCGGCGTCGAGCGAGGAGTGCAGCGTGATCTCCTCGACGGGCGCCTTCGGCTTCGCCTTGTAGTTGGTGTAGGCGTAGGCGCCGAGCGCCGCACCCTCGAGGATCGCCGCGGCGTCCTCGGCGTCGTCGGCCGGGATCGCGACGGCGAGGGTCGCCACGCCGGTGAGCTGTCGCACCGCGCTGCCGGCCGCGAGGCGGAGCGCCGCGGCATCCGCTGCGTCGCCCGTGCCCACCACGACGACCAGGCGCGGCCCGCCCTCGGGACCGGGGACCTTGACGACCTCCTCGGCCGTGCCCTTCGCGCCGAGCGCCGCCAGCGCGGCGGGCACCCACCCGAACCCGTCGACCGCGAGCAGCTCGGCGCCGTCGGCGCCGCTCCTCGCGGCGAGCAGCACGGCGTCGGCGCGGGACTCGGCGGCGGGGGCGGGGGAGACGGAGAGCACGGGGAGGTTCATGCAGCCGATCGTACGTGTTCGCTCTCGGCATCATCCGACGCGCGCGGCGACCGCCGGGCGCCCTCCGGGCCGTCGTTAGGCTGGAGGCATGCGCGATCCACGCTCCCTCTACGAGCGCAATCCCGACGTCCAGGTGCCGCCCGGACTCCCGCTCATCGCGGGGCTGACCGGCTTCGCCGACGCGGGCTCGGCCGTCGCGCAGACGACGGAGTACCTCCTCACGACCCTCGACACCACCGTCGTCGCCACCTTCGACGCCGACGAGCTGCTGGACTACCGGGCGCGGCGTCCGATCATCCTGTTCGAGGGCGACCACCTCGCCGACTACCGCCCGCCGCGGCTGAGCCTCGACCTCGCACGCGACGAGATCGGCCAGCAGTTCCTCATGCTCACGGGCTACGAGCCCGACTTCCAGTGGGAGCGGTTCGGGGCCGCCGTGCTCGGACTCATCGACGAGTTCCAGGTCTCGTCGACGACCTGGATCAACTCGATCCCCATGCCCGTGCCGCACACCCGCCCGATCGGCATGACCGTGAGCGGCAACCGCACCGACCTCATCGAGGCCATGTCGATCTGGCGGCCGACGACCGAGGTGCCGTCGAACGCCCTGCATCTCGTCGAGTACCGCCTGCAGCAGGAGGAGCACCCCACGACGGGCTTCGTGCTCCTCGTGCCGCACTACCTCTCCGACGCCGAGTACCCGACGGCGGCGATCGCCGCGCTCGAGGCCATCAGCGCGTCGACCGGCCGCATCTTCCCGACCGACGCACTGCGCGAGCAGGGTCGGGAATTCGTCGCCCGCATCGACGAGCAGGTCGCCGAGAACGCCGAGCTCGCGAAGCTCGTCGGCACGCTCGAGGAGCGTCACGACTCGTACATGGAGGGGACGACGCTGCGCTCGCCCCTCACCGATGAGGACGGCGAGCTGCCGTCGGCCGACGAGATCGCGGCCGAGCTCGAGAAGTTCCTCGCCTACCGCCGCACGCGCGACGACGACACGCCGCTCGGCGGCTGAGCCTCCGATCCCGCCGCGGCGCCGTGCGGGCGCCCGCGCGATGGCCGGAGTTCCGCGGAATCCCGGGCCCGAAGGGAATGCACAGGGCAGGCAGGGCGTTGCAACGAGCGGGGAGAAGAGCGCGGGCGTCCGCGAGTTCGACGGGCTGCCAGGCTGTATAATAGAGGCAGGACCCGTTCTGGTCTGCGGGTGCGAGATCGTCGCACCGGTTCACGCGGACTTGACATGGGTCCTCATAGTGTCCGAAATCGACCGGACCGACAGCACGAGCCGAACGTCCGAGAGGGCAAGCGCCGCGCGACGGTAGGAGAGGTTCAAACGAATGGCAACGACGAAGGCTGCGACGTCGGCGAAGGGCGAGGCGGAGAAGCCCGCTGCAGCGCGCACGACGGCCGCGAAGTCGACCGCCGCCAAGACGGCCACGAAGGCCACCGCCGCGACGTCAGCGGCGAAGACGAAGGCATCCGCCGCGAAGACCGGCGGCACGAAGGCGGCCGCGTCCAAGAGCGCGGCGACGCCGGCGACCAAGAAGCCGCGCACCAGCACGGCGAAGTCCGCCGCGAAGCCCAAGGGCAAGGCCAAGGCCGGCGCCACGGGTGACGACGAGGACGAGCTCGACCCCGAGGACCTCGAGGAGGTCGACGTCGAGGCCGAGGTCGCCGCCGAGGGCGACGAGGCCGCCGAGACCGCCGACGCGGCATCCGAGGGCGCAGCCGACGCCGAGGGCGCGGCGGAGGCCGACGAGGAGGACGCCAAGCCCGAGGTCGCGGTCGAGCCGCACCCCACCGGTGCGCTCGTGCTGCGCGCGGTCGACGACGAGGACGAGGTCCCCGTCTACTCGAGCGCGATCACCGGCGCGACGGCGGATCCGGTCAAGGACTACCTGAAGCAGATCGGCAAGGTGGCGCTTCTGAACGCGGCCGAGGAGGTCGAGCTCGCGATGCGCATCGAGGCCGGCCTGTTCGCCGAGGAGAAGCTGTCGCACATGAGCGACGCCGAGAAGCGCTCGCAGCTCGGTCGTGAGCTGCAGTGGGTCGCGAAGGACGGCCAGCGCGCGAAGAGCCACCTGCTCGGCGCGAACCTGCGCCTCGTGGTCTCGCTCGCGAAGCGCTACACGGGCCGCGGCATGCAGTTCCTCGACCTGATCCAGGAGGGCAACCTCGGGCTCATCCGTGCGGTCGAGAAGTTCGACTACACCAAGGGCTTCAAGTTCTCGACCTACGCGACGTGGTGGATCCGCCAGGCGATCACCCGCGCGATGGCCGACCAGGCCCGCACCATCCGCATCCCGGTGCACATGGTCGAGGTCATCAACAAGCTCGCCCGCGTGCAGCGCCAGATGCTGCAGGACCTCGGCCGCGAGCCCACGCCCGAGGAGCTGTCGAAGGAACTCGACATGACTCCCGAGAAGGTCATCGAGGTGCAGAAGTACGGCCGCGAGCCGATCTCGCTGCACACCCCGCTCGGCGAGGACGGCGACAGCGAGTTCGGCGACCTCATCGAGGACACCGAGGCGGTCGTGCCGGCCGACGCGGTGGGCTTCACGATGCTGCAGAAGCAGCTCGAGTCGCTGCTCGACTCGCTGAGCGAGCGCGAGGCGGGCGTGATCCGCATGCGCTTCGGTCTCGGCGACGGCATGCCGAAGACCCTCGACCAGATCGGCGACACGTTCGGCGTCACGCGCGAGCGCATCCGCCAGATCGAGTCGAAGACGATGGCGAAGCTGCGCCACCCGTCCCGCTCGCAGTCGCTGCGCGACTACCTCGAGTAGGCCGGCGGTGCGCTACGCGCCGGCGATCCTCGTCGGCAGGCTCACCCGATTCGCCGCCCGGCTGCGCAAGCCCGGCGGCGGATCGGCTGTTCCCGGCCTCGTCGTCAACCGCATCGCGCCGGGGTACCTGAAGCGCACGCTCTCGGGCTTCCCGCAGGGCCTCGTGGTGGTCTCGGGTTCGAGCGGCAAGTCGACGACCACGAAGATGCTGGTCGCGATCCTGCGTGCGCACGGCGTCGACGTGTTCACGAACCCCTCGACCGCGAACATCAGCCAGGGCCTCACGTCCGCGCTCCTCGAGCGAGCCGACTGGCAGGGCCGAGTACCCGGCGACGTGGCCGTGCTCGAGATGGACGAGGGGCACGGCGCGCTCGTCATGCAGGGGGTCGACGCGCGCGTCGTCGCGCTGACCAACGTCATGGTCGACCAGATCGACCGCTTCCACGACTCCGAGATGGTCGCCGGCATGCTGGGCCGCATCGCCGCGCGCGCCCACGAGGCCGTCGTCGTGAACGCCGACGACGCGTACCTCGAGCGCCTCGCTGCGGCGACCGCGCCGGGCGTCGCCGTGCATCGCTACGGTGTCGCCGCCGACGTGCTCCGACGCTCGCCGCGCGGCCTCGGCTACACCGAGACGGCTCCCGAGCGCCTCGCGCCCGAGGCCGGCGTGGTGGTGGAGTCGGCGAGCGGCGCGTCCGCGGTGCTGCGCGACGGCGCGGCATCCGTCGACATCGGGCTGCCCGCCCGCGGCACGCACTACGCCGTCGACGCGGCCGCCGCGTACGCCACCGCGAAGGCGGTGCTGGGGGAGCGGTTCTCGCCGACGACCGCCGCCGACGCGCTGAGCGCCATCCCGGCCGTCTTCGGCCGCGGCGAGCGCGTGCGGGTGCGCGACCAGGACGTCGAGTTCGTCCTCGTGCAGAACCCCGCCAGCTACCAGCTCAACGTCGACAGCATCGAGCCGGGTACCGAGCAGATCCTGTTCGCGATCGGCTCCGACGTGCGCGACCCCTCCTACTTCTGGCCCACGGATGCCTCGTCGCTCGGCCGTGTGGCGATCGTCAGCGGTTCCAAGGCCCACGAGGCCGCGCTCATGCTCGCGTACGACGGCGTCGAGATCGATCGGGTGGAGACCGACCTCGGTCGCGCGCTCGACGACTTCCTCGCGGCGCCGTCGCCGTCGAACGGCGTGAAGACCATCGTCTTCTCGGCCGACGCCATGCGCCGCACGCGCGCTCACCTCGGACTCTCGGGAGCGGAATGACCACCCTCACGATCGTGGCGCTCCTGCCCGGCCTGCAGAACACGAACGGCGACGCCGAGAACGCGCACGTGCTCGCACGTCGCGCCGGTTGGGCTGGGCTCGACGCACGCGTCGTCGCGGTCGAGTCGCGCGACGACCTGCCCGATCGCGTCGACGCGGTGGTGCTCGGATCGGGCAGCGACTCGTCGGTCGAGGCGAGCCGCGCGGCGCTGCTGGAGCTCCACGACGAGCTGCGCACCTGGGGCACCGAGGGCGTCCCGATCCTCGCGATCGGCACCGGCTGGGAGCTGCTCAGCTGGGGCATCGAGCACCCCGACGGGTCGAGCCTCGAGGGGCTCGGCATCCTTCCGGGCCGTGCGGTCCCGCGCGCCGGCCGCGTCACCGACGACCTCGTGGTCGCGTCGCCGCGATTCGGGCTCCTCGTCGGGTTCGAGAACCACGCTCGCGACTACGTGGGCGCCGAGGGATCGCCGCTCGGGCGCATCCGCGCCGGCGCGGGCAACGGCAGGGACTCGGGCCAGGAGGGCGTCGTCATGGGCGCCGTGATCGGCACGCACCTGCACGGTCCGGTGCTGGCGAAGAACCCCGCCTTCGCCGATCACCTGCTGCGGATCATGGCCGAGCGCGCCGGCCTCACGTACGCTCCGGGCGAGCGTGCCGCGGTGGTCGACGCCTATGCCACGGGCGCCCGCGAGGCGCAGCTCGCCGCGGCGCGGGTCGCGGCATCCGTCGCCGACGCCTGAGGCGCGCGACGCACGGACGCTCCAGACCCCCGGATGACCCCGGATACGACGAACGCCCCGGCCGGAGCCGGGGCGTTCACGTCGTTCGGGGGTCAGTCGCGGTCGTCGACGAGGAGTCGGCTCGACTCGTCGTGCCAGCTGTGCGCGATCTGCGAGAGCTTCTCCTGGTGCTTGCGTCCGTGGTGGGCGCAGAAGAGCAGCTCGCCGCTCGCGACGACGACTCGGATGTAGGCCTGCGCGCCGCAGGCGTCGCAGCGGTCGAGCGCGGTGAGCTCGTAGGGGGTGTCGAGTTCGTCGACCGCACCGGGGCTGTCGGTGTACTGCGTCATGGCTCCTCCTCCTGGCTCACGATCGATGTTCCGTTCATCAATGAAAACACGCGGGAGAGCCGGTTCCTTCCGTTGGTCGCCGCATTTCGCTCTGCGCGTAGCGCCTGCGCCGCGGTGTCCTCGGGCGACAGTAGAGTGATCCGACGTGAGCTCCGACTATTCCGCCCGCCACCTCTCCGTCCTCGAGGGCCTCGAGGCGGTTCGCAAGCGACCCGGCATGTACATCGGGTCGACCGACTCGCGCGGGCTCATGCACTGCCTCTGGGAGATCATCGACAACTCGGTCGACGAGGCGCTCGCGGGGCACGGCAGCGAGATCGGCGTGCTGCTGCACCCCGACGGCAGCGTCGAGGTGCGCGACCGCGCGCGCGGCATCCCCGTCGACATCGAGCCGAAGACCGGGCTCTCGGGCGTCGAGGTCGTGTTCACGAAGCTCCACGCGGGCGGCAAGTTCGGCTCGGGCTCCTACGCGGCCTCGGGTGGTCTGCACGGCGTGGGCGCCTCGGTCGTCAACGCCCTGTCCGAGCGCCTCGACGTCGAGGTCGACCGCGACGGCAAGACGTGGGCGATGTCGTTCCACCGCGGCGAGCCGGGCGTGTTCGCCGACACGGGCGCCCCGACGCCCGACGCCCCGTTCACCCCGTTCGAGGAGCGCAGTGAGCTGCGAGTCGTCGGCAAGGTGGCCAAGGGCGTCACGGGCACGCGCATCCGGTACTGGGCCGACCGGCAGATCTTCACGAAGGGCGCCGAGTTCCAGACCGACGAGCTCCTCGGGCGCGCGCGACAGACCGCGTTCCTCGTGCCGGGCCTCGCGATCGACGTGACCGACGAGCGCGGCGCCGAGCCGCACGCGACGTCGTTCCAGTTCGAGGGCGGCATCTCCGAGTTCGTCGAGCACCTGGCGACGGATGCCCCGCTCACCGACATCTGGCGCATCACCGGGTCGGGCGGCTTCACCGAGACCGTCCCCGTGCTCACGGACGGCGGTGCGATGGTGCCGACCGAGCTGCAGCGCGAGTGCCACGTCGACATCGCCCTGCGCTGGGGCACGGGCTACGAGACGATCGTGAAGTCGTTCGTCAACATCATCGCCACGCCGAAGGGCGGCACGCACCAGACCGGATTCGACCAGGGGCTGCTGCGGTTCCTGCGCCAGCAGGTGGAGCAGAACGCCCGGCGCCTCAAGGCCGGCAACGACAAGCTCGAGAAGGACGACGTGCTCGCGGGCCTCACGGCCGTGATCACCGTGCGGCTGCCCGAGCCGCAGTTCGAGGGCCAGACGAAGGAGGTGCTGGGCACCCCCGCCGTGCGCGCCATCGTGGCCAACGTGCTCACGAAGGAGCTCGGGGCGCGATTCGCCTCCACGAAGCGCGACGACAAGGCGCAGTCCGCGCTGCTGCTCGACAAGGTCGTCGCCGAGATGAAGTCGCGCATCTCCGCCCGCGCGCACAAGGAGACCCAGCGCCGCAAGAACGCGCTCGAGAGCTCGTCGCTGCCCGCGAAGCTCGTGGACTGCCGCTCCAGCGACGTGGCGCACAGCGAGCTGTTCATCGTGGAGGGCGACTCGGCGCTCGGCACGGCCAAGCTCGCCCGAGACAGCGAGCACCAGGCGCTGCTGCCGATCCGCGGCAAGATCCTCAACGTGCAGAAGGCGAGCGTCTCCGACATGCTCGGCAACGCCGAGTGCGCCTCGATCATCCAGGTGATCGGCGCGGGATCGGGCCGGAGCTTCGATCTCGCGTCCGCGCGCTACGGCAAGGTCATCATCATGAGCGACGCCGACGTCGACGGTGCGCACATCCGCACGCTGCTGCTCACGCTCTTCTTCCGTTACATGCGGCCGATGATCGAGGAGGGCCGCGTGTTCGCGGCGGTCCCGCCGCTGCACCGCGTGGTCGTGATGAACCCGGGCTCGAAGCCCAACGACACGATCTACACGTACTCCGAGGCCGAGCTCCAGGGCGTGCTCGCCCAGCTGAAGAAGCAGGGTCGCCGCTACCAGGACCCGATCCAGCGGTACAAGGGCCTCGGCGAGATGGACGCCGACCAGCTCGCGACGACGACGATGGACAAGCGGCACCGCACGCTGCGCCGCGTCGGCCTCGGCGACGCCGAGAACGCCGGTCGGGTGTTCGAGCTGCTCATGGGCAACGACGTGGCACCGCGCAAGGAGTTCATCATCGACAGCTCCGACGCGCTCGAGCGCGACCGCATCGACGCCTGACGCCGACGGCAGCTCGCGCGTCGGCTCCGCCTCATCGGGCGGACGGGCGGATGTTCTGGTTCAGGTGGAACACGTTGTCGGGGTCGTAGGCGTCCTTCACCGCGGTCAGCCGGGCGAGCTTCTCGTCGGAGTACGCGCGGCGCAGGCCCGCGGCGCCGTCGTCGCCGAGCACGTTGACGTAGGCGCCGCTCGCGAACCGTTCCATGGCGCCGGCGTAGCGTCGCGCCGCCGACATCCGGGCCTCGTCCTCCGACGGATCGCGCCACCGCGCGGCGGCGACGAACTCGAACGCGGTGTCGCGCCGTGAGAACGCGGTGTCGTCATCGTCGACGTCGGCGATCGCGCCGCCGTAGGCCTGCAGGCTCACGTCGGGCAGGTAGGGTTCGTCGCGCTCGAACACGAGGTCGAGGAGCTCGTCGTCGAGGGCGCGGAAGTAGTGGCCCTTCCAGTACCGCCGCCAGGTGTGGCCCTCGAGGTCGTCCTCGCGGGTCTGGAGCTCGAGGTACGACATGGGCTCGACCACGCGGGCGACTGGTTCGGCCACAGCCGAGAGCTCCCGGTCGAGCTCCGCGATCGCGGCGCCTCCCGCCTCGGGGTCGCCGACCCAGACGAGCCCGACGGCCACGTCCTGCCCCGAGATCGTCGCCGTGAAGGTCGCCTCCCTGGGCGCGGTCGCACTCAGGTCGCGCCAGCGTCGCATCGGCATCGCCGCCACGGCCGCGGGGTAGTGGAACTCCGCCGCGATCGTGCGCCCCGGTTCGGGGTGGAGCACGAACTCGAACTCCGTCACGACGCCGAAGTTGCCGCCGCCGCCGCGCAGCGCCCAGAACAGCTCGGGGTGCTCCTCGGCGCTCGCGCGCACGATCGACCCGTCGGCGGTCACGACCTCGAACGAGACGACGTTGTCGCACGTCAGGCCGTGCCGCCGCGCCAGCCAGCCCATCCCGCCGCCGAGTGTCAGCCCGCCGACGCCCGTGTGCGACACGTTGCCCGCGGTCGTCGCGAGACCGTGCTCCTGGGTGGCCACGTCGAGCGCCCCGAGGAGCGCCCCGCCCTGCACGCGAGCCCGACGCGTCGCAGGATCGACCACGACCGCGCCCATCGGGCGGAGATCGATCATGAGGCCCCCGTCGGGCACCGCGTGTCCGACGATGCCGTGCCCGCCGCAGCGGATCCCGAACTCGAGGTCGTGCTCGCGCGCGTACCGCAGGGCGGCGGCCACGTCAGCGGCGTCGGAGCACCGCACGACGAACCTCGGATGCCGGTCGACCATGGCGTTCCACACCGTGCGCGCCTCGTCGTAGCCGTCGTCGCCCGGCGCGAGCACGTCTCCGCCGATCGTCTGCTCCAGCACCGCACGCGTCATCGCCGCCCCCAGCCGTCACGGGCCGGATGCCGCGGGGCGATGCCGCACCGCGCCGGCCACGGCCGAATATGCCGGTCGTCGCGGCCGACGTCAAGAGCGGGACGCCCCGGCGCGGGCCGGCTCAGCCGATGCGCCGCCCCACGGCGGCGACCACGGCCTCGAGCGCCTGGCCCGATGCGTCGCGCTTCGCGCCGCCGTCGGGCAGCTGTCGCGCGGACCCGTCGGTGCCCACCGCGAGCGCGGGAGACCGGCCGACCCAGGCGAGGTGCAGGGCATCCTCGCCCTTCAGGAATCGCTGCGCCCGCACGCCGCCCGTCGCGCGGCCCTTCGCCGGGAACTCCGCGAACGAGCTCACCTTCGCGCTGCCGGGGTCGGTGCCGAGCAGTGTCTCGTTGCTCGCGGCGATCGTGACGACCACTGCGTCGGCCGCGGATTCGGCCGGCACGCTCGTGAAGTGCACCACGTGCGCACCCGAGGCCAGGTTGATGCCCGCCATGCCACCGGCCGGGCAGCCCTGCGGGCGCACGGATGCCGCGGGGAAGCGCAGCAGCTGCGCGTCGGAGGCGACGAACACGAGCTCGTCGGTCTCGTCGCCCTGCACCGCGCCGACGACCTCGTCGCCGGCCTTCAGGCCGATGACCTCGAACTCGGGCTTGTTGGGATAGGCGTTCGCGGCAACGCGCTTCACCACGCCCTGCTTCGTGCCGAGTGCGATCGAGCGGTCGCCGTCGAGCGCCACGATTGCGAGCACCTTCTCGTCGCGGTTCGGCAGCGCGAGGTAGTCGCCGACGCGCACGCCGGCGCCGAGCTGCACCGAGGTCGGCGGCAGCATCGGCAGGTCGACGGGCGTGAACCGGATGAGGCGGCCGAGGCTCGTGACGGCGCCGATCTCGGCGCGGCTCGTGGTGTCGAGCGTCGAGCGGATGGCGTCGTGCTTGCTCCGCCGAGCCGGCTGCGTGATCGCCGGCTGGCCGTCGGGCCCGTCGGGGAGGTCGACGCGAGCGATGCGACCCGTCGCGCTGAGGAACACGCGGCACGCGACATCCGCCACCTCGAGGTCGGCCGCGGCGTGCTTCGCACGTGTGCCCGCGATGCTCGGTCGGGCATCGGTGAGCAGCGTGCGCCGCGGCGTGCCGTAGCGCTCGGCGATCTCGGCGAGCTCGTCGGACACGAGCGCCTCGATGCGGTGCCGGCTCGCGAGCAGGGCCTCGAGCTCGTCGATCTCGGCGCGGAGCTTGTCGCGCTCGGCCTCGAGCTCGAGGCGGGAGAACTTCGTGAGCCGGCGCAGGCGCAGTTCGAGGATGTACTCGGCCTGCAGCTGGCTGAGGTCGAAGACGTCCATGAGGCGGGTTCGCGCCTGCTCGGCCTCGTCGCTCGTGCGGATGACCTGGATGACCTCGTCGATGTCGAGGATCGCGATGAGCAGGCCCTCGACGAGGTGCAGCCGCTCCGTGCGACGCGCGAGGCGGAACTGCGACCGCCGCGTCACCACCGAGATGCGGTGCGCGACGTAGACCTGCAGGAGCTCGCGCAGCCCGAGCGTCTGCGGGCCGCCGTCGACGAGGGCGACGTTGTTGATGTTGAAGGAGTCCTCGAGCGGCGTCAGGCGGTAGAGCTGCTCGAGCACCGCCTCGGGGCTGAAGCCGGTCTTGATGCCGATGACGAGGCGCAGGCCGTTGGTGCGGTCGGTGAGGTCGGTGACGTCGGAGATGCCGCTGATCTTCTTGGCGTTGACGCCGTCCTTGATCTTCTCGATGACCTTCTCGGGGCCGACGAGGTAGGGGAGCTCGGTGACCACGAGCCCCGTCTTGCGCGCGGTGATGCTCTCGACGCTGACCTTCGCGCGGGTCTTGAAGCTGCCGCGGCCGGTCGCGTACGCGTCCTTGATGCCGGCGAGCCCCACGATCGTGCCGCCCGTCGGCAGGTCGGGGCCGGGCACGTACTCCATGAGCTCGTCGAGCGTCGCGTTCGGGTGGGCGATGAGGTGCCGCGCGGCCGCGACGACCTCGATGAGGTTGTGCGGCGCCATGTTCGTGGCCATGCCCACGGCGATGCCGCTCGCGCCGTTGACGAGGAGGTTCGGATAGGCCGCCGGCAGGACCTCGGGCTGGGTGAGCTGGTTGTCGTAGTTCGGGACGAAGTCGACCACGTCCTCGTCGAGCCCCTCGGTCATCGCGAGCGCGGGGGAGGCCAGGCGGGCCTCGGTGTAGCGCGGTGCTGCCGGACCGTCGTCGAGGGAGCCGAAGTTGCCATGGCCGTCGACGAGCGGCACGCGCAGCGTGAACGGCTGCGCCATGCGCACGAGGGCGTCGTAGATGGCCGTGTCGCCGTGCGGGTGCAGCTTGCCCATGACCTCGCCGACGACGCGCGCCGACTTCACGTGGCCGCGGTCGGGCCGCAGGCCCATCTCGACCATCTGGTAGAGGATGCGTCGCTGCACGGGCTTCAGGCCGTCGCGCGCGTCGGGCAGGGCCCGCGAGTAGATGACCGAGTAGGCGTACTCGAGGAACGAGCCCTGCATCTCGGTGGCGACGTCGACGTCCTCGATGCGTTCGACGATCGGCTCGTCGGCGGGCGGGTTCTTGGCTCGGGTCATCCGTGGTCTCTGCTGCTGGCGTGCGGTGCACGCGGGGGGAAACGGGGGCGCGCCCGGCCTGTGCCAGACTGGGCGCGATGCCTGCCATGCTACCGGTGCCCGCCGTCACCGCTCCGCGGCTTGCCGGGGTCCTCGCGAGTTCGCTGGCGAGCCTGCAGGGCGTGCAGAACGGGTTCGGGCTCCCCGCGGCATCCGGTGCGGTGGTCGTGCTCGTCGACGGCCTCGGCGCGGGCAACCTGCAGGCGCGCGCCGGCCACGCCCGATTCCTCAGCTCGCGGATGACGCGGCGCGACGTGATCCGCACGGTGCTGCCGTCGACGACGGCCGCAGCCCTCGCGAGCTTCACGACGGGACGGATGCCGGGGGAGCACGGGCTCGTCGGCTACCGGGTCCTCGACGCGGCGCACGACCGCCTCGTGAACCAGCTCAACGGCTGGGACGCCGCCATGGTGCCCGAGACGTGGCAGCGCTCGGAGACGCTGTTCGAGTCCGCGGCCGCCGACGGCGTTCCGACGTTCGCGATCGGCGCGGCGCGCTATGCCGACTCGGGCTACACGCGGGCGGTGCTGCGCGGGGCGGAGTTCCGGGCCGCCGCCTCGGTCCCCGATCGCTTCGCCATGGCGCAGTCGGTGCTCGAGCAGCACTCGGGCGCCCTCGTCTACCTGTACGTGCCCGAGCTCGACCAGGCCGCACACGCGCACGGCTGGGAGTCCGACCGCTGGCTCGGGCTCCTCGAGCAGCTCGACGCCGAGGTCGCCGCGTTCGAGCGACGGATGCCGCGGGGCACGGGCCTGCTCGTCACGGCCGACCACGGCGTGGTCGACGTGCCCGCCCAGAAGCACGTGTTCGTCGACGCCCGCCCCGACCTCGTCGACGGCATCCGTCACGTCGGAGGCGAGCCGCGGTTCCTCTCCCTCTACGCCGAACCCGAGCTCGACGAGGCGGCCCGCGCGCGGCTCGTCGAGGGCTGGCGGGCCGCGGAGGGCCACCGGGCATGGGTGCTCGGGCGCGACGAGGCGATCGAATCCGGCCTCTACGGGCCGACGGTCGACGAGGAGGTGCTGAGCCGGATCGGCGACGTGCTCATCGCCGCCCGGTCGGGCATCGCCTACTACGACCGGCGCGAGCCGAACCGGCAGGCCGAGCTCATGGTCGGGCAGCACGGCTCGCTCACCGACGAGGAGACCCGGGTGCCGCTCATCCGAGCAGGGGCGTACGCGCGGGCGTGACCTCGCGCGGCACGTTCGGACGCGCCGAGATGGCGGTGCGGCATCCGTCGCCGTTCGACCCTCACGCGGGCCGGGCTCGGATCAGGACGGGTACTGGCCGCGCTTGACCTGCGGCTTCGGCAGACGCAGCGGACGCAACTGCAGCGCGCGCATGGCCGCGTACCAGCGGACCTTCT
The DNA here is from genome assembly GCF_008122505.1 of Agromyces mariniharenae. Taxonomy (NCBI): domain Bacteria; kingdom Bacillati; phylum Actinomycetota; class Actinomycetes; order Micrococcales; family Microbacteriaceae; genus Agromyces; species Agromyces mariniharenae. The sequence continues at coordinate 907,851 of NZ_VSSB01000002.1, read as the reverse complement.
CGACCTTGTTCTCGCCGAACTTCGCCCTGAGCTTGCGGTTCAGGATCGTGCCCAGGATGATCACGTCGAGCACGGAGACGAGGAAGAAGCCCCAGAGCGCGAAGATGCCGATGGTCTGCACCTCGTAGCTCGGGATCAGCGTGAGCACGATGACGAGGAACATCACCGGGATCAGGATCTCGCCGATGCTGAAGCGCGCGTCGACGTAGTCGCGCACGAACTTCTTCTGCGGGCCGCGGTCGCGTGCGGGCAGGTACTTGTCCTCGCCCATCGCCATGCCGACGCGAGCCCGCTCACGGGCCTCGGTCTGCTTCGCGCGGGCCTGCCTCGCCGCTTCCTTGCGGTCGTTCGGCACGAGCGGGCGCTTGCGTGCGGCCTCCTGGGCGGCACGGCTCGGAGTGGGCGTCCCCTTGCCGACCTTGGGGGTCGACTCGGATGCCGCGTTGTCGGCGCCGGCTTCGGGCGCGGGGGTGTTGGTGGAGTTGTTGGCCACGGGAGTCCTCGGATCGGTTCCCTTAAGATTACCGGCATGACCCAGCCCCCTCCCACCGGATCCACGATCGCGCCCACCGAGACCGCCGCGGCGATCCGCAGCGCCGTGGACGCCGGCTTCCCCGCGACCGTCGCCGACCTCGCCCGCCTCGTGCGGATCCCGTCCGTGTCGTGGCCCGCGTTCGACCCCGCCCACGTCGCCGAGAGCGCCGAGGCCGTCGCCGAGCTGCTCCGCGGAACCGGCGTGTTCGAGCTCGTCGAGATCCGCCGCGCCGCCGTCGAGGACGGATCGGAGCTCGGCCAGCCCGCCGTGGTGGCGAGCCGGCCCGCGCGCAACGGACGCCCGACGGTCCTCCTCTACGCGCACCACGACGTGCAGCCCCCCGGCAAGGACGACGACTGGGACACGCCGCCGTTCGAGCCCACGCAGCGCGGCGACCGGCTGCACGGCCGGGGCGCCGCCGACGACAAGGCGGGCGTCATGGCCCACGTCGGCGCCATCCGCGCGTTCGCCGAGGCGGCGGGCGACTTCGACCTCGGCATCGCGGTGTTCATCGAGGGGGAGGAGGAATGGGCGTCGCGCTCGTTCGCGAACTTCCTCCGCGAGAACCGCGACCTCCTCGCCGCCGACGCGATCATCGTCGCGGACTCCGGCAACTGGGACCTCGAGACTCCCGCGATCACCGTCGCGCTCCGCGGCGCGGTCGCGTTCAACCTCCGCATCGACACGCTCGCGCACGCCTCGCACTCGGGCATGTACGGCGGCGCCGTGCCCGACGCGATGCTCGCCGGCATCCGCCTGCTCGACACCCTGTGGGACGCGGACGGCTCGGTCGCCGTCGAGGGCCTGCGCGACGCGGGGCTCGAGACGCCGGCGTACGACGAGGCGCAGCTCCGCGCAGAGGCGGGCCTGCTCGACGGCGTCGCGCCGATCGGCACGGGCACCATCCTGTCGCGCATCTGGTCGCAGCCCGCGATCACGATCACGGGCATCGACGCGCCCGACGTGGCGAACGCGTCGAACACGCTCCTGCCCGGCATCCGGGTGCGCGTGAGCGCCCGCATCGCGCCGGGCCAGGACGCCGACGAGGCGTTCGCGGCGGTCCGCGCGCACCTCGAGGCGAACGCGCCGTTCGGCGCGAAGCTGACCTTCGAGGACGTGGACACCGGGCAGCCGTTCCTCGTGGACACGAGCGGCTGGGCGGTCGCCGAGACGCGCGCCGCCATGGCGGAGGCATGGGGGCGCGAGCCCGTCGAGATCGGCGTCGGCGGCTCGATCCCGTTCATCGCCGAGCTCGTCGAGGAGTTCCCCGGCGCGCAGATCCTCGTGACGGGCGTCGAGGACCCCGAGTCCAAGGCGCACAGCCCGAACGAGTCGCTGCACCTCGGCGTGTTCAAGCGCGCGCTGCTCGGGGAGGCCCTGTTCCTCGCCCGGCTCGAGGCGCGCGGCGACGCGCCCTGACGGCTCGTGCGACTTCCCGGGTCCGGGCGGGGCGGGTATTCAGGATCCGCGGTTACCATGGAGGCAGGCTTTGATGTACCTGATGCACGAGGAGTGACATGAGCGACACGATCACCGACACGACGCACGGCGTGAAGCTGAGCGACCCCGCCGCCGACAAGGTCCGCAGCCTCCTCGAACAGGAGGGTCGCGACGACCTGCGACTGCGCGTCGCGGTGCAGCCCGGCGGATGCTCCGGGCTCATCTACCAGCTGTACTTCGACGAGCGGCTGCTCGACGGCGACGCCGTCGTGGACTTCTCGGGCGTCGAGGTCGTGGTCGACAAGATGAGCGTGCCCTACCTCGACGGCGCCTCGATCGACTTCGAGGACACCATCCAGAAGCAGGGCTTCACCATCGACAACCCCAACGCGCAGGGCAGCTGCGCGTGCGGCGACTCCTTCCACTGAGGGTTCGTCGACTCCGCTCCCGAAGGGAGGCCGCCCGGGCGGCCTCCCTTCGGCGTTTCCGCAGGTGGTTTCGGGAATCCGTGCATCCCCGTCCGACACCGCCTCCGGGTGCACACCCGGGGGGTCGAGTCGGAGTAGGCTAGGGATCGATCACCGCGCTTCGCTGTGAAGCGCCTTCGAGTCTCCCGAAAGGTCACCGGTGCGCCACAATCGCCGTCTCCGATGGGCTGCAATCCCGATCGCAGCGTCGCTCAGCCTCGTCCTCGCCGGATGCACGCAGGCACAGCTGAACGGATTCCTTCCGGGCTTCGAGGAGGGCGAGCCTCCCGTCACCAACCACACCGACCTCGTCTCGGGCCTCTGGGTGACGTCGTGGATCGTGCTGCTCGTCGTCGGCGTGATCACCTGGGGCCTCACGATCTGGGCCGTCATCGCGTACCGCCGGCGCAAGGGCCAGACCGGCCTCCCGGTGCAGCTGCGCTACAACATGCCGATCGAGGTCTTCTACACGATCGTTCCGCTGATCCTCGTGCTCGGCTTCTTCGCCTTCACGGCCCGCGACCAGGCGGTCATCGAGCAGCGCTTCGCCGAGGACGAGATCGACGTCAAGGTCGAGGTCATCGCCAAGCAGTGGGCCTGGGACTTCAACTACGTCAACGAAGACGTCTACTCGCCCGGCATCCAGGGCCAGCTCTCCGACGAGGGCCCCGCCGGCTCGCTCGTCCAGTCCGAGCTCCCGACCCTGTACCTCCCGGTCGGCCAGAACGTCGAGATCGAGCTCGAGTCGCGCGATGTCATCCACTCGTTCTGGGTCGTGGACTTCCTCTACAAGAAGGACATGTTCCCGGGCAAGACCAACTACATGTCGTTCGTCCCCGAGCGCGAGGGCACCTACGAGGGCAAGTGCGCCGAGCTCTGCGGCGAGTACCACTCGCTCATGCTCTTCAACGTCCAGGTCGTCTCCGAGGCGGAGTACGAGGACTACATCGAGTCGCTCCGCGACCTCGGCCAGGAGGGCCAGCTCTCCAACGAGTACGACCGCAACCAGAACCAGCCCGGCAAGGGCGCGCCCGAACTGAAAGAGGAGCACGAAGCCGAATGAGCACCACGACCGCACCGGCTCGGCCGCAGTCGAGCAGCCTGCCGTTCGGCGCCCCCAAGGTCGAGCGCAAGGGCAACGTCCTCGTCCGGTGGATCACGTCCACCGACCACAAGGTCATCGGGTACCTCTACCTGATCACCTCCTTCATCTACTTCTGCATCGGCGGCGTGATGGCCCTCATCATCCGCGCGCAGCTGTTCGAGCCCGGTCTCGAGATCATCCAGACGCGCGAGCAGTACAACCAGCTGTTCACGATGCACGGCACGATCATGCTGCTGATGTTCGCGACGCCGCTCTTCGCGGGCTTCGCGAACGTGCTCATGCCGCTGCAGATCGGCGCGCCCGACGTCGCGTTCCCGCGACTGAACGCGCTCGCGTACTGGTTCTTCAACTTCGGCTCGCTGATGGCCGTCGCCGGCTTCTTCACCCCGCAGGGTGCGGCGTCGTTCGGATGGTTCGCCTACCAGCCGCTGGCATCGACCACGTTCTCGCCGGGCATCGGCGGCAACCTCTGGATGCTCGGCCTCGGCCTCTCGGGCTTCGGCACGATCCTCGGCGCGGTGAACTTCATCACGACGATCATCACGATGCGCGCGCCGGGAATGACCATGTTCCGCATGCCGATCTTCACCTGGAACACGCTCGTCACGTCGATCCTCGTCCTGATGGCGTTCCCGGTGCTCGCGGCCGCGATCCTCGCCGCCGGCGCCGACCGCATCTTCGGCGCCCACATCTACGACCCGGCCAACGGCGGCGTCATCCTGTGGCAGCACCTGTTCTGGTTCTTCGGCCATCCCGAGGTGTACATCATCGCGCTGCCGTTCTTCGGCATCGTGTCCGAGATCTTCCCGGTGTTCAGCCGCAAGCCGATCTTCGGATACAAGACGCTGATCTATGCGACCATCGCCATCGCGGCACTGTCGGTCACCGTGTGGGCGCACCACATGTACGTCACCGGCTCGGTGCTGCTGCCGTTCTTCGCCCTGATGACGATGCTCATCGCGGTGCCGACGGGCGTGAAGATCTTCAACTGGATCGGCACGATGTGGCGCGGATCCATCACGTTCGAGACGCCGTTGATCTGGTCGCTCGGCTTCCTCATCACGTTCGTGTTCGGTGGCCTCACCGGCGTGATCCTGGCGTCGCCGCCGCTCGACTTCCACGTCTCCGACACCTACTTCGTCGTGGCGCACTTCCACTACGTCGTCTTCGGCACGGTCGTGTTCGCGATGTTCGCGGGCTTCTACTTCTGGTGGCCCAAGTGGACCGGCAAGATGCTGAACGAGCGGCTCGGCAAGTGGCACTTCTGGCTGCTGTTCATCGGCTTCCACACGACGTTCCTCATCCAGCACTGGCTGGGCGTCGTCGCGATGCCGCGCCGGTACTATTCGTACCTGCCTGAAGACAACATCACCTGGATGAACCAGCTGTCGACGATCGGCGCGGGCATCCTCGCGGTCTCGCTCATCCCGTTCTTCCTGAACGTCTACATCACCGCGCGCCGCGCGCCGAAGGTGACCGTGAACGACCCGTGGGGCTACGGCCGCTCCCTCGAGTGGGCGACCAGCTGCCCGCCGCCGCGGCACAACTTCACGTCGATCCCGCGCATCCGCTCGGAGGCGCCGGCGTTCGACCTCAACCACCCCGAGGCCGGCATTCCGGTGGGCATCGGTCCGGCGAAGGACGCCCCGCAGGCACCGGTGTTCGACGCAGCGACGAAGGAAGTCAAGTAGATGCGCGCCAATGTCATCATGTTCTGGATCCTCGCGGTCTTCTTCGGACTCGCGGCGGTCGTCTACGGGGTCTGGAGCGCGATCGACGAAGTGGACCCGGGCATGGAGTGGGCCGGCACCGTGGCGCTGTCGCTCACGACCGTCCTGTCCGCATTCATCGCCTTCTACCTCGGGCGTGTGCACCGTGCGCAGGGCGCTGAGCTGCCCGAAGACCGCCTCGACGCGAACATCGACGACGGCGACGCGGAGCTCGGCTTCTTCAGCCCGTGGAGCTGGTGGCCCATCATCCTCGCGACGGGCGCCGCGCTCGGGTTCCTCGGCCTCGCGATCGGGTTCTGGATCACGTTCCTCGCGGTCCCGCTCGTGATCATCGCGCTCGTCGGCTGGGTGTACGAGTACTACCGCGGCAACTTCGCTCGCTGAGCGATCCCGTTCGAAGGGCCCGGCACCGGATGGTGCCGGGCCCTTCGGCGTTCCTGCCCGTGACGTGCCGCGCGGGTGTGGGGTGGTGATCGACGGAGCGGTGCAGCGAATCACCCGGCGGGCGCGGTGCGGACGCCGGCCGGCTCACGCACCGCAACGGCGATGTGCCACCGCTTCGAGCGTTCGTAGGTGCGCAGTGCGAGCCCGTGTGCCCTGAGGACGCCCAGCATCGCCTCGGGGGAGTGGACGAACCCGCGGTAGTCATGCCCGACGATCGCCATCCGGGCGTTGCTCATGGCCACCACCGCCCGGGTGAAAAGGTTCCGAGCGGGATGGCTGAAGACGACCGCCGACCTGGCGTGATCCGCGGCCGCGCCAAGGAGTCCCGCGAAGTCGGGGTAGCAGCAGATCACGCGGTGCAGCAGCACGTAGTCCGCCCGCGCGACGTCGGCGTCGGATGCCGCGGCGAGGTCGACGCCCACGATGCGGGTGACGCGTCCGTCGACGCCGCTCGCCCGCATGAGCTCGTCGGCCTGCTGCTCGTAGGCGTCGGAGAGCTCGAGGTTCACCGTCTCCGCGGCGCCGCGTGCGAGCAGCTCGAGCTGGAGCTCGCCGACGCCGCCGCCGACCTCGAGCACGCTCCTGCCGTGGAGTCCGAGCCCCGACAGGGCTTCGATGATGCGTCCCTCGGGTGCGGTGAGGCCGCGTCGGCGATACCGGCGGGCGATGCTGCTGGCGAACCGCTCGTCGAAGATCTCGGAGTACCGGCCGTCCGGCGCGGGCCCGCAGCATCCCGACATGAACCCAGTATGACGCCGACGCCGCGCGACGGCGCCGATCGATGGCGTCGATGGTTCAGTCGCCCGCGGCGTGCTCGAACACGAGCACGTCGACGGAGACCGTGACCGTGCGTGCGTGCTCAGGCTGGTGCGGCCGGCGATCGGCGTGATGTGCGGCCGGCCCCATGTCGACGAGCAGCGCCTGTGTCGCGGCCGTGGCCTCGAGCGGGTACGTCACCGTGGTGCGCGCTCCACGCCTGAGTCCCGCCTCGTGGAAGCGATCCGACACCAGTTCGGCCTTCTCAGCCGGCACGTCGAGCATCGCGCCCTCGGCGCGGAGCTCGTGGAGGTGGTCGGCGGTCGGGACCACGACGACCACCACGCCGCCGGGCCGCAGGATGCGGGCGAACTCAGGAGGGTTGCGAGGCGCGAAGACGTCGAGCACGACGTCAGCGACGGCGTCGCGCACCGGGAGGGGTCGCCAGGTGTCGAGGACGACGCCCGTGGATCCCCCGATGGCGCGGCGGCTCATCCGCACCGCATCGGGGGAGCGGTCGGCGAGGAGGAAGTCCGCCGTCGGGAGCGCGTCGGCCAGCAACGCCGAGTAGTACCCGGTGCCGCACCCGAGATCGGCGATGCGAGGGGCATCCGTTGCACCGTCGATGCCTGCTGAGCTCAGCGCTTCGACGATCGACGCCGCGATGGGCGCGTAGGCACCGCTGTCGAGGAGCGCCGCTCGTGCGTCGAGCATCGCGCGGTCGTCTCCGACCGTCCGCGGCGCCTTCGGTGGGAGCAGCGTGACGATGCCGTGCTTCGAGAGGTCGAAGCGGTGCCCGGTCTCGCAACCGAGCGTGCGTTCACCGACCGGATCGAGGTCGAGGAGACAGTTCGGGCACCGGAGCCATGTCGTGTCGATCGACATGGGACCGGTGCCCGAAGCGGAGTGCGGTCGGCTCAGTGGTGCGACGAGTGGTGCGCCGCCTCGAGCTCGCCCTTCGTGACCGGCGCGATGCGGTCCTCGAAGAACCAGCGCGACAGTCCGGCTCGGACTCGCTGGCCGACGGTGATCTTGCCACGGGAGTTCGGGCGGATCATGAGCGGCTCGTACGAGTCGTAGCTCACAAGGCGCCAGCGGTCGTACTCGTCGAGCGGCTGGTGGACCTCGATGAACTCGCCACCGGGCAGCTTCACGATGCGGCCCGACTCGTAGCCGTGCAGCACGATCTCGCGATCCTTCTTCTGCAGTGCGATGCAGACGCGCTTCGTGACGAAGTAGGCGATGAAGGGACCGACGATCGTCGTGAACTGGAGCGCGTGGATGACGCCCTCCATCGTCAGCGAGAAGTGCGTCGCCAGGATGTCGGAGCTCGCCGCAGCCCAGAGGCTCGCGTAGAACGTCACGCCGGCGGCGCCGATCGCGGTGCGGGTGGGCGCGTTGCGCGGACGGTCGGCGATGTGGTGCTCGCGCTTGTCGCCGGTGATCCACGCCTCGATGAAGGGATAGGCCACCACCAGCACGATGAAGATGCCGATCGCGATCAGCGGGACGAGGATGTTGAACGACCAGGTGCGGTCGAGCCACACGAACTCCCAGCCCGGCGGGATCAGGCGCAGCGCGCCGTCGGCGAAGCCGATGTACCAGTCGGGCTGCGTTCCGGCGGAGACGGGCGAGGGGTCGTACGGACCGTAGTTCCAGATCGGGTTGATGGTGAACATCGCGGCGATGAGCGCGATCACACCCCAGATGATGAACATGAAGCCGCCGGCCTTCGCCGCGTAGATCGGCAGGATGGGCGGACCCACCGAGTTCGTCGTCTGACGACCGGGTCCGGCGAACTGCGTGTGCTTGTGGATGAACACGTACACGACGTGGATCGCGATGAGCGCGACGACGAGCGCCGGCAGCAGCAGGATGTGCAGCGTGTAGAGGCGTCCGACGATCGCGGTGCCCGGGAACTCACCGCCGAAGAGCAGGAACGAGGTCCACGTGCCGATGATCGGGATGCCCTTGATGAGGCCGTCGATGATGCGGAGGCCGTTGCCCGAGAGCAGGTCGTCGGGGAGCGAGTAGCCGGTGAAGCCCTCGCCCATCGCGAGGATGAACAGCGTGAAGCCGATCACCCAGTTGAACTCTCGCGGCTTGCGGAACGCGCCCGTGAAGAAGATGCGGAGCATGTGCAGGCCGATGGCCGCCACGAAGAGCAGCGCCGCCCAGTGGTGCATCTGCCGCACGAACAGGCCGCCGCGGATGTCGAACGAGATGTCGAGCGTGGACGCCATGGCCACCGACATCTCGACGCCCTTGAGCGGCACGTACGAGCCGTCGTAGTGGACCTCGGCCATCGACGCCTGGAAGAAGAACGTCAGGAACGTGCCGGAGATGAGCACGACGATGAAGCTGAAGAGCGCGACCTCGCCGAGCAGGAACGACCAGTGGTCTGGGAAGGCCTTGCGGCCGAGGCCCTTGATCGCGACCGCGATACCGGTGCGGTCGTTGAAGTAGTCCGACGCCGCCGCGGTGAACGTGCGCTTCGCAGGCGTGTCGGTTCGGGTCGGTACGGTGGTCAACTGCGCTCCCAGAAACTCGGGCCGACGGGTTCGGTGAAGTCGCTCTGCGCGACGAGGTAGCCCTCCTCGTCGACCGCGATGGGCAGCTGCGGCAGCGGGCGCTTGGCCGGGCCGAAGATGACCTCGCAGTGGTTCGCCACGTCGAACTGCGACTGGTGGCACGGGCAGAGCAGGTGGTGCGTGTGCTGCTCGTAGAGCGCCACGGGGCATCCGACGTGCGTGCAGATCTTGGAGTAGGCGACGATGCCGTCGTACGACCAGGACTCGCGATCAGGCGCCTGGTTGAGCTCGCTCGGCTCGAGGCGCATGAGCAGCACCGCTGCCTTAGCCTTCTCCTCGAGCCGGCCGTGCTCGAGCTCCGCGAGGCCCTCGGGGATCACGTGGAACGCGCTGCCGATGGTGACGTCGGCGGCCTTGATCGGCACGCCCGACGGGTCGAGGGTGAGGCGGGTGCCCTTGGCCCACATCGTGTGGCTCAGGAGCTCGACGGGCAGCTGGTCCTGCGGGGCGAATCCGCGGAACAGGACCACCGCGGGCAGGGGGAAGACGAGCAGTGCGCCGATCAGGCTGTTGCGGATGACCGTGCGGCGCGAGAACCCGGACTCCTCGTCGGCCTCGCGCATCACGTGCACCGCGCCCGCCTTCGTGGGCTCGGCGCCGCCGATCGGGTGGCGGATGTCGACCGATTCCGCAGAGGTCATGAGCGACTTGCCCCAGTGGATGGCGCCGAAGCCGATGCCGAGGAGGGCGAGCGTGGCGCCGAGGCCGATGAACATGTTGTTCAGTCGAACCATGCCGACGTCGTTCGACTCGATCGGGAAGAGCATGTAGGCGGCGATGGCCCACACGCTGCCGAGGATCGACAGGTAGAAGAGCGAGTAGACGGTGCGCTGGGCACGCTTCTCGCGCTTCGGGTCCTCATCGGTGACGCGAGGACGGTGCGGCTCGAAACCGGGATTGTCGAACGCGTCCTGGGCGACGACCGCCGTGCCGGGCGACCGGGTGTATACGTCTGCCTCGTGCGACGAGTCGGCAGCAACGACGTCCGTGCCGCTGTGGTCGTCCTGGGCCATGGTTCTCCTTCTTGGGTGCTGCGAGCCGAGCGGGCGCTAGTTGGACTTCGCCGTGATCCACACGGTGACCGCGACGATCGCGCCGAGACCGAAGATCCAGATGAACAGGCCCTCTGCGACCGGCCCGAGCGAGCCGAGCTCGAAACCGCCGGGCGAGCGGTTGTCCTGCACGTACTGGAGGTACGTGATGATGTCGCGCTTGTCTTCGGGCGAGATGTTCAGGTCGTTGAACACCGGCATGTTCTGCGGGCCCGTGACCATGGCCTCGTAGATGTGCACCCCCGAGACGTCGGTGAGCGGGGGAGCGAACTTGCCCTCGGTGAGCGCACCGCCGGCGCCGGCCACGTTGTGGCACATGGCGCAGTTGATGCGGAACAGCTCGGCGCCGTTCGCGGCGTCGCCGCCGCCGTTGACGAGGTGCTCGGCGGGGATGTCTGGGCCGGGGCCGAGGGAGGCGACGTAGTAGGCCAGCTGCTTGACCTGCTCGTCGGTGAACTGCGGCGGCTTCTGCTGGGCCTGCGGACCCTGCATCTGCATCGGCATGCGGCCCGTGCCGACCTGGAAGTCGACCGCGGCGGCGCCGACGCCGATCAGGCTGGGACCCGTGCCCGTGCCCTGGGCCTCGAGGCCGTGGCAGGTGGCGCAGTTCGCCTGGAAGAGCTTCTTGCCCTGCTCGATGGTCTCCTGCGACGTGGGCTCGCTCTCGGCCTGCGCCGCCGTCCCGGTGCTCAGGGCGGCGTACGCGCCGCCCGTGAAGACGAGTCCGAGCGCGAGAAGCGCGACGGTGGCGAGCGGGTGCCGGCGGCCGGTGCGTCGCTTCGAGCGGTTCATCAGTTTCTTCCTGTTGGCGGTCATGCGGTTCGGGACGCTCCTGCTGCGACTATCTGAGGACGTAGATGACGAGGAACAGGCCGATCCAGACCACGTCGACGAAGTGCCAGTAGTACGAGACGACGATGGCGCTGGTCGCCTCACGGTGGCCGAAGTTCTTGACCGCGAACACGCGGCCGATGACGAGCAGGAACGCGATGAGGCCGCCCGTGACATGGAGGCCGTGGAAGCCCGTCGTGAGGTAGAAGGCCGAGCCGTACGCGTTGGAGTCGAGGGCGATGCCCTCGGAGACGAGCTGCGCGTACTCCCAGATCTGGCCGGCGACGAAGACCGCGCCCATGGCGTAGGTGAGGAAGAACCACTCGACCATGCCCCACTGCGACGGCTTCCACCCGGTGGCGTAGGGCTGCAGCCGCTCGGCCGCGAACACCCCGAACTGGCAGGTGAACGACGAGAGCACGAGGATGATCGTGTTCGTCAGCGAGAACGGGAAGTTCAGTCGATTCGCCTCGAACTCCCACAGCTCGGGCGACGTCGACCGCAGCGTGAAGTAGATCGCGAAGAGGCCCGCGAAGAACATGACCTCGCTGCCGAGCCAGACGATCGTGCCCACCGCAACGGTGTTCGGTCGCTTGATCACGGGCGCGCTCGCCTGATAAGTGATTGAGGTGCTCGTCACGCTCCCCATTATGGCTGAAATCGGGGCTGAGTTTTCGTCATCCGGGGGAGTCGTGTCGGTGCTTTCGGGTTAGGCAACCCTCAGTTGCGGTGTGCGTCAGCCGCGAATCCACCCTGAATCCCCGTCGATAGGATCGGAGCATGCCCGAGCGACAGAACTGGCCCGCCATCATCACCGCGCTGCTCGACGGCGAAGACCTCAGCGTCTCGGATGCCGCGTGGTGCATGGAGCAGGTCATGACGGGCACCGCGACCGACGCGCAGCTGGCCGCGTTCCTCATCGCCCTGCGGGTGAAGGGGGAGACGGTCGACGAGATCGTGGGCTTCCGCGACGCCGTGCTCGAGCACGCCGTGCCGCTCCACGTCGACCCCATGGCGCTCGACATCGTGGGCACGGGCGGCGACCGCTTCGGCACGGTGAACGTGTCGACCATGGCGTCCGTCATCGCCGCGGCATCCGGCGTGCCCGTCATCAAGCACGGCAACCGGGCGGCGAGTTCGGCGTCGGGATCGTCCGACGTGCTCGCCGCGCTCGGGCTCGACCTCGGCCTGTCCGCCGACCGCGTGGCGGCGGTGCTCGACGAGGCCGGCATCACGTTCGCGTTCGCGGGGGCGTTCCATCCGGGGTTCAAGCACGCGGGCCCCGTCCGCGCCCAGCTCGGCGTGCCGACGGTCTTCAACTTCCTCGGTCCGCTCTGCAATCCGGCCCGCCCCGAGGCGTCGGCGGTGGGCGTCGCGCACCTCGATCGCGTTCCCCTCATCGTCGGCGTGTTCCAGACGCGCGGCGCGACGGCGCTGGTGTTCCGCGGCGACGACGGCCTCGACGAGCTCACGACCACCGGCCACAGCCACGTGTGGGAGGTGTCCCGCGGCACGGTGAAGGAGCACGACCTCGATCCGCGCGAGCTCGGCATCCCGCGGGCGAGCATCGACGACCTCGTCGGCGGCGACGCCGCGCACAACGCCGAGATCGTGCATCGCGTGCTCGCCGGCGATCGCGGTCCGGTGCGCGACATCGTCGTGCTGAACGCCGCCGCAGGACTCGTGGCGTTCGAGCTCGCGAAGGACCCGAGCCAGTTCCAGCGCGCCATCCTCGACCGGTTCCGCGACAAGATGGCGGTCGCCGAGGAGGCCATCGACAGCGGTGCCGCCGCACGCAGGCTCGAGGAGTGGATCGCGGCGACGAAGGCCTGAGCCGGGGGCGCAGGTCGAGCGCTCGGTCGCGCGCCCACGACGAGACGCATGCGAAACGGCCCCGCGGATGCCGCGGGGCCGTTCGCCGTTCGGATCACTCGTGCGAGACGTCCTCGTCGACCCAGTCGAACGTCTTCGAGACGGCCTTCTTCCAGAGTCGGAGCTGGCGCTCGCGCTCGGCCTCGTCCATGGCGGGCTCCCAGCGGCGGTCCTCCTGCCAGTTGGCACGGAGGTCGTCGAGGCCCGACCAGAAGCCGACCGCGAGGCCGGCGGCGTAGGCCGCGCCGAGCGCGGTCGTCTCCGCCACGACCGGCCGCACGACCGGCACGCCGAGGATGTCGGCCTGGAACTGCATGAGCGTGTTGTTCGCGATCATGCCGCCGTCGACCTTGAGCTCGGTGAGCTCCACGCCCGAGTCGGCATTCACCGCGTCGAGCACCTCGCGGGTCTGGAACGCCGTCGCCTCGAGGGCTGCGCGGGCGATGTGCCCCTTGTTGACGTATCGGGTGAGCCCGACGAGCGCGCCGCGGGCGTCGGCACGCCAGTACGGCGCGAAGAGTCCCGAGAACGCCGGCACGAAGTACGCGCCGCCGTTGTCGTCGACCGTCTTGGCGAGCTCCTCGACCTCGGGAGCGCTCGAGATCAGCCCGAGGTTGTCGCGCAGCCACTGGATCAGCGAGCCCGTGACCGCGATCGAGCCCTCGAGCGCGTAGTGCGCGGGCTCGTCGCCGATCTTGTACCCGAGGGTCGTGAGCAGCCCGTTCTTCGAGTGCACGATGTCCGTGCCCGTGTTGAAGATGAGGAAGTTGCCCGTGCCGTAGGTGTTCTTCGACTCGCCGGGATCGAAGGCGGCCTGGCCGAACGTCGCGGCCTGCTGGTCGCCGAGGTCGCCGGCGATCGGCACCTCGCGCAGCAGGCTCGACCCGTGGGCCGTGCCGAAGACGCCCGACGAGGGCTTGATCTCGGGGAGCATCGACTTCGGCACGTTGAACGCCGCGAGGATGTCGTCGTCCCACTGCAGGGTCTCGAGGTCCATGAACATCGTGCGGCTGGCGTTCGTGACATCCGTGGCGTGCACGCCGCCGTCGACGCCGCCGGTGAGATTCCAGAGCACCCACGTGTCGGTGTTGCCGAAGATCAGGTCGCCCGCCTCCGCCTTCTCGCGGGCGCCCTCGACGTTCTCGAGGATCCAGACGATCTTGGTGCCCGAGAAGTAGGTGGCGAGCGGGAGGCCGACCTTTTCCTTGAACCGCTCGACGCCGCCGTCGGCCGCGAGCCGGTCGACGATGGGCTGCGTGCGGGTGTCCTGCCACACGATGGCGTTGTAGACGGGCTGGCCGGTGTTCTTGTCCCACACCACTGCGGTCTCGCGCTGGTTGGTGATGCCGACCGCGGCGATGTCGTGCCGGGTGAGCTGCTTCTTGCCGAGAGCCTGGCCGATGACCTCACCGGTGTTGCGCCAGATCTCCATCGGGTCGTGCTCGACCCAACCGGGCCTGGGGAAGATCTGCTCGTGCTCGAGCTGTCCGGTCGACACGATCGAGCCCTTCTTGTCGAAGACGATCGCGCGTGTGCTCGTTGTTCCCTGGTCGATGGCCAGGACGTAGTCAGCCATGACTTCCTCTCAATGTTGCGGATGTCCCGCCGGCGTCCTCGTCGGCGAATGCACGAGCTTGCCCGTGCCGAACGAAGCGGGGCCGGCCGCTCGGGCCGGCCCCGCCGGATGGTCAGGTGAGGACCGGCAGCAGCACCAGGGCCGCCCAACCGGCGAGCAGCCCGCCGATGATCGGGCCGACCACCGGGACCCAGGAGTAGGACCAGTCGCTGCCGCCCTTGCCGCGGATCGGCAGGAAGGCGTGCGCGATGCGCGGACCGAGGTCGCGGGCCGGGTTGATGGCGTAGCCGGTCGGACCGCCGAGGGAGACGCCGATGCCGACCACGAGGAGGGCAACCGGCAGCGCGCCGAGCGAGGCGAGGCCGGATGCGTCGCCCTGACGGCCGAAGCCGATGACGACGAAGACCAGCACGAAGGTGCCGATGATCTCGGTGATGAGGTTCCAGGCGTAGTTCCGGATGCCGGGGCCCGTCGAGAAGGTGCCGAGCTTCGGCGCCGGGTCGGGTTCCTCGTCGAAGTGCTGCTTGTACGCCAGCCAGCAGATCACCGCACCGACGATCGCGCCGATGAGCTGCGCGACGATGTACGCGAGCACCGACGTGAAGTCGACCGGGACGGTGAGCCCGAGGGCCGCATTGCCGAACTCCGTCGCGCCGTTGGCGACCAGCCCCAACGTCACGGCCGGGTTGATGTGCGCGCCCGATGCGTAGGCGACGATGACGGCGGCGAAGACCGCGAAGCCCCAGCCGAACGTCACCATGAGGAATCCGCCGTTGAAGCCCTTCGTCTTGGCGAGGGCGACGTTGGCCACGACACCGCAACCCAACAGGACCAGCATCGCGGTCCCGACGAGCTCGGAGAAGAACAACACCCAGAGAGTGTCCACGTTGACCTTCCATCCTTCGTGCTGAGCCCGTGGGCCGCGCCCACGGGCGGAACACCCCACACCATACTCGCGGCGCGCACGCGCAGGGAATGGCCGGGCGCCTTTTTGTGGAGGCGCCTCTCCGATTTCCGGGAAGCTCTTACCTCGGGCGCCGCTTGGGGCGTAGGTTGACGGGGGAGTGCTGCGACGGCGCCGATGCATGGTCGCGCGGTGTTCGGCAGCCATGGTGAAGGGATGCCCGTGAAGAAGATCATCAACGATCCGAAGCGCGTCGTCGACGAATCGGTCGCCGGATTCGGCCTGGCCCACGCCGACATCATTCGCGTCGAGCTGGATCCGATCCATGTCGTGCGGGCGGACGCCCCGATCGCCGGCAAGGTCGGCATCGTCAGCGGCGGCGGCAGCGGACACGAGCCGCTCCACGCCGGATACGTCGGCTTCGGCATGCTGGATGCCGCGGTGCCCGGCGCCGTCTTCACCTCGCCAACGCCCGACCCGATCCTCGCCGCCACCAAGGCGGTCGACGGCGGTGCGGGCGTGCTGCACATCGTGAAGAACTACACCGGCGACGTGCTCAACTTCGAGACCGCGGCCGACCTGGCGGCCGCCGACGGCATCACCGCGCGCGCGGTCGTCACGAACGACGACGTCGCCGTGAAGGACAGCCTCTACACGGCCGGCCGTCGCGGCGTGGCGGGCACCGTGCTGGTCGAGAAGATCGCGGGCGCGGCAGCCGAGCGCGGCGACTCGCTCGACGAGGTCGCCGACCTCGCCGAGCGCGTCAACGCCAACGCACGGTCGATGGGCCTCGCCCTGACGCCCTGCATCGTGCCGCACGCCGGCGAGCCGAGCTTCACGCTCGCCGAGGACGAGATCGAGATCGGCATCGGC
This sequence comes from Agromyces mariniharenae, assembly GCF_008122505.1. Taxonomy (NCBI): domain Bacteria; kingdom Bacillati; phylum Actinomycetota; class Actinomycetes; order Micrococcales; family Microbacteriaceae; genus Agromyces; species Agromyces mariniharenae. Next base: position 891,675 of record NZ_VSSB01000002.1, on the reverse strand, counting down.
ATCCACGGCGAGCCCGGACGCGAGCGCATCAAGCTCGAACCGGCCGACGGCCTCGTCGACCGCCTCATCGAACCCGTGCTCGACGACCTCCCGTACTCGAGCGGCGACCGCGTGCTGCTGTTCGTCAACGGCATGGGCGGCACGCCGCTCATCGAGCTGTACCTCGCGTATCGCCGTGCGGCCGAGGTGCTCGACGAGCGGGGCATCACGATCGCCCGGTCGCTCGTGGGCAACTACATCACGTCGCTCGAGATGCAGGGGATGTCGATCACGCTCCTGAAGCTCGACGACGAGATGATCGAACTGTGGGATGCGCCCGTGCAGACGGCTGCGCTCCGATGGGGACGATAGAAGGAGGCATCCGTGGGTCTGGACATCACCTGGGCGGTGGACTGGGTCAGGCGAAGCGCTGACGTGATCTCCGAGCACCGGGTCGAGCTCATCACGCTCGACCGGGAGATCGGCGACGGCGATCACGGCGAGAACATGGATCGCGGCTTCCAGGCCGTGCTTCCGAAGCTCGACGACCTGCCGGCCGGGTCCACCCCGGGCGATGTCCTGAAGCTCGTGGCGACGACGCTCATCTCGACGGTCGGCGGGGCCGCCGGTCCGCTCTACGGCACCGCGTACCTGAAGGGCGCCGTGGCCGCCGGATCCGAGACGTCGCTCGACGGCTCCGCGATCGCCGCGGTGCTCACGGCGGCGCGCGACGGCATCGTGATGCGCGGCAAGGCGGAGTCGGGCGACAAGACCATGGTCGACGCCTGGACGCCCGCCGTCGATGCGGCCGACGCAGCGGCGTCGAACGGGTCGGATGCCGCAGCGGTCCTCGCGGCTGCGGCGGCCGCCGCCCGTGAGGGCGCGATCGCCACCGAGCCGCTCGTCGCCCGCAAGGGCCGCGCGAGCTACCTCGGCGAGCGCTCCGCCGGACACCGCGATCCCGGCGCAGAGTCGACCGCGCTGCTGCTGCAGGCCGCGGCCGACGCGGCCTCCGCCTCGGCGGGGGCGTGAGGGTGGCGACACCGGGAAAGGTCGGCGTCGTCTTCGTCTCGCACTCCGCGCGCATCGCGGAGGGGCTTGTCGAGCTCGCTCGCCAGATGGCGCCGTCGGCGGCCCTCGTGGCCGCCGGCGGCACCGACGACGGCCGCATCGGCACGAGCTTCGACCTCGTGAGCTCGGGCATCGCCGAGGCCGACTCGGGCGCGGGGGTCGTGGTGCTCTGCGATCTGGGCTCGGCGATCCTCACGACCGAGACGGCGCTGGACTTCCTCGACGACGAGGTGCGCGATCGCGTGCGCATCGTCGACGCCCCGCTCGTGGAGGGCGGGGTCGCCGCGGCCGTGGCGGCGGAAGCGGGCGACGACCTCGCGCACGTGGTGAGCGCTGCGGAGTCCGCGCGCGGCGGCGGAGGCGGCGAGGCGCCGACGGGCGCCGGCGCGACCACGCCTGCCGCGGAATCCGGTGCAGCCGGGGCATCCGGTCATGTGCATGTTCGCACCGTGACGCTCGTGAACGCCGACGGCCTGCACGCCCGCCCCGCGGCCGAGCTCGTGAAGCTCGCGAGCACGTTCGGGCCACGTGTCACGGTGAACGGCACGGACGCGAAGAGCCTGCTCAGCATCATGTCGCTCGGCCTCACGAAGGGTGCGACGGTCGAGATCGCGAGCGACGATCCCGAGGGCGGCGCGGCGGTCGCGGCGATCGCGGAGCTGGCCGAGTCGGGGTTCGGCGAGGCCTGACCCGCCGGCGGGCAGGGGAGCGAAGCTCGCGTCCCGCGTAAGAGAACGATCGTTCTCTGCTAGTTGCCGCCGGCGACCCGGATGTCGGCACCCGAGGTGTACGAGGCATCCGACGAGAGCAGGTAGGCGACCGCGCCGGCCACCTCGTGCACCTCGCCGGGGCGACGCATCGGGATGCCGGGCGCACGTTCGTCGGGCGCGTTCGGGCGCCCGGCCGCCGCGTGGATCTCGGTGCGCGTGGTGCCGGGGGAGACCGTGTTGACGCGCACGCCGACCGGTCCGAACTCCTTCGACGCACCCGTTGTGAGCGCGTTGAGCGCGGCCTTGCTCATGGAGTAGGGGATGTAGGTGTTCGGCGCGCCCGTGGTCGCGGCACCCGAGGAGATGTTGACGATCGAGCCGCCCGCGCCGCCGCGGTCGGTGGCCATGTGGGCGATCGCCGCCCGCGTCAGCACGATCGGGGCGAGCACGTTGATTCGGAACACCAGCTCGGACTCGTCGATCGAGCCGTCGAGGAACCCGCCGATCCGGCCGGTGATGCCCGCATTGTTCACGAGCCCGGTGACGGTACCGAAGTGCTCGACGGCTTCGGGCACGACGGTGGCTGCGGCATCCAGGTCGGCGAGGTCGACCTGGATCAGCAGCACGCGGGCGCCGGATGCCTCGCAGGCGCGCTGCACGGCCTGGGCGTCCTGCGCGCGGTCGCGGTAGGTGAGCACGAGGTCGTGGCCGTCGGCGGCGAGCCGCTCGGCGATGGCGGCCCCGATGCCACGGCTGCCGCCCGTGACGATCGTGACCGGGCGGTTCGCGGCATCCGTGTGCATGCCACCACCCTACGAGCCGGCGCGGATGCTGGCGTGCCTCGGGGGAGCGGGCGTACCATCGGGCCCATGACACGCGACGCGGCAGGTCGCCCAGGCGACGGCAACGCCTTCTCAAGATTCTTCGTCCGAGTCGACAATGCGCTCGAGCCCATCTTCACGACGACACCGCTCGTCGACGACTCGCCGCCGGTCGACGAACAGGAGCTGCGCTCCCGTCCGTGCCCGGTGTGCGGCCGGCCGATCTCCGAGCATGCGTTCGAGGAGACGAACGGCAACGTCATCATGGAGTGCCCGACCGACGAACGGCTGCCCGAGCCGCTCTCGAACGGACCGCTCAACGAGTTCGGCATGCCCGCGACCGGCCGGCGGCTCGAGAAGTACGAGGAGCGGCAGGCGCGCGAGGAGGCCGAGCGCGAGGCCCAACGCGAGGCGCGCGAGGAGGCGGAGGCCGAGCGCGCGTAGCCGGATGCCGATAGGCTGCTCGGCGAACGTGACACGATTCGAGGAGGTGAGCCCGATGCACGCACCGTCCACTCCGGGCGCTCCTTCGAGTTCACGATCGCGCGACTGACGTAGCCGTCGCGGGGAGCGCAACGAAGCTCTCCCAGAAAGCTACGATCATGAATCCTTCCCTGCGGCACCACGCGGAGACGACCGTCGACGACGTCTCCGAACGCCCCACCCGCACCGCGCTCGTCCTCGGGGGCGGCGGATCGACCGGCAACGCCTGGCTCATCGGCGTCGTCGCCGGCCTGTTCGACGCCGGCATCGACGTGACCGACGCCGACCTCACGATCGGGACCTCGGCCGGATCGACGGCCGCGGCTCAGTTCGCGGGTGCGACGCCGACCGAACTGCTCGCCGCCGTCCTCGCCGCCGATGTCCAGCCACTGACCGGTCCGAGCGGACCCGACCGAGGACGCAACGCAGCCGGGTCCGTGGCGGATCACCTCGAGCGCTTGCGGGCGCTTATCGCGTCCGCCGTGGATCAGGCCGACCTGCGTCGCAGGGTGGGTGCGAGGGCACTCGAGCTGGAGGCAGCGTCGCCTGAAACCCGGCAGGCGCAGTGGCGCGCGACCGTCGCCTCGCGCCTGCCCAGTCCCGAGTGGCCCGGTCGACGCATCCTGATCACGGCGGTGGATGCCGAGACCGGCGCACCGATCGTGTTCGATCGCGACAGCGGCATCGACCTCGTGGATGCCGTGGCCGCCAGCTGCTCCAGCGGCGCCGCCTATCGGGTCGACGGCCATGCGTACATCGACGGCGGCTTCCGATCCAACGCGGAGAATGCCGACCTGGCGAGCGGATGCGCACGGGTGCTCGTCTTGTCGCCGTTCGGTGGCAGGTCGCTGGTGCCGGCATCCTGGGGCACGCATCTCGCGACGCAACTCGACGAGTTGCGCGCACGGGGGAGCGGTGTCGAGACGATCGTCCCCGACCGCGCAGCCGAGCACCTGTTCGGCGCGAATGGGATGGATCCGACGTTGCGCCCGCCTGCGGCCCGGGCCGGATACGACCAGGGCCGGGCACTCGCCGACCGCGTCGCCGAGTTCTGGCGCTGAGGCGCGGGCGGATCCGGTGCGATGGCGCGCCGGATCCGCTCAGGCGAGCGGGGCGCGCGTCTCGTAGCGCGCGACCATCGTCCGGGCCGCTTCGTCCACCACCCGCTGGGTCTCCGCCTGGGTGAGCGACCAACCGACGTGCACGAGGCGAGGCCAGAAGACGACGGTGGCGATCATGCCGAGGAACTGCGTCGCCGCCATGTCCGGGTCATCCACCTGTGCGCTTCCCGCAGCGCTCTCCGCGCGGAAGTAGCGACCGAGCGCCGCGAGGACGGGCAAGGTTCCGAAGTCGAACGTTCGCGCGCGCAGTTCGGGGAACCTGGGGGACTCGGCGATCACGGTCCGGATGAGCTCGGCCACGCGGGGCCTGGACAGCAGCTCCGCATACGCGCGGCCCAGCATGACGAGACCCGCATGGAAGGCTCCGGGTGGCGGGAGCTCGATCGTCTCGTCGGGCGAGTCACCCGCCGCGAGCACCGTCGCCTCGAAGAGGGCGGCCTTCGTCGGGAACTGCTTGAACAGCGTCGCCTTGGAGACTCCCGCGCGCTCCGCGACCCGCGCCAGCGAGGTCCGGTCGTAGCCCGACTCGAGGAACAGGTCCGTGGCCGCGTCGAGGATCGCCACGCGGTTCGCCGCAGCGATCCGTCGATGGTAGGCCGAGGGTTCGGGTGACATGGATCCAGTCTGCCATGAGGTGAGTCGGTTGACTCACCACGAAACGCTCGGTAGAGTCGAAGTGGTGAGTCACTTGACTCACCACTACGGAAGGAGGGGTGATGGCACGCGTCATCGTTCACGCGACCGTGACACTCGACGGCTTCATGGCCGACGCGGATGGGGGGATCGACTGGATGTTCGACGTTCCGGCGGCTCCTGAGGACGAAGTGGTCGTACGGCGGGTCATGGACGAGATCGGCGCGGTGGTCGGGGGAGCGAACCGGACGCAGACCATCGAGGACGGCGAAGTGCCGTACGGGGGAATGCTGAAGGTCCCGGTGTTCCTGATGACCCGGAGCGCGCACGAACCCGTGGAGCGGGACGGCATCACGTACACCTTCGTGGTCGACGACATCGAGCAGGCGGTCGAGTCCGCCAAGGCGGCGGCGGGGGACAAGTGGGTCAGCCTCTTGGGCGGCAGCATCTCGAGGCAGTGCCTCGAACGTGGACTCGTCGACGAGCTCCACCTCGACATCGTGCCGATCCTGCTCGGCGGCGGCATCTCCCTGTTCGCCGGCCTGGGACAGCGCATCGACCTGGAGCGCCTCGAGACCTCGGCGTTCGCCGGCGAGACCCACCTCCGCTACCGCGTGCTCTCCCCGGAGGGGAGCGGGCGAGCAGGGATCCCATCCACGGCGTGAACGGATCGGAGGTCGTCGGTTGTCACACGGACGGGTCCCAGGCTGCGAGCTGATCGAAGATGCGAGGGTCGCCTTCGAACTCCAGCGAATCCAGCGGAATGCGGCCGTAGAAGAACAGGACCAGGTCGCTTGCCGTGCCCCGCGCGGAGACGTCGGTCCGTGACCCAGGCGGCACGCTAAACCGACATAATGTGCATTATCGGCGCTTGTTCACGTGAGCCGATGTCAGCTGCCCACCAGCCGCAGCGAAGGATCAGCCGGACAGGCTGGACAGGCACAGCGTGGCGTCGGCCGTGTCCGTCGTCAGCAGCTCCGCCGACTCGGTGCTGATCCGCTCGACAGCTGCGAGGTCGTCGACCTTCGCCTGAAGGTTGCTCAGCTTGACCACGGCGTCCGTCGTCTTGCCGGCCTCGGCGAGCGCCGCGGTGTCGCCGACGATCTTCAGGAGCCCGGCGCGCTCCTTGTCGACCTTCCCGCCGGTGATCGGCACCGAGGACAGGTCGCTGGAGAGCTGGGTGAGCTCGGCGGCGCACGGCGTCTCGGAGTCGGCGATGGCGGCGGATCCGCCGGCGACCGCCAGCGTCGATGCGAGGAGCGCGCCTGCGAGCACGGCCGGAAGTCGAGTGAGCACTGTGGTCCTCCTGGGGTCGGATGCGGGTGTCGGGTACGGCGATCCTAAGCGCCGCGCGGCCACGGCCAACGCCGCGCGTCGGGGCTTGACACGGCGCATCCGGATGCCCTCCGGATCAGTGACCGACCCGGACATCAGTTGCTCGCGCTCGAGCCGCGTCGGCGAGACGGATCGGTGCGACCCGCCTCACCAGGGCATCGGGCGATCGACGGCCCGCTCCGAGTCATCCGGGAACTCCGGCAGCTCGGTTCCGCCTGCCCGGATGCACAGCCAGCGCAGCTGCTCCGAACCGTCGGGCGCGCAGCGCCACGTGCGCCAGACGCCCTGGCCGACCCGCACGAGCGTGCCGGCGTGCACGTCGACGACCTCGTCGTCGAGCCCCATCTGGCCGTCGCCCGCGAGGAAGACGTACAGCTCCTCGACACGGGCGTGCCGATGCCAGTAGCCGGCTTCCTCGCCGGGCTCGAGCGCGTTCGCCGTCAGTCCGATGTACTGCATCGTGAGCTCGTGGTCCACGACGCGTCGGCCGTTGCGTGAGCTCTCGGGTCGGAATCCGCCGTGGTGCGTGCGCCAGTCGTCGAGTCCGCCGATCTCCAAGACCTCGTAGTCCGTCACGTCTCCCACGATAGGGCGCCCGCTCCCCTGTCCGTGTCCGCGGCGGCGGGAAAGCGCTTGCCCAGCGCTTCCGGACGATCCCCTCACCCGCAGATGGCCGCGATCGCCGGCTGGCAGTCGTTCGGCTCGTTCCCGTTCACGCGAGTGAGCCGAAGTGTCGTCACCGCGTTCTCCTGGTAGATGCCGCCACCGGTGGCGGTTCCCCCGGGCGCGCTGACGGCGTTGTGCTGCACGCGACTGGTGGTGAGCGACGCCGTGCCGAAATTCGCGAGGCCACCGCCGACGGCGACGCCACCCGTGGGACCGACCGACGAATTGCCGCGGAGCGCGCTGTTGACGAGCGACAGGCTCGCCCCGGTGTTGTTCGTGATGCCGCCGCCGACCGCTGCGGTGTCACCCGCGGCGAGGTTGTCGCGCACGATCGAGTTGATGAACGAGGCCGTGCCGCCGTTGACGATCCCGGCTCCGCCGACGATCGATCCGCTGCCCGCCGCGGTGTTCTCGAACACGCGACTGTCGACCAGCGTCAGGGTGCCGAGATTGAGGATGCCGCCGGCGCAGATCGCCGCACCTCCATCGGGGCAGTCGACCGCACTCCCCCCGCTGATGCTGCCGTTCAGCATCGTCAGCGCTCCCCCGTTCGCAACCTGGAGGATTCGGAAGGCCGGGGCATCCGTGGTTCTCGAGATCTTCGCGTCGACGATGGTGAGGCCGCTCGTGACGGTGGGCAGGCCCGTTCGGCTCGACGAGCCGGCGGGAACTTCGGTGAGTACGAAACGGCCCGCCGCCTGCAGGGTGTCGGCACCGTCGCCCGCCCGGCACGCGTCGCGCGGCGCATCGGTGTTCGCTGCGATGATCGCCTCCACCAGTGAGCAGTTGCCGTTGACGGCGTCATCGACCGCACCCGGCGTCACGCGAATGAACGCACCCGGTTGCGGGACGGCGCTCGGCTGCGGGACGGCGCCGGTCAGCCCGACGACGGCCACGGATGCCGCGACCGCCGCGTGGATCGCCAGACGCCAGCTCATGCGCGACTCCGCTGCTCGGGGCCAGGAACGAGCCCGGATCAGCGATCCGACCCCTCGATCCGGGCCTTCTTCCAGTTGCTCGTGCACTCGAGCGTGACCGTGAACGTTCCGCTGCCGACGGACCAGTTCGTGAAGGAGCCCTCGATGGACTTGACGGCGACGAACTCCTTCATCCCCTCGATCCGGCGCTCAGACGAGGTCGCCACCACGAGCGTCGCGACCGAGGGCGCCGTGTCGATGATCACGCCCAGCGGGAGGATGCGGTCGTTCGAGAACTTCTTGTCGGTGAGATACGGGAAGTCCGCCGGGCACGCTCCGCTGAATCGGGCGTTGGCCCAGAGCCCCTCGTACCGGACGGAGTAGATCTGCACCCGGATGACCTCGGGATCGCTCGGCGGGTCGGCCGCAGCCGGTGCCGCGACGGCTCCGGCGAACAGCATCCCGAGCCCCGCTCCGACCGCCAGCAGCTTTCGATACCTGGACATACGACATCCTCCCCCGATGCAATGGCCCGCCCGTGATCGCCCGGGCAGCGCCCGACCGCCAGTATGCTCCGAGTTCGCGACGTTGTCTTCCCTTGCGTGTCACCTCGGCTGCCGCATGCCGGTGCACCGAACCGCGGGTCAGGCGCCCACGTAGTCGGCGAGGTGCTCGCCGGTCAGGGTCGATCGAGCGGCGACCAGGTCGACGGGGGTGCCCTCGAACACGATCCGCCCGCCGTCGTGACCGGCGCCCGGCCCGAGGTCGATGATCCAGTCCGCGTGCGCCATCACCGCCTGGTGGTGCTCGATCACGATCACCGACTTCCCGGCGTCAACGAGGCGGTCGAGCAGGCCGAGCAACTGCTCCACGTCCGCGAGGTGCAGGCCGGTCGTCGGCTCGTCGAGCACGTAGACGCCGCCCTGCTCCCCCATGTGCACCGCGAGCTTCAGGCGCTGCCGTTCGCCGCCCGAAAGGGTCGTGAGAGGCTGCCCGATCGTGAGGTAGCCGAGCCCGACATCGGCGAGCCGCTGCAGGATCGTGTGCGCAGCCGGGATCCTGGCCTCGCCCGCGCCGAAGAACTCCGCCGCCTCGTCCACCGACATGGCCAGCACCTCGCTGATGTCGCGGCCGCCCAGCCGGTAGTCCAGCACGGACGCGTCGAACCGCTTGCCGCCGCACACCTCGCACACCGACGACACGGTCGCCATGGGTCCGAGGTCGGTGTAGACGACGCCGTTGCCGTTGCAGTTGGGGCAGGCGCCCTCGGAGTTCGCGCTGAAGAGCGCCGGCTTCACGCCGTTCGCCTTGGCGAACGCCTTGCGGATCGGCTCGAGCATGCCCGTGTAGGTGGCCGGATTGCTGCGGCGGGACCCGCGGATGGCGCCCTGGTCGATCGAGACGACGCCATCGCGGCCCGACACGGAACCATGGATGAGCGAGCTCTTGCCCGAGCCGGCGACGCCGGTCACGACCGTGAGCACGCCGAGCGGGATGTCGACGTCGACGCCCTGGAGGTTGTTGGCGTCGGCACCGCGCACCTCGAGCGCGCCCGACGGCGTGCGGACCGAGGGTTTGAGCGCGGCACGGTCGTCGAGATGCCGGCCGGTCAGCGTGCCGCTCCGGCGCAACTCGTCGACGGTCCCCTCGAACACGATCTCGCCGCCGCCGGCGCCGGCGCGCGGGCCGAGGTCGACCACGTGGTCGGCGATCTCGATCGCCTCGGGCTTGTGCTCGACGACGAGGACCGTGTTCCCCTTGTCGCGCAGCTGCCGGAGCAGGTCGTTCATACGCTGGATGTCGTGCGGGTGCAGCCCCACCGTCGGCTCGTCGAAGACGTACGTGACATCCGTCAACGACGACCCGAGGTGCCGGATCATCTTCGTGCGCTGCGCCTCGCCACCCGACAACGTGCCCGACGAGCGATCGAGCGAGAGGTAGCCGAGCCCGATCTCGACGAACGAGTCCATGAGCTGCTGCAGGTTCGCGAGCAGCGGCGCGACCGTCGGCTGGTCGAGGCCGCGCACCCACTCCGCGAGATCGCTGATCTGCATGGCGCACGCGTCGGCGATGCTGATGCCGTCGATCTTGGACGAGCGGGCGCCCTCCGCGAGTCGCGTGCCGCCGCACTCGGGACAGGCGGCGAACGTCACCGCCCGCTCCACGAACGCGCGGATGTGCGGTTGCATGGCGTCGAGGTCCTTGGAGAGCATCGACTTCTGCACCTTGGGCACGAGGCCCTCGTAGGTGAGGTTGATGCCGTTGATCTTCACCTTCGTCGGCGACTTGTACAGGAAGTCGTGCAGCTCGGCCTCGGTGAACTGCTCCACCGGGGTGTCGCCGTCGAAGAACCCGGACTCCGCGTACAGGCGGGTCGACCATCCGTCGGCCGTGTACCCGGGCACCGTGATCGCCCCCTGGTTCAGCGACCTCGTCGCGTCGAAGAGCTGGCCGAGGTCGATGTCGGAGACCGTCCCCATGCCCTCGCAGCGGGGACACATGCCGCCGAGCTGGGTGAAGTCGATGGACTTCTGCTCGCCGCCCTCCACCGTGATCGCGCCGCTCCCCTGGACGGTCGGGATGTTGAAGGAGAACGCCTGCGGCGAGCCGATGTGCGGGCGCCCGAGGCGGCTGAACAGGATGCGCAGCAGGGCGTTCGCGTCGGTCACGGTGCCGACCGTGGACCGGGCGTTCGCGCCCATGCGCTCCTGGTCGACGATGATCGCCGTCGTCAGTCCCTCGAGCACATCGACGTCGGGCCGGGAGAGGCTCGGCATGAAGCCCTGCACGAACGCGCTGTACGTCTCGTTGATCATGCGCTGCGACTCCGCTGCGATGGTCTCGAACACGAGCGAGCTCTTGCCTGAGCCCGAAACGCCCGTGAAGACGGTGAGCCGGCGCTTGGGGATGGCGACGCTGACGTCCTTGAGGTTGTTCTCGCGCGCACCCTGCACGCGGATGAGGTCGTGGCCGTCGGCCGGGTGCGACCCGTTCGTCGTGTGTTCGGTCGTGGTGATCGTCATCGGTTCTCCATGCGGTGGACGTGGTCTGTGCCATGCGGGAGGTCCTGCACGGCGTCCGTGCAGGACCTCGAGTCGCGGCCGGCAGTGCTCAGCGGGGCTCCTGGATCCTGACCATGTTGCCGGCGGGGTCGCGGAACGCGCAGTCGCGGACGCCGTAGGGCTGGTCGATGGGCTCCTGGGCGACTTCGGCGCCGCTCGCCTGCACCTGCTCGAACGTGCCGTCGACGTCGGCGGTGGCGAGCACGATGCTCGCGAACGTGCCCTTCGCCATCATCTCGGCGATCGTGCGGCCCTCGTCTTCGGTGACGCCGGGGTCGGCGGTCGGCGGATAGAGCACGACCGAGGTGCCGGGCTGGCCGCTCGGGCCGACGGTGATCCACCGCATCCCCTCGTACCCGACGTCGTTGCGCACCTCGAACCCGAGGACGTCGCGATAGAAGCCGAGCGACGCCTCGGGATCCGTGTGCGGGAGGAACGTGTACTGAATCGTGATGTCCATGTGCGCCACGCTACTGCCGCCGTCCGGCGGCCGCTTCTCGATTCCTGACCGGTCGCGCCACCCGCTTCGCCATGACCGACGGCACCCCGGCCATCACGGACGACACGCCCTCGACCGGGTGGCGCGCCTCGCGCTGGTAGACGCTCGGCGGCACGCCGACGAGCTCGGTGAACCGTGTGCTGAACGTGCCCAGCGACGAGCAGCCGACCTCGAAGCACACCTCGGTGACGCTGAGGTCGCCGCGCTGGAGCAGCGCCATCGCGCGCTCGATCCGCCGTGTCATCAGGTAGCTGTAGGGCGACTCGCCGTAGGCGCGCTTGAACTCGCGGCTCAGGTGCCCGGCCGACATGTTCACGCCGCGAGCGAGCGCGTCGACGTCGAGCGGCTTGGCGTACTCCCGGTCCATGCGGTCGCGGACGCGCCGCAGCAGCGCGAGATCTCGCAGGCGCTGCTCGTCAGCGGGACTGCTGTTCACCCCTCGATCGTGCCACGCCCCGCCGACGATGCCCACCCGGCGCGGACCCGCCGGCTGGGTCACGTCGGTGCTGTCCGCCGTGGGTGGCGGGGGCTCCAGCCCGACGCGACGTGAGGAGGCCGCGGAACCCGAGACGGATCGCGTCGGAGTCGCACGTCATCCGCACGGTGGAGGCGCGACTCCGCGGCATCCGCTAGGCATGGAGGATGGAGTTCTCCCTCGAGTTCACGCCCGACCTGCTCGCCGTCTTCCTCACGCTGTTCGTCCTCGAGGTGGTGCTCGGCGTCGACAACGTGATCTTCATCTCGATCCTCGCGTCGAAGCTGCCGGTGGAGCAGCAGGCGCGGGCGCGCAACCTCGGCCTCACGCTCGCGATGCTCATGCGCGTGCTGCTCGTGCTCTTCGCCGGCTGGATCATCACGCTGAAGGCCGACCTGTTCGTGATCGCCGGCATCGGCTTCTCGGGACGCGACCTCATCCTCATCGCGGGCGGGCTCTTCCTCGTCTACAAGGCGGTGCACGAGATCCACCAGAAGCTCGAGGGCGTCGAGGAGCACGGCGCGGGCGGTGCCGCACGCGCGACCTTCGGCTCCGTGATCTTCCAGATCCTGCTGCTCGACCTCGTGTTCTCGCTCGACTCGGTCATCACGGCCGTCGGCATGACCGAGAACCTCGTCGTCATCATCACCGTCGTCGTGCTCTCGTTCGGGCTCATGCTGTTCGCCGCGCGCTACATCTTCACGTTCGTCAACCGCCACCCGACCGTGAAGATGCTCGCCCTCGCGTTCCTCCTGCTCATCGGCGTGTTCCTCATCGCCGACGGCTTCGGGGTGAAGATCGACAAGGCGCTCATCTACGGCCCGATGGCGTTCGCGATCTTCGTCGAGGCGCTGAACCTCCTCGCCGCGTCGCGTCGCGCCAAGCGGCTCGGCACCGTCAGGGAGCCCGTGCGGCTGCACACCGGGTACCCCGTCGAGAACGAGGTCGAGGCCGTGCACGCGGCGACCTCGACGGGCCCCGAAGCTGGCGCCGTGCACCTGTCGCGACGTCCGGTCAGCGGCGTCGTGACCGACCACGACGGGCACGAGGAGCCACGCGGACTGGGCTGATCGCTACTCCCCGTCACGCGACGACACGGGAGGACGCGCGCACTCACATCCGACGCTCAGGTCCCGGCGAGGCATAGCCTGACCCTTGCAACGCCCCTCAGTCGTCGCCTCAGAAAGGACATCCCATGTCGACGCCGCAGTCCAGTACGGTCTTCGCCGCCTTCTCGCTCGACTCAGCGAACCTGTCGAAGTCCGCCATCAACACCGTCCGCGCGACCCTCGGCATCAGCGGGGTCATCGCCCTCATCGTGGGCATCCTCATCACGTTCTGGCCGAAGAACTCGGCGCTCGTGCTCACGGTCATCCTGGCCATCTACTTCGTCATCGCCGGGCTCGCCTACCTGGGCCTCGGCATCTTCTCCAAGGGCATCTCGGGCGGCGCCAGGACGCTCGACATCATCCTCGGCCTGCTGTTCCTCATCGGTGGCGTCATCGCCCTGTTCAACGTCCAGACGGCGGCGGCGGCCCTGGCCGTGTTCCTCGGCATCCTGATCGGAATCCTGTGGATCGTCGAGGGCGTCGTGGCGCTCGTCCAGTCGGGCGACTCGCCGTCGCGCGGGTGGACGATCTTCTTCGGCATCCTGAGCGTCGTGGCCGGCATCATCGTGCTGTTCTCGCCGCTCTGGGGCGCCGTCGTGCTGTTCGTCATCGCGGGCATCGCGCTGATCGTGCTCGGCATCATCCAGATCGTGCGCGCGTTCACGTTCGGTCGTGGCGCGGGCGGAGCGGCCGCGACGGCATAGCGCCGCGGCATCCGACGACGAAGGCCGGTCCGGAGCGCACAGCGCTCCGCGACCGGCCTTCGTGTCGTGCGGCTCAGGCCTCGGGTGCGAATCCCGAGGTGTCGCCCACGTAGCGGGTGTTGCCGGCCGGGATCGGCTCGGCGACGGCGGACGCGACCTCGGCCGCGAACTCCGAGACGTTGTAGAGCCGGCCCGCGTCCTCGCGGCGCGCGGCGATCGCACCGGGGTTGGCGCGCTCGAGCAGCGTTGCGGTGATGGTGCCCTCGATCATGTCGCCCGACACGACCACGAACTCGATGCCGGATGCCGCGAACTCGGGCAGCTTCGCCCGCAGCGCGTCCTCGCCGGCCCGCTTCGAGAGCGCGACGGGCTCGTACTCGGGCATGGTCGGGGTCGTTCGGATGAAGTGCGCCTGGTGGCTCGTGACGAAGACGATGCGCGCGCCCTCGGCGAGATGCGGCAGCGCGCCCTCGACGACGTTGACCTGCGCGTCGCGGTTGAGCCGCATGGCGTAGTCCCCGCCCAGGCCGGTCTCCATGCCGCCCGACGCGTTGAGCACGAGGATGTCGATCGGTCCGAGCTCGGCGACGGTGCGCTCGAACATCTCGGCCACGGACGCCGGGTCGGTGAGGTCGGCGCCCACGGCGATCGCCCGGCCGCCCGCCTCGGTGATGTCGGCGACGACCTTCTCGGCGCGCGGCGCCTTGCTGCGGTAGTTGACGACCACGGCGGCGCCCGCCGCCGCGAGGTAGCGGGCCGTGTCGGCGCCGATCCCGCGCGACGAGCCCGTGACGAGGGCGACGCGACCGTCGAGCGATCCGGGGGCGAGTGGGTTGGTCACGGCGGGGACTCCTCGTGGCTTTCTGGGACGGACCGATGGGTCCTGGCGATGCGCCGAACCGAGACTATCAACTCACCCGTCGCGGCATCCGCCCTGCTAGTTTCGAAGCGGGGACGCGTGCGAAGGAGACCATGACTTGGATGTGCTGACGCAGTACGCATGGATCGTCTGGCTCGTCCTGATCCTCGTGTTCGCGACCATCGAGGTCTTCACGCTCGAGATGACGTTCCTCATGCTCGCGCTCGGCAGCGTCGCCGGCCTGCTCTCAGGGCTGTTCGGCATCCCGTGGTGGGCGCAGTTCATCATCGCCGCGGTGGTGGCCGTGGCCCTCATCCTCACGCTCCGACCGTCGCTGCTGCGGCTGCTCAGGCGCGGCGGCGATCCCGCGCGCAGCAACATCGACGCGCTCATCGGCGCCGACGGCGCGGTCGTGCGCACGGTGACACCCGTGGGTGGCCAGGTCCGCCTCCAGAACGGCGAGGTGTGGACGGCGCGCCTCTCCCCCATCACCGAGCAGGCGGATGTCGCCGTGGGCGAGCGCGTGCTCGTCACGGGCATCGATGGTGCGACGGCCGTCGTCGTGCCCGTTGAGAGGAGCACCCCGCAGTGATCGACGCCGGCACCATCATCATCGCGGTCGTCGTCCTGGCGATCGTCATCTTCGTCATCGTCGTGCTGGCGAAGTCGATCCGCATCATCCCGCAGGCCTACGCGGGCATCGTCGAGCGGCTCGGCCGCTACCACAAGACGCTCATGCCGGGCCTCAACGTGCTGGTGCCGTTCATCGACCGGCTCCGTCCGCTCGTCGACATGCGCGAGCAGGTGGTGTCGTTCCCGCCGCAGCCCGTGATCACCGAGGACAACCTCGTCGTCTCGATCGACACGGTCGTCTACTTCCAGGTCACCGACGCGCGGGCCGCGACGTACGAGATCGCGAACTACCTCGGCGCCGTCGAGCAGCTCACGACGACGACGCTGCGCAACGTCGTCGGCGGGCTGAACCTCGAAGAGGCGCTCACCTCCCGCGACAACATCAACGGCCAGCTGCGCGTCGTGCTCGACGAGGCCACCGGCAAGTGGGGCATCCGCGTCTCCCGCGTCGAGCTGAAGGCGATCGACCCGCCCCTTTCCATCCAGGACTCGATGGAGAAGCAGATGCGCGCCGAGCGCGACCGCCGCGCACTCATCCTCACCGCCGAGGGCACCAAGCAGTCGCAGATCCTCACCGCAGAGGGCGCCCGGCAGGCGGCGATCCTCCAGGCCGAGGGTGACGCGAAGGCCGCGGTGCTCCGCGCACAGGGCGAGGCGGAGGCGATCCTCACGGTGTTCGATGCCATCCACAAGGGCGACCCCGACCCGAAGCTGCTCGGCTACCAGTACCTGCAGATGCTGCCGCAGCTCGCCGAGGGCGCGTCGAACAAGCTCTGGATCATCCCCAGCGAGCTCACCGAGGCGCTGAAGGGCATCGGCACGGCGTTCACGCCGCCGGGTGCGCCGACGGATGCCGCACCGACCCGGTCGACGGATGCCTCGACGACCCGGCCGCCGGGTGCGCCGTCGCCCGAACGACACTGAGCCGCGTGGCCTCGACCTACCTCGATCCGCCCGCGCCGCGGGTGCTGGCGCACCGCGGGCTGGCGCTCGACGCACCCGAGAACACGATGCTCGCATTCTCGGAGGCGGTCGAGATCGGGGCGTCGTACCTCGAGACCGACGTGCACGTGTCGCACGACGGCGTCGCCGTGATCTCGCACGACCCGAGCCTGCGGCGCGTGGCCGGGCATGACCTCCGGGTCTCCGACCTCACGATGGACGAGCTGCGCCGGATCGACCTCGGACACGGCCAGGGGTACTGCACCCTCGAGGAGGCGCTCGACGCCTTCCCGCAGACGAGGTTCAACATCGACATCAAGGTGGAGGGCGCGCTCGCACCCGCCGTCGCCGTGCTCCGACGCACGGGGGCGGGGTCGCGCGTGCTGCTCACGAGCTTCACCGACGGCCGGCGGCGGCGCGCCGCGCGCCTCGTCGTCGACGCCGTGAGCTCGCCCGGCCGTGCCGGAGTCATCCGCTCCCTCATCGCCGCCCCCTTCGGCCCCGCGGCGCTGGCGTGGGCCGTTCGCGGTGCCGTGGCGTTGCAGGTGCCCGAGCGCGTCGGGCCGCTCCGAGTGGTCACGCGCGCCTTCGTCGAGCGTGCGCACCGCGCCGGTCTCGAGGTGCACGTGTGGACGGTGAACGACCCCGCGGTCATGGCGCGTCTGCTCGACCTCGGCGTCGACGGCCTCGTGACCGACCGCGCCGACCTCGCCCTTCCCCTCGTCGAGGCGCGTACCTGAGAATTCCCCGGCAATCCCCCAGTCGGTGGCAAGGGAATGCCCAGCTTGGTCGTTTATACCTGTAGACGATCGAGAGGAGTACGCCATGGCGGACCGGAGCCTTCGGGGCATGCGTATCGGCGCCCAGAGCCTGCAGAGTGAGGACGGCGTGGTCTTCGCCGACCGTGCCGACTACACCTACCGCTGCGAGGCGTGCGGTCGCGAGACCGTGATGACCTTCTCGACCGAGGCGGAGCTCCCCGAGACCTGGGAGTGCCGCTACTGCGGCGCCGCCGCGACCCTGCTCGTGGACTCGAAGCCGGTCGAGATCGATCGCTCGGGCGAGAAGGTCGCCCGCACCCACTGGGACATGCTGCTCGAGCGCCGTACCCGCGCCGAGCTCGAGGAGCTCCTCGAGGAGCGCCTCGCCTACCTGCGAGCCCGTCGCGGCCAGCAGAAGATCGGCGCCTAGCCCTCGCCGTCACCCTCCCCGACGACCTCGCGACGTGAACGTCGCGTGATCACGCCTGCGGCGATGAGTCCGCCGAGCGATCCCGAGACGATGAGCAGCGGGACCGCGCCGCCGAGCACGACCGAGGGCGTGAGGCCCTCGCGCAACTCCACGTCGGTGACCATGGCGCCCGGCTCGTAGGCCGGCAGCGCGTCGATGGTGCGCCCGCTCGGGTCGATCACCTGGCTCGTGCCCACCGTGGAGATGTTCACGACCGACCGGCCCGTCTCGATGGCGCGCAGGCGCGCGATCGCCAGCTGCTGCTGGTTCTCGTCGGTGCCACGGAAGTCGGCGTTGTTCGTCTGGAACATGTAGAGGTCGGCGCCGTCGCGCGCGCCCTCCCAGATGAGCTCGTCGTAGATCACGTCGAAGCAGATCGCCAGGCCCGTCACCGCGTCGCCGAGGTCGAACACCGGCGGGTTCGTGCCCGGGGTGTAGCCACGTTGGATGAGCCCGGTGAGGTCGCCCGCGATCGCGTCGTAGAACCAGCGGTCGGGGATGTACTCGCCGAACGGCACCGGGTTGCGCTTGTCGTAGCTCGCGACCGCGCCCTCACCGGCGCGCCAGAGCAGCGACGTGTTGAAGAACTCCGCGCCGTTCGTGGTCACCGTGTTGAGCACGACGGGCGCGTCGAGCTGCTCGCTGAGATCGTCGAAGATGTCTGCGACGTCGGGGCTGCGTGTCGGGTCGATGTCCGACCCGCCCTCGGGCCAGAGCAGCACGTCGATGTCGGGCTCGTCGAGGATCGGCTCGGTCGCCTCGAGCTGGGCCTCGAGCACGTCGCCGGGTTCGCGCTCGTCGAAGTACCCGGCCGGACCGTTGCCCTGGACGCTCGCCACGCGCAGCTCCCCCGTCGTCGTGGTCGGCCACGCCGGCACGAGGATCGCCACGAGCGCCAGCGCCGCCACCGGCACCGCGGAGCGCAGGTCCTGCCAGCCACGCAGGCGCACCCATTCGATGACCCCGGCCACGAGCGCGACCATGATGAACGACAGGCCGGTCGACCCGACCCACGACACGACATCGGCGAACGGGCTCTCCGACTGGCTCTGCGCGGCACGGCCCCACGGGAATCCGCCGTAGGGAATGGTGCCCGTGGCCGCCTCGCGCACGCACCACAGCCCCGCAACGAGCAACGGGAGCCAGATGAGGCGCACCCACCGCGATGAGCTCGCCCGTGGCACCCAGCGGTAGGCGAGCGTGATGAGCACGGCGCCGCCCGCGACGAAGAACGACTCGAAGATCGACAGGGCGAGCCAGGGCACCGGCCCGAGGTACAGCGCCGTCCACGACACCTGCTGCAGGTAGAACGCCACGCCGAACGCGAAGCCGACGAGCGCGGCCGACCAGCCGCTGCGGCCGATCAGGCTGACGAGCGCGAGCGCGATCCCGACGAAGGCGAGCGGCCAGATGCCGGCGCCCGGGAACCCGAGGTCGTAGAGGAGCCCACCGGCGATCGCGGCGAGGAGTGCGACCCACAACGGCAGCAGCGGACGCGGGTCGTTCTCGGGCACCAGCTCAGCCTAGGCGACGATCCCGGCCGTTCACGCGACCGACCCGTAGGCCACCACGCCGCGCCGCACGGCGTCGATCGCCGCCCGCGCAGTCGCGCCGAGCTCGGCGTCGGCGACGATCGAGACCTGGTCGAGCAGGTCGACCACCTGCTTGGTCAGGCGCACGAAGTCGCCGGCCGCGAGGTCGGTGTCGTCGAGCACGGTGCCGAGGCCCGCACCGCCCGCCCAGGCGTGCATGGCGAGGGCCAGCGCGGGCGACGGCTGGTCGCTCCCCGTGAGCCGGTGGTCGCGTTCGAGGTCGTCGAGGCGGCTCCACACGTCGGTGGTCGCGTCGAACGCCGCACGGAACCGGCCGCGGGGCATCCGGTAGTCGACGCCGCGGTCGTCGCGGCGCGGCTCGTAGACGAGCGCAGCCGCCATCGCGGCGATCGACGGCACGTCGAGGCCGTCCCACAGGCCCTGTCGCAGGCACTCGGCCACGAGCAGGTCGCGTTCGCCGTAGATGCGCTTCAGGATACGGCCCGCCGACGTCGAGACGAGCGATCCCTTCGCGTCGCGCTCGAGGTAGCCGAGCTGCTCGAGCACCTCGGTCACGCGGTCGAACCGCTTCGCGACCTGGCCGGTTCGGGTGCGGATCTGCCGCGAGAGCTGGTCGTGCTCCTGCTTGAGGCGCCACCACCGCTCGGCCCAGCGCGCGTGCTGCTCGCGCTCGGCGCAGCCGTGGCAGGGATGCGCCCGCAGCTGCTTGCGCACCGCGACGAGCTCGCGCTGCATCCGCTCGCGCTGCGCGTGCGTCGGATTGCCCTTGGACGACTGGCGCTCGAGCTCGCCGATGCGTCGCCGGATCGCGGCGTAGTCCGCGAAGTCGCCGAGGTGGCACCGCATGGCCTCGTCGTAGCCCGCCATCGACTCCTCCTGCTTGCGGAGGGTGCGCGCGAGGTCGACGACCGCGCGGTCGGCCTGGAACTGCGCGAACGACAGCTCGAGGATCTGGCGCGTGCGCTCGCGTCCGAACTGGTCGATGAGGTTGACGGCCATGTTGTAGGTCGGCTTGAAGCTCGAGTTCAGCGGGTAGCTGCGACGCGACGCGAGCGCGGCGACCGCCTCGGGGTCGAGCCCGTCGGCCCACTGGATGACGGAGTGGCCCTCGACGTCGATGCCGCGGCGTCCGGCGCGGCCCGTGAGCTGCGTGTACTCCCCCGGCGTGATCGGCACGCGCGCCTCGCCGTTGAACTTCTCGAGCTTCTCGAGCACCACCGACCGGGCGGGCATGTTGACGCCCAGCGCCAGCGTCTCGGTGGCGAAGACCACCTTCAGGAGCTTCAGCTGGAACAGCTCCTCGACGACCTCCTTGAAGGCGGGCAGCATCCCGGCGTGGTGCGCAGCGACGCCGCGCTGGAGGCCCTCGATCCAGTCCCAGTAGCCGAGCACGGCGAGATCCTCGTCCCGCAGCATCCGGGCCCGTTCCTCGACGATCGCGCGGATCTCGTCGCGCTCCTCGGTGTCGGTGAGCCGGATGCCGGAGCGGAGCACCTGGCGGACGGCCTGGTCGCAGCCCGCCCGCGAGAAGATGAACACGATGGCGGGGAGCAGGTGCTTGCCGTGCAGCAGGTCGACGACGTCGGGGCGCTCGATGCGCCCGCTCGGCTGGCCCTGCTGGTGGAACCGGCCGCGGTCGCTCCCGCGCCGTCCGCGTGCGGAGCGCGACGAGATCGACCGTCCGCCGGTGCGCGCCAGGCGCTGCAGCTCGGGATTGACCCGGTTCGTGGCCGCGAGGCCCGACGAGTCGAACAGGTCGAGGAGCTTGCCCTTCACGAGCACGTGCTGCTCGAGCGGCACGGGACGCTCCTCGGAGACGATCACGTCGGTGTCGCCGCGCACGGCCTGCAGCCAGTCGCCGAACTCCTCGGCGTTCGACACGGTCGCCGAGAGCGAGACGAGTCGCACCGCCTCGGGGAGGTGGATGATGACCTCCTCCCACACCGCGCCGCGGAACCGGTCGGCGAGGTAGTGCACCTCGTCCATCACGACGTAGGCGAGGCGGTCGAGCAGCGGCGAGTCGGCGTAGAGCATGTTCCGCAGCACCTCGGTGGTCATCACCACGATGCGCGCGCCCGAGTTCACGTTCGTGTCGCCCGTGAGCAGGCCCACCTGGTCGGCGCCCCACTCGTCGGCGAGCTCCTGGAACTTCTGGTTGCTGAGCGCCTTGATCGGGGTCGTGTAGAAGACCTTCGCCTTCGGCTCCTGCATGGCGAGGAACACCGCGAACTCGGCGACCACGGTCTTGCCTGCGCCCGTCGGCGCGGCGACGAGGACGCTGCGGCCCTCGTCGAGCGCGGCGCATGCGGCCTGCTGGAACGGGTCGAGGTCGAACTTCAGTCGTGAGGCGAACTCGGCGAGGCGGGGCTTGCGGCGCTGCTCACGCGAGATCGCGTACCGCTCGGCCGGGGAAAGGGTCTCCACCCCTCCAGCCTAGACAGCGGCTCCGAACTCCACGCGGTTGCGGCGCTCGACACGGCGGTCGTGCAGGTGCGCGATGAACCACGCGCCGAAGTACAGCGCGATCATCGGGATCGCGAGCATGAACATCGAGATGATGTCGGCCGAGGGTGTCGCGATGGCCGTGAACAGCACGATCACGAGGATCGCCACGCGCCACGACTTGATGATCGCCTTCGCACTGATGATGCCCGCGAAGTTCAGCAGCACGATGAACACCGGCACGACGAATGCGATGCCGATCGCCACGACGAGCTTCAGGACGAAGTCGATGTACTCCTTCGCCGTGAGCAGGGACTCGGCGCCGTCGGGCACGAAGCTCGTCATGAGCTTCACGATGTTCGGCAGCACGAACCACCCGGCCGCGCAGCCGGCGAAGAAGAGCGGGATGGCGGTGGCGAAGAACGCCAGGGTGAACTTGCGCTCGCGCGTGTTCAGCCCGGGCACGAGGAATGCGAAGATCTGGTACAGCCAGACGGGGGCCGAGATCACGATGCCCAGCGTGAACGCGATCTGCAGGCGCAGGTCGAACGCGCTCGAGATCGTCGGGAAGATGATCGCCGTGTCGCTGCCCTGCGCCTCGGCGACCCGCTCGACCGGCTCCTGGATGGCCTGCCAGACGAAGGCGTCGGTCAGCCACCATCCGAGCGCCATGCCGACGACGATGGCGATGGCCGAGATGAAGAGGCGCTTGCGCAGCTCGATGAGATGCGCGCCCAGCGACATCCGCTTCTCGCGGTTCTTCTCCCCGCGATCCTTCACCGCGGACATCGGGGTCAGCGGCTCTTGCCGGTATCGGCCTCGTCGGTCTTGGCCTGGCCGCCCGCGACGTCGGACGTCGCCGGAGTGCTCGTCGCGGTGGTGCTCGACGTGGTGCCGTCGGCCGCCTCCGCGTCAGTCGCCGCTCCGTCCTTCTCGGGACGGACCTCGCTCTTGAGGATCTTCATCGACTGCCCGAGGCTGCGGGCGAGCGCCGGGAGCTTCGGCGCGCCGAAGAGCAGCAGGATGACCACGAGGATGATCAGCGCGTGCCAACCAGTGAAGCCTTGCCACATAGGTGTTCGTCCGTTCTCGGGGGGATCGTGCGGCCAGTCTACCTGCCGAACCCCCTATGCGAGACAATCGCGGTCCGAGCGGCTCCCCCGCCCGCCCGACGCGCGTCGCTCCAGCAGTGCGTCAGCGGGGGCCGGCGGATGCCTCGCGGTCGCCGTAGCCCGCGAGGCCGGCGGCGGCCCACTCGGCGACCGCCGCGCGCGCCTCGGCCGGGGCGACGACCGTCACGAGGCCGGGCAGGCCCGCGACGAGGCGCTTCAGCCCGTGGACGTGCGCGAGCCGCAGCGTGACGCGCAGGCGCCCGTCGATCTCGCGCGTGCTCGAGTCCGCGAGGTAGTCCGCGAGCAGGGGCAGCGCAGACGGCTCGACGTCGACGATGACGTCGAGGTCGGACTCCGAGCCCTGGAACAGGGTGTCGGGCACCGCGCGACCCGAGTGGTCGCCGATCGGCTCGTCGGTGAGCACGAGGTCGCTCATGCGGTCGACGCGGAAGTTCCGCACGTCCTCTCGCGTGTGGCAGTACGCCTGCAGGTACCAGTCCGCGTCCTGCGAGATGATCCGCAGCGGATCGGCACGGCGGCGGCCCCGCTCGCCCCTGGCGTTGAGGTAGTCGAACTCGAGCTGTCGGCCCTCGGCCACCGCCTCGCGGATCAGCGCGAGCGACGCGTCGGCCTCGGTCTCGGCGACGGCGAGCCGGCTCGGCGCGGCCGAGGCACCCGCGGTCAGCTTCGCCATGAGCGAGGCGAGCGACGCGCTGCCGGCGTTCTCGGGCGAGGCCGAGAGGTACTGCAGCCCGGCGATGAGCGCGGCCGCCTCGCGCGCGGAGAGCCGCGGCGCGTCGTCGATCGCGACGTGGTGCACGACGATGACGACGTCGTCCTCCTCGAACGAGTCCCAGTCGATGTCGAACAGGTCGTTCGGCTGGTACGTGCCGGTCTCCCCCGGCAGTCCGGAGGTCGCGATGAGCCGCACGGCGTCGCGGATCTCCTCCTCGGTCATGCCGAAGTGCTGCGCCGCCTCGGAGACGTCGACGACACGCCGCTCGAGCAGGTACGGCACGAACGAGAGCAGGAAGACGAGCTTGTCGGGCGCCTTGAGCGGCTTCTGGCGCTTCGCCATCACGCGACTCCCCCGTTCCGGTGCGCGGCCACGACCGCCTCCAGCCGGACGCGTACCGCCTCGCGCAGCGGCGCGGGACCGATGACGCGCACTTCGGGGCCGTAGGCGGCGATCTCGTCGGCGAAGACCGCGGCATCCGTGTAATGCAGCCGGATGACCCCGGCGTCCTCGTCGCGCAGCACCGCCCGCTTGCCGAGGCGCACCTCGGCGTCGCTGCCCGCCGTGACCGCGAGGTCGGCGGCGTTCTGGAGCCGCAGCTCGTCGAGCTCGGCGAGGATGCGGTCCTGGATGCCGGGCGGCGGCGCGTCGAACGTGAGGCCCGGCACCGGCTCGACGGCGCCGACGATGCGCGACAGCAGGAAGGTGCGCGGGCCCTGCGCGTCGCGGTCGAAGGCGTGCAGGTGCCAGCGGCCCTCGTGCAGCACGACCGCCAGGGGGTTCACCGTGCGCTCGCGCGGTGCGGCCTCGCCCGGCTTGAAGTAGCGGAAGCGCACGACCTGCCGGCGGTCGAGGGCCTGGCGCAGCGGCTCGAACGCGGCATCCCGCACCCGAAGTCGGGGTGCGTAGCCGATGACCGGTTCGCGCGGCTCGATGCCGAGCGAGCGCAACTTGGTGAGCGCGCGCTGCGAGTCGGCCGAGAGGGACGCCTCGCGCCAGACCTCGGCGGCGAGGCCCAGCAGTGCGAGCTCGTCGGGAGTGAACCGCACCTCGTCGGGCAGGTCGTACTGGCCCTTCGGGATGCGGTAGCGCAGGGCCTGGTTGTCGCCGGGGCGGTCGGGCGACTCCACGGTCTCGAGCGGGATGCCGAGCTCGCGGATGTCGTCCTTGTCTCGCTCGAACTGCCGCTCGAGGTTGGCGTTCTGGCCGGACTCGTCGTACCGCTCGGCGTAGCCGCGCACGGTCGAGAGGATCTCGGACTTCAGCAGCCCGGTCTCGGTCGCGAGGAGCGCGAGCACGAGGCTGAAGAGCCGATCTTCGACGGGGATCCGCTGCTCGCCCGTTCGTCCTCCACCAGCCACACGAGCGATCATACTGAACCGCGGGCGGCGTCAGGCCGCCGTCGCCGGCTCAGATCACGCCCAGGACGTCGATCACGAAGAAGAGCGTGGAATTCGCCGGGATCTGGGAGTTCCCCTGCTCGCCGTAGCCTTCGGACGGCGGGATGATGACGCCGACCTGCGAGCCCACCTGCTGCCCGATGAGGGCATCCGCGAAGCCCGGGATGACCTGGGCGTCGTCGCCCTTCGTCACGACGAACGTTGCCGGGGCGCCGTTCTCCCACGTGGAGTCGAACACCGTGCCGCCGTCCCAGAGCACGCCCGTGTACTGCACGACGACCGAGTCGCCGTCTTCGATCGTCTCGCCGTTGCCCTGCTTCAGGACCTCGACCTCGGTGTGGTCCTTCGCGGGCGGGTCGTTGTCGGGCACCGTGATGCCGGGTCGGCCGTCGGGCGCGAGCACGACCGCCGGGAAGCCGTCGCGGCTGAGGCGCGGCGCACCGTCGGCTCGCGACGGGAACGCGCGGTCCACGTCGACGACGAGCACGAGGCTGTCGTCGGGCGAGATGTTGAGCGACGGGTTGCCCTCCTCGCCGAACCCGTCGGCCGGCGGAACGACGACCGCGACGCGGGAGCCGACCTTCGCGCACGACAGCGCCTTGTGCAGGCCGGGCAGGATGGCCGTCGAGTTGGTGACCGAGATGGGGTCCTCGTCACCGAAGCCCGCGACCTGCAGCTCCTCGCCCGTCGCGCCGTTGTAGACCGCGAGGCCGACGAGCGCCTGCTGCCCCTCCTGCAGGTACTCCCCCTCGCCCGCGATGACCTCGGTGCACTGCGTCTCCTCGGGCACGAGCGGCGTGGGGAACTCCACGCGGGGCTCAGCGCCGAAGTCGCCCTTCACCACGACGGCGTCGGACGACTGCCCCGGCGCCGCGTCGGGCGCGGGCGCGGTGGCGCAGCCGGACAGGGCGACGGCGACCAGGCCGGCGGTGGCGATGAGCGCGAGTGACGAGCGCACTGATCCTCGTTTCTTCGAAGGGGGAGCTTCGGGGCGTAGGTAGCCTACCCGCCGTTCCCGGTGGGTTCGGTGTCGGTGGTCGCGGGCGGGGCTGCCGGCTCGGCGACGTCGGCGGCCGCCGCGCCTTCGTCGGCGCGCGAGCGCTCGGCCGCGGCATCCGCTGCCCGGACGCGCTTGCGCAGCGCCTTGTCGCTCACGACGCGTTCCCCGAGGGCGCCGGGCGTCCAGACCTCGACGTCCTCCTCGCTGAAGTCGGTCTTCGACGGGCGGCGCTTGAGCTCGGGCAGCACGGTGCCCGGCGCGAGCCGGCGAGCCGTGATGAGGAATCCGGTGTGCGCGATCATGCGGTGGTCGGGCCGCACCGCGAGTCCCTGCACGTGCCAGCCGCGCACCATCGTCTCGTTCGACACGGGGTCGGTGTAGTGGCCCGTCGCCCGGATGGCCTCGGCGACGCGCGAGAGCTGCGTGGCGGTGGCGATGTAGCAGAGCAGTACGCCGCCGGGCTTCAGCGCCTCGGAGACGACGTCGATGCACTCCCACGGCGCCAGCATGTCGAGCACGACGCGGTCGACGGATGCCGCGGCCGCCTGCCGGGGCAGCTCCTCCGCCAGGTCGCCGAGCGTGATCGACCAGTTCTCGGGGTCGAAGCCGTGGAAGGTCGCGACGTTGCCACGGGCGACCTCGGCGAACTCCTCGCGGCGCTCGAACGACATGAGGCGGCCCTGCGGCCCGATGGCGCGCAGTAGCCAGAGCGACAGCGCGCCCGAGCCGACGCCGGCCTCCACGACCGTGGCGCCCGGGAAGACGTCGGCCTGCGCGAGGATCTGCGCCGCGTCCTTCGGGTACACGATGGCGGCGCCGCGCGGCATCGACATCACGAAGTCGCCGAGCAGCGGGCGCAGGGCGAGGTACTCGACGCCGACCTGGTTCGCGACGACCGAGCCGTCGGGCAGGCCGATGAGGTCGTCGTGCGCGATGGGTCCCTTGTGGGAGTGGAAGAGCTTGCCCGGCTCGAGCGTGATCGTGTGCATCCGGCCCTTGGGGCCCGTGAGCTGCACGCGGTCGCCCGGTCGGAAGGGTCCGCTGCGCTCTCCGCGGCTCTCGCTCATGCGCGGCCCTCGCGGACGGCGAGGAGCTCCGCGACATCCGACACCGTCTTGTCGGCGAGCGTCGGCCAGAGCACGTGGGCTGGCGCCTCGTCGAGGGCGAGGAAGTTCGGGACGCCGACGGTGACGGCCCCGGCCGACCACGCCGACGTGAGCCCCGCGGGCGAGTCCTCGATCGCGACGCAGTCGCGCACGTCGACCCCGAGCTCGGCTGCGGCGACGAGGTAGGGCTCGGGGTGCGGCTTGGGGTTCGCGACCACGTCGCCCGTGACGATCGCGTCGAACGCCTCGAACGGGATGGCCGCGATCACGTCGTCGGCCATCGAGCGGATCGACATGGTGACGAGCGCGGTGGGCACGGATGCCGTGCGCAGCGCCTCGAGGAGCTCGCGGGCGCCCGGGCGCCACGGCACGCCCTGCTCGACGAGCTGCTGCTTCACACGGCCCGTGAGGCGGTGGACGATCGTGTCGGCGTCGAGGTCGACGCCCGCGGCCTGGAACACGCGGGCGGACTCCCAGAGGCCCATGCCGACGAGGCCGAGACCGTCTTCATGCGTCCAGCGACCGCCGAAGGACTCGACGAGCTCCACCTCGGCCGCCATCCAGTACTGCTCGGTGTCGACGAGGGTGCCGTCCATGTCCCAGAGGACGGCGGCGGGAAGGCGAGTGGTCACAACCCGCAAGTCTACGGCCACGGCCTATTGTGGAGGGGACCCCGGTCCACCCGGGGCGGAGAGCGGGGCACCTTTGGTGGATCAGCGGGCCGGTTTCGAGGGCGGAAGGCTCCTCGTCGTCGCCTTCGAGGGCTGGAACGACGCCGGAGAGGCCGCGACCGGTGCCGCGAAGCTCCTCGCGGAGCGCCTCGGCCTCGTCGAGATCGCCGCGGTCGATCCCGAGCTGTACTTCGACTACCAGTTCACGCGGCCCACCGTGGCGGTCGGCGACGACGGCACGCGTCGGCTCGAATGGCCCGGTGCCGCGATCCTCGGCCCCGGCGGGCGCCCGGCGCCCGCCGACGAGGACCGCGTGACCGGCCCCGGCGCCGCCGCGCTGCACGTGCTGCTGGGCGCCGAGCCCGCGCGCAGCTGGAAGGGCTTCGCCGCCGAGCTCGTGGACGCGGCGCTCGCCGCCGACATCGAGGGCATCGTGCTGCTCGGCGCGATGCTCGCCGACGCCCCGCATACGCGCCCGCTCGCGGTGTTCGCGTCGAGCGAGAACCGCGAGGTGCGCGACGAGCTCGGCGTCGACCGCTCGAGCTACGAAGGGCCCGTCGGCATCCTCAGCGTGATCGCCGACCAGGCCGAGCGGGTGGGCATCCCCACGGTGTCGCTGTGGGCGTCGGTGCCGCACTACGTGCACAACGCACCCTCGCCGAAGGCCGTGCTCGCCCTGCTCGCGAAGCTCGAGGAGCTGACCGGGCTCAGCATCCCGCGCGGCTCGCTCGAGACCGAGGCCAAGGCGTGGGAGGCGGGCGTCGATGCGCTCGCCGCCGACGACGAGGACATGGCGGGCTACATCGCCCAGCTCGAGCAGGCGCGCGACGCGGTCGACGCGCCCGAGGCGAGCGGCGAGGCCATCGCGCGCGAGTTCGAGCGCTACCTGCGGCGTCGCGGCGACGGCCCCGAGGGCGGCCGGGCCGACGGTCGCGAGGGGCCGCGCGACGAGCCCTGGCGGCCGCGCGACGGGTCCTGAGCCGAGCGGATGCCGCGGCGGCATCCGTCATCGGACCGGCGTGCCGGCGCGGCATCCGTCATCGCGAGACGCCGCGCCGCGGCATCCGTCACGCGTCGATGGTGCCCGTCGCGAGGAGCGCGAAGATCGTGCCGCCGAGGAGGATGCGGTAGATCACGAACGGCAGGAAGCTGTGGCGTGAGATCCACTGCATGAAGAACGCGATCACGAGGATCGCGACGACGAACGCGACGAGGGTCGCCGCGGCCGTCTCGATGGGGCCGTACACCGCGGGCTCCCCCCAGCTCTTGAACAGCTGGTAGAAGCCCGAGCCGAACACGGCGGGGATCGCGAGCAGGAACGCGTACCGTGCCGCGGCCGCGCGCTCGTAGCCGAGGAACAGGCCCATCGTGATCGTGCCGCCCGAGCGCGAGACGCCCGGGATGAGCGCGAGCGCCTGCGCGAAGCCGAACAGGATGCCGTGCGGCACCGTGATCTGGTCGAGCGTGCGGCGCTTGGCGCCGGCCCAGTCGGCGAGTCCGAGGATGAGGCCGAACACGACGAGCATGGTCGCGACGATCCAGAGGGAGCGGAACACGGTCTCGATCTGGTCCTGGAACAGGATGCCGAGCACCACGATCGGGATCGAGCCGATGATGATCAGCCAGCCCATGCGGGCGTCGGGATCGTGCCGCGGGACGCGCCCGAACAGCGAGCGGAACCAGTGCGCGATGATGCGCACGATGTCGCGCCAGAAGAACACGACGACGGCGGTCTCGGTGCCGATCTGCGTGATCGCGGTGAAGGCGGCGCCGGGGTCCTGCGCATTCGGCAGGAACTCGCCGAGGATCCGGAGGTGCGCGCTCGAGGAGATCGGGAGGAACTCGGTGAGGCCCTGCACCAGGCCGAGGATGATCGCTTCGAGCACGTTGGGGAATCCGCCTTCCGCCGGCTCTCGCTGAGCGCCGGGAGTCGTCGTCGGTGAGCCGTCGGGGTCAGTAGTCGAGGAGCAGGTCCTCGAGCACCCGCCTTCCGAAGGATAGTGCGTCGAGCGGCACGCGCTCGTCGACGCCGTGGAACATGGCCGGGAAGTCGAGGTCGGCGGGCAGGCGCAGCGGCGAGAATCCGTAGCCCGCGATGCCGAGTCGGTGGAGCGACTTGTTGTCGGTGCCGCCCGAGAGCAGGTACGGGAAGACGGGTGCGCCGGGGTCGTGCCGGCCGAGCGATCGCGTCACGGCGTCGACGAGGGGTCCGCGGGTGGATGCCTCGAGCCCGACGTCCTTGTGCACGAACTCGATCTCGATGTCGTCGCCGATGATCTCGCGCACCTCGGCGAGCACGGCCTCCTCCTGCCCGGGGATCGTGCGGATGTCCACGAGCGCCTCCGCGCGGTCGGGGATGACGTTGTGCTTGTAGCCCGCGTCGAGGACGGTCGGGTTCGTCGTGGTGCGCAGCGTCGCGGTGATGAAGCCCGATGCGGAGCCCGTCGCGAGCGCGAGCTCGTCGGGCGAGACTCGCTCGGGGTCGACGCCGAGCGCGCCGGCGATCGCGCCCAGGAGCTCGCGGGTCGTGTCGGTGAGGTGCAGGGGCCACTCGGTGCGGCCGAGCCGGGCGATCGCCTCGGCGAGCCGGGTCACCGCGTTGTCGCGGATCAGGCGCGAGCCGTGCGCGGCCACGCCGCGGGCGATGAGCCGGACCCAGATGAGCGACTTCTCCCCCGTCTGCAGGAGGTACGCGCGCGTGCCGCCCACGGTGATCGAGTAGCCGCCGACCTCGCTGATCGCCTCGGTGGCGCCCGCGAAGAGCTCGGGGTGGTGGTCGACGAGCCAGCTCGCGCCGCGTCCGCCGCCCGCCTCCTCGTCGGCGAAGAACGCGACGACGAGCTCGCGCTCGGGCAGCGACCCGTTGCCGATGATGTCGGCGAGGGCCGTGAGGATCATGGCGTCCATGTCCTTCATGTCCACGGCGCCGCGGCCCCAGAGCATGCCGTCGCGGATCTCCCCCGCGAACGGGTCGACGCTCCAGTTGCGAGGGTCGGCGGGCACCACGTCGAGGTGCCCGTGCAGCACGAGTGCGGGCTTGTCGGGGTTGCGGCCCGGCACGCGGGCGACGACGCTCGTGCGGCGCGCCTCGGGCTCGAACATCCTCGGCTCGAGGCCCAGCGCAGCGAGCCTCGCCTCGACGTACTCGGCGGCCTCCCGCTCGCCCTTCGCGCGCCCCTCCCCGTGGTTGGTCGTGTCGAACCGGATGAGGTCGCGGGCGACCACCGCGGTCTCGTCGAGCTCGGTGCCGGAGTGGGTCGTCTGCGGGGCTGCGGGTGACTCGGCCATGCGTCTCACCGTAGCCCGCCGCCGTGGCGGCGCGTGTACGAGGCGCCCCGGATTCCGTGCTAGTGTCTTCTCTCGGGCCTGCGGGAGACTGCGGGGCCGACACAACGCGCGGGTGGCGGAAATGGCAGACGCGCTAGCTTGAGGTGCTAGTGCCCTAACGGGCGTGGGGGTTCAAGTCCCCCCTCGCGCACGCGTTGCGAAGAAGGCCGGATCATCATGATCCGGCCTTCGTTCGTTTCCGGGCGGATGCCGCGTGTCGACGCGCTGCAGGGTGCGGGTGTCGGCGGCATCCGTACACTCGTGCCCGGCCGACGCGACACGCCGATGTCCCCGGAACGCGGGGTGGACGGGTGGCCCCCGCGACTTGCCGGATTCGAACGTATGTTCGAAACTGGAGCATGACCATGACCGCTCCCCTCGTCGCCCCAGCGCCCCGCCCGGCGCGCGTCGAGGAGCTGCAGGCCCGCATCCGCGGGATGCAGGCGACGCGGCTCGACTCGAAGGCCGTGCCGACGCATCCGGCGCTCGAGTCGGTGCTGCCGGGCGGCACGCTCCGCGAGGGCACGGTGGTGCAGGTCGAGGGGTCGACCACGCTGCTCATGGCGCTGCTGGCGGGGCCGAGCGCGAGCGGCCGCTGGGTCGCCGTGGCGGGCATGCCCGAGTTCGGGGTCGAGGCGGCCTCGCGGTTCGGCATCGCGCTCGAGCGGCTCGTGCTCGTGCCCGATCCGGGGCGCCAGTGGCTCACGGTCGTCGCCGCGCTCGCCGACGTCATCCCCGTGGTCGCGGTGCGGCCCGCGGGGCGGGTCTCCCCCGCCGAGACGAGCCGGCTCCAGGCCCGGCTGCGCCAGCGCGGCACCACGCTGCTCGTCGCGGGCGAGTGGCCCGGCAGCGACGCTCGCCTCGGCGTCGAGGCGAGCGAGTGGCAGGGGCTCGAGCGCGGCCACGGGCACCTCGCCGGGCGCGAGGTCGTGGTGAGCGTCGCGGGCCGCGGCGAGTTCGTGCGCCGCACGCAGTCGCGGCTGCGGCTGCCCGGCCGCTCGCTCGAGTTCGCGCCCGTCGAGGCCGCCGCCGCCCAGCCCGTCGAGCCGATCCGCCTCGACGACCTCGAGCGGAGGGCCACCGGATGACCGTCGACACCGGCCGCACCATCGTGCTGTGGTGCCCCGACTGGCCGATCCTCGCGGTGTGCCGCGAGCTCGGCCTCGACCCCGACGCACCCCTCGCGCTCACCGAGGCCGGCCTCGTCTTCGCCTGCTCGGCCGCCGCCCGCGGCGACGGCGTCGCGCGGGGGCTGAAGCTGCGCGAGGCGCAGTACCGCTCCCCCGAGCTCACGGTGCTCGACTACGACATCGCCCTCGACGTGCGCGTCTTCGAGCCCGTGATGCGCCGCGTCGAGGCCACGGTGCCGGGCGTGCAGCTCATCCGCCCCGGCACACTCGCCATGCGCGCCCGCGGGCCGGCGCGCTACTACGGCGGCGAGGAGGCCGCGGCGGCGGCCCTCCTCGAGACCGTCGGGGTGCCCGGCGCCAGGGTGGGCATCGCCGACGGACCGTTCGCGGCCGAGCAGGCGGCGCGCGCCGCGCGCACCTCGTCGGTCGCGATCGTGCCGCCCGGGGCATCCGCGGAGTTCATCGCCCCACTGCCCGTGGGCCTCGTGGTCGACGCCCGCACCACGACGCTGCTCACCCGGCTCGGCGTGCGCACGCTCGGCGAGTTCGCCGCGCTCCCCGCCGACGACGTGCGGCGCCGCTTCGGCGCCGCAGGCGCGCTCGCGCACGACCGGGCGGCCGGCCGGGAGCAGGCGCGGGTCGTCGCGCGCACGCCACCGCCCGAGTTCGAGGTGGAGCAGCACTTCGAGCCCCCGCTCGACCGCATCGACCAGCTCGCCTTCGCGTTCCGCGTGGGCGCCGAGGAGTTCATCGAGCGCATGCGCGCCGTGCGACTCGTGTGCACGGGCCTGCGCATCGAGCTCGACGACGAGGACGGCGGCCACTCGAGCCGCAGCTGGCTGCATCCGCGGTGGTTCACGCCCGCCGACGTCGTCGACCGGGTGCGCTGGCAGCTGCAGGGCGCCGGCACCGCCGACAGCGGGCTCGCCTCCCCGATCGTGCGGCTGCGGGTCGTGCCCGAGCGCATCGACTCCACCGGCAACCACGAAGAGGGGCTCTGGGGCGGCGGCCCCGACGAGCGCGTGCACCACGGGCTCACGCGCGTGCAGAGCATGCTCGGGCACGAGGCGGTCGTGACCGCGGCGATCGGCGGCGGCCGCATGCTCGCCGACCGGCAGGTGCTCGTGCCGTGGGGCGACCGACCGCCCGAGCGCGCGGGCCACGCGCCGTGGCCCGGCAGCCTGCCAGCGCTGGCACCCGCGAGCGTCTTCCGCGAGCGGCTGCCGATCGCGCTCCTCGACGCGCGCGGCGAGCTCGTCGCCGTCGACGGCCGCGGTGCGATCTCGGCGGCGCCCGAGCGGTTCGCCGTGGGCGGCGGCGAGGCCGCGCCGGTGCGCGCCTGGGCGGGTCCGTGGCCGGTCGTCGAGCGCTGGTGGGACGCCGAGCAGGCTAAGCGCGTGCACCGG
Organism: Agromyces mariniharenae; assembly: GCF_008122505.1. NCBI lineage: Bacteria > Bacillati > Actinomycetota > Actinomycetes > Micrococcales > Microbacteriaceae > Agromyces > Agromyces mariniharenae. The sequence goes on along the minus strand of NZ_VSSB01000002.1, from coordinate 858,543 downwards.
TTCCAGGTCGTCGACGACGACGGCTGCGCCTGGCTCCTCGTGCGCGATCGCGAGGGCTGGTGGGCCGAGGCGAGGTACGACTGATGGGCTGGAACAACCCGTCGATCCCGTGGTCGGAGCTCGAGCAGAAGCTCTCCGACCGTCGGCGCCCGGGCGGGCCCTCGATCATCGCCGACGGCGGCGACAGCCCCGGGTGGAGTCGCAAGCGGCATCCGTACCGCCCCTCGGAGGGACTCGAGGCGCCGTCGGGCCCGATCGTGCCGTACGCCGAGCTGCACGCGCACTCCGCGTTCAGCTTCCTCGACGGCGCCTCCTCACCCGAGCAGCTCGTCGAGGAGGCGCACCGGCTCGGGCTCTCTGGCCTCGCGATCACCGACCACGACGGCTTCTACGGCATCGTGCGGTTCGCCGAGGCGGCCGAGAGCTTCCCCGAGCTCACCACGGTGTTCGGCGCGGAGCTCTCGCTCGGGCTGCCCGAGCCGCAGATGGGCGTCGCCGATCCCGAGGGCGAGCACGTGCTCGTGCTCGCACGGCAGGAGGCGGGCTACCACCGGCTCGCGAGCGCCATCACCGCGGGGCAGCTCGCGGGCGGCGAGAAGGGTCGTCCGGTCTACTCCCTCGAGGAGCTCGCGTCGCAGTCGGGCGGCGAGTGGGTGATCCCCACCGGATGCCGCAAGGGCGCCGTGCGGCGCGCGCTGGCCGACGGCGGGGCGGATGCCGCGTGGCGCGAGCTCGATCGTCTGGTCGCGCTGTTCGGCCGCGACCACGTCGTCGTGGAGCTCTTCGACCACGGGCACCCGCACGACCAGGATGCGAACGACGCCCTCGCGGCGCTCGCGGAGCGCGCCCGCCTGCCCCTGCTCGCGACCAACGCGGTGCACTACGCCACGCCGGGCGAGCACCGCCTCGCGTCGGCGCTCGCGGCGGTGCGCGCGCGGCGCAGCCTCGACGAGCTCGACGGGTGGCTTCCCGCCTCCGACGGGCTGCACCTGCGCTCGGGCGCCGAGATGATGCGCCGCTTCGACCGGTACCCGGGCGCGGTCGCGCGTTCGGTCACGCTCGCCGAGGAGCTCGGGTTCCGGCTGCGCAGCGCCCGCCCGCGGCTGCCCCGGCAGGAGGTGCCGGAGGGGCACACGCCCATGAGCTGGCTGCGCGAGCTCGTGTGGTCGGGCGCGGAGCGGCGCTACCCCGGGCTCCCCGACCACGTGCGCGAGCGGCTCGCCCGCGAGCTCGACGTCATCGAGCAGAAGGACTTCCCGGGCTACTTCCTCATCGTGTACGACCTCGTGCGCGAGGCGCGCAGTCGCGGCATCCTGTGCCAGGGGCGCGGCTCGGCCGCGAACTCGGCGGTCTGCTACGTGCTCGACATCACCGCGGTGGACTCGATCTACTTCGACCTGCCGTTCGAGCGCTTCCTCTCGGCGCTGCGCGACGAGGAGCCCGACATCGACGTCGACTTCGACTCCGACCGGCGGGAGGAGATCATCCAGTACGTCTACGGCAAGTACGGCCGCCACAACGCCGCCCAGGTGGCGAACGTCATCAGCTATCGCCCGAAGGTCGCGGTGCGCGACATGGCGAAGGCGCTCGGGTACTCCACCGGGCAGCAGGACGCCTGGTCGAAGCAGGTCGAGCGGTGGGGCGCCGTGGTCTCCACCGACGACCACGACATCCCCGCCCCGGTCGTCGAGCTCGCCGAGCAGCTGCTCACGTTCCCCCGGCACCTCGGCATCCACTCGGGCGGCATGGTGCTCACCGACCGGCCCGTCGGCGAGGTGTGCCCCATCGAGCACGCCCGCATGGAGAACCGCACGGTGCTGCAGTGGGATAAAGACGACTGCGCGTGGATGGGCCTCGTGAAGTTCGACCTGCTCGGCCTGGGCATGCTCGCCGCGCTGCAGTACACGTTCGACCTCGTGCGCGAGACGACGGGCGAGGAATGGGAGCTCGCCACCATCCCGAAGGAGGAGGCGGCCGTCTACGACATGCTCTGCCGCGCCGACTCGGTGGGGGTGTTCCAGGTCGAGAGCCGCGCGCAGATGGGCACGCTCCCCCGGCTGCAGCCGCGCTGCTTCTACGACCTCGTCGTCGAGATCGCGCTCATCCGGCCCGGTCCGGTGCAGGGCGGTGCGGTGCACCCCTACATCCGCCGGCGCACGGGCGAGGAGCCGGTGAGCTACCTGCATCCGAAGCTCGAGCCCGTGCTCGCCCGCACCCTCGGCGTGCCGCTGTTCCAGGAGCAGCTCATGCAGATGGCGGTCGCGGTCGGCAACTGCAGCGCGGCCGACGCCGACCTGCTGCGCCGGGCGATGGGCTCCAAGCGCGGCATCGAGAAGATCGAGCGGCTCCGCGAGAAGCTCTACGCCGGCATGGCCGAGAACGGCATCGCCCTCGACGTGGCCGACTCCATCTACGAGAAGATCGAGGCGTTCGCGAACTTCGGCTTCGCCGAGAGCCACGCCCTGAGCTTCGGGCTGCTCGTCTACGCGAGCTCCTGGCTGAAGCTGCACTACCCCGCCGCGTTCCTCGCCGCGCTGCTGCGCGCGCAGCCGATGGGCTTCTACTCCCCGCAGACGCTCACCGCCGACGCGCGACGGCACGGCGTGCGGATGCTGCGGCCCGACATCCTGCGCTCGGGCGTCGACGCGCGGCTGGAGGCGATCGATGCGGCATCCGGTGCTCGGGGCGATGGCGCTGCCGACGTTGCCGGCGACGACCGGCGCGCGGCGACCGGCATGGACGCGTGCGTCGACGCCGTACAGCCGCCCGTCGACCGCTTCGACCGGGAGGCGCCCGACCGCTCCGCCGACCACCGGCGCGACGGCGCGTACGCCGTGCGGCTGGGGCTGGCCGACGTCTCGTCGATCGGCACGGCCGTGGCCGAGCGCATCATCGCCGAGCGCGCCGCCCGCGGCCCGTACCGCGACATGGCCGACGTCTCCCGGCGGGCCGGCCTCGACGCCGAGCAGCTCGAGGCGCTCGCCGCGGCCGGCGCGTTCTCGGGCTTCGGACTCGAGCGACGCGAGGCGCTCTGGCTCGCGGGCGAGGCCGCGCAGGACCGCGAGGAGTACCTCGCCGGGTCGGTCGTCGTGGTGCAGCCGCCGCTGCTGCCGATGCTGAGCGACGCCGAGCAGGTCGTGTACGACCTGTGGGCGACGGGCATCTCCCCCGACGACCACCCGATCCGGCACATCCGCGAGCAGCTCGACGAGCGGGGGGCGATCCGCATCGACCGCCTGCGGCAGACCGAGAGCGGCCGGCGCATCGAGGTGGGCGGCGTCGTCACGCACCGACAGCGGCCGGCGACGGCGAGCGGCATCACGTTCATGAACGTCGAAGACGAATCGGGCACGCTCAACGTGATCGCCGGGGTCGGCGTGTGGAACCGCTACCGGCGCGTCGCCCGAGAGGCGCCCGCGATGATCGTGCGCGGCATCCTCGAGCGCTCCCCCGAGGGGGTCGTCAACCTCGTCGCCGACCGGTTCGAGCGCCTCATCGTGAAGGCGCCGAGCCGCTCACGCGACTTCCGCTGAACCCGAACGAGGCGCCCGTCCGCCGACTCGCCCGCAGCGTGGCCGCCGGGCATACAGTGAGCCCTGTGGGGAACCGCGGTCGGCGAGCCCGCGCCGACGGAGCCGAGATCACGACGCGCGAACCGGCGGAGCGCCTGTTCACGTCCTCGTTCGTGATGCTCGCGGTGGCCGACCTCGGCTACTTCACCGCCGCAGGCGTCGCGATCTTCGTGCTTCCCCTGCACGTCACCGGCCCGGTCGGCGGCGACGAGGCAGCTGCCGGCCTCGCGTTCGGCGTGTTCGCGGTGTCGGCGCTCCTGCTCCGGCCGTTCGCCGGCCGCCTGGCGGACGTGTACGGCCGACTCCCCCTGCTCCTCGGCGGCGCCCTGCTCGCCGCGGCCAGCCTCGTGCTGCTCGCGCTCACCCGCGACCTCGTCTCGGTCGTGGTGCTGCGCCTCCTGGCGGGCGTCGCCGAGGCCGCGTTCTTCGTCGCCGGGTTCGCCGCGCTCGCTGACCTCGCTCCGCCGTCCCGGCTCGGCGAGGCGCTCTCGTACAACTCGCTCGGCCTCTACCTCGGCATCGCGCTGGGGCCCGTGCTCGGCGAAGCCCTCACGCAGCTCGGCGGCGCCACCCTCGCGTGGTGGGGCGCCGGTGGGCTGGCCGTGCTCTCGGCGGTCCTGGCCCTCTTCATCGGTGAGACCCGGGAGGGCCCGGCGCCCGAACCGGGCGATCGCCACCTCGTCCATCGTCCCGCGCTGCCGATCCTCGTCGGGTTCCTCGCATCCCTCCTGGCGATGGGCGGGTTCCTGGCCTTCGTGACGCTCCACGGCACGCGTGTGGGCTTCGAGGTGCCGAGCCTGGCGCTCTTCACCTACGGCGCGGTCGTCGTGGTCTGCCGGGTCGCCTTCGCCAAGGTGCCCGACCGCCTGCCCGCCCTCCGCCTCGGCGCCGCCGCGCTCATCACGATCGCGCTCGGCCTCACCGTGGTCGCCATCTGGGCGTCGCCGGCCGGACTCGTCGTCGGCGCCGCGATCACTGCGGTCGGCGTCGCCTTCTCGACGCCGGCATTCTTCTCCGCCATCTTCGCCACGGCATCGCCCTCGCAGCGCGGTGTCGCTTCGGGCACCGCCAGCGCCGCGATCGACCTGGGCCTCGGCCTCGGCCCGATCGCGCTCGGCCTCCTGGCGCAGCCGTTCGGGATCCCGTGGGCCTTCGGGGCGGGGGCGGCGATCGCGGGGCTCGGCGCGATCTGGACGCTCGCCCTCTCCCGGCGGACGGCGAGCCGCGAGCGTCGACCGGCGTCCGCGTGATTCCCCGATCGGCCGTGTCGACGCGCGACCGTCCGGGGCGCGTCCGCTAGCCTCGACCGGTGCCGACCCCGACCCACGATCCGAACGGACCCGATCGCTACGGCGCCGACGTACTCGCGGGCGACTGGCGGTCACAGGGACGCCGAACGATCCCGACGCTCGAGGCCGAGCGCGACCTCGTCGTCGAGCTCGCCGCCGACGGGTTCTGCGGGGCCGTCGTGGCGGTCGACAAGCGGCACGTGACGCTGGAGGACCGGTTCGGCGCGAAGCGCGTGTTCCCGCTCGGTCACGGCTTCCTCGTCGACGGAGAGGCCGTGCAGCTCGTCTTCCCGACGCCGAAGGCCCCTGCCGGGCGGCTCCGCACGGCGTCGGGCTCGTTCGCCGTCGGGCAGGCGCCCGCCCGCGTCGCCCTGCCCAGCCGCATCTTCGTCGAGGGCCGGCACGACGCCGAGCTCGTCGAGAAGGTCTGGGGCGCCGACCTGCGCATCGAGGGCGTCGTGGTCGAGTACCTCGAGGGCGTCGACGTGCTCGCCGCACAGCTCGACGACTTCCGACCGGGACCCGGCCGCCGCGCGGGCATCCTCGTCGACCACCTCGTGCCGGGCTCGAAGGAGCAGCGCATCGCGGACGCGGTGGCGCGCGGCCCGCACGGCCGGCATGTGCTCGTGGTGGGGCATCCGTTCATCGACGTCTGGCAGGCCGTGAAGCCCGCTCGCCTCGGACGCGATGCGTGGCCCGTCGTCCCTCGCGGCACCGAGTGGAAGCACGGCGTGTGTGCGGCGTTCGGCTGGCCGCACGCCGACCAGGCCGACATCGCGCGGGCGTGGCAGCACATCCTCGGCCGCGTGCGCGGCTACGGCGACCTCGAGCCCGCGCTCCTCGGTCGCGTGGAGGAGCTCATCGACTTCGTGACCGCGCCGCCTGAGGGTTGAATCCGAACGCTTTCGCGGTGACTCCCGTTCGGCAGCCCGAAACCCGTTCGGCGCTCCGAAATGCTGCCAATCCGGGCCGATCGGCCGGTTCTCGCCCGGCGCGCCGATATCGTGGCTGAGGCCGCGTGAGCGGCGAGGACGTGACGGAGCGGGAGCGACCGGACGTCGGCTCCCCGATGGGATGTGGAGCAGATGACCGACGAACGGCCGGGAACGGCGGCGGACCGGGCACGCTGGCGGCGCTACCTCGCGGACGAGCGGGCGGAGGCAGCGGTCTACCGCGAGCTCGCTGCGCGACGCGACGGCGAGGAGCGGGAGATCCTGCTCGCCCTCGCAGCGGCCGAGGGGCGGCACGAGGCGCACTGGCTCCGGCTGCTCGACGGCGACGACTCCGGCGTGCCGCGCGCCGACCTGCGCACCCGGATGCTCGGCGGCCTCGCCCGCCGCTTCGGCTCGATCTTCGTGCTCGCGCTCGCCCAGCGCGCCGAGGCCCGCTCCCCCTACGCCACCGACCCCGACGCGACCGCCGCCATGGCGGCCGACGAGCGCATCCACGGCGAGGTCGTGCGCGGGCTCGCCGCACGCGGTCGTCGCCGGCTCGCGGGCACGTTCCGCGCGGCAGTGTTCGGCGCCAACGACGGCCTCGTCTCCAACCTCGCGCTCGTGCTCGGCATCGGCGCGACGGGTGTTCCGGCGTCCGTCGTGCTGTTCACCGGCATCGCGGGCCTCCTCGCGGGCGCGCTCTCGATGGGCGCCGGAGAGTACGTGTCGGTGCGGTCGCAGCGCGAGCTGCTCGAGGCATCCGCCCCCGACCCGACGGCGCGCGAGGCGCTCGTCGATCTCGACCTCGACGCGAACGAGCTCGCCCTCGTGTACCGCGCCCGCGGCATGGACGAGGGCGACGCCAGTGAGCACGCGGCGCTCGTGATGGCCCGGGTGCGGGCGGCCGAGCAGCTCGCAGCGCCCACCGACGCGCTCACGGTGTCGGCGCCGCACGACGACGAAGCCGTCGGCACGGGCCTGTCGGCCGCGATCTCGAGCTTCCTGTTCTTCGCGTCGGGCGCACTCATCCCGGTGCTGCCGTGGATCTTCGGCCTGAGCGGCACCGTCGCGATCATCACGGCGACCGTGCTCGTGAGCATCGCGCTCCTCGCCACGGGCGCCACGGTCGGCCTGCTCTCGGGCGCATCGCCGATGAAGCGCGCGTTCCGCCAGCTCGCGATCGGGCTCGGCGCGGCCGCAGTCACCTACGTGCTCGGCCTCGCGTTCGGCACGACGATCGGCTGACGCGCGGTCGTCTGGACTGCCGCTCCGCGCTGGTGGGCGTACGACGCGGTCGTGCGCCTACCCGACGAGCCGGTTCCAGCCGTCGCCGTCGACGTGCTCGAAGATGAGGTTCGTCTCGGTGTGCGCCACGGCCGGATGCCCCGTGAGATGCGCGAGCACGAACTCGCGGAGCTCCTCGGCGTCGCGTGCCGCGACGTGCAGCAGGTAGTCCTCTGCGCCCGCCATGTGGAAGACGCCGAGCACACCCGGCAGGTGGGGCACCTGCGCACGGAACGCGTCGATCTCGCTGCGGTCGTGCTTCACGAGCCGTACCGCGATGAGCGCCTGCAGCGATACCCCGAGCGAGGCCAGGTCGACGTCGACACGGTAGCCGCGCACCGTGCCGAGGCTCTGCAGTCGGCGCAGCCGAAGCGATACGGTGGACTCGGCGACGCCGACCTCCGCGGCGAGGGCGGCGCCCGAGGCCCTCGCATTCGCCGAGAGCGCGCGCAGCAGCGCACGGTCGACGCGGTCGAGTTCGGGTTTCTGCGCCATGAGCTCGGCTCCCCTCGGTGTGGCGTGAAGATTCTTCGGTCTTGAGAGTCTAGCGCGATGATCGTGCATGCGGGTTTGCGTATTGCTGCAGATCCTGCTTTCTTCGAGGCATGCAGACATCGTCGTCGCAGTTCGAGACCCGCGCCGTGCACGGCGGCATGGACGGGGTCCGGGCGAGCGGATCCCACGTTCCCGTCATCGACTTCTCCACCACGAACCCGCTCGGGTCGGTCGAGACCGGCGGCCTCTCCTACGAGGAGCTCGCCACGGGGCACGACCTCGGCGAGGGCCGCTCGGCCGTCTACCAGCGGCTCTGGCAGCCCGGTGTCGCGCGCTTCGAGGACTCGCTCGCGGGCCTCGAGGGCACCGAGGGCGCGGTCGCGTTCGCGAGCGGGATGGCGGCGCTCGCGGCGACGCTCATCGCGACGGCCTCCGCCGGCAAGCCGCACGTCGTGGCCGTGCGTCCGCTCTACGGCGGCACCGACCACGTGCTCGAGAGCGGCCTGCTCGGTACCCGGGTCACCTGGACCGACGCCGACGGCATCGGCGCCGCGATCGAGGCCGACACCGGCCTGGTCGTCGTCGAGACGCCCGCGAACCCGACCCTCGAGCTCCTCGACCTGCGCCGGGTGACGGATGCCGCGGGCGACGTGCCCGTGCTCGTCGACAACACCTTCGCCACGCCCGTGCTGCAGCGCCCGGCCGAGCACGGCGCCACGCTCGTGCTGCACAGCGCGACGAAATACCTCGGCGGACACGGCGACGTCATGGGCGGCGTCGTCGCAGCCGACCGCGACTGGGTCGAGCGGCTCCGCCGCGTCCGCGCCCTCACGGGCGGACTCCTGCACCCGATGGCCGCGTACCTGCTGCACCGAGGCCTCCGCACGCTGCCGGTGCGGGTCCGCGCCCAGCAGGAGACGGCCCGCCTGCTCGCCGAGCGCCTCATCGCACACCCGGCCGTCGTTCGCGTGCACTACCCCGGGTTGCCCGGTCAGGACCCGCAGGGCCTCGTCGGCACGCAGTTGGCGGGTCCCGGCTCGATCATCGCGATCGAGCTCGCCGGCGGCTACGACGCCGCGGCGCGCTTCACGGAGTCGTGCGAGCTCGCCACGCACGCGGTATCGCTCGGCGGGGTCGACTCGCTCGTGCAGCACCCCGCGTCGCTGACGCACCGACCCGTCGCGGGCGAGGCGAAGCCGAACGCGGCGGTCGTCCGCATCTCGGTCGGCCTCGAGCACGTCGACGACCTCACGGCCGACTTCATGTCGGCGCTCGACGCCGCGGCCGAGCACGGCGGGCTCGCGATCCCCGAGCGCGCCGACGCCACGGTCGCCTGAGCCGCCGCGAGCCCCGCTCCACGAGCAGCGTGCTTCGCGCGAGGTGCGGCCCCGCCCGCCCCGCTCACTCGGCGGCGTGCGGGGGCACGTGCGCCGAGCCGTGCGACGGTGCATCGGCGGCCGGCGGCGTCGCACCGGTGGCCTCGGGCGTCGGCGTCGGGTTGCGGATGCCGAGCCACGACACGACGCCGCCGATGACCAGGAACACGGCCGTGGCGACGGCCGCACGTCGGTAGCCGGCGACGTCGAGCTGGGTGCCCACGATGACGCCGATGCTCGCGATCGCGACGAGCCCGGCGATGCGGGCCACGGCGTTGTTGACCGCGGAGCCGATGCCCGCGCGGGCCGGGTCGACCGCGCCGAGGATGGCGGCGGTGAGCGGCGCCACCGTGATGGCCATGCCGAGCCCCATGAGCAGGATGCCGGGCAGGAGGTGCAGCCAGTAGTTCAATTCCGCCTGCACCATGACGGTGAGCAGGTAGCCGACGCCGACGACGAGCGGCCCGATCGTCATGAAGATGCGCGGGCCGTAGCGTGTCGACAGGGTGCCGAACCGGGAGCCGAACAGCACGAGCATGATGGTGGGCGGCAGGGTCGCGAGCCCTGCCATCGTGGCCGAGAACCCGGCGAACTGCTGCAGGAAGATCGTCAGCGCGAACGGCCCGAGCGAGAACGCCGCGTAGATGAAGAGCGTGGCGACGTTCCCCCAGGCGAAGTTGCGCGCCCCGAACAACGAGAGCGGCAGCATCGGATGCCGCGTGCGCCGCTCCCACAGCACGAATGACACGAGCGCGGCGAGCCCGACGACGAGCGGCACCCACACCACGGGCGACGCCCACCCGAACCGGCCCTGCTCGATGAGGGCGAACACCGTGCCGCCGAGCCCGACGACGCCGAGCGCCGCGCCCACCCAGTCGATCGGCTCGCGATCGGGGTTCGGCTCGTCGCGCCCGAGCGCGTGCATCATCACGAGCACCACGGCGATCGGCAGGACGTTGATCCAGAACACGAGCCGCCACGAGACCAGGTCGACGAGGAGCCCGCCGAACAGCGGCCCGATGAGGAACGCGCTCGTGGTCCATGCGGTCCACTGCCCGATCGCGCGGCCCTGCTCGGACTTCGAGAACGTCGCGATGATGATCGCCAGCGAGCTCGGCACGAGCAGTGCGCCCGCTGCGCCCTGGAGGGCACGGCCGACGATGAAGACGATGCCGCTCGGCGCGATCGCGCAGATCACCGAGGTGACGGCGAAGCCGTAGAGCCCGATGCGGATGATGCGCAGCCGGCCGAAGGAGTCGGACAGCGACCCCGCGAGCAGGATGAACGCGCCGAGCGTGAGCAGGTACGCGTCGACCGCCCACTGCTGCAGGGCGAGGCCGCCGCCGAGCTCGGCCGCGAGCGACGGCAGGGCGACGTTGATGACCGCACCGTCGAGGAACGCGATGAACGAGACGACGATGGCGACGATGAGCACTCGGGTGCGGCGTTCCACTCGCCCATGCTGGCACACGCCGCCGACGTCCGCCGAGCGCGTGGGGTCGAGCGCCGTCAGCGTCCGCAGAGCACGTCAGCCGTGCGCGCGTTCAGCGCCCGCCGAGCCGCTTGCGCAGCAGCTCGATGCGCGCCTGCAGCTGCGTCACGGTCGCGTGCGCGACGTCGGGACCGCCGCACGCACGCCGCAGCTCGCCGTGCACGAGCGAGTGCGGATTGCCCGTCTGCCGGGCGTAGAGCCCGACGAGGGAGTTGAGCAGCGATCGCTGCTCCTTGAGCGTGCGGTAGAGCGCCACCGGCTCGGCCTGGTCGGATGCCTCGGACTCGACCGCGTGTCGTCGACGATCCCCCGCGCGGCGCGCCTGCCGCGCCTGCCGGTGACGCAGCAGCTCCGAGACCTGCTCGGGCTCGAGGAGTCCGGGGATGCCGATGAAGTCGTGCTCCTCGTCACTTCCGGGCTCGGCCAGCGTGCCGAACTCGGTGCCGTCGAAGACGACGCGATCGAATGCGGCATCCGAGGCGATCGCCTCCCAGGTGCCGAGGCCGACCTCCTCCGACGCGCGGTCCTCGCGGTTCGCGGACTCGAGGAGGCCGTCGTCGAGGCCGTCATCGTCGCGGTCGCCGTCGCGGCGGTCGAGCGCATGGTCGCGCTCGAGCTCGAGCTGGGCCGCGAGCTCCATGAGCACCGGCACGTTCGGGAGGAACACCGACGCCGTCTCGCCGCGGCGCCGGGCGCGCACGAAGCGGCCGATCGCCTGCGCGAAGAACAGCGGCGTCGAGGCGCTTGTCGCATACACGCCGACGGCGAGCCGCGGCACGTCGACGCCCTCGGACACCATGCGCACGGCGACCATCCAGCGCCGCGTGTCGCCCGAGAACTCCTCGATGCGCGCGCTCGCCTCCTTCTCGTCGGAGAGCACCACCGCGACGGGTTCACCGCAGATGCCCTCGAGGATCCGGGCGTACGCCCGAGCGACGGTCTGGTCGGTCGCGATGACGAGCCCGCCGGCATCGGGAATGGACTGGCGGACCTCGGTCAGGCGGCGGTCGGCCGAGGCGAGCACGGCGGGGATCCACTCCCCCGTCGGCTCGAGCGCCGTGCGCCAGGCCGACGAGGTGATGTCCTTCGTGTTGTCCTCGCCGAGCCGGGCCTCCATCTCGTCGCCGGCCTTCGTGCGCCAGCGCATGTGGCCGGCGTAGACCATGAAGATGACGGGCCGAACGACGCCATCGGCGAGCGCCCGCCCGTAGCCGTAGTCGTAGTCCGTCTGCGACAGGCGGATGCCCTTCGCGTCGGGCTCGTACCGCACGAACGGGATGGGCGCCGTGTCGGACCGGAACGGCGTGCCCGTGAGCGACAGCCGCTTCGTCGCCGGCTCGAACGCCTCGCGGATCGCGTCGCCCCAGGAGAGCGCGTCACCGCCGTGGTGCACCTCGTCGAGGATGACGAGCGTGCGCCCCGAGATCGTGAGCTCGCGGTGCAGCGCGGGGCGCATCGCGACCTGCGCGTAGGTGACCGCGACGCCGTGGAAGTGGCGGGCGGTCTGGCCGTGGGCGTTGCGGAACCCGGGGTCGAGCCGGATGCCGGCTCGGGCCGCGGCATCCGCCCACTGCCGCTTCAGGTGGTCGGTCGGCGCGACGACCGTGATGCGGTCGATGACGCGCCGGTGCCGCAGCTCGGCGGCGAGGCGCAGGGCGAAGGTCGTCTTGCCGGCGCCCGGCGTCGCTGCGGCCAGGAAGTCGCGCGGCAGCTCGGCGAGGTACTGCTCGAGGGCTTCGGCCTGCCACGCGCGCAGCTTGCTCGCGGTGCCCCACGCGGCGCGTTCTGGGAAGGACGGGGAGAGGTGCTCGGCGGCCGAGGTGCCCGGCAGGTGGCCGGATGGGGTCGCTGTGCTCACTGGATCCGAGCGTAGCGGAGGGCCCCGACATCCCCGAACCGGACGGTCGGGCAGACGGTCCGGCGCACGCCGGGCACGGTGACCGGCCGCGTCGGCAGCCGTTGGCACAATGGAGGCATGGTCAAGCAGCAGCATCCGTGGTCCCGCTACGTCGCCCTCGGCGACTCCTTCACGGAGGGCATCGGCGACCCCGAGCCCACCGTGCCGGGCGGGCACCGCGGCTGGGCCGACCGCGTGGCCGAGGTGCTCTCGCTGGGCACCGAGGACTTCGCCTACGCGAACCTCGCGGTGCGCGGCAAGCTCATCCAGCAGATCGTCGACGAGCAGCTCGAGCCCGCGCTGGCGCTCCGGCCCGACCTCATCACGATCTCCGCGGGCGGCAACGACGTCATCCGTCCGGGCACCGACCCCGACGAGATCGCCGCGAGGTTCGAGTACGCGATCGAGCGCCTCTCCCGCGACCACGCCACCATCGTGCTGTTCACGGGCGTCGACGTGGGCTTCTCCCCCGTCTTCCGCGGCATCCGGGGCAAGGTGGCGATCTACAACGAGAACCTGCGCTCGATCGCCGCGAAGCACGACTGCATCGTGGCCGACCAGTGGGCGCTCGCCGAGATCCAGGACCAGCGCATGTGGGCGCCCGACCGCCTGCACCTCAACTCGCTCGGCCACCACACGGTCGCGCGCATGGTGCTCGCGGCGCTCAACGTCGAGAACGACCTCCAGCCCATGAAGCCCGAGCCGCTGCCCCAGGGCACGTGGCGCCAGGCGCGCGTCGAAGACCTCGCGTGGGCGCGCGAGTACCTCGTGCCGTGGGTGCTCCGCCGCGTGCGGCACCAGTCGTCGGGCGACCTCATCTCGGCCAAGCGGCCGGATGCCGGGCCGTACACGCTCCCCGACTGAGGCGCGTCAGCCGGCCGTCGTCGCCGGCACCGCATCGAGCGCGCCCGGGTGCGTGAGCCGCCACCAGGCGCCGGGGTCGGTGATCGTCGCGTCGAGCACGAGCGGCACCGTGATCTCCTGCGTGCCGGCGTGCACGACGGCCGTACCCACCTCGTCGCCGCGGGCGCCGAGCGTGACGGGGTTCGCGTGCACCTCGACGTCGACGGGCGTGTCGTTCCACACGACGACGGTCGCCCCGCTCGTCGTGCGCGCCCGGGCGGTGTCGCCCCACGGGGTGTCGTAGGTCGCGAGCGCCTCGTCGGCCTCGAGCGGCGCCACCTCGTGGAAGCCGGGCGCGATGGAGTCGAGCAGGGCGGCGATCGCGTCGTTCAGCACGGCGTGCGTCTGGCCGCCGAGCAGCACGCCGACGACCGTGATCGAGGAGGCGCCCACCGCGAAGTCCGCCGAGAACAGCAGGTTGGCCGCGTCATCCGTCGTGCCCGTCTTGATGCCGTCGACGCCGTGCGTGCCGAGCAGCTTGTTGCCGTTCTTCAGCGTGCCGAGCTCGGGGATGTCGACCGCCTGCGTCGCGACGATCTCGGCGAGCACCGGGTTCTCGAGCGCGAGCTCGCCGAGCTGCACGAGGTCGGCGGCCGTGCTCACGTTGTCGAGCGACAGGCCGCTCGAGTCGGCGATCCGCGTGTTCGCGAGCCCGTGCGCGTCGAGCCAGGTGCGCGCCTGGTCGAGGAAGCCGTCGACCGAGCCGAACGCCCAGTTCGCGATGGAGATCGCGTAGTTGTTCCCCGACGGCAGCATCATCGCCTCGAGGCTCTCGCGCAGCGTCAGGGTCGCCCCGGCCCGCACCGGCGCGACCGAGCCGTTCTGGGCGATCATGTCCCAGTAGATGTCGACGTCGGCGTCGGTGTACGTGAGCTCGGGGCCGCCCTCGCCGGCCGCGATCGGATGCTCCTCCAGCACGACCAGCGCGGTGATCACCTTCGTGATGCTCGCCGTCGCCATGGGCGCCTGCTCGTTGCCCGCGACGAGCAGCCCGTCGTAGCCGACCGCCGCCACCGCGTACGTGCCGAACCCGGGCAGCGCGAGCGCCTGCGGGGCGGCCACGACGGGCTCGGGATCGGTGACCGCGGGCTGGGCGGCCGGAACGGGTGCCCCGAGCGCGCCGGCGGTGTAGACGCCGCCCGTCGTGAGCAGCGCGACCACGAGCGCGAGCGCGCCGAACACGACGATGCGGCGCCGGCGGTAGACCGCGGCGCTCGGGCGACGCGCGTCGACGTCGGCGGGGGCAGGGGATGGCACGCATCGAGCTTAACCGCGCCGGCTGGTGATCCCCGGTACGGCGCGGGTCGCACCGGCGTCGACCGCGGCGCCGACCACTCAGTCGACCGCGAGCGCGTAGAGCACCACGGCCGCAGCCGCCGCGACGTTGAGCGAGTCCACGCCGTGCGTCATCGGGATCGTCACGATGCGGTCGGCCGCGTCCAGCGCCCGGGGGCTGAGCCCGTCGCCCTCCGCGCCGAACACGAGCGCGAGCCGGTCGGGCGCGTCCGTCGCGAGGTTCCGGAGCGACACGGCGTCGTCGGCGAGTGCGAGTGCCGCGATCGAGAACCCGTGGGCGTGCAGCATCCGGGCCGCCTCTGGCCACTCGGGCAGCCGGGTCCACGGCACCTGGAACACCGTGCCCATGCTGACCCGCACGCTCCGCCGGTAGAGCGGGTCGGCGCAGCGGGGCGTCACGAGCACGGCGTCGGCGCCGAGGGCGGCGACCGAGCGGAAGATCGCGCCGACGTTCGTATGGTCGACGATGTCCTCGAGCACGACGACCCGTCGCGCGCTCGCGAGGAGCTCGCCCGGGTCGGGCATCGGCGGGCGCTCGAACGCGGCGAGGGCGCCGCGATGCACGCGGTACCCGGTGATCGCCTCGAGCTGCTCGGGCTCGGCGAGGTGCACGGGGATGTCGAACGGCTCGAGCACCTCCTCGAGCCCCGGCAGCCACTTCTCCTCCATGAGCACCGAGCGCGGACGGTGCCCGGCGCCGATGGCGCGGCGGATGACCTTCGCGGACTCGGCGATGTAGAGGCCGTTGGCGGGCTCGTGGGCGCTGCGCAGCGCCACGTCGGTGAGTCCCGCGTAATCGGCCACGGCGTCGGATGCCGCGTCGCGGACGCGTTCGATGTGCATGGTCCTCCTCCCCTCCAGCCTGCCAGCGCCCGAAACAATCCCGAAAACCGACGCGTCTAGAATCGGACCACCGTCGAAGGGAGACACGCTGGTGCCTGGCCTGGAAGCCCCGATGCTGACCGACGAGCTGCTCGATGCGGCCGTCGGGCTGATGCGCGGCGCGCGGGTCGCGGTGCTCACGGGCGCGGGCGTGTCCACCGACTCCGGCATCCCCGACTACCGCGGCGAGGGCGCTCCCGTTCGCACGCCGATGACGTTCCAGGCGTTCCTCTCCTCGGAGGCCGCGCGCAAGCGCTACTGGGCCGGCAGCCACCTCGGCTGGCGCAACTTCGGCGCAGCACGGCCGAACACCGGGCACCTGGCCCTCGCCGAGCTGGAGGCGGGCGGCGTCGTGCCCGGCATCGTGACCCAGAACGTCGACGGCCTGCACCGCCGCGCCGGCAGCCGGCACGTCGTCGAGCTGCACGGCGGCATGGACCGCGTGCTCTGCCTCACCTGCGGGCAGCACTACGCCCGCCAGGCCATCGCCGACCGGCTCTCCGAGCTGAATCCCGCGACCGACCTCGACGTGGCGATCCGCATGGCGCCCGACGGCGACGTCGAGGTCGACGACGTCGACGCGATGGTCATCCCCGCGTGCACGGTCTGCGGCGGCATCCTGAAGCCCGACGTCGTGTTCTTCGGCGAGTTCGTGCCCGCCGACACCTACCAGGCGGCCGCGTCGCTCGTGCAGGCCGCCGACACGCTGCTCGTCGCGGGCTCGTCGCTCGTCGTGAACTCGGGTGTGCGGCTCCTCGAGCTCGCGCGTCGGCGCCGCATGCCGATCATCGTCGTCAACCGCGGCATCACGAAGGGCGACAGCCGCGCCGCCGTGAAGATCGACGCCGGCACGAGCGAGACCCTCGTCGCCATGGCCGACGCGCTGCTCGGCTGACGCCTGCGGGCCTGCCGCGGCTGCCCCGGCGTCAGCGCCGACGGCCGTCGCGACGCCGACGCGTCCCCGGCGCCACCGTGCGGCGCATGAGCTCGAGCAGCTGCTCGGCCGACCTCGCCCAGGTGAAGCGTGCGGCGACGTCGACGGATGCCGCGGAGCGGTGCTCCCACTCCCCCGGCCGCCCGAGCGACCACAGCGCGGCGACGAGCGCCTCGGGGTTGTCGGGATCGAAGTAGAGGGCGGCGTCACCGCCGATCTCGCGGAAGATCGGGATGTCGCTCACGACCACGGGCGTGCCGAGGCGCATCGCCTCGACGAGCGGGATGCCGAAGCCCTCGGCGCGGGACGCGTGCACGAGCGCCGTCGCGCCCGACAGGAGCTGCGCGTACTCGGCATCGGTGACGCCGTCGTGGAACACGAGGCGCGCCTGCGGTGCGAGCCGGGTCAGCCGCTCGCGCTCGGCGCGGCCGATGCGACTGGCGAGGTGCAGCTCGTGGTCGGGCAGGGCGGCCACCGCGCGCACGAGCGTGTCGACGTTCTTGTAGGGCATGTAGGAGCCCATGTACACGAGCCGGTTGCCCTCCGGTCGCGCGCGCGGCAGCGCCGGCGTTCCGAGGTCGTCGGCGGCGTTCGACACCACCGTGACGGGGCGATCGGTGAGGTGGTGCTCGCGGATGAGGCCGGCGGTGGTCTGCGACACGGTGACGACCGCGTCGGCGCGGTTCAGCAGCATCCGCTGGGGCCACCAGGCGAGGTGGTACAGCCGCCAGAGGATGCGCACGAACCAGGGCAGGTCGCGCGGCGGCGTGCGGTTCTCGTAGTAGATGAGGTCGTGCAGCGTCAGCAGGAGCTTGTAGTTCCGGCCCCACGAGCCCATGGTCTGCATCGGCGTGAAGACGATGTCGGGCCGCAGCTGCTTCACCTGCCGCGCCACGAACGGCTCGCGCGGGCTCGTCGGCGAGGTCACGAGCTGCCACGGCAGGGACGGCAGCAGGTCGAGCTGGCGGTGGTCGCTGATGAGCATGGTGAGCGGATGCCGCTTCGCGAGCTCGGTCACGATGCCCGCCGTGAAGCGGCTGATGCCGTCGTGGTGCCCGATGCGCACGTAGCGGCAGTCGACGACGATCCTCACGCGCGTGCTCCCGAGCGGAGGAACCGCAGGATGCGCCCCGCGGCATCGCCCGGCGTCTCGTAGTGGATCAGGTGCCCCACCTCGGGGATGACCTCGAGCGTCGCGTCGGGGAACAGGGTCGCGAGCCGGTGCTGCGCCTCGATCGGCGTGACGTCGTCGCGCTCGGCCGCGACGAGCAGCGTCGGCACGTCGATGTCGTGCGCGTACTCGCTCACGTCGTGGCTGACCGACGCGCGGAATGCCTCGAGCACGGCGTCGCGGTCGCCGAACGCGGAGAAGTAGCGGTCGTGCTGGTCGTGGATCCAGCGTCGGAGCGACTTGGAGCGCGTCTTCGCCATGGTGACGCTCATGACCCGCACGATCGCGCCGTTGCGCAGCAGCGCGAAGCCGGCCTTCTCGGGCAGCGCGGCCGCGGTGCGGTAGTAGCCCACGGCGAGGCGGGTCATGATCGCGCGCGGGCCCTCGAGCGCGGGCGCGCCGATCGGGTTGACGAGCACCAGCCGCTCGGGCCGCAGTCCGCGCGCGACCGCCGCGGACGAGATGATCGATCCGAACGAGTGGCCGAGCAGGGCGTACGGGCCCGTGATGCCCACTGCGTCGATGAACGCCGCGAGCCAGTCCGCGTAGGCGTCGATGTCGTGCGGCCGGTCGGCGAACGTCGCCGACTCGCCGAATCCGGGCAGGTCGGGCGAGATGAACCGGAACCCCGGCAGCTGCGCGACGACGGGCTCGAGGCCGTGGTGGTCGCCGCGGAAGCCGTGCACGAGCACGAGCACCGGGGCATCCGCCGGGCCGTACTCCCACCACGCGGTCTCGGTGCCGTCGACGTCGACGCGATGCTCGCTGACGGGGATGCGAGCGAGCTGCTCGTCGTACGGGGAGGCGATCATTCCGCACATTCTACGGCGCGGGGGCTGGGCGATCGCCCCGGCTCCACAGTGCTCGCGACACACGCGGCGCGCTCCCCCGGGTCTGTGGGTGGCCGCCCATAGCCTTCCACCATGGATGCCTCGAGCAGCGCCCGCTGGGCCGATACCCTCGCCGTCTTCGACCTCGAGACCACCGGCATCGACGTCGACACGTGCCGCATCGTGACGGCCCACGTCGGTGTCATCGGCGCCGACGGCGCGGTGCTCGAGCAGCAGGAGTGGCTCGTCGATCCGGGCGTCGAGATCCCCACCGCCGCATCGCTCATCCACGGCGTCACGACCGAGCGCGCCCGCCTCGAGGGCCAGTCGGCCGTCAGCGCCGTCGCCGAGATCATCGCCGCGTTGACGGATGCCGCGAGCCGCGGCCTGCCGATCGTCGCCTACAACGCCGCCTACGACCTCACCGTGCTCGAGCGCGAGGCCGAGCGCTACGGGCACGCGCCGCTCCCCGGACCGGGTCCCGTCGTCGATCCCCTCGTCATCGACAAGGCCGTCGACCGCTACCGACGTGGCAAGCGCACGCTCACGGCCGCTGCCGCGCATTACGGAGTGCCGCTGCTCGACGCCCACGATGCCGGCGCCGACGCCGTCGCCGCCGGCCGGGTGGCGCAGGCGATCGCGCGCGCGTTCCCCGAGCTGGCGGCGCTCGCCGTGGGCGACCTGCACGACCGGCAGGTCGACTGGTGCCGCGAGCAGGCCGAGAGCTACCAGGCCTACCGGCGGGCGAACGGCGAGCCCGCATTCACGACCTCGGGCGCCTGGCCCGTGCGACGCGCGACCGCGGTGCTCGTCGTCGGCGCCCCTGCTTCGGTCGTGGCGCCACCGGCAGCCGTCGAGGCGCCCCTGCCGCCCGGCTCCGACGACATGCTCTTCTGAGGCTCGTCTGCGCGATCTCGGAGCATTCGCCAAGGTCGCATGCAGGAAGAACTGGCGGAGGTGCGGCGTGCCGCCGAAGTCCGCGCCGCGTGTCGGCAGAATCTTCCTGCATCTGTCGCAGCACACGGCGTGGTGCGTCCGCAAGGCCGTTGCTCCCGAGCCGTGAGGTCGTAGGCTCCGGGCATGACGGATTCCGAGCCGATCCAGCGGCACGTCTGGCTCCTCGACGGTCGCTCGCTGTGCGATCGGAGCAGTCGCCCCGCGGAGCTCCGCCCACCGACGCCCGAGGAGTTCGACGCGGAGACCGCCCAGACCGAGGCCGCGCCCGCGTGCACCGCCTGCCTGTTCCTGGCCGCGAACCTGCGACAGGACGCGGCGGCCATCCTCCGCGACGCACGGAGCGTCTGGCCCCCCACCGCCGCGGCGGCATGGGAGTCGCTCACCGACACGCGCTGGACGCAGCGCCTCGACGTCGAGGCGATCGCCCGATCGGAGCCGGTCGACGCGCCGCCCGACTTCGACGGCCTGGTGCTCGCCCTCGACGCCGCCGAGCTCGATCGGATCCGCGCCGAGTGGGCGGCCGATCGGCAGCGTCGGCGCAACGCCCTGATCGGCTACTGGACCCCGTCGCAGGACTCCGAGGATGGCACCTGATCCCGTCGAGCCGTGCCGCGAGACCGTCGCCGGGCACGCCGAAGGGCGGACGACCGGAGTCGCCCGCCCTTCGGATCGGCAGGATTACTTGCCGAAGTTCTTGAAGCGCTGGTTGAACTTCTCGACGCGGCCGGCCGAGTCCATGATGCGCTGCTTGCCCGTGTAGAACGGGTGCGACTCCGACGAGATCTCGACGTCGATGACGGGGTAGGTGACGCCGTCGAGCTCGATGGTCTTGTCGCTCGTCGCGGTCGAGCGGGTGAGGAACGTGGCGCCCGAGGCGAGGTCGCGGAAGACGACGGCGTTGTATTCGGGGTGGATGTCGGTCTTCATGGAGACTTCCTTGTTGATCGGATGTGACGGGGAATCCCGCGCGCTGGGCGCAGGGAAAGCATGATGGCCCTCGGGCCAGCTATCGAGTCTAGCAGAGTCGACGCGACCGCACGTCAGGCGGCGCGCGCAGCGAACCGCCCGTCGGCCTCGGAGAGGTCGATCGACAGCCCGAACGTGTCGCTGAGGCTCTCGGACGTGAGCGCCTCGGTCAGCGGGCCGGCGGTCACGACCTTTCCGCCGGAGAGCAGCAGCGCGTGGGTGAAGCCCTGCGGGATCTCCTCGACGTGGTGGGTGACCATGACGATCGCGGGCGACGACGGCGACGAGGCGTAGCCGCCGAGCAGGCCGACGAGCTCCTCGCGCGCGCCGAGGTCGAGGCTCGCGGCGGGCTCGTCGAGCAACAGCAGCTCGGGATCGGTCATCACCGAGCGGGCGATCTGCACGCGCTTCTGCTCGCCGTCGGAGAGGCTGCCGAAGCGGCGCTCGGCGAAGCCCTCGAGGCCCCACTCGGTGAGCACGCGCTGCGCGCGACGGAGGTCGATCTCCTCGTACTCCTCGTTCCAGCGTCCGGTGACCGAGTAGGCGGCGGTGAGCACCACGTCGAGCACGGTCTCGTTCTTGGGGATCTTGCGCGCCATCGCGGTGGACGCGAACCCGATCATGGGGCGCAGCTCGAAGACGTCGACCTTGCCGAGCGCCTCCTGGAGCACGTCGGCCGTGCCCTTGCTCGGGTGCATCGCTGCGGCCGCGATCTGCAGCAGGGTGGTCTTGCCCGCTCCGTTCGGACCGAGGATGACCCAGCGCTGGTCGGAGTCGACGCTCCACGTCACCGAGTCGAGGATCGGATTCCCGTCTCGGATGACCGACACGTCGTGGAACTGCAGCACCGTACTCGCCATGCCCACCATGCTATCGGGACCGGAAGGGCCCTCCGGTCCGCGCGCAGTCCTCGACGACGCCCCGTGGCGGTGGCTCAACTCCCGAGGACCCGTGCGTAGAGCTCGCGCGTGCGGGCGGCGATCGCGCCCCACGCGAAGTGCTCCTCAGCGCGCCGGCGACCGGCCGCCCCCATCGCGTTCGCCGTGGCCGGATCGCTCACCACGCGGGTCAGCGCCGCGGCGAGGTCGGCGACGAACGCGTCGGGGTCGAGCGGGGTTCCGGTGCCGTCGTCGACCTGCTCGATCGGCACGAGCACGCCCGTGACGCCGTCGTCGACGACCTCGGGGATGCCGCCGGTCGCCGTGCCCACGACGGGCGCGCCGCACGCCATCGCCTCGAGGTTCACGATGCCGAGCGGCTCGTACACCGAGGGGCAGACGAACGTGGTCGCCGCGGTCAGGAGCGCCGTGAGCTCGGGCCGCGGGAGGTGCCGGTCGATCCACACGACGCCGCCGCGCTCGGCGCTGAGCTCCTCGACGAGGCCCGTGACCTCGGCCATGATCTCCTCGGTGTCGGGTGCGCCCGCGCACAGCACGAGCTGCACGTCGGCGGGCAGCAGCCGCGCCGCGCGCAGCAGGTACGGCAGGCCCTTCTGCCGCGTGATGCGGCCGACGAAGATGACCGACGGGCGGTCGGGGTCGAGCCCCAGCGACCGTGCGAGGTCGGCGTCGTGGTTCGGCTTCCAGTCGGTGAGGTCGATGCCGTTGTAGACGACCTCGACGCGCTCGGGGTCGATGGCGGGGTACGCGCGCAGGATGTCGCGGCGCATGCCGTCGCTCACGGCGATCACGGCGTCGGCGTCCTCGAACGCGCTGCGCTCGACCCACGAGGAGAGGCGGTAGCCGCCGCCGAGCTGCTCGGCCTTCCACGGACGGAGCGGCTCGAGGCTGTGCGCGGTGACGACGTGCGGGATGTCGTGCAGGCGCTTGGCCGTGAAGCCGGCGAAGTTGGCGTACCAGGTGTGCGAGTGCACGAGGTCGGCGCCCGCGGCATCCCCGGCCATCAGCAGGTCGACGCCCATCGTGCCGAGCGCGGGGTTGCGGCCGTCGAACTCGGCGGGTGTGCCGTAGCCGATCGTGCCCGGTTCGTCGCGTGGCGCGCCGAAGCAGCGGACGACCACGTCGAGGTCGCGGCGGAGCGCCCTGACGAGCTCTGCGACATGCACCCCCGCTCCTCCGTAGACCTCGGGCGGATACTCGCGGGTGAGCAGGTCGACACGCATGCTGCAACGGTAGCGCAGCGGATGCGGCATCCGACATGGGCCGACATCGACCCCCGAAATCGCACGGCGTCTGACTACGCTGGGGTCCATGGCCACGCGCAAGGTATTCGGCATCGTGCTCGCCGGCGGCGAGGGCAAGCGGCTCATGCCCCTCACGGAGGACCGGGCCAAGCCCGCGGTCCCGTTCGGGGGACAGTACCGGCTCATCGACTTCGCCCTGTCGAACCTGCTCAACTCCGGCCTGAGGCAGATCGTGGTGCTGACGCAGTACAAGTCGCACAGCCTCGACCGCCACATCTCGCAGACGTGGCGCATGAACGGGCTGCTGAACTCCTACGTGGCCTCGGTGCCCGCGCAGCAGCGCCTCGGCAAGCGCTGGTTCTCGGGGTCGGCCGACGCGATCCTGCAGAGCCTCAACCTCATCTACGACGAGCAGCCCGACATCATCGTCGTCGTCGGCGCCGACCACGTCTACCGCATGGACTTCAGCCAGATGATCGACGCGCACATCCAGTCGGGCCAGGCGGCGACGGTCGCGGCGATCCGCCAGCCCATCTCGCTCGCCGACCAGTTCGGCGTCATCGAGGTCGACAAGGAGCACCCCGACCGCATCCATCGCTTCCTCGAGAAGCCGAAGGAGCCCGTCGGACTGCCCGACGCCCCCAACGAGGTGCTCGCCTCGATGGGCAACTACGTCTTCGACGCCGACGCGCTCATCGACGCCGTGCTCCGCGACGGGGAGCGCACCGACTCGAGCCACGACATGGGCGGCGACATCATCCCCGCCTTCGTCGCGCAGGGCGCGGCGGGCGTGTACGACCTCAAGCGCAACGACGTCCCCGGCTCCACCGACCGCGACCGCTACTACTGGCGCGACGTGGGGACGATCGACTCGTTCTTCGAGGCGCACCAGGACCTCATCTCGGTGCTGCCCGTCTTCAACCTCTACAACCGCGAGTGGCCGATCTTCAGCCAGCAGCTCAACTCGCCGCCCGCGAAGTTCACGCGCGACGCCCGCGGCTCGCTCGGCACGGTCATCGACTCGATCGTGTCGCTCGGATCCGTCATCTCGGGCGCCCACGTCGAGCGCAGCGTGCTCGGTCCGTGGGCGATCGTGGGCTCCGGCGCGCACGTCGCCGACTCGATCCTGTTCGACCGCGCCCGCATCGAGGCGGGCGCGACCGTGCAGCGGGCCATCCTCGACAAGGAGGTCGTCGTCGAGGCCGGTGCGCACATCGGCGTCGACCGCGCCGAAGACCTGGCGCGCGGCTTCATCGTGACCGACAGCGGCATCACGGTCGTCGGCAAGGGCTCACGGGTCCGGGTCACGGCGTGACGGGCACGGCGGCCGGCCGCGCGAGCGGCCCCCTCGTCGTGCTCGACGCCGACTCCACGCTCATCCGCGAGGAGGCGATCGAGCTGCTGGCGGATGCCGCGGGCAGCCTCGAGCTCGTCACCGAGGTCACCGAGCGCGCGATGCGCGGCGAGCTCGACTTCGCCGAGAGCCTGCGCGAGCGCGTCGCGACGCTCGCCGGACTGGACGTCGCCGAGTTCGAGCGCGCCCGCGCCCGGATGACGCCGACGGCGGGCGTCGAGGAGCTCATCGAGCGGGTGCACGCCATCGACGGCCGGGTCGGCGTCGTCTCGGGCGGGTTCCACGAGCTGCTCGATCCGCTCGCCGAGCGGCTAGGTCTCGACTTCTGCCGCGCGAACCGCCTGGAGGTGGTCGACGGCCGCCTCTCGGGGCGGGTCGACGGCGCTGTCGTCGATGCGGCCGGCAAGGCCGCGGCGCTCGAGGAGTGGGCGGCGGCGAGCGGCATCCCGCTCGAGCGCACGGTCGCCGTGGGCGACGGCGCCAACGACCTGCAGATGCTCGGCCGGGCTCGCCTGGGGGTCGCCTTCTGTGCGAAGCCGGTCGTGCGCCGGCAGGCGGATGTCGCGATCGACGCACCCGACCTCAGCGCGGTGCTGCCCCTCCTCGGCCTGCGCGGCTGACCCGGTCGCGAGAGCGAATCTGCGGCGGGCTGGGAGCTTCCTCCGAACCCCGACGGCGGCGCCGGATCGGACGTAGCCTGTGCCCATGTCCGGTCGCATCGTCGCACGTACGTTCGCCGCCGCCGCGCTGACCGGACTCTTCGCCGTCGGCGCGGTCGGCACCGCACAGGCAGCCGCTCCGCCGGGCGGCGGAACGGTCGAGGACCTCATCGCCCTCCCCGACGGGTTCCAGCCCGAGGGCATCGCGATCGGCAACGGTCCCACCGCCTACGTCGGCTCGCTCGCCGACGGCGACGTCTACGTGTTCGACCTCCGCACGGGCGACGAGATCACGACACTCCAGGGCCCCGGCACGCCCTCGGTCGGCCTCAAGGTCGACCAGCGCGGGCGGCTCTTCATCGCCGGCGGACCCACGGGCACGGCGCGCGTCGTCGACGCGACCACCGGTGACGTGCTGGAGACCTACCAGCTGACGACCGGACCCGCCTTCATCAACGACGTCGTGCTGACCCGCGACGGCGCGTGGTTCACGAACAGCTTCGCCGGCGAGCTCTACTTCGTGCCGCTCGGCCCGGCCGGCGCGCTCTCCGACGCCTCCGACGTCGTGACGCTGCCGCTCACGGGCGACTGGGTGCAGCAGGGGGGATTCAACGCGAACGGCATCGCCGAGACGCCCGACCACCAGGCGCTGCTCGTCATCCAGTCGGCGACCGCGACGCTCTTCCGCGTCGATCCGGCCACGGGTGAGGCGACGGCGGTCGACCTCGGTGGGGAGACGCTGGCGGCCGGCGACGGACTGCTCGTCGTCGGGAACACGCTCTACGTGGTGCAGAACCAGCTGAACACCGTCGCGGTCGTGCAGCTCAGCCCCGACGGCACGAGCGGCACCGTGGTCGATCGGATCACCGATCCCGACTTCCAGGTGCCGACGACGGTCGCCCGGTTCGGGAAGAGCCTCTTCCTCCCGAATGCGCGCTTCGGCACGCCGCCGACGCCCGACACCGAGTACTCGGTGGTGCGCATCGACCGCTGAGTCGTCACGAACCGACGGACGGGGCGATCACGCCGGGAGCGCCGGCCGCTAGTGCCCCATGCCCAGGCCGCCGTCGACGGGGATGACGGCGCCCGAGATGTAGCCCGCGTCGTCGCCGGCGAGCCAGGTGACGACCTTCGCGACCTCGACCGGGGTCGCGAAGCGCCCCATCGGGATGGTCTTCTGGTAGTCGGCCTGCTGGGCGTCGGACAGCTCGTCGGTCATGTCGGTCTGGATGAAGCCGGGCGCCACGACATTCGTCGTGATGTTGCGGGCGCCGAGCTCGCGCGTGAGCGAGCGCGCCATGCCCACGAGGGCGGCCTTCGACGCCGCGTAGTTGACCTGTCCGGGCGAGCCGTAGAGCCCGACGACGCTCGAGATGAGCACGATGCGCCCGAACCGCGCCTTGAGCATGCCCTTCGACGCGCGCTTGATCACGCGGAACGCGCCCGTGAGGTTCGTGTCGATGACGCTCGTGAACTCGTCCTCGGTCATGCGCAGCAGCAGCGTGTCGCGCGTGATGCCGGCGTTCGCGACGACCACCTCGATGGGACCGAGGGCCGCCTCGACCTCACTGAACGCCTGGTCGACCGACGCGGCATCCGTGACGTCGGCCCGCACCGTGAGCGCGCCCTCGGGGCCCTCGCCCGAGCGGGCCGTGACCGCGACCCGGTGGCCCTCGGCGAGGAACTCCTGGGCGATCGCGTAGCCGATCCCCCGGTTGCCACCGGTCACGAGGACGGTACGGCTCGTCGTCATGCTGGACTCCGTTCTGTGCGGTCGGGCGATGCCCTGCTGCGAAGGGGCGACGCCCCGGCCGATCGGCCCGTCCCAGCATAGAGGCTCCCGATCGGGGCATCCGAGGCGCCCTGACGGACGTAGGCTTGGGGTATGAGGAGGGCGCCGCGAGACCCACGGCGACCAGCATGAAGCAGCAGTCGATCACCACGCTGCCGCCCTCGCCCGAAGCGGAGCGGCGCTCGCGCATGATCAAGTACACGATCGCGATGTCCATCCGCGTCGCGTGCATCTTCTGCATGCTGTTCGCGCAGGGGTGGTGGCTCGTCGTGTTCGCCGCCGGTGCGGTGTTCCTCCCCTACGTCGCGGTCGTGCTCGCCAACGTGAGCGGTCCATCGCGCAACGACGAGGTGCTGCGGCCCGGCAGCATCGTCCCGGTCGGGACGCCGCCCGACGGCGACGCCCGCCCGGAGGACGGGGCAGCCGAGGCGGGCCCGTGGGGTTCGCCTGCTGCCGACGCGCCGGCACCCGACGCGGCCGAACCCGAGGCCGACCCGACGCCGGCAGACGACGCGGGGCCGGCGGCATCCGATCGCGACGGCGACGAGCGCGGTGCCGCGTGATCGGCGGCATCGGGGCGGAACCCGCCCAGGACGTCTGCTCGCGCGCCGCGTGCCGTGAGCCCGCGACCTGGCGCATCGACTGGCAGAACCCGCGTATCCACACCGGCGACCGGTGGAAGACCTGGCTCGCGTGCGACGAGCACGTGGAGTACCTCCGCGGGTTCCTCGAGGCGCGGTCCTTCCCAGTGCGGGTCGCGGCCTTCGACCCGGTGACGGATGCCGCAGCGGGGACCGAGCCGTGAGCGAATGGACGTTCCTCAGGTCGTCGCGGTGGGCGGGCTACCTGGCGCTCGTGATCGTGTTCGCGATCGCGTGCAGCGCGCTCGGCGCGTGGCAGCTCAACCGCCGGGCCGAGGCGCTCGCCGAGGTCGCCCGGATCGACGCCAACTACGACGCCGAGGCGGTCCCGGTGGCCGAGGCCCTGCCCGATCCTGCCGGATTCGACGCGGACCAGCGCTGGCAGGTCGTCGCCCTCTCGGGCGAGTTCCTCGCCGCCGAGGAGGTCGTGGTGCGCAACCGCCCGTTCGAGGGCAGCTCGGGCTTCGAGGTGATCACGCCGTTCCGCCTCGACGACGGCGCCGTGTTCATGGTGAACCGGGGCTGGATCGCCCAGGACTCCGACGGCCGGCCGAGCGAGTACGCGGCGCCGCCGACCGGGAGCGTCGACGTCGAGGCGCGCCTGAAGGCCGGCGAGGGCCGGATCGCCGGGCGCACGTCGACGGGGAACGAGCTCGCCACGATCGACCTCGACGAGCTCGCGGAGCGCGTCGGTGGCGAGACCTACACGGGCGCGTACGGCCTGCTCGTGCAGCGCGGCGAGGACGCCGCCGAGCCGCCCCTCGCGGCCGCGCGTCCGGTGCGCGACGAGGGCCCGCACCTCTCCTATGCGCTGCAGTGGTTCGTGTTCGCGCTGCTCGGGTTCGCCGGGCTGGCGTGGGCGGCGAACCAGGAGCGCAAGGGGCTCGCCGAGGCATCCGCCGCCTCGGGTACGACGACGGATGCCGCGAGGGCGCCCGGCGAGCCGGCATCGGGCACCCCGGTGCGGGCGCCGCGACGGCCCAAGCGCGAGCGGAAGGACGCCGACGCCGACCTCGAGGACGAGGTGCTCGACCGGCGGTGATGAAGCGTGAGGAAGCGCGTCGATCCGCGCCGCGCTGACCTCACGCCAGCTCGATGAGCTCCTGGTACTCCCGCGACCAGTGGTCCTCGGTGCCGTCGGGCATGATGAGCACGCGCTCGGGGTTGAGCGCCTCCACCGCGCCGGGGTCGTGGCTGACGAGCACGACCGAGCCCTCGTAGTGCGCGAGCGCGTCGAGGATCTCCTCGCGGCTCGCGGGGTCGAGGTTGTTCGTCGGCTCGTCCAGCAGCAGCACGTTCGCACCCGACACGACGATCATCGCGAGCGCCAGGCGGGTCTTCTCGCCGCCCGAGAGCACGCCGGCGGGCTTGTGCACGTCGTCGCCCGTGAAGAGGAAGGAGCCCAGCACCTTGCGCGCCTCGGTCTCGGTGAGGTTCGGCGACGCGCTGACCATGTTCTGCAGCACGGTGCGCTTCACGTCGAGCGTCTCGTGCTCCTGCGCGTAGTAGCCGACACGCAGGCCGTGTCCGGGCTCGATGACGCCCGTGTCGGGGTCGTCGACGCCGGCGAGGATGCGGAGCAGGGTCGTCTTGCCCGCGCCGTTGAGCCCGATGATGACGACCTTCGAGCCGCGGTCGATCGCGAGGTCGACCGCGGTGAAGATCTCCAGCGAGCCGTAGCTCTTCGAGAGGTCGCTCGCGGTGAGCGGCGTGCGACCGCAGGGCGCCGGCGTCGGGAAGCGGAGCTTTGCCACGCGGTCGACCGAGCGCACCTCCTCGAGCCCGGCGAGGAGCTTCTCGGCGCGCGCCACCATCTGGTGCGCCGCGGCCGCCTTGGAGGCCTTCGCGCCGAACTTCGCCGCCTGCATCTGCAGCACGCCGGCCTTCTTCTCGGCGTTGGCGCGCTCCTTCTTGCGGCGCTCCTCGTCGGCCGCGCGCTGGCGCAGGTAGTGCTTCCAGCCCATGTTGTAGATGTCGATGACCGAGCGGTTCGCGTCGAGGTAGAACACCCGGTTCACGACCTCGCCGACGAGCTCGACATCGTGGCTGATCACGATGACGCCGCCCTTGTAGCCCTTCAGGAACTCGCGGAGCCAGACGACCGAGTCGGCGTCGAGGTGGTTCGTGGGCTCGTCGAGGATCATCGTCTCGGCGTCCGAGAAGAGGATCCGGGCGAGCTCGATGCGGCGGCGCTGTCCGCCCGACAGGGTCTTCAGCGGCTGATCGAGGATGCGGTCGGGCAGGTTGAGGTTCGACGCGATCGACGCGGCCTCGGCCTCGGCGGCGTAGCCCCCGAGTGCCGTGAAGCGGTCGGTGAGGTTGCCGTACTTCTTCATCGCGCGCTCGGCGACCGCCGGGTCGTCGCTGCCCATCTGCACGGATGCCTCGTGCATGCCGAGCACGAGGGAGCCGAGCCCGCGCGCGTCGAGGATGCGTGTCCGCGCGAGCATGTCGGGATCGCCCGAACGCGGATCCTGCGGCAGGTAGCCGATCTCGCCCGAGCGGTCGATGCGCCCGCCGGTCGGCAGGGTCTCGCCCGCGAGCGTCTTCGTGAGCGTGGTCTTGCCGGCGCCGTTGCGGCCGACGAGGCCGACCTTGTCGCCCGAGGACACGCGGAAGTCCACGTGCTCCATGAGCACGCGCGCGCCGATGCGGATCTCGAGATCATGGACGGCGAGCACGGGGATCCTCCGGGCGGAACGGGTGGTGGGCGACGTGCCGAGCGGCACAGCCGCCCAGTCTATCGCGGATGGCATGGGTGGCCGCCCCAAGCCGATCGGTAGCGCGCCCCGACGGTCGGCGGGCGGGCGGACGACCAGCCGAGCGGATGTCGCCGGCATCCGCCAGACTCGAGGCATGCCGAAGCCCGCCAGCACGGCCCGCCTGCGGGCGGCCCGCCTCGCCGCGCACGGACTCCGCGACGGGCTGCCGTCGATCACCGATGCCGTGCGGCGCCTGGGCGCCGTACAGGCGCAGGACTTCGTCGCGGCGAAGTGGGTGCTCGGCGCACGGGTCCCGGGCTCCGTCGCCGCCGACGTCGACGCGGCGCTCGAGTCGCGCGACGTGGTGCGCTCCTGGCCGATGCGGGGCACGCTGCACATCCTCCCCACCGAGCAGCTCCGACCGATCCTGTGGATCACCGGGCCCCGCGAGCTGCGACGGGCGGCGCTGACGCACCGCACGCTCGAGCTCGACGACGAGACCTACCTGCGGGCTCGCGCGGTGGCCGAGCGCGTCCTCGCCGACGGTGCGATGTCCCGCGAGCAGCTGACCGCCGCATGGGAGGACGCCGGCATCTCGACCGCCGGTCAGCGCGGCTACCACCTGATCTGGTGGCTCGCGCTCGAGGCCGTGATCTGCTGCGGACCCGTCGATGGCCGCACCCAGCGCTTCGTCCTGCTCGACGACTGGGCGCCGCAGCAGGGCGCCCTGCCCGAGCGCGACGAGATCCTCGCGGGCCTGTTCACGTCGTACGTCGCCGGGCACGGCCCTGTCACGGTGCAGGACTTCGCGTGGTGGGCCGGGCTGACGCTCGGCGATGCGCGAACGGCCCTCGCGGCCGCGGGCGACGCAGTCGTCGCGTTCGACGCCGAGCGGGTCGTGGTCGCCGACGCCGGCTGGGCGGCCGATCCCGACGCCGCGGCGCCGCGGGCGGCCGGTCGACACGCGCTCGCCGCGTTCGACGAGTACTTCCTCGGCTACCGCGACCGCGCGCCGGTCTGCGAGCCGCTCCACGCCGGCCGCGTGGTGCCGGGCGGCAACGGCGTGTTCCAGCCGATCCTCGTCGCCGGCGGTGCGGTCGAGGGGCTGTGGAAGGTCGCGCGGGCGCGAGGCGGGGCATCCGTTGCCCTGCACGGCTTCGACGGCGACCTCGAGCCCGCGCGATATCGCTCGGCCCTCGCGAGGTGGGCGCGCTTCACCGGCGAGCGTCTCGACGCGGTCACGACGGCCTGACCCGGTCGGTCCCGCACTCCCCCGAACGCCGAACGGGCGGCGCCGAGTGCCGGCACCGCCCGTTCGCACGCGTCGGACTACTGCTCGAGTGCAGCCTGGAGCTCGAGCGTGATGGTGACCTGGTCGCCGAGGAGCACGCCGCCGGTCTCGAGCGCCGCGTTGTAGGTGAGGCCGAAGTCCTCGCGGTTCACGACGGCCTTCGCGGTGGCGCCGCCCTTGTAGTTGCCGTAGGGGTCGCCGCCGAAGCCGCCGAAGTCGAAGTCGAAGGTGACGGGCTTGGTGATGCCGCGCATGGTGAGGTCGCCGTCCACCTTGAAGTCGCCGCCCTCGACGCGCACGCCGGTCGACACGAAGTCGATCGTCGGGTGGGTCTCCGCCTCGAAGAAGTCGCCGGTGCGCAGGTGCGCGTCGCGGTTCGGCTCGTTCGTCGTGATCGACGCGACCTCGGCGGACGCGGTCACCTGGGAGTCGAGGGGGTTCTCGGCCGTGACGAAGGTGGCGTCGAAGCGCTCGAACTTGCCCTTCACCTTGCTGATCATGAGGTGGCGGATGCTGAAGCCGACCTCGCTGTGCGCGGTGTCGACCTTCCAGGTGCCCACTCGGTAGCCGGGGATCTCGATCGTGGCGGTGCTCGTCATAGTGCGTTGTTCTCCGTGTTCGGTTCGTGCGGCCGGATCGGCCACACTCGATACGAACGCATTGATATGTCGCGTCTATTCCCCGGATCCGGAATCCGCCTCCTCGACGGCGATCGTGCGACGGAGCGTGAGCACCCGCTCGACCGCGTCATCGAGGCGCTCTTCACTGAGGCGGCCCGACTCGACCGCGCCCGTGAGCGACCCGACGAGGCCGTCGACCGAGACGCCGACCTCCGCCGGATCGGCGGGCAGGACGTAGAGGAGCAGGTCGCATCCCGCGGCGACCGCGCGCACGGCGTTCTCGCCCGGATCGGCGTACTCGGGCAGGTCGTTGCGCTGGAGCATGAGCATGTCGTCGCTCACGACGACGCCGTCGAAGCCCAGCTCGTCGCGCAGGATCCGGTGCCACTCCGGCGAGAGCGACGCCGGCGCCTGGTCGATCGCCGGGTACGCCAGGTGACCCGTCATCACGAGCTCGGCGCCGGCGTCGATGCCCGCCTCGAACGGGACGGCCGGTCCGGCGCGCCACTCGTCCATCGTGAGCGGCGCGGTCGGGATGCTCGTGTGCGAGTCGCCGGGAGCGGCGCCATGGCCCGGGAAGTGCTTGAGCGTGCTCTCCACGACGTGACGCTCACCCGTCACGGCCGCGGCCACGCGATCGGCGGCAGCCCTCGGGTCGGTCCCGAGGATGCGACCCGCGATGAACGACTCGGGGTCGGGCGTGACGTCGGCGACGATCCCGAAGTTCACCGAGACGCCCGCATCGGCGAGGGCCGTGGCGCGGGCGGCGAACGCGTCCTCGGATGCCGCGGGCGGCTCGTTGCGGAGCACGTCCGCGCCGGGCTGGCCGTCCCAGGGCAGTCGCTGCACCTCGCCGCCCTCCTCGTCGATCCCGATGAGCGCGGGCGCCTCGGGATCGGCCTGCACCGACGCCGTCAGCGCGGCCAGCTCGGGCGGGGTTGCTGGCATGTTGTCGCCCATGAGGATGAGCCCCGACACGCCCTTGTCGACGTAGGCGCGCAGCGGCGCGGGATCGACGCCCGGGGCGTGCAGCATGAGCAGCGCGGCCGCCTTCTGCTCGGTGGTCAGCTGCGACATCCGCTCGTCGACCCAGTCGCCGACGGGATCGACGGACCGCGACGGCGCGGCCGTCTCCGGTGTCCGCGCGGCGGGGGCGGGGGCGACGCAGGCGGCGGTACCGGCGAGCACGGCCACGGCCAGCAGCGGCAGGATCGTCGTTCTCGTCGTTCGCACCGGCCCGAGTGTACGCTGCGTGTCCGAACGTCCGCCGAGCGGGCTCGTGGGTAGACTCGCGGGGCTCGGAGGGGGTCCTGTGCGAATCGGAGGGAAGGCGGTCGCGGGCATCGCGGTGGTGCTCGCCATGCTCGCCCTGCCCACCGTGCCGGCCGCCGCCGAGGACTATCCGACCTGGGACGAGGTCCAGGCCGCGAAGGCCGACGTGACGACCCGCGAGGCCGAGGCGACGCGGATCACCGCGTTCGTCGACGAGCTCGAGGCCGAGGCCGGGCGCCTCGGCGACGCCGCCGTCGAGGCCGCCGCGGCATCCGCTGCAGCCGAGTCGGCGCGCGCCGCCGCGGAGACGCGGGCGACGACCCTGCGCGCGGCGGCCGACGCCGCCACGGCCGAGGCCGAGGCATCCGCCGCCCGCCTCGGACGCGTGAGCGCGGTGCTCGCCCGCTCGGGCGGCGCGGACGTGGGACTGCGGCTCTTCTTCGACGACGGCAGCGCGTCCGACCTGCTCATGGGGCTCTCCCGCGCCGCGCAGCTCGCCGACCTCTACGGCGGGGTCGCCGCACAGGCGAAGGCCACGCGAGCGGATGCCGCGGCGTTGAGCGAGCAGGCGGACGTCGCGGAGTCCGAGCGGACGCGACTCGCCGCGGAGGCCGAGGCGGCCGCCGCAGAGGCGGAGGCGGCGCATGAGGCGGCAGAGGCGCGCGTGGTCGAGCAGCAGGCCGTGCTCGATACGCTCTACGCCCAGCTCGCGAGCCTGCGCGACCGCACGGTCGAGCTCGAGCGGCAGTACCGGATCGGCGAGCAGGTCGCCCAGGAGCAGGCCGCCCGTGCGGCCGCGGCTGCCGCCGCCGCAGCGGCCGGGGCGTCGGGCGGCGGCAGCAGCGGGCCGCCACCGCCGGGCGTGGTCGTCGACCGGGCGGCGGCGAAGGCGTACGCCGCGAGCCGCATGGCGGCATACGGCTGGGGCTCGGACCAGTTCCGGTGCCTCGACCTGCTCTGGACGCGGGAGTCGGGCTGGCGCGCGAACGCCTACAACGCCTCGAGCGGCGCCTACGGCATCCCCCAGTCGCTGCCCGGCAGCAAGATGGCGAGCGCCGGAGCCGACTGGCGCACGAACGCGGCCACGCAGATCAACTGGGGCCTCGGTTACATCGACGCCCGCTACGGCTCGCCGTGCGCCGCATGGGCGCATTCCGAAGCGGTCAACTGGTACTGACCGGCCGGTCGGTACGAGACGCCCGCCCGCGCAGTCCAGACTGGTACGGATGCGCGACCAGGACGAGCTCGAGGTGTTCCGCCGCCACGGCGCGGAGGGCGTGCTGCTGCTCGGCGGTGGCGCCGCCCTCCTCCTGCAGCTGGCCGATCCCCGGATCGCCCACGGCGTGGTGCGGCACAGCGACTTCCGCACGCGCCCGCTCGATCGGCTCTTCGGCACCCTCGACTACATCTACGCGATCGGCTTCGGCGACGAGGAGACGATGCGTGCCGCGGTGCGGGCGGTCAACGCGGCGCACGTGCCCGTGCGCGCCGCCGCCGGCGACGGGCGCCCGGCCTACAGCGCGTTCGACGCGGATGCGCAGCGCTGGGTGGCCTCGACGCTCGCGGCGGTGGCGCTCGAGCTGCGGGAACGGCTCTGGGGTCCGGTCGACGAGGCGACGGGCGACGCGATCGTGCGCGGGTACGCCGCCGTGGGCCACCGCCTCCAGGCGACGCGCGAGGGCTGGCCCGAGACGCGAGCCGAGTTCGACGCCTGGTGGGCCGATCGCGCCGAGCGGCTGGCGGTGGGCGATGAGGCCCGGGCGGTCGCACGCGCGCTGCTGTCGCGGCAGGCCGGCTTTCCGGTCGGCGCGACGCCGCTGCTCGCCCCCGTCCGGCTCCTCACTGCAGCGCTCCTGCCGGCGCCCGTCCGCGAGGCCTACGGCTTCCGCTGGACGCCGCGCGCGGAGCGCGTCGCGAACGGGTGGATCCGCGGCATCGGCGCCGTCTGGCCGCTGCTCCCCCGGGCCGTGAGGCACGCCCCGATGCGCGCATCCCTCCGTCGCACGAGGCGTCGCAGCCGCTACGCTGGGCTTGAGCACCGAGGACGACGATGACCCAGCCAGCACCGCACCGGAACGAGCCGCTCGACAGCATCGATCGGCGCATCGTCGCGGAGCTCAGCCGGGACGGTCGTCTCTCCGTCCGCACGCTCGCGGAGCGCGTGCACATCTCCCGCACGGCCGCCCACAACCGCGTGCAGCAGCTGCAGAAGCGCGGCGTGATCACGGGCTTCGGCGCGCAGATCGACCGCAAGGCGATCGGCCTGAACATCTCCGCGCTCGTCGTCGTGCGCATCGGCGAGGTGTCGTGGGAGCAGATCGCCGCGAAGCTCGCCACCCTCCCCTTCGTCGAGAAGGTGCAGGCCGTGTCGGGCGACATCGACATCATGCTCACGGTGAGCGCGCCCGACCACGAGCAGCTCAGCCAGGCGATCCTCCGCGACATCCACGACATGCCGGGCGTGGTGTCCACGCGGTCGCACCTGATCCTCGCCGAACTCGACGGACATCCGCCCGCGCAGACCCTGGACATCTGGCGCACCTGAGCCCCGTCTCGGCGGACGAACGGCAACCGTTTCACGCTGGCAGTGCCGTTCGTTCACGCTTGTCCGGGACGCCCAGCGAGCGCCTCGCGATGGGCGCACCATGGCCGTATGAGCCTCAATGTCGAGCACCACAGCGTCCGCGCCCTCCCGTCCGAGAAACCGATCCGGCTGCTCGACAACGCCGGCCACGCGGTGCACGGCGCGGCCGCCGGCGGCTTCGAGCTGCCCGACGTCGAGACGCTCGTCGAGCTGTATCGGCGCATGGTCGTCGCACGCCGATTCGACGTGCAGGTCACCGCCCTCACGAAGCAGGGACGCCTGGCCACCTACCCCTCCGCGTACGGCCAGGAGGCCTGCGAGATCGGTGCCATCTCGGCGATCGAGGCGCGCGACTGGTTCTTCCCGACCTACCGCGACAGCATCGCGCTGCTGACCCGCGGGATCGAGCCCGGCGGCATCCTCGCCTCCTTCCGCGGCGACTGGCACAACGGCTACGACCAGCACGCCCACCGCACGGCCTCGCAGGCGACGCCGCTCGCGACGCAGGCGCTGCACGCGGTGGGGCTCGCGCACGCCGCCCGGCTTCGGCAGGACCCGATCGTGACGATGACGTACCTCGGCGACGGCGCCACGAGCGAGGGCGATGCGCACGAGGCGTTCAACTTCGCGGCGGTCTGGCAGACGCCGACCGTCTTCCTGATCCAGAACAACGGCTTCGCCATCTCGACGCCGGTGTCGCGGCAGACGCGCGCCGTCACCCTCGCCGACAAGGCCGTCGGCTACGGCATGCCCGGCTACCACGTCGACGGCAACGACGTCGCGGCCATGTACGCGGTGACGCACGCCGCGGTCGAGCGCGCCCGCGCCGGTGGCGGACCGACCCTCATCGAGGGCCTCACCTACCGGATCGAGGCGCACACGAACTCCGACGACCCGACGCGCTACCGCCACTCCCGCGACGTCGAGCACTGGAAGCGCCGCGATCCGATCGAGCGCCTCGAGAAGTACCTCGTCTCCGAGGGCGCGCTGAGCGAGGCGGCACGTGCCGAGATCGCGGATGCCGCAGAGGCGGTCGCCGCGCACACGCGCGAGGTCATGACCGCCGAGGCCGAGCTCGACCCGCTCGAGCTGTTCGACCACGTGTACGACCGGGAGCGCGCTTCGCTCCTCGAGCAGCGTGCCCGCCTCGAGGCCGAGCTCGCCGACGCCGCGATGCACGCCGCCGACCACGCCGGAGCCGCCCGATGACCGCGACGTCGACCAAGCCCGACGCCCCCGAGGCATCCGCGCCCACGCAGCTCACGATGGCCGGCGCGCTCAACGCCGCGCTCCGCGACGCCATGGAGGCCGACGACCGCGTCGTCGTCTACGGCGAGGACGTCGGTCCGCTCGGCGGCGTGTTCCGCGTCACCGACGGCCTCCAGGAGCGCTTCGGCGAGGACCGCATCTGGGACTCGCCGCTGGCCGAGTCCGGCATCGTCGGCACCGCGGTGGGCATGGCCATGTACGGCATGCGGCCGGTCGTCGAGATGCAGTTCGACGCGTTCAGCTATCCCGCGTTCGAGCAGATGGTCTCGCACGTCGCGAAGATGCGGAACCGCACGAAGGGCCGGATGACACTGCCCATGGTCGTGCGCATCCCCTGCGCCGGCGCGATCGGCGGCGTCGAGCACCACTCCGACTCCTCGGAGGCGTACTGGACGTCGACGCCCGGCCTCACGGTCGTGATGCCCTCCAACCCCGCCGACGCGTACTCGATGCTGCGCGAGGCGATCGAGAGCGACGACCCCGTCGTGTTCATGGAGCCGAAGAGCCGCTACTGGTCGAAGGCCGAGATGTCGCTGCCCGTGCGCACCGCGCCGATGGACCGCGCCGTCGTGGTGCGGGAGGGCACCGACGCAACGCTCCTCGCCTACGGACCGACCGTCCGCACCGCCCTCGAGGCGGCCGACGCCGCCGCGGCCGAGGACCTGTCGATCGAGGTCGTCGACCTGCGCAGCCTCTCCCCCTTCGACGACGAGACCGTCGGGGCATCCGTACGCAAGACCTCGCGGGCCGCCGTGATCCACGAGGCCGCGCAGTTCGGCGGCTACGGCGCCGAGGTCGCGGCCCGGGTGACCGAACGCAATTTCCACTGGCTCTCGGCGCCCGTGCTGCGCATCACCGGCTTCGACATCCCGTTCCCGTCGCCGAAGCTCGAGGAGTACCACCTGCCGACGCCCGACCGCGTGCTCGCCGCGCTCGACACGTGGGAGTGGGACGACTGATGGGCCGCGACTTCATCCTCCCCGACCTCGGCGAGGGCCTCACCGAGGCCGAGGTCGTCGCCTGGCTCGTCGCGCCGGGCGACGAGGTCGGCATCGACCAGCCCGTCGTCGAGCTCGAGTCCGCGAAGTCCGTGGTGCAGTTGCCCACGCCGTTCGCCGGCGTCGTCGAGACGCTCGGCGGCGAGGTCGGCCAGGTGCTGCACGCGGGCGACGTGCTCATGACGCTCGCCCCGGTCGGCGCCGAGGTCGCATCGGATGCCGCGCCTGAGGCGTCGACGGATGCCGCGCCGGCACCGGTCGCCGCCGAGCCCGGCATCGCCGTGCCCACCGAGGCCGCCTCCGAGGAGTCGGGCGCGGTGCTCATCGGCTACGGCACGAAGGCGACGACCGCGACGAAGCGCTCGGCCGCTGCACCGACGCGGTTCGGCCGCCGTCGGCGTCCTGCCGGCACGGTCGCAGGCGGCGCAGGTGGCTCGGGCGGGCCCGGCAGCGCCGGCCGCACCGCGACCGGGCCGGCGCCCGCGCGCCTGGACCCCGCACGCCGCTCCCCCGTCGTCTCACCGATCGTGCGGCGGATCGCCCGCGAGCACGGCTTCGACGCGAGCCAGCTCGACGGTTCCGGCCCCGACCACCTCGTGAGGCGCCGCGACGTCGAGGCGTACGTGCAGGAACTCGAGGGCAGGACGACGGCCGCGCCCGGGACGACGGCCACCCAGCCCGCGACGCCCGAGCGCGAGCCGGCGGCATCCGCAGCCCCGACGTCCGAGCCCGCCGGCGACCGCCGCGTGCCGCTCGACCGGATGGGACGCGCCGCCGCGGCGCACTTCTCGCGGTCGCGCCGCGAGATCCCCGAGGCGACCGTCTGGATGGACGTCGACGCGACCGAGCTGCTCGCGGCGCGCCGGCAGCTGCAGGAGGCGACCGGAGAGCGCTTCGGCGTCACGGCGCTCGTGGCGCGCTTCGTCGTGGCCGGGCTGGCGCGGCATCCACTGCTCAACTCGAGCTTCGACGCCGAGCGCGACGAGATCGTGCTGCACGGCGACGTGAACCTCGGCATCGCCGCGCAGACGCCGCGCGGCCTGCTCGTGCCGGTGGTGCACGGCGCGGGCCGGATGTCGCTGCGCGAGCTGCGCGACGCGATCGGCGCGCGCAGCGAGGAGGCGGCGTCGGGCGCGTTCCCGCCCTCGGCGCTCACCGGCGGCACCTTCACGCTGAACAACTACGGCACGCTCGGCGTCGACGGCTCCGCGGCGATCATCAACCACCCCGAGGCGGGCATGCTCGGCATCGGGCGCCTCGTCGAGCGGCCGTGGGTCGTCGACGGCGCGCTGGCCGTTCGCACGGTGACCGAGCTCACGCTCTCGTTCGACCATCGCGTCTGCGACGGCGCCGAGGCGGCAGGGTTCCTCACCTTCGTCGCCCGCTGCATCGAGCGTCCGGTGTCGGTGCTCGCCGACCTCTGACGAGGTCCGGCTGCCCCGGCTGAGCCCGGCCGAACGTCGCCGGGCAGGCGGATGCCGCGGCGTCGGGCTCGAGGCGGCCGCCGCGGCATCCGTCGATCAGGGGATCAGAAGAAGTCGTCGGGCGTGCCCGCTGCGCGTTCGACGTCGCGCGTGCTCTCGCCGGCTGCACGCAGCTTGGCGACTGCGACCCGGAGGCCGGACTCCATCTGCGCCGCCCACGAGTCGGAGTCGCGCGCGCTCGCCTCAGCGGCGCGTGCGCGCTCTTCTGCGGCCTCGGCGGTGGCCCGGGCGTCGGCGACCTGACGCAGCGCCAGCGAGATCCCGTAGTAGGCGGCGACCATCGTGGCGATCGGCGCGGCGATGACCGCGAGCGCGCTGATCGCGGCGCCAGTCGGGCTGAACGCGATGAGCAGCGCGAACGCGAGGAAGAGCACGACGATGCCCACGAGCACTACGAGCATGAACCGCAGGTCGCGACTCCACACGCGCGACGACGAGCGCTGCGAGGACCCGCCGCCGGATTCGGGCTGGGGACCCGCGGGCATCACCACGGTGTCATCGGGCTGCTGGGCCGGATAGCCGGCCTGCGCCCCCTGGTCGACGATCTGACGTGAGTACGCGTCGGTCATGGCTCCCCCGCTTCCCGTGCATTGCCGGACCCCCCAATTGTGGGTCGGCCCGGCGAAGGGGTCAAGGAAACGCGCCGCCCGAACTCCCTCGCGCGTCAGGCGGCCGCGGCCTCCGCAAGGCCTCGCTCGATGACCGCGAGCACCGCGGGGTCGTCGGGCTGCACGTTCGGACGGAACCGGGCGACCTCGCCGTCGGGGAGCAGCACGAACTTCTCGAAGTTCCAGGTCACCCGCCCGGCCTTGCCCGCGGCATCCGGCACCTTCGTGAGCTCGACGTAGAGCGGATGCCGCTTGCGCCCGTTGACCTTCACCTTGGCCATGAGCGGGAACGTCACGCCGTAGGTCATCGAGCAGAACGACTTGATGTCCTCGGAGCTGCCCGGCTCCTGGCCGGCGAACTGGTTGCAGGGGAAGCCGAGCACGGTGAAGCCGCGGTCGCCGTACTCGCGCTGCAGCGCCTCGAGCTTCTCGTACTGCGGCGGGAGCCCGCACCGCGAGGCGACGTTCACCACCAGCACGACGCGGTCGTCGTACTCGGCCAGGGTCGTCGTCTCGCCGTCGATGGTCGTGAGCGGGATGTCTCGGAGGTCCACGGTTCGAGCCTAACGCGGGCTCGCCGGGTGTCTGCGCAGTCCCCGGATACGACGATGGCCGGCGCTTCCGCAGCCGGCCATTCCGTTCAAGTGGTGGATCTGAGGGGACTCGAACCCCTGACCCCCTGCATGCCATGCAGGTGCGCTACCAGCTGCGCCACAGACCCGTGCGCCCCGTTCGGGGCAACGAATTGAGCTTACACCAGCCGGGGCCCTCCGATGAAATCGAGCGGTGCTCAGCCGACGGATGCCGCGGATGCCCCGAGCTCAGCTCGAGGAGCTGCCGCTTCCCGCCGCGAGCAGCGGCGCGACCGGCAGCACCGGGCAGTCCAGCCACAGGCGTTCGAGACCGTAGTACAGCCGCTCCTCGCGGTGGAAGACGTGCACGACGAGGTCGCCGAAGTCGAGCAGCACCCATCGTCCGGCGTCGTGGCCCTCGCGGCGGTGCGTCTTGGCGCCGGCCTTGCGGAGCACGTCCTCGACCTCGTCGGCGATCGCGATCACGTTGCGCTCGGACGTGCCGGTGACGATGAGGAACACGTCGGCGAAGGGCAGCGGCACCGACACGTCGAGGGCGACGAGGTCCTCGCCGCCCTTCGAGTCGGCCGCGCGCGCCGCGAGGGCGAGCGAGTCGAGTGCCTGGTCGGATGCGGTCATACGCTCACTTCCGGTAGCTGGTGATGACGCGGCCGATCAGAACAGGCCGGCGACCGCGCCGATGATGAGGGTGGCGACGACGCCGAGGGCGAGCACGCCGGCCGTGACGGCGAGCACGAGCGGAACGTTCATGCCCTCCTTCTTCGGGGGCGCCATCATGGCGCGTGCATTGTTCTGGGTGCTGATCGCCCGCGTGGCCGCGACGGGGGCGCCGACGCCCGCGCCGTCCTCGACCTGGTCGAACAGTCGGTCGACGTCGGAGGAGTCGATCTGGCTGGGATGCACGCCCGTCGCGCCGAAGCTGCGGGGCAGGTCGATCGAGCCGGTCACGATGACCTCGCCGCTCTTCGCGAGCGCGTCGCTCATCGGGCCCTGATCGGGCAGGTTGGGCAGGATGAGCGCGTTGGTGGTCGTCGGGACGCCGTGGCTGATGCCGCCGCGCGACAGCAGCTGGTCGAACGGCTCGGCTCGTTCGATCGGAGCGTCGAGCTGCGACGTCCAGTGTCCCACCGGCTTGGGGGCGGCGGCGGACTCGTCGGCGATGGCGGCATCCGCGACCTGGTGCGGTGCGGGGGCGCGCGTCGGCGCCGGCGGCTGGCCGAACGGGTTCGACGCCGCGCTCGGCATCGGAGCCGCAGGAGCGGGCGCCGCGGGTGCGGGGACCGACGCGGAGGGCGTCTCGGGCCCGAGGTCGTCGAAGATGTCCAGGTCGTGGAACTCGCCCGCCGCATGCGCGTCGAGCATCGCCCGCAGCTCACGGCGCGTGAGCGTGCGCTCGGGCGTCGAGGGCTCGGGCACGGGCTCCTGGCGCGGCGGGGCGGAGGCGGTGGGGTCGAACTGCGGCGGGTACGGGCTGCCGGGCGCAGCCGAGGGCGGCGACGCGATCGAACCGCCGAACGGCGACGACGGGTCGGCGAACCCGCCCGCCGGACGAGGCGCCGTGTAGTCGGGCGGCGGCACCTGCGCCTGCGGCTGCGCAGGCGGAGCCTGCGGCGCGGAGGCCGGGGCGGGCGGGGCGTCAGGGGTCGACGAAGCCGCCTGCTGCTCGAGCAGGCGTTCGCGTTCTCGCATCTCTCGCCGCGTCAGCGGCGGTTCCTGCGACGACGTCATTCGACACTCCGATAGAGGTGGTGCTTGGAGATGTACTGGACGACCCCATCAGGCACCAAGTACCACACCGGGAAACCCCGGCGTACCCGGTCTCGGCAGTCGGTCGACGAGATCGCCAGTGCCGGGACCTCCAGCAAGCTTACGTCCTGCTCCGGCAAACCCGAAACGGACAGGTCATGTCCCGGACGACTCACAGCCACGAAGTGGGCGAGCTCCCAGAGCTCCTCCACGTCGCGCCAGCTGAGGATCTGGGCGATCGCATCGGCACCCGTGATGAAGAAGAGCTCCGCCTCGGGGCGCTCGCGACGGATGTCGCGGAGGGTGTCGATCGTGAACGTCGGCTTGCCGCGATCGATGTCGACGCGGCTGACGGTGAAGCGCGGGTTCGACGCGGTCGCGATGACCGTCATGAGGTAGCGGTGCTCGGCCGGCGTGACCACCGACTTGTACGTCGGCTCCCCCGTCGGCACGAAGACGACCTCGTCGAGCCCGTACGACTGGGCGACCTCGCTGGCCGCGACCAGGTGGCCGTGGTGGATCGGATCGAACGTGCCGCCCATCACGCCGATGCGTGGTCGGCCGCTCCCGCCGCTCATGGCGCGACCTCAGTGGCCGCCGTGCTCGCCCCCGCCGTGGCGGGCCGCGTAGGCCTCGGCCTTGGACCGGTGCCGGTTCGCGACGTCGCGGTACGACGCCGTGACGAAGGCCAGGGCGGCGAAGATGATGAGCGCCACGAGTCCGTAGACCCACGCCTCCACGGGGAGCTCCCTCGCGTGCACCGTCTCGGTCAGCACCGTGCCGGTCAGCACTGCGGTCGTGAGGCTCATTCGCCGTTCCTTTCCATCCTGCGGGTGTTGCTCGTGACAGTCTAGCGAGGTCAGGCGCGCACGTGCCCGGCGCCGCGCACGATCCACTTCGTGCTCGTGAGCTCGGGCAGGCCCATGGGCCCTCGGGCATGCAGTTTCTGCGTCGAGATGCCGACCTCAGCGCCGAATCCGAACTCCGCGCCGTCGGTGAACCGCGTCGACGCGTTCACCATGACCGCCGCGGCATCCACCTCGTTCAGGAACCGCTCGGCGTTGCCGAGGTCGTTCGTGACGATCGACTCGGTGTGCTTGGTGGAGTAGCGGCGGATGTGGCGCAGCGCGTCGTCCATCGAGTCGACGATGCCCACCGAGAGGTCGAGGCTCATGTGCTCGGTCGCCCAGTCCTCGTCGGTCACGGGCACGGTCTCAGGTCGCAGGGCGTGCACGCGTTCGTCGGCGTGCACGGTGACGCCGGATGCCTCGAGCCGGTCGAGCACCGCCGGCAGCAGCCGCTCGGCGGCGTCGCGGTGCACGAGCAGCGTCTCGAGCGCGTTGCAGACGCTCGGCCGCTGCACCTTCGCGTTGTGCACGAGCTCGACCGCCCAGTCCTCGCGGGCGGATGCGTCGAGGAACATGTGCACGACGCCGGCTCCCGTCTCGATGACGGGCACCTTCGCCTCGTCGACGACCGCGCGGATGAGCCCTGCGCTGCCGCGCGGGATGAGCACGTCGACGTAATCGCGGGCCTGCATGAGGTGGCGCGCGCCGGCGCGGCCGAAGTCGTCGACCGTCTGCACGCCGTCGGCGGGGAGGCCCACGGACTCGAGCGCATCGCGCAGCACGCCGAGGAGCACGTGGTTGGTCTGCTCGGCGGCGGTGCCGCCGCGCAGCACGACCGCGTTGCCGCTCTTCAGCGCGAGCACGGCGATGTCGATCGTCACGTTGGGACGCGCCTCGTAGATCGCGCCGACGACGCCGAGCGGCACCCGCACCTGGTCGATCCGGACGCCGTTCGGCAGCGAACGGCCGCTCACGGTGTCGCCGATCGGGTCGGTGAGCGCGATGACCTCGAGCACGGCGTCGGCCAGGGCGCCCACGCGGCGCTCGTCGAGGGCGAGGCGGTCGAGGAGTCCGCTGGAGAGGCCGGCCTCGTCGCCCGCCTCGAGGTCGCGGGCGTTGGCGGCGATGATCTCGGCGGTGCGCTCGCGCAGCAGGACCGAGACCTGCTCGAGCGCGGCATCCTTCTCGGCCGTCGTTG
The DNA here is from genome assembly GCF_008122505.1 of Agromyces mariniharenae. Lineage (NCBI taxonomy): Bacteria > Bacillati > Actinomycetota > Actinomycetes > Micrococcales > Microbacteriaceae > Agromyces > Agromyces mariniharenae. The sequence continues at coordinate 814,462 of NZ_VSSB01000002.1, read as the reverse complement.
CCCGCGCGAGCCGGTACGACGCCTCCTTCGCGGCGGCGAGCCGCGCGTCGATCACCGTCGTGTCGAGGTCGGGGTGCTCCATGGCACCAGCCTAGGTGAGCGCGGCCTACGCCCCGGCCGTGTGACGAACGGGGGCCGCGTCGAACCAGGTGCCCACCTCGGCGCCCGTGAGCGCCTGCGACACGAGCGGCGTGGCGGTGATGAGCACCGCGGCACCCGACTCCGCGGCGATCCGGGCGGCCGAGACCTTGGTCTCCGCTCCTCCGGTGCCGACGCCGGCGCGACCGATCGTCCCGATCTCGACCCCCGCGAGCGGGTCGCCGAACGGCACGTGGTCGATGCGCTCGGCGCCCTCGAGGTGCGGCGGCTTCGTGTAGAGCGCGTCGACGTCGGAGAGCAGCACGAGCAGGTCGGCCCCGATGAGCTCGGCCACCATCGCGGCGAGCCGGTCGTTGTCGCCGAACCGGATCTCGTGCGTCGCCACGGTGTCGTTCTCGTTGACGATGGGCAGGATGCGCAGGGCGAGGAGCCGGTCCATGGCGCGCTGCGCATTGGAGCGCGGCGTCGCGTGCTCGAGGTCGCCTGCGGTGAGCAGCACCTGGCCCGCGACGATGCCGTAGCGGTCGAGCGAGTCCTGGTAGCGGAACACGAGCAGGTTCTGACCCACGGATGCCGCGGCCTGCTGCGTCGCGAGGTCGTTGGGCCGTTCCTCGAGCCTCAGGTACGGCATGCCCGTGGCGATCGCGCCCGACGAGACGAGCACCACCTCGGTGCCGCGCTCGTGCGACGCGGCGAGGGCGTCGACGAGCGGGCCGATCTGGCCGGCGTTCTCGCCGCTGATGGACGACGAGCCCACCTTCACGACGATGCGACGGGCGTTCGGGATGTCGGCGCGCGTGCGCGGGGTCACCGGTCGTCGTCCTCCGTACCGGGATCGGCAGGTCCGATCGCGTCGTCGTCCATGTCCTCGGCCCACAGGCCGGCCTCGCGCTCGCGCTGCAGCTCGGCGCGGGCCTCGGCCTTCGCGTCCATGCGCTCGTGGTACTCGCTGCGGCGCTCGGCGCGCGTCGCGCGGCGGTTGTCGTCGAGACGCACGTCGGTGCCGCGCGGCGCGGTGATGAGCTCGGCCGTCGACGTGAGCGTGGGCTCCCAGTCGAACACGACGCCCGAGCCGGCTCCGATGACGACCGTCGACCCGGCGATCGCGCCGGCGCGCACCAGCTCGTCCTCGACGCCGAGGCGGGCCAGCCGGTCGGCGAGGTAGCCGACGGCCTCGTCGTTGGTGAAGTCGGTCTGGGCGACCCAGCGCTCGGGCTTCGCGCCCAGCACGCGATAGATGGTGCCGTAGCTGCCGCCCTCGGGGCGCACGACGAACCCGGCCTCGTCGACGGCCTTCGGCCGCATCACGATGCGCTCGGGAGCGGGAGCCGCGGCGGCGGCCGCACGGGCCTCGTCGACGAGCTCGCCGAGGGCGAAGCCGAGCTGGCGGAGGCCCTCGTGGCTCACGGTCGAGATCTCGAACACGCGGTAGCCGCGCGCCTCGAACTCGGGGCGCACGAAGTCGGCCAGCTCGCGGGCCTCGGGCACGTCGACCTTGTTCAGCGCGATGAGCTGCGGGCGGTCGAAGAGCGGCACCTGGCCCTCGGGCACGGGATACGCGGCGAGCTCGGCGAGGATCACGTCGAGGTCGCTGACGGGGTCGCGGCCGGGCTCGAGCGTGGCGCAGTCGATGACGTGCAGGAGCGCGGAGCATCGCTCGACGTGGCGGAGGAACTCGAGGCCGAGGCCCTTGCCCTCGCTCGCGCCCTCGATGAGCCCGGGCACGTCGGCGACGGTGTAGCGGTGGTCGCCCGCCTGCACGACGCCGAGGTTCGGATGCAGCGTGGTGAACGGGTAGTCCGCGATCTTCGGCCGTGCGGCGGAGAGGGCGGCGATGAGGCTCGACTTGCCCGCCGACGGGAAGCCGACGAGTGCGACATCCGCGATGGTCTTGAGCTCGAGGGCGACCTCGCCCTCGTAGCCGGGCGTGCCGAGCAATGCGAAGCCGGGCGCCTTGCGCTTCGTGCTCGCGAGTGCCGCGTTGCCGAGGCCGCCGAGACCGCCCGGTGCGACGACGAACCGCAGGCCGGGCTGGTCGAGGTCGGCGAGCTCGACGCCCTCCTCGTCCTTCACGACCGTGCCGACGGGCACGGGGAGCTCGAGCGTCTCGCCGGCGGCGCCCGAGCGGTTGTCGCCCATGCCGGGCTGGCCGTTGTCCGACGAGCGGTGCGGCCGCCCGTGATACGCCAGGAGGGTCGTGACCTGGGGGTCGGCGACAAGCACGATGTCACCGCCGTGCCCGCCGTTGCCGCCGTCGGGACCGGCGAGCGGCTTGAACTTCTCGCGGCGCACCGAGACGCACCCGTTGCCGCCGTGCCCGGCGCGCACGAACAACGTCACGCGGTCGACGAAGCTGACCATGCCGCTGCCCTCCTGTTGCTCTGGGAAATGCGTGAGGGCGAGCCGAAGCCCGCCCTCACACGACCGATCGGTCGACTATTCGCCGGCCGCCACGATGTTGACGACCTTGCGGCCGCCCTTGGTGCCGAACTGCACGGCGCCGGCCTCGAGCGCGAAGAGCGTGTCGTCGCCACCGCGACCGACGCCCGCACCCGGGTGGAAGTGGGTGCCGCGCTGGCGGACGAGGATCTCGCCCGCGCTGACGACCTGACCGCCGAAGCGCTTCACGCCGAGGCGCTGCGCGTTCGAGTCACGACCGTTGCGAGTGGAGCTCGCTCCCTTTTTGTGTGCCATGTCTGCTTCTCCTTGGGGGCCGCTGCTACTTGATGCCGGTGATCTTGACGCGCGTGAGCTCCTGACGGTGGCCCTGGCGCTTCTTGTAGCCGGTCTTGTTCTTGAACTTCTGGATCACGATCTTGGGACCGCGGAGGTCGTTCAGGACCTCGGCCGTGACCGTGATCTTCGCGAGCGACTTGGCGTCGGAGGTGATCTTGTCGCCGTCGACGAAGAGGACCGGCGTGAGCTGGACGTTGCCGTCCTTGTCCGCCTTGATCCGGTCCATCGTCACGATGGTGCCGACTTCGACCTTCTCCTGCCGACCGCCGGCGCGCACTACTGCGTAAACCACTACTCGTACCTATCTCTGGGGAGCCGGGGCTCCGGTGTCTGATGGGATGTCACTGCGCGGGACCCCAGCGGGATGGAGGGTCGTCACTGCCAGAAAACTGTGCGGGCACACCGGGATAAGCCGGTGGCACCAGCGGTCGAGTCTACCGGATGCCCCGGGGCCGGTCAAACGCGCGTCACCCGGCGCGTCGCGCGCACCCGCGCGTAGGATCGGGCCCATGACCGTGCTCATCGACACGCCGCTCTGGCCGAAGCACGGCACGGTCTGGGCGCACCTCGTGAGCGACCGCTCGGTCGCCGAGCTGCGCGCCTTCGCCGAGCGCAACGGGGTGCCGGCGCGCGCCTTCGACCTCGACCACTACGACGTCCCCGTCGAGCGGTGGGACGAGCTCGTGGCCGCGGGCGCCGAGCCCGTCTCGCCGCGCGAGCTCGTGCGCCGGCTCGCGGCGAGCGGACTGCGGGTCACGCCGCGCGAGCGGCACGGACGGGGCGGGCCCGACCGGCACCACGGCTGACGGTGCGCGAGCGCCGCAGCCGGGTCGGGCCTACTCCTGGCGCTCCCCCGCGGTCGTGCCGTCGGCGCGAGTGATCACGGGCGGTCCGCCGGCGGTGCTGAGCGCCGCGGTCGAGACGCGACGGCTGCGGGATCGTCCCTCGCCGGCCTTCTTCGGGGCGGGCAGCGCGTCGAGCACCGAGTCGAGGAGCCCCTCGGCCTCGGCGGCCCGCACAGTGCGACGTCGCTCGGCCGGCGCGACGGGCGGCAGGTCGAGGTCGACGCGAGGCGACTCGGATGCCGCGGCGGGCTCGGCAGCGGGCGCGGACTCGCGTGCGGCCCGCTCGGGCGCACCGGACTCGGCCTGCTCGGGTGCAGCGGTCGCCGAGACCTCGGCCGGACCCTGCTCCTGCGACACGCGGCGATGACGTCCGCGACGGCGTCCGCCCGAGGACGGCTGCGACTCGCGTCCGCTCGACGCGGCCGTCGCCTCGGCAGGCGCAGCGTCGGTCGTCGCGGCGGCGACCGCGGCCTCGCGGGCCGGCTCGGCTGCGGGCGACGCGGCCTCGCCGCCCGAGGCGGCGGGCGCGGCATCCGTCGCCGGCTTGTGGTCGGCGTGCGGGATGGTCGACGCGGCGATCTGGGCGAGGGCGTGCTTGACGTCCTCGGTGATCGCGTGCGTGCCCGTGTGCGCCTTGGCCTCGGCGGGCTGCTGCTGCGGCTGGTTGCCGCCGCCGCCGCCGCGACCGCGACGGCGCTCGACCTGCTGCTGCGGCGCACGGTGCTTCATGATCGGCTCGTGGTGCACGATGATGCCGCGGCCGGCGCACACCTCGCAGGGCTCGCTGAACGACTCGAGGAGGCCGAGGCCGAGCTTCTTGCGGGTCATCTGCACGAGGCCGAGCGACGTGACCTCGGCGACCTGGTGCTTCGTGCGGTCGCGCGAGAGGCATTCGACGAGGCGCCGCAGCACGAGGTCGCGGTTCGACTCGAGCACCATGTCGATGAAGTCGACGACGATGATGCCGCCGATGTCGCGGAGCCGGAGCTGCCGCACGATCTCTTCAGCCGCCTCGAGGTTGTTCTTGGTGACGGTCTCCTCGAGGTTGCCGCCCGAGCCCACGAACTTGCCGGTGTTCACGTCGACGACCGTCATCGCCTCGGTGCGGTCGATGATGAGCGACCCGCCCGACGGCAGCCAGACCTTGCGGTCGAGGGCCTTCTCGATCTGCTCGGTGATGCGGAACTCGTCGAACGCGTCGCGCTCGCCTGTGTACGCCTCGACGCGCTCGAGGAGGTCGGGCGCCACGGCGCGCAGGTAGCGCTCGATCGTCTCGCGCGCGTCGTCGCCCGAGATGATCATCTTCTGGAAGTCCTCGTTGAAGACGTCGCGGACGATCTTGATCAGCAGGTCGGGCTCGGAGTGCAGCAGCGCGGGCGCCTGCACCTTCTCGAGCTGGGTCGAGATGTCGGCCCACTGCGCGATGAGACGGTTCACGTCGAGCGTGAGCTGCTCCTCGGTGGCGCCCTCGGCGGCGGTGCGCACGATGACGCCGACGTTGTCGGGCAGCACCTCCTTGAGGATCTTCTTGAGGCGCGCGCGCTCGGTGTCGGGCAGCTTGCGGCTGATGCCGTTCATCGAGCCGTTCGGCACGTACACGAGGTAGCGGCCGGGCAGCGAGACCTGGCTGGTGAGGCGGGCGCCCTTGTGGCCCACCGGGTCCTTCGTGACCTGCACGAGCACGCGGTCGCCCGGCTTCAGGGCGAGCTCGATGCGGCGGGGCTGGTTCTTCTCGCCGTTCTCGGCGGCGGCGTCCCAGTCGACCTCACCCGAGTAGAGCACGGCGTTGCGGCCGCGGCCGATGTCGACGAACGCGGCCTCCATGCTCGGCAGCACGTTCTGCACGCGCCCGAGGTAGACGTTGCCGATGAGCGACGCGTCCTGGTTTCGGGCGACGTAGTGCTCCACGAGCACGCCGTCCTCCATCACGCCGATCTGCACGCGGCCGCTCTTGGAACGTACGACCATCTGGCGGTCGACCGACTCGCGACGGGCGAGGAACTCCGCCTCGGTGATGACCGCACGGCGGCGACCGGCGTCGCGACCGTCGCGACGGCGCTGCTTCTTGGCCTCGAGGCGCGTCGAGCCCTTGACCTTCTGCGGCTCGGTGATGAGCTCGGGCTCGCGCGGCTTGCGCACCTTGACGACGGTGTTCGCCGGCTCGTCGCCCGACGGGCGACCCTCCTCGCCGCTGCGGCGGCGGGTGCGGCGGCGCACGCTCGAGGACTCCTCGGCAGCGGCGGCGGCGCGGTCGCCGCGCTCGGGGCGTTCGGGCCGCTCGGTGGGAACGAGCACGGGCGGCGCGTGGAAGATGAGCGAGGTCGTCGTCAGCGTCGCGGGGATCGGCGAGGCGGGCTCGGGCGCCGGCTCGGGCTCGGCGTCGGCCTCGGCGGCGGTCTCCTCCGCCTCGGGCGCGTCGGCGGCGTCGTCCGCGTCGTCGGCCTCGTCGGTCGCGTCGGCGGCCGGTGCGGTCTCGACCCGCTCGGATGCCACGACGGCGGGCTCGTCGACCGAGCGCGCCTCAGCGGCATCCGATTCGGGCCCTGACGGCGACGTCTCGTCGACGGCCGACTCGCCGTTCAGCGCGGTGCGCTCGGACGTGCGACCGCGACCGTTGCGTCGGGCCCCGAACAGGCCGCCGCGTCGCTTCGGTGTGCCGGTGCCGGAATCGGGTTCGTTCGTGTGGTTGTCGTTGCCTTCCACCATCTCTGGTGCACTCCTACGACGGTGTGGACGGCCGCGCCATCCGCTCCGTTCTCGTCTCGAGCGGTCTCGCGCCCTGCGCGGAACCGCCAATCCTTCTCACTGCTGCGACCGGCTGGGTGCCTGTGTCGCCACGTCTCGCGGTGCGTCTCACCGCCTACTCGGATGCGGTGCATCCTCAAAGCCTTCGTCTGCGTCGCGGCGGGCGCGGCCCGTGCGACTCCTTCGATTATCGCACGCTCTCACAGGGTCGTGTGGAAACGGCATGCCACAATACGAACATGCCGGACACTCCCCCGCGGTCCCGACCCGTCGCGGTCGCCGTGTTCCTCGTGATCGCCGGGGCGTTGGGCCTGCTCGCCGCGTTCGAGCTGTCGGTCGAGAAGGTCCTCGTGCTGGCCGATCCCGAGCACGTCCCGAACTGCAACGTCGGGGTGCTCGTGGGCTGCAGCACGAACCTCGCATCGTGGCAGGGCTCGGTGTTCGGCTTCCCGAATCCGTTCATCGGCATGATGGCCTGGCCCGTCGTCGTCACGATCGCGGTGGCGATCCTGGCCGGAGCGCAGTTCGCCCGGTGGTTCTGGATCGGGTTCAACGTGGGCGTCGCCGGGGCGCTGGTCTTCGTGGGCTGGCTCATCTCCCAGAGCATCTACGTGCTCGACGTGCTGTGCCCCTGGTGCATGCTGACGTGGGCGGTGACCATCCCGACGTTCTGGGTGGTGACCCTGCACAACCTGCGCGAGGGTCATATTCCCGCGTCGGCACGCGTCCGGCGCCTCGCAGCCGAGTGGTTCAAGTGGATCCCGCTCATCACGGTCGTCTGCTACGCGATCGTCATCGTGCTGGCGCAGGTGCAGATGAATGCGATCCCGCGCGTGATGATCGACCTGCAGAACCTCTTCGGGTAGGCGATCGGGTCGACCCCGCCTGGGCCGCCGCTCAGGCCCCCAGGGCTCGCGCCGGCCGGGCGACCCGGCCGGCGCGGCATCCGATCAGGCGAACCAGAGGGCGAGCTCGCGCTCGGCCGACTCCACCGAGTCGGAGCCGTGCACGAGGTTCTGCTGCACCCGGAGGCCCCAGTCGCGGCCGAAGTCGCCTCGGATCGAGCCGGGCGCCGCGGTCGTGGGGTCGGTGGTGCCGCCGAGGATGCGGAAGCCCTCGATGACGCGGTTGCCGGCGACGCGCATGGCGACGACGGGGCCCGACTGCATGAACTCCAGCAGCGGCTCGTAGAAGGGCTTGCCCTCGTGCTCGGCGTAGTGCTGCGCGAGCAGGTCGCGGTCGGGCTGCACCATGCGGATGTCGACGAGGGAGTAGCCCTTCGCCTCGATGCGGCGGAGGATCTCGCCCGTCAGGTTGCGCGCGACGCCGTCGGGCTTCACGAGCACGAGGGTCTCCTCGATGGGGGTCGTCATTCCTGTTCCTTCCCCGGATCGGCCGATGCCGTCCGTTCACGGTCGATCCGTGCACCGACGACCATGCAGTACGCCCACAGGCCGCCGAAGATGGCGCCGACGAAGAACATCGCCGGATTGAGGAGGCCCGCCGCGAGGATGAGCCCCTGGATGGCCCATCCGACGCCGTAGCCCCACCTGAACCGCAGGAGCCCGATGGTGGCCACGAGGCCGAGGATCACGACGCCGCCGGCCGCCAGCGCGATCCACGGCGGCAGGTCGAACGTGCCGTTCTCGGTGGGCGCGAGGCCCCAGATCACGAGCGCGGCGAGGAAGACGACGATGATCTCGAACGCGAGCACGATGGAGGCGAGGGTGCGCTGCACCGAGCGCGGCTCGCCGGCCGCGGGCGAGGTGCCGGGTGCGCCGGCCGTCGTGTCGGGCCCGCCGGCCGGGTCACGCGGGGCGTCGGCACCGGGCTCGTGCTCGGCCGGCGTGTCCACGCCGCCGCTCATGCGCGACCCCAGCCGCGGTCGGCGGCGATCTCCATCGCCTCGGCGACGAGCCCGATCGAGCCGGTCACGACCACCGCGCGCTTCGGGGCCTCGGACGCCCACTCGCGCGCCTCGTCGAGCGCGTCGTCGAGCCGGTCGACGACCTGCACGCGCTCGGGCCCGATGCGGGCCGCGATCGACGCTGCCACCTCGCCGGCATCGCGGGCCCGCTCGGAATCGGGCCGCGTCACGAGGAACGCCCCGCCCGTGCGGGCGAGCACCGAGGCGATGCCGTCGGCGTCCTTGTCGGCGAGCACGCCGAACACGAACACGACCTCGTCGAAGTCGAAGTACTCCTCGAGCGCCGCCACGAGCGAGGCGGCGCCGTGCGGATTGTGCGCCGCGTCCACGATGACCGTGGGCTCGGTGCCGATCGTCTGCAGGCGACCGGGCGACGTGGTCGTCGCGAGGCCGTCGACGACCTCGTCGGCGAGGCGCACGGCCCCGCCGCCGATGAACGCCTCGACCGCTGCGATCGCCACGGCGGCGTTCTCGGCCTGGTGCCGGCCGAACAGCGGCAGCGCGATGTCGCGGTACTCCCCCGCGAGGCCCCGGATGGACACCAGTTGTCCGCCCACGGCCACGCGCGACTCGAGCACGTCGAAGGCGTCGCCCTCGACCGCGAGCGTCGACTCGGTGAGGTCGGCCGCGTCCTCCAGCACCTCGAGCGCCGCGTCGGGCTGGCGAGCGCTGACGACGGATGCCGCTGGCTTGATGATGCCCGACTTCGTGCGCGCGATCTCGGTGATCGTGGAGCCGAGTCGCGACTGGTGGTCGAGGTGGATCGGCGTGAACACCGCCACCTGTCCGTCGGCCACGTTCGTGGAGTCCCACTCGCCGCCCATGCCCACCTCGAGCACGACGACGTCGACCGGGGCGTCGGCGAAGCACGCGAACGCGAGCACCGTGAGCACCTCGAAGAAGGTCAGCGGTTCCTCGCCCGCGCCCTCGAGCTCGGCGTCGACGATCGCGATGAACGGGAGGATCTCGTCCCAGTTGCGGGCGACGGCCTCGTCGGCGATGGGATCGCCGTCGATGCGGATGCGCTCGGTGAACCGCTCGAGGTGCGGGCTCGTGAGCAGGCCGGTGCGCAGGCCCGAGGCGCGCAGCAGGCTCTCGATCATGCGGCTGGTCGAGGTCTTGCCGTTCGTGCCGGTGATGTGGATCACGGGCGCGGCGCGGTGCGGGTCGCCGAGCAACTCGACGGCCCTCCGCGTCGGCGCCAGCCTCGGCCGCGGCGAGCCCTCGCCCACGCGGGCGATGAGCGCGGTGTACACGGCGTCGGCCGCGTCGCGCGCCTCGGCGGCCTCGAAGTCGTCGGATGCGTCGGTCACAGCTTCTCCAGGTCCACGAGCAGGGCGGAGCCGTCGCCGACCGGACGCGACGCCGCGGCGCCCGCCACGTCGGCGGCCGTCTCGATGTCGAGCTCGGAGGCGAGCGTCTCCCGGGCGATGAGCGCGTGGTGCGCGGATGCCGCGGCGGCGCCGATCGCGTCGAGCGTGAGGGCGAGGCGGATGCGGTCGCCGACCTCGAGGCCGGCGGCCTTGCGGGCCTCCTGCACGGCGCGGACGACGTCGCGCGCGAGGCCCTCGGCCTCGAGCTCGGGCGTCGTCACGGTGTCGAGGAGGACGAAGCCGCCGTCGGACAGCAGTGCGAGCGCGTTCGATCCGTCGCCCGAGCCGCCGGCCTCGAGCACGAGGTCGTACTCGCCGGGCTCGAGCGCGATGCCGCCGGCCACGACGCCCTCGCCGTTGAGCGACCAGTCGCCCGACCGGGCGGCCTGGATCGCCTGCTGCACGGACTTGCCGAGGCGTGGTCCGGCGGCCCGCGCGTTGACGCTGAGCCGCTTCGTGACGCCGTAGGCCTCGGCGCTCGAGTCGTCGAGCGGCACGAGGTCGACCGACTTCACGTTGAGCTCGTCGCGGAGGATGCCCTCGAAGGGCGCGAGCGCCGCGGCATCCGACGTCACGACCGTGAGGTTCGCGAGCGGAAGGCGCACGCGGCGACCAGCCTGCTTGCGCAGCGCGAGGGTGGCGCCGCTGATCTCGCGGACGGCGTCCATGGCGGCGACGAGCGCCGGGTCGGCCGGGAACTCGTCGGCGTCGGGCCAGTCGGCCAGGTGCACGCTGCGGCCGCCCGTGAGCCCCCGCCAGACCTGCTCGGTGACGAGCGGGAGTAGCGGCGCGGCGAGGCGCGTGTAGGTCTCGAGCACCGTGAAGAGCGTGTCGAACGCCTCGGCACCCGAGCCGTCCTCACCGACACCCGCCCAGAACCGGTCGCGCGACCGGCGCACGTACCAATTGGTCAGCACGTCGGCGAAGTCGCGCAGCTTCTGCGCCGCGAGCGGCGAGTCGAAGTCCTCGAGGTCGGCCGTGACGCCGGCCACGAGGTCGCGCAGCTTCGCGAGCAGGTACCGGTCGAGCACGTCGGTCGAGTCGGTGCGCCGCTGCGCCTCGTACCCGCCCTCGCGCGCCGTGTTGGCGTAGAGCGAGAAGAAGTACCACGTGCTCCACAGCGGCAGCATGACCTGCCGGACGCCCTCGCGGATGCCCTCCTCGGTGACGACGAGGTTGCCGCCGCGCAGCACCGAGCTCGACATCAGGAACCAGCGCATGGCGTCGGAGCCGTCGCGGTCGAAGACCTCGGAGACGTCGGGGTAGTTGCGCAGCGACTTCGACATCTTCTGCCCGTCGCTGCCGAGCACGATGCCGTGGCTGACGACGTTCTCGAAGGCCGGCCGGTCGAACAGTGCCGTCGACAGCACGTGCAGGGTGTAGAACCAGCCGCGGGTCTGCCCGATGTACTCGACGATGAAGTCGGCCGGGTTGTGCGAGTCGAACCACTCCTGGTTCTCGAACGGGTAGTGCACCTGCGCGAACGGCATCGAGCCCGAGTCGAACCACACGTCGAGCACGTCGGGGATGCGCCGCATGGTGCTCTTGCCGGTGGGGTCGTCGGGGTTCGGGCGGGTCAGGTCGTCGATGAACGGGCGGTGCAGGTCGGGCTCGCCGTGCGAGTTGCGCGGCAGCACCCCGAAGTCGCGCTCGAGCTCCTCGAGCGAGCCGTAGACGTCGATGCGCGGGTGCTCGGGGTCGTCGCTCTTCCACACGGGGATCGGCGAGCCCCAGTACCGGTTGCGGCTGATCGACCAGTCGCGGGCGCCCGCGACCCACTTGCCGAACTGGCCGTCCTTGACGTTCTCGGGGACCCAGGTGATCTCCTGGTTCAGCTCGCCCATGCGGTCGCGGAAGTCGGGCACGCGGATGAACCAGCTCGACACCGCCTTGTAGATGAGCGGGTTGCGGCAGCGCCAGCAGTGCGGGTACGAGTGCTCGTAGCTCGCCTGGCGGAGCAGTCGGCCCTCGGCCTTGAGCACCTGCGTGAGCGGCTTGTTCGCGTCGCTCCAGAGGAGGCCCGCGACATCCGTCACCGCCGAGAGGAACCGGCCGCCCTCGTCGAGCGAGAGGATCACCGGGATGCCGGCGGCCTCGCCCACCTTCTGGTCCTCCTCGCCGTATGCGGGGGCCTGGTGCACGATGCCGGTGCCGTCGTCGGTCGTGACGTAGTCGGCGACGAGGATCTGCCAGGCGTTCTGCAGCCCGTAGTGGTCGACGTCGGCGTAGTAGTCGAAGAGCCGGTCGTAGGTCACGCCCTCGAGCTCGGCACCCGTGACCGTGCGCGAGACCGCAGCGCGGGCGTCGTCGGCCGAGTCGTAGCCGAGCTCCTTGGCGTAGCTGCCCACGAGGTCGCGGGCGAGCAGGTACTCGGCGCCGAGCACCTCGGTGTCGGTCGCGCCGACGTGCTCGCGGTTGACCGTCGCATCGGGCGTGCCGTTCGGGCCGGCGGGCACGACGGCGTACTCGATGCCGGGGCCGACCGCGAGCGCGAAGTTCGTCGGCAGCGTCCACGGCGTCGTCGTCCACGCGAGGGCGCGCACGGCGGTGAGCCCGAGCGACTCCGCCTTCGCGCCCGTGAGCGGGAAGGTGACCGTGACGGTCTGGTCCTGGCGCATCTTGTAGACGTCGTCGTCCATGCGCAGCTCGTGGTTCGACAGCGGCGTCTGGTCGCGCCAGCAGTACGGCAGCACGCGGTAGCCCTCGTAGGCGAGGCCCTTGTCGTAGAGCGTCTTGAACGCACAGATCACGGACTCCATGAACGGGAGGTCGAGCGTCTTGTAGTCGTTCTCGAAGTCGACCCAGCGCGCCTGGCGGGTGACGTAGTCCTGCCACTCCTCGGTGTAGCGCAGCACGGCGTCGCGCGCGGCCTGGTTGAAGGCCGCGATGCCCATCTCCTCGATCTCGCTCTTGTCGGTGATGCCGAGCTGGCGCTCGGCCTCGAGCTCGGCGGGCAGGCCGTGGGTGTCCCAGCCGAACCGGCGGTGCACCTGGTGCCCGCGCATGGTCTGGAACCGCGGGAACAGGTCCTTGGCGTAGCCCGTGAGGAGGTGCCCGTAGTGCGGCAGGCCGTTGGCGAACGGCGGGCCGTCGTAGAAGACCCACTCGGGTGCGCCCTCGCGCTGGTCGATCGACGCCTGGAAGGTCTCGTCGGCCTTCCAGAACGCGAGGACCTCGCGCTCGACCGACGGGAAGTCGGGAGACGGGGCGACGGAGTGGTCGTCTGGGGTACGGGGGTACACGCTCGCTCCTTGCGGGGACGGATGCTTCCGCGAGGACGCCGGCCGCTCGATCGAGCTCCGCCGCGGTACCACCTCGCTTGCGAATCGGACCCTTCGCCCTTCGACGAGCTCAGGGACCGGGACCGATTCGCCCCTCGTTGCGGCTGTGACGGGCCGACCCGTTCGGTTCTACTTGCCGATCGGATGCCACGGGGGCATCCACTCGCGTTCTTCCGAAGACTCCCCGGTGATGGCCGGATCGATGTCGTTGCCCTCAAGCCTACCGTGTCGGCGCGGTGCGGAGCACGCCGGGCGACGACGGCGACCACCGGTACGCCTCGCTGATGAGCGCGAGCAGCGCGCTCTCGGGCAGGTCGTGCAGCTTGGCCTCGTCGACGAGGTCGTGGATCGCCCCGGCGAGGGCGGCGTGACCGCCGATGCGCACCGCGACGACGGCGCCACGGCCCGGATGCAGCTCGATGAGGCCCTCGTCGCGCAGCACGCGGTACCCGCGCAGCACGGTGTGCATGTTCACGCCGAGGTCGCCGGCGAGGTCGCGTGCGGCGGGGAGGCGCTCGCCGCCGATGACGCGACCGTCGATGATCGCGGCACGCACGGCGGACGCGAGCTGCTCGAAGAGCGGGGTCGGACGGGTCGGATCGAGTCGGATCAGCACCTCCCGATCGTATTGTGCTAGTCGAATGCGAACAAGTCGCTTGTCGGTCGGATCGGCCGCTGCCATGATGAGTCCGAGCCGCGTCGTCGGGGCGTCCCCGCTCCCCCAGCGCGCCCCGTCGACCGGCCCGGATCACGCCGTCGGTCGCGCGACGCCGGCACCCGCCGAGCCGTCGGGCTCACCGCAGCCAGAACCCACAAGGACCCATCGTGACCACTGCAACCCCCGTGCCCACCACGCCCGCGGACCCGCCCCACATCCGACGCATCGCGTGGGCGTCGATGGTCGGCACCTCGCTCGAATCGTTCGACTTCTACGTCTTCGCGTACTTCTCGGCGTTCTTCGTCGGCCCGCTCTTCTTCGACCCGCTCGGCGAGTTCGGCGGCACCCTCGCCGCGTTCTCGACGATCGCCCTGGCCTTCGTGGTCCGCCCGATCGGTGCGGCGATCTTCGGCCACATGGGCGACCGCCTCGGACGCCGCGCGACGCTGCTCTGGACCGTCGGCATCATGGGCGTCGCGACCGGCCTCATCGGCCTGCTGCCGACCTACGCCCAGGCCGGCTGGCTCGGCGCCGTCGGCCTGGTGCTGCTGCGCGTCGTGCAGGGGCTCTCGCTCGGCGGCGAGTGGGGCGGCTCGATCCTGCTCGCGACCGAGCACTCGAACCCCGTGAAGCGCGCGTTCTACGCCGCGATCCCGCAGCTCGGCTCCCCCGTCGGGTCGATCCTCTCCGCGGCACTGTTCATCATCATGACCCTCGTGCTCCCCGCCGAGGAGATCGCGGCGTGGGGCTGGCGCATCCCCTTCCTCCTCGCGATCCCGCTCCTGCTCGTCTCGCTCTACCTGCGCTGGTCGATCGACGAGACGCCCGTGTTCAAGGAGGTCGTCGCCGAGGGGCGCCGCGACCGCGTCCCGTTCGCGACCATGTTCCAGAAGCGCCCCGTCGCGATCCTCATCGCCATCGGCGCGGCGATGCTCGGCATCGGCTCGTACTCGCTGATGAACACGTACACCATCAACTACGGCGCGGCGGAGCTCGGCTTCAGCTTCCAGGACCTCCTGATCGCGACCACGATCGGCGGCCTGCTGCAGCTCGTCACCATCCCGCTCTTCGGCGCGTGGGCGAACCGCATCGGCTCGGCCCGGGTCGTGGCGTGGGGCGCGCTCGGCACGCTGCTCATCACGTTCCCGATGTACTTCCTGCTGCAGTTCGCGACGTTCCCGATCCTCGTGGGCACCATGATCATCGGCGGCATCCTGCCGACCATGTCGTGGGCCGCGCTCGGCGGCCTCATGAACGACCTGTTCCCCGACCACTTCCGGTACTCGGCGCTCTCGGTCTCGTACGCGATCGCGGCCACCGTGGGCGGCTTCGTGCCGCTCGTGACCGTGGCGCTCGGCGAGGCGACGGGGTACGTGTGGTGGCACCCGGGGATCGTGCTCGCCGTGCTCTCCGCCGTGACCCTCGTCGCCGCGTGGGCGGCCGCCCGGATGCCCGTGGTGCCCGAGTCGGGCGACCCCGAGCAGCAGCTCGAACCGCAGGCGGCCGGTCCCACCGCCTGAGCGGCCCGCTCCGCGGGGTGCGACGCTCCATCCGCTAGGCTGGAGCGTCGCACATTCAGGCACCCCCATGGACTCGGTGCCGTACATACCGAACCGGAGCATCATGACCGACACCCCGCGCATCCCCGACAAGCCCGCACTCGAGGGCCTCGAGGCCAAGTGGGGCGGCGTCTGGGAGCAGGACGGCACCTACCGGTTCGACCGCGACTCCGCCACGCGCGACGCGATCTACTCGATCGACACGCCGCCGCCCACCGCGTCGGGCTCGCTGCACATCGGCCACGTGTTCTCGTTCACGCACACCGACCTCGTGGCGCGGTACCAGCGCATGCGCGGCCGCAGCGTCTTCTACCCCATGGGCTGGGACGACAACGGCCTGCCCACCGAGCGCCGCGTGCAGAACTACTACGGCGTGCGATGCGACCCGACGCTGCCGTACGACCCCGACTTCGTGCCGCCGTTCGAGGGCGGCGACAACAAGAGCACGAAGGCCGCCGACCAGCTGCCGATCAGCCGCCGCAACTTCATCGAACTGTGCGAGAAGCTGACGGTGGAGGACGAGCAGGAGTTCGAGGCGCTGTTCCGCGCGCTCGGCCTGTCGGTCGACTGGACGCAGACCTATCGCACGATCGCCGACGAGGCGCTGTTCACCTCGCAGCTCGCGTTCATCCGCAACGTCGAGCGCGGCGAGGCCTACCAGGCGCTCGCGCCCACGCTCTGGGACGTGACGTTCCGCACCGCGGTGGCCCAGGCCGAACTCGAGGACCGCGAGCAGGCCGGCCACTACCATCGCGTGACCTTCCACCGCCCCGACGGCGGCACGGTCGAGATCGAGACGAGCCGCCCCGAGCTCATCCCCGCGTGCGTGGCCCTCGTCGCGCACCCCGACGACGAGCGCTACCAGCCCCTCTTCGGCACGACCGTGACGACGCCCGTGTTCGGCGTCGAGGTGCCGGTCGTGGCGCATCACCTCGCCCAGAAGGACAAGGGCACGGGCATCGCCATGATCTGCACCTTCGGCGATGTGACCGACGTCGTGTGGTGGCGCGAGCTCGACCTCCCGAACCGCACGATCATCGGGTTCGACGGCCGCATCGTCGCGGAGGCGCCCGACGCCATCACGTCGGAGTCCGGTCGTGCCGCGTTCGCCGAGCTCGCCGGCAAGACCGCCTACTCCGCCAAGCAGGCCGTGGTCGAGCAGCTCCGATCGTCGGGCGACCTGCTCGGCGAGCCCAAGGCCATCACGCACCCCGTGAAGTTCTTCGAGAAGGGCGACCGCCCGCTCGAGATCGTCTCCACGCGCCAGTGGTACATCGTGAACGGCGCGCGCGACGAGGAGCTGCGGTCGCGCCTCGTCGACGGCGGTCGTGAGATCGACTGGCGCCCCGACTTCATGCGCGTGCGCTACGAGAACTGGGTGGGCGGCCTCGCTGGCGACTGGCTGATCTCCCGCCAGCGCTTCTTCGGCGTGCCGATCCCGGTGTGGTACCCGCTCGACGCAGACGGGAATCCCGTGTTCGACGAGCCCATCGTCGCGACGCGCGAGCTGCTGCCGGTCGACCCGTCGTCGGCCACTGCGCCGGGCTACGAGGAGTCGCAGCGCGGCGAGCCGGGCGGCTTCGTCGGCGAGCACGACATCATGGACACCTGGGCGACGTCCTCGCTCACGCCGCAGCTCGCGGGCGGCTGGGAGCGCGACCCCGAGCTGTTCGACCTCGTCTTCCCGTACTCGCTGCGGCCGCAGGCGCAGGACATCATCCGCACGTGGCTGTTCTCCACGGTGCTGCGCGCCGAGCTCGAGCACGGCACCCGGCCGTGGGCGAACACGGCGATCTCGGGCTTCATCGTCGACCCCGACCGCAAGAAGATGTCGAAGTCGAAGGGCAACGTGGTGACCCCCGCGGGCCTCCTCGAGCAGCACGGCTCCGACGCGGTGCGGTACTGGGCCGCGTCGAGCCGCCTCGGCGTCGACGCCGCGTTCGATCCGCAGAACCCGACGCAGGTGAAGATCGGCCGTCGCCTCAGCATCAAGGTGCTGAACGCCGCGAAGTTCATCCTCGGCTTCGACGGAAGCGCGGATGCCCCGGTGACCGTGCCGATCGACCGCAGCATGCTCGCCGAGCTCGCCGACGTCGTCGCGAGCGCCACGCGTTCGTTCGACGCCTACGACCACGCCCGGGCGCTCGAGGTCGCCGAGACCTTCTTCTGGACCTTCTGCGACGACTACCTCGAGCTCGTGAAGGAGCGCGCCTACGGCGAGCCCAGCCCCGAGCAGGCCTCGGCCGTCGCGGCGCTGAAGACCGCGCTCTCGGTGCTGCTGCGCCTGTTCGCACCGGTCATCCCGTTCGCGACCGAGGAGGCCTGGCGCTGGTCGAACGCGGGCTCGGTGCACCGCGCCGCGTGGCCGACGACCGACGAGCTCGCCGCCCGCGGTGAGGCCGGTGTCGAGCTGCTCGAGCTCGCGAGTCTGGCGCTCACGGGCATCCGTCGCGCCAAGACCGACGCGAAGGCGTCGCAGAAGACCCCGGTGTCGAGCGCCGTGATCGCCGCCCCGGCGACCGCGATCGCGCTGCTCGAGTCGGCGGCATCCGACCTCCGCGCGGTGGGGCGCATCGCGTCGCTGTCGTTCGTGGAGGCCGACGAGTTCGAGGTGCGCGACATCGTGCTCGCCGCACCCGAGGCGTAGGGGGAACGCATGGCACACGAGATCCGCATGGCGGGCGACGACGACTTCTTCGGCTGGCTGCCGCTGTTCGAGGCGTACTGCCGGTTCTACGAGACCGATCTCGACGACGCGAAGGCGCTCATCGTCTGGAACTGGATCCGCGACGAGCACGACCCGCTCGAGGCGGCGCTCGCGGTCGACGAGGAGGGCACGCCCGTGGGGCTCGCGCAGTACCGCGTCGTGCCCGACACGCTGCAGGCCACGCGCGGCCTGTACCTCGACGACCTCTACGTCGATCCCGAGTCGCGCGGTTCGGGCGTCGGGCGTGCGCTCATCGAGTTCGTGCACGCCCGCTCGCGTGAGATCGGCGCGGGCGGCGTGAGCTGGATCACCGCGGCCGACAACGCCGATGCTCAGAAGCTCTACGACAACCTCGCACGCCGCACGACGTGGGTCACCTACGAGATGGACGCCTGATGCGCCTCGGCACGCGCTGGGAGTTCGGCGCCGAGCCGCCGGCATCCGTGCCCGCCGACCTGCGCCCGCGCATCGCGGCCGCGGAGGCGACCCACGAGGGCGAGGGCGCCGGCCGCCACTGGACGCTGACCTGGCTGGAGGGGCGCCCGATCGTCGAGCTCGACGACGGCACCGTCGTCAGCGACGCCATCATCGACGTGCACGACGCCGACGAGGACTGGTAGCGCCTCAGGCCCGCGCGAGCACCTCGGCGTGCGGCATGAGCAACCAGCCGTCGTCGTCGGTCGCCCAGTCGCGCCACGCCTGCCCGATGCGCGCGAGCTCGGCGGGGTTCGAGTGTCCCGACTCGATCGCGTGTGCCGCGAACTGCGACTGCGTCGCCCGCTCGGCCCACGAGTTGCCCCACCACTCCCGCTCGAGCGCGGTCGAGAACACCCAGGTCGTCGCGGTGGAATCCGCGTCGACGAAGCCCGCCTCGCGCACCCAGCGCGTGAGGTGACGGCCCGCGTCGGGCTCCCCGCCGTTGCCGATCGCGACGTCGTGGTAGAGCTCGAGCCAGCGGTCGAGGCCCGACGAGGCCGGGCTCCAGATCACGCCGCCGTAGTCGACGTCGCGCACCGCGAGGATGCCGCCGGGTTTCAGCACCCGACGGAACTCGCGCAGCGCGTCGACGGGGCGGGCGAGGTGCTGCAGCACCTGGTGCGCGTGCACGACGTCGAACGCGGCATCCGCGAACTCGAGGGCGTAGGCATCGCCGACGCGGAAGTCGACGTTGTCGACGCGCTCGCTCGAAGCGAGGCCGGCCGCGCGCGCCACGACGTCGGCGGCGGCGTCGACGCCCGTCACGAGGCCGGGTCGCACGCGGCGCGCGAGGTCGATTGTGATGGTTCCGGGGCCGCTGCCGACGTCGAGCACGCGGGCGCCGGCCTCGAGGTGCGGCGCGAGGTAGGCGGCCGAGTTCTCCACCGTGCGCCAGGAGTGCACGCGGAGCACGCTCTCGTGATGGCCGTGCGTGTAGGCCTCGGCCGGTGCGGACTCGATCGACTCCCCGTCGCGCTGCATACGTCGAGCCTACGACCGTCGCGACGCCGTCGCGCTCGCCCATAGGGTGGTCGGATGGACGATCGCACGAACCCGTTCCTCGAACCCAGTCCGCTCCCCTATCGCCTCCCGCTGTTCGGGCTCGTGCGGCCCGAGCACTACCGCGAGGCGATCGAGGCGGGCATGCGCGAGCAGCGCGCCGAGGTCGAGGCGATCGCTGCGGATGCCGCGCCGCCGAGCTTCGAGAACACGCTCGTCGCCCTCGAGCGGTCGGGGGTCCTCCTCCGCCGGGTGCTGCCCGTGTTCGCGAACGCGAGCTCGGCCGACGCGAGCGACGAGCTCGACGCCCTCGAGGCCGAGCTGGCGCCGAAGCTCGCCGCGCACCGCGACGCCATCCGCCTCGACCCGCGCCTGTTCGCGCGCATCGGCGTGCTGCACGGCCTCCGCGACGACCTTGGCCTCGATCCCGATCAGGCGTACCTCCTCGACCGCAGCTACACCGAGGCGGTCCTGGCCGGCGCCGGACTCGACCCCGAGGGGCGGAGCCGACTCACCGAGCTCAACGAACGCCTGTCCTCGCTCACCACGGCGTTCCAGCAGGACCTGCTCGCCGACACGAACGACCTCGCGCTGCACCTCGCCGACGAGGCGGAGCTCGACGGGCTGGATGCGGGTGCGCGGTCCGCGGCCCGTGAGGCGGCCCGCTCCCGGGATCTCGACGGGTGGCTCATCACGCTCGTGCTCCCGACGGGGCAACCGGCACTCGCGGCGCTCACCCGACCCGACGTGCGCGACCGCCTCCTCGCCGCGTCCATGGCGCGCGGCGCCCGCGGCGGAGCGCACGACACCCGGGCGACACTGCTCGAGATCGTGCGCCTGCGCGCCGAGCGGGCGAAGCTCCTCGGGTTCCCCGACCACGCCGCGGCCGTGACCGCGGGCGAGACCGCCGGCTCCCCCGAGGCCGTCGCGGCCCTGCTCGACGAGCTCGTGCCGGCGGCGACGCGGAACGTCGCGCGCGAGCGCGCCGACCTGACCGCCCGGGCATCGGCCGCGGGCGCCCGCACGCCCGTCGCCGCCGACTGGGCGTACCTCGCCGAGCAGGTGCGCGCCGAGCGCCACGACGTCGACCTCGCGGTGCTGCGACCGTACTTCGAGCTCGACCGCGTGCTCGTCGACGGCGTCTTCCACGCCGCGGGCCTCCTCTACGGCCTCCGGTTCGACCGCCGCGACGGCCTCGTCGGCTACCACCCCGACACTCGCGTCTACGAGGTGTTCGAGCACGACGGCTCCCCGGTCGGCCTGTACCTCTTCGACCCGTACACACGCGACTCGAAGCGCGGCGGGGCGTGGATGAGCGCGCTCGTGGACCAGTCCGAGCTCACGGGCGACCTGCCCGTCGTCGTCAACAACATGAACATCCCGAAGCCCGCCGCCGGCGAGCCGACGCTCCTCACGTTCGACGAGACCGAGACGCTCTTCCACGAGTTCGGCCACGCCCTGCACGGCTTGCTCGCCCGCGTGCGGTACCCGTCGCAGGCGGGCACGAGCGTGTTCCGCGACTTCGTCGAGCTGCCGAGCCAGGTGAACGAGCTGTGGGTGCTGCGCCCCGAGGTGCTCGGGCACTACGCCGTGCACCACGAGACGGGCGAGCGGATGCCGCAGCAGCTCGCCGACCGCCTCATCGCCGCGCGCGGCTTCAACCAGGGCTTCGAGACGGCGGAGTACCTCGGCGCCGCGGTGCTCGACCAGGCGTGGCACCGCCTCGTCGCGGAGGATGACGTGAACGACGTGGCCGCCTTCGAGCATGCGGCGCTCGCGGCCGCGGGCCTCGCCGACCCGCTCGTGCCGCCGCGCTACTCGAGCGCGTACTTCGCCCACGTGTTCGCGGGCGGGTACGACGCCGGCTACTACTCGTACATCTGGAGCGAGGTGCCGGGGGCCGACGTCATGGAATGGTTCGAGCACCACGGCGGCGCGACCCGCGAGAACGGCGACCGGTACCGCCGCGAGGTGCTCGAGCCGGGCGGCTCCCGCGACCCGGGCGAGTCGATCCGCGCGCTGCTCGGGCGCGAGCCGTCGATCGACGCGCTGCTGCGGCGCCGCGGCCTCGCCTGAGCGGCGGCTGGTGGCCGAGTGCGACGGCGCTCGGTCACCAGCCGCCGAGCCCCAACCTCCGAGCACGCGACGACGCCCCGGATGCACGCGGCATCCGGGGCGTCGGCGTCGAATCGGAGGCTAGATCGCGAACCCGAGGGCGCGCATCATGTCGCGGCCGTCGTCGGTGATCCGCTCGGGGCCCCACGGCGGCATCCACACCCAGTTGATGCGGAACGCGTCGACGATGCCGTCGAGCGCCTCGGCGGTCTGCTCCTCGAGCACGTCGGTGAGGGGGCATCCGGCGCTCGTGAGCGTCATGTGGATCACGAGCGCGTCGTGCTCATCGTCCCAGCCGAGGTCGTAGATCAGCCCGAGGTCGACGACGTTGACGCCGAGCTCGGGGTCCATCACGTCCTTGAGCGCCTCGGTGACCGCGTCGTAGCGCTCGGGTGCGAGTGTGGTGACCATGATGCGATTCTAGCCGCGGCCTACTCGGCGACGGCCGTCTCCGCGACCTGGTAGCGGTCGTAGCCCTCTTCCTCGAGCCGCTCGGCCAGCTCGGGACCGCCCTGCTCGGCGATCCTGCCCGCGACGAACACGTGCACGAAGTCGGGGTGGATGTACCGGAGGATTCGCGTGTAGTGCGTGATGAGCATGATGCCGAGGCCCGTGTTGGCCTTGGCGCGGTTCACGCCCTCGGAGACGATCTTCAGCGCATCGACGTCGAGGCCGGAGTCGGTCTCGTCGAGCACGGCGAAGCGCGGCTTGAGCAGCTCGAGCTGGAGGATCTCGTTGCGCTTCTTCTCGCCGCCCGAGAAGCCCTCGTTGACGTTGCGCTCGGCGAAGACCGGGTCCATGCGGAGGTTGGACATCGACTCGCGGACGTCCTTCACCCAGCCGCGGATGGAGGGCGCCTCGCCGTCGATCGCGGTCTTCGCGGTGCGGAGGAAGTTCGTGACGGTCACGCCGGGGATCTCGACGGGGTACTGCATCGCGAGGAAGAGGCCGGCGCGAGCGCGGGCGTCGACGGTCATCTCGAGCACGTTCTCGCCGTCGAGCAGGATCTCGCCCTGCACCACGGTGTACTTGGGGTGACCGGCGATCGTGTAGGCGAGCGTCGACTTGCCGGAGCCGTTCGGCCCCATGATCGCGTGGATCTCGCCCTCGTTGATGGTGAGGTCGACGCCGCGGAGGATCTCGCGGACGCCCTGGTCGGTCTCGACGTTGACGTGCAGGTTCTTGATCTCGAGCACGGACATGGTTCTTGTTGGTCTCTTTCGTTCGTCGGCCGCTCGGGCCGGAAGCTGGTGGGTCGGGCGGGTCAGACGGTCAGCGTGACCGACGGGTCGATGTGGACGTCGCCGTCCTTCACCTCGACCTGGAACACGGGGACGGGCTCGTAGGCGGGGAGGGTCAGCGGCTTGCCGGTCGTGAGGGAGAACTTCGAGCCGTGCGCCCAGCACTCGAGCGTGTCGTCCTCCACGAAGCCCTCGGCGAGCGAGATGTCGCCGTGCGTGCAGGTGTCGCCGATGGCGAAGATGTCGCCCGCGGCGTCCTTCACCACGGCGATCGGCACGCCCTCGACCACGAAGCGCGCGGCCTCGTTGGTCCCGAGGTCGTCGACGGCGCAGACTCGAACGGATGCCACGTCAGCTCCCCTGCAGCTCGGCCTCGAGCGCGGCGGTGAGCCGCTCCTCGAGCTCGGGCGAGCCGATCTTCTGGACGATCTCGGTGAGGAAGCCGCGCACCACGAGCCGGCGCGCCTCGTCTTCGCGGATGCCGCGAGCCATCAGGTAGAACAGCTGCTCGTCGTCGAAGCGGCCGGTCGCGCTCGCGTGGCCGGCCCCTTCGATGTCGCCGGTCTCGATCTCGAGGTTCGGCACGGAGTCGGCACGGGTGCCGTCGGTGAGCACGAGGTTGCGGTTCTGCTCGTAGCTGTCGGTGCCGACCGCGGCGTTGCCGATGAGCACGTCGCCGATCCAGACACTGCGCGCGCCCTCGCCCTGCAGCGCGCCCTTGTAGGTCACGCGGCTGCGGGTGTGCGGTGCGTCGTGGTGCACGAACACCTGCTGCTCGAGGTGCTGGCCGGCGTCGGCGAAGTAGAGGCCGAGCGCCTCGACGTCGGAGCCCTGCTCGGCGAGGTGCGTCGACGGGTTGACCCGCACGACCTTGCCGCCGAGCGAGACGACGATGTGCTTGAGGAACGAGTCGCGGCCGAGCCGCGCGAAGTGGCTCGCGAGGTGCACGGCGTCGTCGTCCCACTCCTGGAGGGACACGACCGTGAGCGATGCGCCCTCGCCGACGATGATCTCGACGTTCTCGCTGAGGCGGGCCGGCCCCGTGCCGCGGAGCACGATGAGGCCGCGGCTGTTCGGGGCCGCCTGGATGACCGTGTGCGCGGCGCGCGGCGACTCGCCGAGCCCGTGGCGGGTGACGACGACGGTCTTCTCGTCCTCGCCGTCGACGTTCACGAGGAGGGCCTCGCCGAAGCTCGACCACGCGTTCGCGGCGGCACGCTCCTCGGGGATCCCGCCGGTGCCGCCGACGCGGGCGTCGTCGCGGGCGATCCACGCGACGTCGACGCCCGCGGCATCCGTGGACTCGACCTCGACGCGCGAGCCGTCGAGCTCACCGCCGGTGAGGTCGGCGAACGCGGCGACGGGCGAGAGCTTCCACTCGTGCTCGCGGCCGGTGACCGGGGCGAAGTCGTCGACGTTCACCGATCGGAAGCGCTCGGAGCGCGTCTGCACGGGCACGAAGGCGCCGTCGGAGTGCGGTCGGAACCCGTGCTGCTCGGCGGTGGGCATGGCTGTGCTCTGCGTTGCGGCGGTCATTCTCTAGCCGACCGATCCTTCCATGCCCATCTCGATGAGCTTGTTGAGTTCCATCGCGTACTCCATGGGGAGCTCGCGCGCGATGGGCTCGATGAAGCCGCGCACGATCATCGCCATGGCCTCGTCTTCGGGGATGCCCCGAGCCATCAGGTAGAAGAGCTGCTCTTCGCTGACCTTCGAGACCGTGGCCTCGTGGCCGAGCACGACGTCGTCGACGCGGATGTCGATCGCCGGGTAGGTGTCGGAGCGGGAGATGGTGTCGACGAGCAGGGCGTCGCAGCGCACCGTGTTCGCCGCGTGGTGGGCGTTCGCGTCGACGCGGACCTCGCCGCGGTAACCCGCGCGACCGCCGCCGCGCGCGATCGACTTCGAGACGATCGACGACTGCGTGTACGGCGCCATGTGGATCATCTTGGCGCCGGCGTCCTGGTGCTGGCCCGGGCCCGCGAAGGCGACCGACAGGGTCTCGCCCTTGGCGTGCTCGCCCATGAGGAAGATCGACGGGTACTTCATCGTGACCTTGGAGCCGATGTTGCCGTCGATCCACTCCATGGTGGCGCCCTCGGCGGCCGTGGCCCGCTTGGTGACGAGGTTGTAGACGTTGTTCGACCAGTTCTGGATCGTCGTGTAGCGCACGCGGGCGTTCTTCTTCACGATGATCTCGACGACTGCCGAGTGCAGCGAGTCCGACTTGTAGATCGGCGCCGTGCAGCCCTCGATGTAGTGCACATAGGAGCCCTCGTCGGCGATGATGAGCGTGCGCTCGAACTGGCCCATGTTCTCGGTGTTGATGCGGAAGTAGGCCTGCAGCGGGATCTCGACGTGCACGCCCTTCGGCACGTAGACGAACGAGCCGCCCGACCAGACCGCGGTGTTGAGCGCGGCGAACTTGTTGTCGCCGGCCGGGATCACCGTGCCGAAGTACTCCTCGAAGAACTCGGGGTGCTCCCGCAGCGCCGTGTCGGTGTCCATGAAGATGACGCCCTGGCGCTCGAGCTCCTCGTTGATCTGGTGGTAGACCACCTCGGACTCGTACTGCGCGGCGACGCCGGCGACGAGGCGCTGGCGCTCGGCCTCGGGGATGCCGAGGCGCTCGTAGGTGTTCTTGATGTCGTCGGGCAGGTCTTCCCAGGTCTGGGCCTGCTTCTCGGTGGAGCGGACGAAGTACTTGATGTTGTCGAAGTCGATCTCCGAGAGATCGGCGCCCCAGGTGGGCATCGGCTTGCGCTCGAAGAGCTGCAGCGCGCGCTGGCGGCGCTGGAGCATCCATTCGGGCTCCTCTTTCAGCCGCGAGATGTCGGCGACGACCTCGGGCGAGATGCCGCGTCGGGCCGATGCGCCGGCGACATCGGAGTCGGCCCAGCCGAACTCGTACGTGCCGAGCCCTTCCAGTTCGGGGCGGTCGATCAGTACGTCCGTCATGCTCTCCCTCTTCTCCTCCCGTGCGACCGGCTATCAGTCCGGCTCATGCCCCCTCGCGGGTCGAGGTGCTCGACGGGAGGGCGATGATGTGCGGGTGGCTCCAGTGCGAACCTAAGATGGTTGGCAACCCGTATCGCGCGTTGGCGCGCCTCGCGGGATCTCCAACCCCTCAAGTCTATAGGGTCGCACTCCCGGCTGGTCCGATCTCCCAGTGCCGTCACAGTCCGACCCGGATCAGGACCCTTCAGCGTGAATCGCTTCGCCCAGTGGCTGCCCGATCGCGTCGACACGCGCATCCGCGTGTTCGCGTGGCTCTCGTTCGCGGTGCAGACGATCATCATCGGCACGGGCGGCGCGGTGCGCCTCACGGGTTCGGGGCTCGGATGCCCAACCTGGCCGACCTGCACGGCCGACTCGCTCGTGCCCACCGAGGAGCTCAGCTACCACTCGCTCATCGAGTTCGGGAACCGCATGATGACGGGCGTCGTCGGCATCGTCGCGCTCGTGCTCTTCGTGCTCGTGTGGCGCATCCGCCGCGAGCGGCGCGACCTGTTCACGCTCGCGTTCATCGTGGGCGCCGGCGTCGTCGCGCAGGCGATCGTCGGCGGCATCACCGTGTGGACGGGGCTCAACCCGTTCATCGTCGGCTTCCACTACGTGTCGTCGCTCCTGCTCGTGTGCGTGTGCGCCGCGTTCATCGTGCGCATGGACGCGATCGCCGGTCCCCGTGAGCTCGCCGTGCCCGGCTGGTACGCCGGCCTCACGCACGCCACGACCGCCGTGCTCGCCCTCACGATCGTGTTCGGCATCCTCACGACGGGCGCGGGCCCGCACTCCGGGGATGCCGCGGCCGGCCGCAACGGCTTCGAGGCCGAGCTCCTCGAGCACGTGCACGCGTGGCCGGGCTACGCCCTGCTCGCCCTGACCGTCGCGCTGGTCGTCGGCGCCTGGCGCCTGCGCCTGCCGACGCTCCGCTGGACGATCGTGCTCCTCGCCGCCGAGCTCGTGCAGATCGCCATCGGCCTCTACCAGGCCCGCAACGGGCTCCCGCCGCTCGCAGTCGGCGTGCACATGGTGCTCGCCGCGCTCACCGCCGCCGCGATGACGGTGGTGGTGCTGCGGCTCAAGCGCACCGCTCCGGCCGACCGGCCGGTGGAGGCATCCGTCGGCGCATGATCGTCGAGCATCGCGGCCGCACGCCGCGCATCGATCCCGGGGCCACGATCGCGCCCGGGGCGATCGTGTCTGGCGACGTGGTGGTCGAGGCCGGCGCACGCATCCTGCACGGCGCGGTGCTCACCGCCGAGGACGGCGAGGTGCGCATCGGCCGTGAGGCCGTGGTCCTCGAGCACGCCGTCATCCGCGGTCGCGCGGGGCATCCGGCGGTCATCGGCGACCACGTCATGGTCGGCCCGCACGCGCACGTCAACGGCGCCACGGTCGGCGACCGGGCGTTCATCGCGACGGGCGCGTCGCTGTTCCCCGGCGCGGTCGTCGGCGAGGACGCCGAGGTGCGCATCAACGGCGTCGTGCAGGTGAACACGACGCTCGAGCCGGGCGCGGTGGTGCCCATCGGCTGGGTGGCGGTCGGCTCCCCCGCGCAGATCCTGTCGCCCGACCGGCACGAGGAGATCTGGGCGATCCAGCAGGCGCTCGACTTCCCGGGCACGGTCTACGGCGTCGACCGCGCCGTCGGCATGGACGAGCTGATGCGCCGCCAGTCGGCGTTCTACGCGGCCCACGATGGCGATCGCGAACTCGATTAGGCGGCCGGGCCCGCGCCGTCCGCGACGCGATGCACCAGGCGGGCGAGCTCCACGCGGTTCGCCGTGCCGGTCTTCGCGAGCAGGTGCGACACATGCGTGCTCACGGTCTTCTCGCTGATCATGAGCGTCCGGGCGATCTCGCCGTAGGTGCGCCCGACCGCGATGAGGTCGAGCACGTCCCGCTCGCGTTCGGTCAGGCCGGGCAGCGCCGCCGGTGCAACGGATGCCGCGCCGGCCGGCTCCTCGATCGGAACCCGTGCACGGGCGGCGAGGTCGAGCAGCTCGCCCTCGACCGGCCTCGCGCCCAGCCGGCGTGCGAGCGCGAGCCCGGTGCGGAGCATCTCGGCGCCCGCCTGCCGGTCGTGGCCTCGGCCGAGCAGTGCCTCGGCGGCGCGCCAGCGCGCGTAGGCCTCCTCCCATGGGAGATGCGCATCGGCGCATGCCTCGACCGTCTCCGTCCAGCAGAACGCTGCGGCGGCATCCGCTCGCGCGCGAGCGCGCTCGGCGACGTACATGCGGTCGAGCGCGTCGACCTGGTGTCGCATGAGCTCCGTCCACGTTCCCGAGTCCTCGATGATGTGGGGGAAGCGCTCGACGAGGGCGTCGAGGGTAGCGAGTATCGCATCCGTCGGTTCACCGCCGTCCCTCGCCGCTTGCGCCCGGTCGGCGAGTGCCCTGGCCGCGAACGGCAGCAGCCACTCCGCCATGGTCGGCGGGACCCCGCGATCGACGGCGCCCTCGAGAGCGGCGTCGTAGGCGGCGACGGGGTCGCCCGCGCCGAGCCGGACCTCGGCACGGACCGCGTCGTACTCGACGGCGAGGAACGCCGACCCGTCCACGACGAGTTCCTCGACCCGCAGCAGGTGTCCCTCGGCCTCCCGCTGTCGCCCCTGGAGCAGGGCGAGCCGGGCTGCCGCGAGACGGGCTTCGAGATCACCCAGCGGCCCGGGATCGGAGCCCAGCGCCACCCGGAGTCGTTCGTCGGCCTCGTGCCAGCCGCCCACGGTCAACCATGAGCTGGCCTCTGCAGCAGAGAGCCACGCGATGTACGCGTGCGGACCGCCGTGCGCCTCCAGTTCGAGTCGGCGGTCCCGCATGCGGAGTGCGAAGGCCTCGCTCGCCCAGGTCTCGATGGCGTTCGCCTCCCACATCGACGCGTGCACGAACGCCCACCATGCGCGCGCCTCGAGGGCGGGCGCCTGGGCCGCGTGCCCGAGCTCGGCCGCGACGGCCGTCTCCTCCGCGAAGTTCGCCGCCATCGAACCGGCCGAGAGCGCGAGTGACAACGCCTGTGGGTCTCCCGCCGCGCGGGCCACGTCGATCGCCGTGCGTGCGTGTGCGAGAGCCGCCGGGTCGCCTGCCCAGAGTTCCGCGTGCGCCAGCTCTGCGAGCGCGATCGCGTACTCGCGACTCGACGTGTCGGCCGACGCGAGCCCGACGGCCTCACGCATCTCGTCGACCTCGATGAAGGACCGTCCGCGCATGAACCGCAGGTGCATGCGCCGGACGCGGAGCTCGGCCGCGACGAGCGGCTCGGCCCGTTCGTCCACCCGGGCCAGCAGGGCCTCGACGGCGTCGAGCTCGTCGCCGGTGGCGCCGGCATCGGCCGCCGCGTGCCGGAGCCGTCGGAGCAGGTCGTCGAGCGACGGCGTGACGTCGTCGAGGTCCTCGCGCAGGCTCACCGCGCGCCGGAGCAGCCGGAGTTCCTCCGCGCGACCGGCGGCATCGCCCGCCGCCGCGGCGGCGCGCAGGGTCCACTCGAAGGCGGCCCGGGTCTCGCCGGCGCGGTACCGATGGTCGGCGATGGCGATCACCGACGCAGCAGGAGCCGGATCCGCGAGTCGTGCCTCCAGGAGCTTCGCGAACCGACGATGCCATTCGCGCCGTTCGTCCTCTCCGAGCGAGGCTTCGAGCACCTCGGCGTTCATGGGGTGGTGGAACCAGTACGCGCCGCCGTCGAGCAGGTCGAGCGTTCCCAGGTCGACTGCTTCGGTGAGGCGGGCGCGGATCGCGTCCACCGACACGTGAGCATCGACCACCTCGGCGAGCTCGCTCGCGTGCATCGCGACGCCGCCCACGGCCAGCACCGTGGCGAGCCGGCGCGTCTCGGGTGTCAAGCGGAACCATGCCTGCAGCACCGCCGAACTGAGGTCCGCGGGGAACGTCTCGGGCGCGGCCCGCGCATCCGCGGGCAGCCCGGTGACCATGAGGCGGGTGAAGTAGGGGTTGCCTCGGGTGCGACCGTGCACGTCGTCGATGAGCGACTGGTGCGGAACCGCGCCGAGCAGCGCCTGCAGCTGTTGGGCGGTGCCCACACGGTCGAGGGGGTCGAGTACGAGCTCGGACATGCGGGGCAGTCGCCGGATGTCCGCGAGCCAGCGCTGCAGCGGATGCCCCAGGCCCACCTCGCCGGCGCGGAGCGTGGCGATCACGCTCAGCCGGCGTCGTGCAGGGCCTGCGATGACGTACATGAGGGCATCGAGCGTCGACTGGTCGGCCCACTGCACGTCGTCGACGACGAGCACGACCGGACGTTCCCGGCATCGCCGGCCCAGCCAGTCGTCGAAGCGCAACGTGAGATCGCGGTCGTCGCCGTCGAGCTCGACCCCGCCCCCGTCGTCATCCTCGTCCATCGCGCGCAGCGCGGCGCGGATCGGCATCAGCGGAATCGACATCGACGTGAGGGGCAAGCACGCCCCGAAGATCGTCAGCGCCCGACGGCCGTTCGAGCAGGCATGCGCCACCAGCGCCGTCTTCCCCACGCCGGCGTCGCCGGAGACGACGAGAGCCTGCGCCTCCTCGGCGGCGGATCGGTCGAGGAGCCCCCTGATGGTCCCGAGTTCACGCTCGCGCCCGACGAACACCGGCGACGACGGCTCGGGTGGCATGGCCACCACCCCAGTCTGGCACCGCTGCGCGCGCAGATCTCAGGATGTTCCGCCCCCATCTCAGGGGTCGCACCCGATTCGGCGTACCCGTCGGGGGCGGAGCGTGGTGCCGTCCGATTCCCTGAAAGGCAACGATCATGTCCACTGCACGCACCGTCGGCGCATCCCTCTTCATCGCCGCGTTCCTCACGACGGCCATCGCCGCCCCCGCATCCGCCCGCCCCGAGGCGGCGCCCGACGCTCCACCCACGCAGTCGCACGGGTTCGGTCAGTGCCCGCTGCAGCGCATCGACGACCAGTTCGTCCGCTGCGACGACCTGACCGGTGCCGGCGTGAGGGCCCCGTCCTGGATCCCCGAGCAGCACGCACGCTTCTTCTGAGGAGCACGCATCTTCTGACGGGTGCGCCGGACGTCGACCGGCGCACCCGTCCCATGTCGGCGCGACGCCGCACTGCGAGGCGGTGGCGCGCATCCGACGGCGGTGCGCCGGGTCAGGGACGGCGCACCGTCCCTGAAGCTCAGAACGGCAGCAGCGGGTCGATCCCGATCGCGAGGAACAGCAGCGAGAGGTACGCGATCGAGCCGTGGAACACGCGCATCGGCGAGACCTGCTCATGGCGGATCGCGAGGTTGTAGAGGCGGTGCGTCTCGTAGATGAACCAGATGCCGGTCACCACGGCGACCGTCGAGTAGACAAGGCCCATGCCCGCGACGGGGATGAGCAGCAGCGAGCACGCCACGGTCGCCCACGCGTAGAGGATCACCTGCAGGCCGACCTGGGCCCGGCCGCGCACGACGGCGAGCATCGGCACGCCGGCGGCGGCGTAGTCGTCCTTGTACTTCATCGAGAGCGGCCAGTAGTGCGGCGGCGTCCAGAGGAAGATGATGAGGAACAGGATGAACGGGGTCCAGCTCAGGCTGCCGGTGACCGCCGCCCAGCCGATGAGCACGGGCATGCAGCCCGCGACACCGCCCCAGACGATGTTCTGCGACGTGCGGCGCTTGAGGATGAGGCTGTAGAAGACGACGTAGAGCAGGATCGCGGCGAGCGAGAGCAGCGCGGCGAGCCAGTTGGTGAAGACCCAGAGCCAGACGATGGATGCCGCGCCGAGCCCGTAGGCGAAGACGAGCGCCTCGCGGTCGGTGAGCTCGCCGGTGACGAGCGGGCGGCCGCGCGTGCGCCGCATCACGCGGTCGATGTCGCGGTCGATGTAGCAGTTGAACGCCCCGGCCGAGCCGGCGCTCATCGCACCGCCGATGAGGGTGGCCACGAGCAGCCAGAGGTTCGGGAGCCCGTTCTGGGCGAGGATCATAGTGGGTGCGGTGACCACGAGCAGCAGCTCGATGACACGCGGCTTGGTGAGGGCGAGGTACGCGGCGAGCTTCCGCCGTACCGTCATCGCCGGACGCGACTCGCGTGTGTGTACGGCTGCTGCCTGCATCGTTCCTCTTCTGGGCGCGGGTGTCTCGGCCACTCCCCGCGCGGCCTCCATCGATTCTAGGACATGCCCGCGCGGGGGTTAGGGGAATGCGCTTTCCCCCTCACATCACGCGGAGTCGCGTGTGAGTCACAGCCCGTCACACTGGGCCCGGAATCCATATACTGAGGAATGCGCGCCCGGCTTCGCGGGTTCGACCGAGAGGGCGTCTCGCCGCCGGTCGGATCCGTCGCCCGGGCGGAACCGCGCCGCAACGTCCTCGGCGGGTCGGGGCCGGTCGGTTCCCGACGCCGTCACGATCGGAAGGAACATCACCTCGTGGCAACTCTGCAGTGGGAACCCATCGACGATCGCGCGGTCGACACGGCGCGCGTCCTCGCGGCCGACGCCGTCGAGAAGGTCGGGAACGGGCACCCCGGCACCGCGATGAGCCTGGCCCCCGCGGCCTACCTCCTCTTCCAGAAGGTCATGCGTCGCGACCCGGCCGACCACAGGTGGCTCGGCCGCGACCGCTTCATCCTCTCGGCGGGCCACAGCTCGCTCACGCAGTACGTGCAGCTGTACCTCGCGGGCGACGGCCTCGAGCTCGACGACCTGAAGGCGCTGCGCACGTGGGGCTCCAAGACCCCGGGCCACCCCGAGTACGGCCACACCGACGGCGTCGAGATCACGACCGGTCCGCTCGGCCAGGGCCTCTCCTCCGCGGTCGGGTTCGCCTACGCGTCCCGCTACGAGCGCGGCCTGTTCGACCCCGATGCCGCGCCGGGCACGAGCCCGTTCGACCACTTCGTCTACGTGGTCGCCGGCGACGGCGACCTGCAGGAGGGCGTGACGAGCGAGGCATCCTCGCTCGCCGGCCACCAGCAGCTGGGCAACCTCGTCGTGAT
This sequence comes from Agromyces mariniharenae, assembly GCF_008122505.1. Lineage (NCBI taxonomy): Bacteria > Bacillati > Actinomycetota > Actinomycetes > Micrococcales > Microbacteriaceae > Agromyces > Agromyces mariniharenae. Next base: position 781,761 of record NZ_VSSB01000002.1, on the reverse strand, counting down.
CTACGACTCGAACCAGATCTCGATCGAGGACGACACGAACATCGCCTTCACCGAGGACGTCGCCAAGCGCTACGAGGCGTACGGCTGGCACGTGCAGACCGTCGACTGGAAGAGGGCCGGCAAGTACGTCGAGGACGTCGCCGAGCTGCACCGCGCGATCGAGGCCGCCCAGGGCGAGACCTCGAAGCCCTCGATCATCATCCTGAAGACCATCATCGGCTGGCCGAGCCCCGGCAAGCAGAACACCGGCAAGATCCACGGCTCGGCGCTCGGCGCGGCCGAGCTCGCCGCCACGAAGGAGGTGCTCGGCTTCGACCCCGAGCAGACCTTCGTCGTCGCCGAGGACGTCATCGAGCACACGCGTGAAGCGCGCGAGCGCGGCGCCGTCGCGCACGCCGAGTGGCAGGTCGGGTTCGACGCCTGGGCCGAGGCGAACCCCGAGCGCAAGGCGCTCCTCGACCGCCTCGAGGCGGGCGACCTGCCCGATGGCCTCGAGTCCGTGCTGCCGGCGTTCGAGGGCGGCACCGAGCTGTCCACCCGCGCGGCATCCGGCAAGGTCATCAACGCCCTCGCGGGCGAGCTGCCCGAGTTCTGGGGCGGCTCGGCCGACCTCGCGGAGTCGAACCTCACGACCATCAACGACGCCGCCTCGTTCATCCCGACCGAGTGGTCGACGCACGAGTTCGCCGGCAACCCCTACGGCCGCGTGCTGCACTTCGGCATCCGCGAGCACGCCATGGCCGCCATCGTCAACGGCATCGTGCTGCACGGCCCGACGCGCCCGTTCGGCGGCACGTTCCTGATCTTCAGCGACTACATGCGCCCCGCGGTGCGTCTCGCCGCGCTCATGCACGTGCCGTCGATCTTCGTCTGGACCCACGACTCGGTCGCCCTCGGCGAGGACGGCCCCACGCACCAGCCGATCGAGCAGCTCGCGACGCTCCGCGCCATCCCGAACTTCACGGTCGTGCGGCCCGCCGACGCGAACGAGGTCGCGGTCGCCTGGCTCGAGGTCCTGAAGCGTCGCGGCGGCCCCGTCGGCCTCGCGCTGACCCGCCAGAACATCCCCGTGTTCGAGCGCGGCGACGGCGCGGCATCCGGTGACACGCTCGCCTCGGCCGAGGGCCTCGTGAAGGGCGCCTACGTGCTCGCCGAGGCGCCGTCGGGCGAACCCGACGTGATCCTCATCGCCACGGGCTCCGAGGTGCAGCTCGCCGTCGCTGCGCGCGAGCGCCTCGCCGAGGAGGGCATCCAGGCGCGCGTCGTCTCGGCGCCGAGCCTCGAGTGGTTCGAGGAGCAGGACGCCGAGTACCGCGAGTCCGTGCTGCCGTCGTCGGTCACCGCACGCGTCTCCGTCGAGGCGGGCATCGCCCTCACGTGGCGTCCGTACGTCGGCGACCGCGGCCGGAGCGTCTCGATCGAGCACTTCGGCGCCTCCGCCGACTACAAGACCCTGTTCCGCGAGTTCGGCATCACCACCGATGCCGTCGTCGCCGCCGCCAAGGAAACGCTCGCCGCCTGACGGGCGAGAAGGAGAATCACCGACATGGCCACGCAGACCCAGTCCACCCAGTCCCCCACCGAGGCCCTCTCGCAGGCCGGCGTCAGCATCTGGCTCGACGACCTCTCGCGCGAGCGCATCACCTCGGGCGGCCTCGCGCGCCTGATCGCCGACCGCAACGTCGTGGGCGTCACCACCAACCCGACGATCTTCGCCGGCGCGCTCTCGAAGGGCGACGCCTACACCGAGCAGCTGCACGCACTCGCGGAGGCCGGCGCCGACCTCGACGCGGCCGTGTTCGAGACCACGACCGACGACGTGCGCGACGCGGCCGACATCCTGCGTCCCGTCTACGACGCCACCGGCGGCTACGACGGCCGAGTGTCGATCGAGGTCGCGCCCGACCTCGCGCACGACACGACGGCGACCATCGAGCAGGCGCACGCGCTCTGGGAGAAGGTGGACCGGCCGAACGTGATGATCAAGATCCCGGCGACCGTCGAGGGCCTGGACGCGATCACCGCGGCGATCGGCGCGGGCATCAGCGTGAACGTCACCCTGATCTTCAGCCTCGATCGGTACCGCGAGGTCATCGACGCGTACCTCGCCGGGCTCGAACAGGCGAAGGCGGCGGGCCTCGACCTGTCCACGATCCACTCGGTCGCGTCGTTCTTCGTGTCCCGGGTGGACACCGAGATCGACAAGCGCCTGGCCGCGATCGGCACCGATGAAGCCCTCGCGCTGAAGAGCAAGGCCGGCGTCGCGAACGCGCAGCTCGCCTACGAGCTCTACGAGGAGGCGTTCTCGTCCGACCGCGCCGTCGCACTGCTCGCGGCTGGCGCGAACCGGCAGCGCCCCCTGTGGGCGTCGACCGGGGTGAAGGACCCGGCGCTGCCCGACACGCTGTACGTGGTCGAGCTGGTCGCCCAGGGCGTCGTGAACACGATGCCCGAGAAGACCCTCGAGGCCACCTTCGACCACGGCGAGATCCGCGGCGACACGGTGACCGGGTCGTACGCCGAGGCCGGTGCCGTGCTCGATGCGCTCGCTGCGGTCGGTGTCGACTACGACGACGTCACCGCCGTGCTCGAGCGCGAGGGCGTGGAGAAGTTCATCGTGTCCTGGCACGAGCTGCTCGACACCGTCCGCACCGCACTGGAGGCGGCCCGATGAGCTTCCGCATCTCGGTCAGCGGCGCGGCCGCCGACGCCGTCCGCCGCACCGTGCCGGGCCTCGTGTCCGACCTCGTCGCCAGCGGCATCACCGCGCAGGACCCCGAGCTCTGGGGTCCGGCGGCCGAGGAGGAGGCGTCGAAGCGCCTCGGCTGGACCGAGGCGGTCGCCATCTCGCGCCCGCTCGTGCCCGAGATCGAGGCGCTCCGCGAGGAGCTCGAGGCCGACGGCGTCACGCACATCGTGCTGGCGGCCATGGGCGGCTCCTCGCTCGCGCCCGAGGTCATCACGCGCACCGCGCGCGTCGAGCTCACCGTGCTCGACTCGACCGAGCCCGGCCAGGTGCGGGCGGCGCTCGCCGACCGCCTCGCGGAGTCCGCGCTCGTCGTCTCGTCGAAGTCGGGTTCGACCGCCGAGACCGACAGCCAACGACGGGTCTACGAGCAGGCGTTCCGCGACGCCGGCATCGACCCGGCGAAGCGCATCGTCGTCGTGACCGACCCCGGCTCGCCGCTCGACGAGTCGGCGCGGGCCGCCGGCTACCGCGTCTTCAACGCCGACCCGAACGTGGGCGGCCGCTACTCCGCGCTGACCGCCTTCGGCCTCGTGCCCTCCGGCCTCGCGGGCGTCGACATCGCCGAGGTCCTCGACGAGGCCGAGACCATCGAGCTCTCGCTCGCGATCGACAGCCCCGAGAACCCGGGCCTGGTGCTCGGCGCCGCCATCGCGGCCACGGCGCCGCTGCGCGACAAGCTCGCGATCGTGGCCGACGGCACCCACATCGTCGGCTTCGCCGACTGGGCCGAGCAGCTCATCGCCGAGTCCACGGGCAAGGAGGGCACCGGCATCCTGCCCGTCGTGCTCGACGTGAACTCGCCCGAGCTCACCGCCGACCTCCCCGACGTGCAGGTCGTGCGCCTCGTCGACGACGCGGGCGACGAGATCTTCCGCAACGACACCCACGGCGAGATCCGCGTCTCGGGCACGCTCGGTGCGCAGCTGCTCGTCTGGGAGTACGCGACCGCGGTCGCCGGGCGCCTGCTCGGCATCAACCCGTTCGACCAGCCCGACGTGGAGTCGGCGAAGATCGCCGCCCGCGGCCTGCTCGACGCGCGCCCCGAGCCCGCTCCCGCGGCGTTCGTGGCCGACGGCATCGAGGTCCGCGGCACGCCCGAGGTCATCGGCGCGTCGAGCGACCTCGCCTCGGCCATCGAGGTCCTGCTCGAGGAGCTCCCCGCGAACGGCTACCTCTCGGTCCAGGCCTACGTCGACCGCGTCGCGCACCCCGAGGTCGCCCGCATCCGCGACCTCCTCGCGGCGCGCGCCGGACGCCCCGTCACCTTCGGCTGGGGGCCGCGCTTCCTGCACTCGACCGGCCAGTTCCACAAGGGCGGCCCCGCGGTCGGCGTGTTCCTGCAGATCACGGAGCAGCCGGCCGAGGACCTCGAGATCCCCGAGCGACCGTTCACGTTCGGCGAGCTCATCGCCGCGCAGGCGTCCGGTGACGCGAGCGTGCTCGCCGACCACGGCCGCCCGGTGCTCACGCTGACGCTGACGGACCCCGCCGCGAACCTCGCGACGCTGTTCGACGCGGTCGGCTGATCCAGGGAGGATCCGCATTGGCTCCGGCAGAGATCTCCGCGCAGCACAACCCGCTGCGCTCCCCCAAGGACTACCGCCTCAACCGGATCGCCGGCCCCTCGAGCCTCATCATCTTCGGGGTGACCGGCGACCTCTCGCGGAAGAAGCTCATGCCCGCGGTCTACGACCTCGCGAACCGGGGGCTCCTGCCGCCCGGCTTCGCGCTGGTCGGATTCGCACGCCGCGACTGGGCGGACGAGGACTTCGAGCGGGTCGTGCACGACTCGGTGCAGCAGTACGCCCGCACCGAGTTCCGCGAGGACGTGTGGAAGCAGCTCGCCCGCGGCATCCGCTTCGTGCAGGGCGACTTCGACGACGACGCGGCGTTCGACCGACTGCACGCCGTCGTCGAGGAGCTCGACCGCGAACGCGGCACGATGGGCAACCACGCGTTCTACCTGTCGATCCCGCCCAAGTCGTTCCCGCTGGTGACCGAGCAGCTCAAGCGCTCGGGCCTGACGGAGCAGAAGGACGGCCAGTGGCGACGCGTCGTCATCGAGAAGCCATTCGGCAGCGACCTCACGTCAGCGCGCGAGCTGAACGACGTCGTCGCGTCGGTGTTCCCGCCCGACGCGGTGTTCCGGATCGACCACTACCTCGGCAAGGAGACCGTCCAGAACATCCTGGCGCTCCGGTTCGCGAACCAGCTCTACGAACCCATCTGGAACGCGAACTACGTCGACCACGTGCAGATCACCATGGCCGAGGACATCGGCGTGGGCGGTCGCGCCGGGTACTACGACGGCATCGGCGCGGCGCGCGACGTCATCCAGAACCACCTGCTGCAGCTGCTCGCGCTCACCGCCATGGAGGAGCCGATCTCGTTCGACGCCGCCGACCTGCGCGCCGAGAAGGAGAAGATCCTCGCGGCCGTGCGCCTGCCCGACGACCTGGCGACGGGCACGGCCCGCGGCCAGTACTCGGGCGGCTGGCAGGGCGGCGAGAAGGTCGTCGGCTTCCTCGACGAGGAGGGCATGAACCCGCACTCGACGACCGAGACGTACGCAGCCATGAAGCTGCTCATCGGCACCCGCCGGTGGGCGGGCGTGCCGTTCTACCTCCGCGCGGGCAAGCGCCTCGGCCGGCGCGTCACCGAGATCGCGGTCGTCTTCAAGCGCGCGCCCCAGCAGGTGTTCGCCGACAGCCAGACGTCCGAGCTCGGCCAGAACGCCCTCGTGATCCGGGTGCAGCCCGACGAGGGCGTCACCATCCGGTTCGGCTCGAAGGTGCCGGGAGCCGGCATGCAGGTGCGCGACGTCACGATGGACTTCGGCTACGGCCACGCGTTCACCGAGGCGAGCCCCGAGGCCTACGAGCGCCTCATCCTCGACGTGCTGCTCGGCGACCCGCCCCTCTTCCCGCGCCAGGAGGAGGTCGAGCTCTCGTGGAAGATCCTCGACCCGATCGAGGAGTTCTGGGAAACGCAGGGCCAGCCCGAGCAGTACCGCCCCGGCACCTGGGGACCGAGCTCCGCCGACGAGCTCCTGCACCGCGACGGACGAAGCTGGAGGCGCCCGTGATCGTCGAACTGCCCGACACGACGACGAGCCAGGTCTCCAAGACCCTCGTCAAGATCCGCGAGGAGGGCGGCGTCGTCGCCCTCGGCCGAGTGCTCACCCTCGTCATCGCCACCGCACCCGGCAGCGAGGAGGAGGCGATCGAGGCCGCGAACGACGCGTCACGGGAGCATCCGATGCGCGTCATCGTGGTCTCGAGCGACCCCGAGGAAGCGCCCGACCTGGATGCGCGCCTCGACGCGGAGATCCGCGTGGGCGGCGACGCCGGTGCGAGCGAGGTCATCGTCCTCCGTGCCCACGGCGACGCCGCACGCGATGAGGAGAGCCTCGTCATGGGGCTGCTCCTGCCCGATGCGCCGGTCGTCACGTGGTGGCCCGGCGCGTCGCCAGACGTGCCCGGCCAATCCCCGCTCGGCCGCATCGCCCACCGGCGCATCACGGATGCGTCGACGAAGCCAGACCCGCAGCACGCGCTGCACGCCTGCGCCACGAGCTACACGCCCGGCGACGCCGACTTCGCGTGGACGCGGCTCACGCTCTGGCGCGCACAGCTCGCGGCCGTGCTCGACCAGCCGCCGTACGCGCCGATCACGGCCGTGAAGGTGACGGGGGCGATCGACTCGCCGTCGACCACGCTGCTCGCGGCCTGGCTGCACCTGCAGCTCGACGCGCCGACGACGTACGAGCTCACGCCCGTCGAGGAGGGCTCGCACGGCATCCACGGCGTGGAACTGCAGCGCGATGGGGGCACCGTCGAGCTCGTGCGCGACATCCCCGGTGTCGCCACGCTCAACCAGCCCGGCCAGCCGACGCACCACGTCGCGCTGCCGCGCCGCAACCTCCGCGACTGCCTCGCCGACGAACTCCGCCGCCTCGACCCCGACGAGTTGTACGGTGAAGTGATCACGAGCGGCCTCGCGCTGCTCGGCGACGCGGAGGCCGAAGGAGTCCATGCATGACGAATGAGCGGCGGGTGCTCGTCCACCCCGACAAGGCATCGCTGGCGGGATCCGTGGCCGCACGGTTCATCACCAAGATGCTCGACATCCTCGACGAGCAGGCCGTCGCGCACGTCGTGCTGACCGGCGGGTCCATGGGCTCGGCGGTGCTCGAGGCGGTGGCGTCCTCCCCGGCGCGCACGACCATCGACTGGTCGCGCGTGCACTTCTGGTGGGGCGACGAGCGCTGGGTGCCCGCGGGCGATGCCGATCGCAACGACCTGCAGGCGCAGCAGGCGCTGCTCGACGACCTCGACCTCCCCGACGAGAACGTGCACCCGTTCCCCGCGTCCGACGCCGGCCTCGACCTCGACGAGGCGGCGGCGGCGTATGCGGCGGAGCTGTCGGAGCACGGCGTCGACGGGCTCGCGCACCCGATCTTCGACATCACGTTCCTCGGCGTCGGACCCGACGGCCACATCGCGTCGCTCTTCCCGCACCGCTCGGGCATCCAGGTGACCGACCGCACGGTCATCCCCGTGCGCAACTCCCCCAAGCCGCCGCCCGAGCGTCTCAGTCTCACGCGGCCGGTGATCAACTCGTCGCAGCGCATCTGGATGGTGCTCGCCGGCGCCGACAAGGCCTCGGCGCTCGGTCTCGCCCTCGCGGGCGCGAGTCGCGACGAGGTGCCCGCCGCCGGCATCAAGGGACGCCGACGCACGGTGTTCTTCGTCGACGCCGACGCGGCGGCCGAGGTGCCCGAGTCGCTCATCGCGCGCGACTACTGAACGAGCGGGCGGATGCCGCGAGCACACGCTCCCGAATCCGCATTCGCTCCCCCGAGACACGGAAGGGGCCGGCCATCATGGCCGGCCCCTTCCGCATGTCTGCGGGGTGACGTCACTCCTGCGGAGCGACCTGCCCACGGCGCGCGCGAAGCTGCGTGAGCGCCTCCTCGAGCAGCGCGGCGGCCTCCTCGTCGGTGCGACGCTCCTTCACGTAGGCGAGGTGCGTCTTGTAGGGCTCGAGCTTCGACACCGACGGCGGGTTGTCCTTGTCGCGACCGGCCGGCAGCCCCGTGGAGGGGCTGTCGATGATCTCGGGGATCTCCTCCTCGGGCAGGTTCGCCGCGAAGTACCGCACGGTCTCGTTGCCCTGGGCGTCCCAGTAGCTCACGGCGACGCGGTCGGCGTGGAAGCCGCGATCCTGCTCGCCCATCGGGCCCGCGCCCACGCGCGACCCACGGATGGCGCTGTTGCCTGATGCCATGGCGACTCCCCCGTCAGATTCCGGCGTCGAACTTGGTGATGAGTCCGAGCACGACGATGCACGTCACCCACACGAGTCCGAGGATGACGGTGATCCGATTGAGATTCCGCTCGGCCACGCCGGAGGCGCCGAGGCTGGAGGTGACGCCGCCGCCGAACATGTCGGACAGACCGCCGCCGCGGCCCTTGTGCAGCAGGATGAGCAGCGTCAGCAGGAGGCTCGTGAGCCCGAGCAGCACCTGCAGGACGACCTGGAGAATCTCCACGGTGAACCTTTCCGGGCACGACGCAGGGTGTCGTGCCGACAATCGAGTATAGCCGGACCCGCGACCGGGCCGATGGAACCCGCCGTCAGGCCCCGACGTGCTTCTTGAACCGGGCGATGCTCGAGAACTCGTCGATGTCGAGGCTCGCGCCGCCCACGAGGGCGCCGTCGACGTTCGGCTCGCGCAGGAAGGACGCGATGTTCGCGGCCTTCACCGACCCGCCGTAGAGGATGCGCGTCGCCTGCGCGACGTCGTCGCCGAGCACCTCGGCGATCACCTCGCGCAGGGCGGCGGCGACCTTCTCGGCCTGCTCGGGCGTGGCCGCCTGGCCGGAGCCGATCGCCCAGACCGGCTCGTACGCGACCACCAGGCCCTTGGCGCCGTCGACGCCCTCGAGCGCCGTGCGCAGCTGCGCGACGGGCACCGCGCTGGCCCCGAAGCGCTCCAGGTCTTCGGCGGTCTCGCCGACGCACACGACCGGGACGAGCCCGTGGCGCTGCGCCGCGAGCACCTTCGCGTTGACGATGGCGTCGGTCTCGTGGTGGTACGTGCGCCGCTCGGAGTGGCCGATGATGACGTACGCGCAGTCGAGGGCCGCGAGGAACGCGCCCGACACCTCGCCCGTGTAGGCGCCCGAGTCGTGCGCCGAGAGGTCCTGCGCGCCGTAGGCGAGCGGGAGCGAGTCGGCCGCGATGAGCGTCTGCACCGAGCGGAGGTCGGTGAACGGCGGGAACACGGCCACCTCGGCGTCGGCGTAGTCGTGCTTCGCGTCGGCCAGCGACCATGCGAGCTTCTGCACGAACGCGATCGACTGCAGGTGGTCGAGGTTCATCTTCCAGTTGCCCGCGATGAACGGGGTGCGCTTCACTGCCATCCGAGGACCTCCAGTCCGGGGAGCTTCTTGCCCTCGAGGAACTCGAGGCTCGCGCCTCCGCCCGTCGAGATGTGTCCGAATGCGTCGTCGGCGAAGCCGAGCTGGCGTACTGCGGCCGCGGAGTCGCCGCCGCCCACGACGCTGAGGCCGTCGACCTCGGTGAGCGCCTGCGCGACCACCCGCGTGCCGTCGGCGAAGGGAGCCAGCTCGAACACGCCCATCGGACCGTTCCAGAACACGGTCTTCGAGTTGCGGATCCGCTCGGCGAACGCCGCCGCCGTGTCGGGGCCGATGTCGAGGCCGAGTCCGGATGCCCCGAACGCGGTCTGCTCGATCGCATCGGCCGGTGCGACCTCGTGCGCGGCATCCGCGGCGAAGCGCTCGGCCACGACCACGTCGGTCGGCAGGACGATGTCGACGCCGCGCTCGGCGGCCTCGGCCAGGTAGCCCTGCACCGTCTCGATCTGGTCCTCCTCGAGGAGGCTCGAGCCGACCTTGTGGCCCTGTGCGGCGAGGAACGTGAACAGCATGCCGCCGCCGATGAGCAGCGCGTCGACGCGCGGGAGCAGGTGCGCGATGACGCCGAGCTTGTCGGACACCTTCGAGCCGCCGAGCACCACGGTGTACGGGCGCTCGGGCGACTCCGTGAGGCGGTCGAGCACGTCGAGCTCGGAGGCGATGAGGAGGCCCGCGGCGCTCGGGCGCAGCTCCTCCAGCTCGTAGACGCTCGCCTGCTTGCGGTGCACGACGCCGAAGCCGTCGGAGACGACCGCGTCGGCGAACTCGGCGAGCTGGCCGGCGAACGCCGTGCGCTCGGCCTCGTTCTTCGAGGTCTCCCCCGGGTTGAACCGGAGGTTCTCGAGCACGAGCACCTCGCCGTCGCCGAGCGCCGCGACCTTCGCCGCGGCATCCGTGCCGACCGTGTCGGACGCGAACGCCACGGGCGCGTCGATGAGCTCGTCGAGGCGGGCCGCCACGGGCGCGAGGCTGTACTTCGCGTCGGGCGCCCCGTCAGGGCGACCGAGGTGGGAGACCACGATGACGCGGGCCCCCTGGCCGATGAGGGCCTCGAGGGTGGGCACCGACGCCCGCACGCGGCCGTCGTCCGTGATGACCCCGTCCTGGAGAGGAACGTTGAGGTCGCAACGGACGACGACGCGCTTGCCGGCGAGCGGACCGAGGGAATCGATCGTTCGCAGGGTCACGATGGCCCGATTCAGAGGCGCTCGGCGACGTACTCGGTGAGGTCGACGAGGCGGTTGGAGTAGCCCCACTCGTTGTCGTACCAGCCCGAGAGCTTCACCTGGTCGCCGATCACGCGCGTGAGGCCGGCGTCGAAGATGCAGGAGTACGGGTCGGAGACGATGTCGCTCGACACGATCTCGTCCTCGGTGTACTTCAGGATGCCCTTGAGCGGGCCGTCGGCCGCGGCCTTGTAGGCGGCCTTGACCTCGTCGACCGTCACCGGACGCGATGCGGTGACGGTGAGGTCGGTGATCGAGCCGGTGGGGACCGGCACGCGCAGGGCGAAGCCGTCGAGCTTGCCGACGAGCTCGGGCAGCACGAGGCCGATGGCCTTCGCCGCACCGGTCGAGGTCGGGACGATGTTGATGGCGGCGGCGCGGGCGCGGCGCAGGTCCTTGTGGGGGCCGTCCTGCAGGTTCTGGTCGGCCGTGTACGCGTGCACCGTGGTCATGAGGCCGCGCTCGATGCCGAACGCGTCGTTGAAGACCTTCGCCAGCGGCGCGAGGCAGTTCGTGGTGCACGACGCGTTCGAGATGATGTTGTGCTTCTCGGGGTCGTACGAGTCCTCGTTGACGCCCATGACGAAGGTCGCGTCCTCGTCGGTCGCAGGAGCCGAGATGAGGACCTTCTTCGCGCCTGCCTCGAGGTGCTTGCGCGCGTCGGCGGCCTTGGTGAAGAAGCCGGTCGACTCGATGACGATGTCGACGCCGAGCTCGCCCCAGGGCAGGTTCGCGGGGTCACGCTCCGCGAAGGCCTTGATGGCCTTGCCGTTCACGATGATGTGGTCGTCGTCGTAGTCGACGGTCGCGTCGAGGCGACCCGTGACCGAGTCGTACTTCAGCAGGTGCGCGAGCGTCTTGTTGTCGGTGAGGTCGTTCACGGCGACGATCTCGAGGTCGGCGCCCTGGGCCAGGGCGGCGCGGAAGTAGTTGCGGCCGATGCGGCCGAAGCCGTTGATGCCGATCTTTACGGACACGGATGTCTCCTGAATTGACGTGCGCGAATGCGCGGATTCCAAGGTGAGCTATCGGACGGCGGTGTCCCCGGACGGCGCCCGGGGACACCATCCGCTATGACAGTAGCAGCAGCCCTGAGGTCTTCTCGCGTGCGGCCTGGAGGCGCTGCTGGGCGTTGTCCCAGTTGGCGATGTTCCAGAACGCCTTCACGTAATCGGCGCGCACGTTCTGGTAGTCGAGGTAGTACGCGTGCTCCCAGACGTCGAGCATCAGGAGCGGGACGATGCCCGCCGGCAGGTTGCCCTGCTGGTCGAAGAACTGCACGATGATGGGCCGCTGGCCGATCGAGTCCCATGCGAGCACGGCCCAGCCGGAGCCCTGCACGCCGAGCGCGGTCGCGGTGAAGTGCGCCTGGAACTTGTCGAACGAGCCGAACTCGTCGTCGATCGCCGCGGCGAGCTCGCCGGTCGGCTCGTCGCCGCCGTCGGGCGACAGGTTGGTCCAGAAGATCGAGTGGTTGACGTGGCCGCCGAGGTTGAACGCGAGGTCCTTCTCGAGCTTGTTGACGTTGGCGAGATTGCCCGAGTCGCGCGCCTCGGCGAGCTGCGCGAGGGCCGTGTTGGCACCGGTCACGTACGCCTGGTGGTGCTTCGAGTGGTGCAGCTCCATGATCCGGCCGCTGATCGACGGCTCGAGGGCCGCGTAGTCGTACGGGAGATCGGGGAGGGTGTAGTCAGCCATTGCTTCTCCTTGTCAGATGCCGGGGAACCGGGCCTCTGCCCGGCGCGACCGCGGCATCCCCTAGCCTATGCCTGACGCTGCGGGCGCTGCCGGGCCTTGACGCTTTCGGTCATGGCCGACCGGGCATCGGCATCGGATGCCGCGACGCGGCGCCCGGGGCACACGGATGCCGCGCGCCGGCCCCCCGGGCAACGGATGCCGCGATGCGCCCGCTCGCCCGCTCAGTCGTCGAGGTCGGCGGGCAGGCTCGCCTCGGTGCCGGGGACGCCCAACTCCGCGGCGCGCTTGTCGGCCATGGCGAGCAGGCGCCGGATGCGCCCGGCGACGGCGTCCTTCGTCATGGGCGGGTCCGCGTGGTGGCCGAGCTCGTCGAGGCTCGCGTCGCGGTGCGCGAGGCGCAGCTCGCCGGCGTACTTCAGGTGGTCGGGGATGTCGTCGCCGAGCAGCTCCATGGCCCGCTCGACGCGGGCGCACGCGGCCACGGCGGCCTGCGCCGACCGGCGGAGGTTCGCGTCGTCGAAGTTGACCAGGCGGTTGGCGGTGGCGCGCACCTCGCGGCGCTGGCGCAGTTCCTCCCAGTTGCGCACGGTGTCGGTGGCGCCCATGATCGCGAGCATCGCGCTGATCGCCTCGCCGTCGCGGATCACGACGCGGTGCACGCCACGCACCTCGCGGGCCTTCGCCGAGATGCCGAGGCGTCCGGCCGCGCCGACGAGGGCCATGGCCGTCTCGTTGCCGGGGCAGGTGACCTCGAGCGCCGCCGACCGGCCCGGGTCGGTGAGGCTGCCGTGTGCGAGGAACGCGCCGCGCCAGACGGCCGCGACGTCGTCGCGCGAGCCGGTGGTGAGCTTGTTGGGGAGCCCGCGCACGGGGCGGCGGCGGGCGTCGAGCAGGCCGGTCTGACGGGCGAGCGTCTCGCCGCCGTCGAGCACGCGCACCAGGTACTGGTTCTGCCGGCGGATGCCCGACGGCGAGATCACCGAGACGTCGGGTCGCACGCCGTAGAGCTCGCCGAGGTCGCGGGTCACTCGACGGGCGATCGTGGGCGAGTCGAGCTCGGCCTCGATCGCGATACGGCCCGAGATGATGTGCAGTCCGCCCGCGAAGCGCAGCACCGAGGCCAGCTCGGCGGCGCGCACGCTCGTCTTCGACACCTCGACCCGCGCGAGTTCCTCTTTCACGTCGGCGGTCAGCGCCACGTCACGTCCTCTCGTTCATTCATCTGGTGCGGCCGGCTCATTCACGGCCGCGATCGCGGTGCTTCACGCTGACGGCCACGCCCGGGAACGCACCCAGGCGGTCGGCCAGCTCGCGGACGATGGCGACCGAGCGGTGCTTGCCGCCGGTGCATCCGATCGCGATGGTCGCGTGTCGCTTGTTCTCACGTTGGTAGCCCGCGAGCACCGGCTCGAGCGCGGCGGCGTAGGCGTCGATGAACTCGCGCGCGCCGGGCTGGCCGAGCACGTACTCGGCCACCTCGGGGTCCTCGCCGTTGAGGTGCCGGAGCTCGGGGATCCAGAACGGGTTCGGCAGGAACCGCGCGTCGGCGACGAGGTCGGCGTCGGCCGGGAGGCCGTACTTGAAGCCGAAGCTCAGCAGCGTGACACGCAGGCCCGCTCGGCCCTCCTCAGCGAAGGTCTCGGTGATGAGCGTCGCGAGCTGGTGGATGTTGAGGTCGGAGGTGTCGACGACGATGTCGCTCGACTCGCGCAGCTCGGCCAGTCGCCCCCGCTCGGCGCCGATGCCGTCGAGGAGCGTGCCGTTGCCCTGCAGCGGGTGCGGGCGGCGGACCGACTCGAACCGGCGCACGAGCACGGCGTCGGTTGCGTCGAGGAACACGACGCGCACGTTCACCCCCGTGCGCAGCGCCTGGATGATGTCCTGCAGCTCCGAGAAGAAGTCGCGACCGCGCACGTCGACGACGGCCGCGATGCGTGGCAGCGAGGCCCCCGCGCGCTCGACGAGCTCGACGAGCGGACGCAGCATCTGCGGCGGGAGGTTGTCGACGACGTACCAGCCCAGGTCTTCGAGCGCGTTGCCGACGGTCGATCGTCCGGCGCCCGACATCCCGGTGACGATGAGCATCTCCTGCTGGTGCTCAGCCTCGGCTGCCATCGTCTCGAACCCCCTTTTTCGCGTCGACACCCCAGCCTACCGGGGCGCCGACACGCCGTCAGCGTGCAGGTGCGCGTGAACGGTGGCCGCGAGGCTCGGCCCGATGCCCTTCACCTCGGCGATCTCCGTCTCCCCTGCGCCGCGCAGGCGTTTCACCGATCCGAAGTGCTTGAGCAGCTCCCGCACGCGTGCCGGCCCGAGGCCCGGGATCTCGGAGAGCACGGTCGAGATGTCGCGCTTGCGGCGCTGGCGCTGGTGCGTGATCGCGAACCGGTGCGCCTCGTCGCGGACGCGCTGGAAGAGGAACAGCGCGTCGCTGTTGCGCGGCAGGATGACGGGGAAGTCCGCGTCGGGCGTCCAGATCTCCTCGAGCCGCTTGGCGATGCCGCAGAGGTAGATGCCCTCCACGCCCGACTCCTCGAGAGCGCGCGCGGCGGCCGCCACCTGCGGCTGACCGCCGTCGACGACGAGCAGGTTGGGGCGGTAGACGAACTTCCTGCGCCGCTCGGAGACGACCGGGGCATCCGCCGCATCGCCGTCGGCCACGTCGGGGCGAGTGCCCGCACCCGCTGCAGCCGTATCGGATGCCTCGTCGTCGGGCCGCCGCCCGAGGTAGGCGAGCCGGCGCGTGAGCACCTGGTGGATCGAGTCCGTGTCGTCGGTGGAGCTCGGGATGGTGAACCGGCGGTACTCGTCTTTGCGCGCGAGGCCGTCTTCGAAGACGACCATCGACGCGACGATGTTCGTTCCGCTGAGGTGCGAGACGTCGTAGCACTCGATGCGCAACGGCGCGTCGGCCATGCCGAGGGCCTCCTGGATGTCCTCCAGCGCGCGGGAGCGGGTCGTGAAGTCGGCGCTGCGGCGGGTCTTGTAGAGCATCAGGGACTGCTTGGCGTTCTGCGTCGCGGTGGCGAGCAGCTGCGCCTTCGCGCCGCGCTGCGCGACCCGCAGGTGCACGTTGCGACCCGCGAGCCCGCCGAGCCAGGTCTCGAGCGCCTCGGCGTCGTCGGGCAGCTCGGGCACGACCACCTCGCGGGCCGGCGTGAGGTCGTCGCCGTACGCGTTCTGCACGACCACGTCGACGAGTTCGCCGAGCGGCACGTCGAGCTCCTTGTCGACCGTCCACGACCGCTCGCCGCGGATGCGACCGCCGCGCACCATGAACAGGTGCACCGCAGCGGCGAGCTCGTCGTGCTCGATGCCGAACACGTCGAGGTCGACGCGGTCGCCCAGCACCACCGCGCTCTTCTCGAAGAACGCCGTGGCGGCCTGCAGCTGGTCGCGCTTGCGGGCGGCCGTCTCGTAGTCCTGCACGGCCGAGGAGGCCTGCATCTCTCGCTCGAGGTCGCGCACGATGCGCGGGTCCTGGTTCTGCATGAACGCGACGAACCGGTCGACGTTGGCCCGATGCTCCTCGATGGTCACCTTGCCCGAGCACGGCCCGAAGCACCGGCCGATCTGCCCGGCGAAGCACGGCTTGCCGGTCGCCATCGCGCGCCGGTAGTCGCTGTCCTTGCACGTGCGGATCGGGAACAGCTTGATGAGGATCTCGAGCATGTCGGTGACGGCCCACATCTTCGGGTACGGCCCGAAGTAGCGTGCCCCCGGGATGCCGCGCTTGCGCGAGACCATCGCCCGTGGCGCCTCGTCGGCGAGCGTCACGACGAGGTACGGGTACGACTTGTCGTCCTTGAAGCGCACGTTGAACGGTGGCTTCAGCTCGTTGATCCACGTGATCTCGAGGTTGAGCGCCTCGACATCGCTCGCGACGACGGTCCACTCGACGGATGCCGCGCTGAGCACCATGCGGCGGGTGCGCTCGTGCAGGCTGTACAGCGGCGCGAAGTAGTTCGAGAGGCGCGCGCGCAGGTTCTTCGCCTTGCCGACGTAGAGCACGCGGCGGTCGGCGTCGCGGAACCGGTAGACGCCGGGACCCGTGGGGATCTCGCCCGGCCTCGGCCGGTACGGGACGGTGTCTCGTGACAGCGCTGTGCTCATCCGCGTCAGCTGGCGACCTCGACGCGGGCGGATGCCGCGTCGAAGATCTCGCGCAGGAAGTAGCCGGTGTGGCTCTCGGCCACGCGGGCCACCTGCTCGGGCGTGCCGGTCGCGACGACCTGCCCGCCGCCGGAGCCGCCCTCGGGCCCGAGGTCGATGATCCAGTCGGCGGACTTGATGACGTCGAGGTTGTGCTCGATGACGATGACGGTGTTGCCCTTGTCGACGAGCTTGCCCAGCACCTTCAGGAGCTTGCGCACGTCTTCGAAGTGCAGGCCCGTGGTGGGCTCGTCGAGCACGTACACGCTGCGGCCGTTCGAGCGGCGCTGGAGCTCGGTCGCGAGCTTCACGCGCTGCGCCTCGCCGCCCGACAGGGTCGTGGCGCTCTGCCCGAGCTGCACGTAGCCGAGACCGACGTCGACGAGGGTCTTCAGGTACCGGTGGATCGCCGAGATCGGCTCGAAGAACTCGGCCGCCTCGCTGATCGGCATCTCGAGCACCTCGGCGATGTTCTTGCCCTTGTAGTGCACCTGCAGCGTCTCGCGGTTGTACCGCTTGCCGCCGCAGACCTCGCATGCGACGTAGACGTCGGGCAGGAAGTTCATCTCGATCTTGATGGTGCCGTCGCCCGCGCACGCCTCGCAGCGCCCGCCCTTGACGTTGAAGCTGAACCGCCCGGGCAGGTAGCCGCGCGCCTTCGCCTCGGTGGTCTCGGAGAAGAGCGTGCGGATGCGGTCGAACACGCCCGTGTAGGTCGCCGGGTTCGACCGCGGAGTGCGGCCGATCGGCGCCTGGTCGACGTGCACGACCTTGTCGAGCTGCTCGATGCCCGTGACGCGGCGGTGCTTGCCGGGCACCTTGCGGGCGCCGTTGAGCCGGTTCGCGAGCACGCGGTAGAGGATGTCGTTGACGAGCGACGACTTGCCCGAGCCGCTCACCCCGGTGACCGCCGTGAAGGTGCCGAGCGGGAACTCGACGTCGACGCCGCGCAGGTTGTTGGCCTCGGCGCCCTGCACCGAGATCATGCGCGCGGCATCGACGGAACGCCGATGAGCGGGCATCGCGATCTCCTTGCGACCCGACAGGTAGTCACCGGTCAGCGACCGCGAGTTCTTGAGCAGGTCGGCGTAGCTGCCCGAGTGCACGACCGTGCCGCCGTTCACGCCGGCACCCGGCCCGATGTCGACGATCCAGTCGGCCGTGCGGATCGTGTCCTCGTCGTGCTCGACGACGATCAGCGTGTTGCCGAGGTCGCGCAGCGCGACGAGCGTATCGATGAGGCGGCGGTTGTCGCGCTGGTGCAGGCCGATGCTCGGCTCGTCGAGCACGTAGAGCACGCCCGTGAGGCCCGACCCGATCTGCGTCGCGAGCCGGATGCGCTGCGCCTCGCCGCCCGACAGCGTGCCAGCGGCCCGAGCGAGGTCGAGGTAGCTGAGCCCCACCCGGATCAGGAAGTCGAGCCGCACCTTGATCTCGCGGAGCACCTGCGCGCCGATGGCCTGCTCGCGCTCGGTGAGGTGCAGGCGGTCCATGAAGGCGCGGGCGTCGGTGAGGCTGAGCAGGCCGACGTCGGCGATGCTGTGCTCGTGGATGAGCACCGAGAGCACCTCGGGCTTGAGGCGCTTGCCGTCGCACACCGGGCACGGCACCTCGCGGAGGTACTCGGCCCAGCGCGCCCGCTGCACGTCGGTCTCGGCCTGGAGGTACTGCCGCTCGATGTAGGGCACGACGCCCTCGAACCCCGAGGTGTAGCTCATCTCGCGGCCGTAGCGGTTGCGCCAGCGCACCTTGACCTCGAAGTTGTCGCCCCGCAGCACGGCGCCGCGTGCATCGGCCGGGAGCTCCTCCCACGGCGTGTCGAGCGAGAAGCCCAGATCGCGGGCCAGCCCGTCGAGCAGCTTCTCGTAGTAGTTGTAGAGGCTCTTGCCCTGCGAGGTCCACGGCAGGATGACGCCCTCGGCGATGCTGAGGCTCGTGTCGCCCAGCAGCAGCGCCTCGTCGACCGACATGCGCGTGCCGAGGCCGGAGCACTCGGGGCAGGCGCCGAACGGCGCGTTGAACGAGAACGTGCGCGGCTCGATCTCGGTGAGCTGGATCGGGTGCTGGTTGGGGCACGAGAGCTTCTCGGAGAACGTGGTCCACGCGTCGGGCCCGGTCTCGTCGACGAAGTTGACCTGCACGAGCCCGTCGGTGAGCCGCAGGGCCGTCTCGAGCGAGTCGGTGAGGCGGCCGAGGAGTTCGGGTCCGGCGACGAGGCGGTCGATCACGACGGAGATGTCGTGCTTGACCTGCTTCTTCAGGACCGGCGGCTCGTCGAGCCGGATGAGCTCGCCGTCGACGACGGCACGTGAGTAGCCGCCCGCCGCGAGCTCGCGGAACAGGTCGACGAACTCGCCCTTCTTCTGCGACACCACCGGGCTGAGCACCTGGTAGCGCGTGCCCTCTGGCAGCTCCATGAGCTGGTCGGCGATCTGCTGCACGGTCTGCCGCTGGATCTTCTCGCCGCAGACCGGACAGTGCGGCACGCCGATGCGCGCCCAGAGGAGGCGCATGTAGTCGTAGATCTCGGTGATGGTGCCGACCGTCGAGCGCGGGTTGCGGTTCGTCGACTTCTGGTCGATCGAGACCGCCGGGCTCAGCCCCTCGATGAAGTCGACGTCGGGACGGTCGACCTGGCCGAGGAACTGGCGGGCGTAGGCGGAGAGCGACTCGACGTAGCGACGCTGGCCCTCGGCGAAGATCGTGTCGAACGCGAGCGAGGACTTGCCGGAGCCCGAGAGCCCCGTGAACACGACCATGGCATCGCGCGGGATCTCGACGTCGACGTTCTGCAGGTTGTGCACGCGGGCACCGCGGACACTCAGGCGCGAGTGGGCATCGAGACGTGAAACTGGCACCCTCCGAGTCTAGAGAGCGCCACCGACACCGGGTCCGCCGCGGCACGTGCTCTCAGCGAACATACGTTCGATTCTCGCCATCGGGGGGACTCCCCCGGCCTACGTCAGGTGTCCGGCCTTCTCCATCTGCCGCAGCTCCCGCTTGAGCTCGGACACCTCGTCGCGCAGCCGGGCAGCGAGCTCGAACTTCAGCTCGCCGGCGGCCTCGAGCATCTGGTCGTTGAGGTCGCGGATCAGGTCTTCGAGGTCGTTCGCGCCCTCGGCCGCGATGCCCTCGCGGCGGAGGTTCGGCACGGGCGCCTTGGTGCGTCCCTCGCGGCCGGCGAGCAGCGCCGCGGTGTCGGCCTCCTCGCGCGCGAGCACCGCCGTGATGTCGGCGATGCGCTTGCGCAGCGGCTGCGGATCGATGCCGTTCGCCCGGTTGTACTCGAGCTGCTTCTCGCGGCGACGCGTCGTCTCGTCGATCGCGGCCGCCATCGACTCGGTGAGCACGTCGGCGTACATGTGCACCTCGCCCGATACGTTGCGTGCGGCTCGGCCGATGGTCTGGACGAGCGAGGTCGACGATCGCAGGAAGCCCTCCTTGTCGGCGTCGAGGATCGCCACGAGGGACACCTCGGGCAGGTCGAGGCCCTCGCGGAGCAGGTTGATGCCGACCAGCACGTCGTAGACGCCGGCCCGCAGCTCGGTGAGGAGTTCGACGCGGCGGAGCGTGTCGACGTCGGAGTGCAGGTAGCGCACGCGCACGCCGGCCTCGGTGAGGAAGTCGGTGAGCTCCTCGGCCATGCGCTTCGTGAGCGTCGTGACGAGCACGCGCTCGTCGCGCTCGGCGCGGACGCGGATCTCCTCGAGCAGGTCGTCGATCTGGCCCTTCGACGGCTTCACCACGATCTGCGGGTCGACGAGGCCGGTCGGGCGGATGATCTGCTCGACGACGCCGTCGGCGACGCCCATCTCGTAGCGGCCGGGGGTCGCCGAGAGGTACACGGTCTGGCCGACGCGCGCCTTGAACTCGTCCCACTTGAGCGGGCGGTTGTCGATGGCGCTCGGGAGCCGGAACCCGTGCTCGACGAGCGTGCGCTTGCGCGAGGAGTCGCCCTCGTACATCGACCCGATCTGCGGCACGGTGACGTGCGACTCGTCGATGACGACGAGGAAGTCGTCGGCGAAGTAGTCGAGGAGGCAGTGCGGCGCCTCCCCCGGCGCGCGGCCGTCGATGTGCCGCGAGTAGTTCTCGATGCCCGAGCAGAACCCGATCTGCTCCATCATCTCGAGGTCGAACGTGGTGCGCATGCGCAGGCGCTGCGCCTCGAGGAGCTTGCCCTCGCGCTCGAGCTCGGCGAGGCGCTCGTCGAGCTCGTCGCGGATCGTGCCGATCGCCCGCTGCATCACGTCGGTGCTCGCGACGTAGTGCGAGCCCGGGAACACCGGGACGGCATCGAGCTTCGCCACGACCTGCCCGGTGAGCGGGTGCAGGCTGTAGAGCGCCTCGATCTCATCGCCGAACATCTCGATGCGGATGGCCAGCT
The DNA here is from genome assembly GCF_008122505.1 of Agromyces mariniharenae. Classification (NCBI taxonomy): domain Bacteria; kingdom Bacillati; phylum Actinomycetota; class Actinomycetes; order Micrococcales; family Microbacteriaceae; genus Agromyces; species Agromyces mariniharenae. Next base: position 761,103 of record NZ_VSSB01000002.1, on the reverse strand, counting down.
CCTCGTAGACCGGGATGATCTCGATCGTGTCGCCGCGCACGCGGAACGTGCCGCGCGAGAACGCGAGGTCGTTGCGCTGGTACTGCATGGACACGAACTTGCGGATGAGCCAGTCGCGGTCGACGCGCTGGCCCACCTGGAGCGGCATCATCGCGTTGAGGTACTCCTCGGGCGTGCCGAGGCCGTAGATGCACGACACCGTGGAGACGACGACGACGTCGCGCCGGCTGAGCAGCGAGTTCGTGGTGGAATGCCGCAGCCGCTCGACCTCGGCGTTGATCGACGAGTCCTTCTCGATGAAGGTGTCGGTCTGCGGCACGTAGGCCTCGGGCTGGTAGTAGTCGTAGTAGGAGACGAAGTACTCCACCGCGTTGTTCGGCATCAGCTCGCGGAACTCGGTGGCCAGCTGGGCCGCGAGCGTCTTGTTGTGCGCGAGCACGAGCGTGGGCCGCTGCACCTGCTCGATGAGCCAGGCCGTGGTCGCGGACTTGCCGGTGCCGGTGGCGCCGAGGAGCACCACGTCGGTCTCACCGGCGTTGATGCGGGCGGCGAGGTCGGCGATCGCCGTGGGCTGGTCGCCGCTCGGCTGGTACTCGCTCACGACCTCGAACGGACGGACGGAACGCGTGGCCTGCATGCGTTCAAGTCTAGGTTCGCCCGCCGACACTCCACCCGGCGTGCGCCAGGGGCGAACGCGCGCCGACGCGAGCGGCGGCATCCGCCCGACAGCCCGCCTACGCCCGCGCGCGCTCCTGGCGGATGCGCTGCCAGAGCGCGTCGGTCTGGCTCATGGTGTGCGCCATCGAGCCGTCGGTGTCGATCACCACGTCGGCGATCGAGAGCCGGGCCGTGTTGTCCACCTGCGCGTCCACGCGCGCCTCGGCGTGGATCGGATCGTATCCGCGCTCCTGCACCAGGCGCTCGACCTGCGTGCGTCGCGGCGCGTTCGTCACGACGATGAGGTCGAAGGGGTGGTCGACGGATGCCTCGACGAGCAGCGGCACGTCGTAGACCACCACGGCGTCGGGGTCCTCGGCCTCGGCGCGCTCGATGAGCTTGCGCGACAGCTCGCGGACGGCCGGGTGCACGATCGCGTTGAGCCGCGTGCGCGCGGCGTCGTCGGCGAACACGAGCTCGCCGAGCTTCGGACGGTCGAGCCGGCCGTCGTGCCCCACCACGCCCTCGCCGAACTCGGCGACGATCGCGTCGAACGCGGGCTTGCCGGGCTCGACGACGCGTCGCGCGAGGTCGTCGGCGTCGATGTGCACCGCCCCGTGCTCGACGAGGCGCCTGGCGACCGTGGACTTGCCGGAGGCGATTCCGCCCGTGAGACCGATCAGATACACGCTCACCACTCTATCCGTGCGACACTCGACCCGACGGCGACGCCGGGTCGGCGGGCCGCACGGCCGAGGGGGTGCGGATGCTCGAGCTGCTGACCGGCACGGGCCTCGCGCTCGCGGCCGGGCTCAATGCGTGGATCCCGCTCGTCGTGCTCGGCGCCCTCGACCGCTTCACGGGACTGATCGAGCTCCCGGCTGCATGGGCGTGGCTCGCGAACGAGTGGGTGCTCCTCATCCTCGTCGTGCTGCTCGTGTTCGAGTTCGTCGCCGACAAGGTGCCCGGACTCGACTCCATCAACGACGTGGTGCAGACGTTCGTCCGGCCGACGGCCGGGGGCATCGCGTTCGGCTCGGGCGTCGGCGCGACGACCGTCGCGGTCACCGATCCCGAGGCGTTCTTCGCCTCGCAGCAGTGGGTGCCGATCGCGATCGGCATCGTGCTCGCGCTCGGCGTGCACCTCGCGAAGGCGGCCGCGCGACCGATCGTGAACGCGTCGACGGCCGGCGTCGGCGCGCCAGTCGCGAGCGCCGCGGAGGACGCCGGCAGCTTCACCCTCGCGTTCGCCGCCATCCTCGCGCCCGTCCTCGTGCTGCTCGGCATCGTCGTGATGGCCGCACTCGTCGTGTGGCTCGTGCGCCGGCGCCGCCTGCGGCGCGAGCGGGCTGCGCAGCCGCCGCCCACCGTCGCCGGCTGATCGGTCGGCCGCCGGCGGTCGACCGAGCCGGCACGGGTGCCCCTCCAGACGCCGGAAGGCCGGCCCCCGAGGGGACCGGCCTTCCGTTCGTCGCGGTGCGACTAGTTGTTGCTCGAGAGCTTCTCGCGCAGCGCAGCGAGCGACGCGTCGTCGGCGAGGGTGCCTGCCGCCGCGGAGTCGCTCGAGTACGACGCCGAGCCCGAGAACGAGTCGTCGGCGGCAGCGGCAGCGTTCGCCTGGGCGACCTGCTTCTTGTGCGCCTCCCAACGAGCCTGGGCGGCAGCGTAGTCCTGCTCCCACTTCTCGCGCTGGGCCTCGAAGCCCTCGCGCCACTCGTTCGTCTCGGGGTCGAAGCCCTCGGGGTACTTGTAGTTGCCCTGCTCGTCGTACTCGGTGAGCATGCCGTAGAGCGCCGGGTCGAACTCGGTGCCCTCGGGGTCGACGCCCTCGTTGGCCTGCTTGAGCGAGAGCGAGATGCGGCGACGCTCGAGGTCGATGTCGATGACCTTGACGAAGACCTCCTCGCCGACCGACACGACCTGCTCGGCCAGTTCGACGTGACGACCCGACAGCTCCGAGATGTGCACGAGGCCCTCGATGCCGTCGGCGACGCGGACGAATGCGCCGAACGGGACGAGCTTCGTGACCTTGCCCGGGGTGACCTGGCCGATCGCGTGCGTGCGGGCGAAGACCTGCCACGGGTCCTCCTGCGTCGCCTTGAGCGACAGGGAGACCCGCTCGCGGTCGAGCTCGACGGAGAGCACCTCGACGGTGACCTCCTGGCCGACCTCGACGACCTCGCTGGCGTGCTCGATGTGCTTCCACGACAGCTCGGAGACGTGCACGAGGCCGTCGACGCCGCCGAGGTCGACGAACGCACCGAAGTTGACGATCGACGAGATGACGCCCTTGCGGATCTGGCCCGGGTGGAGGTTCGCGAGGAACGTCGAACGCGACTCGGACTGCGTCTGCTCGAGGAGCGCGCGGCGCGAGAGCACGACGTTGTTGCGGTTCTTGTCGAGCTCGAGGATCTTCGCCTCGATCTCCTGGCCGAGGTACGGCGTGAGGTCGCGGACGCGGCGGAGCTCGATGAGCGAGGCCGGGAGGAAGCCGCGGAGGCCGATGTCGACGATCAGGCCGCCCTTGACGACCTCGATGACCTGGCCGGTCACGACGCCGTCGGCTTCCTTGATCTTCTCCACGTCGCCCCAGGCGCGCTCGTACTGGGCGCGCTTCTTCGACAGGATGAGCCGGCCTTCCTTGTCCTCCTTCTGGAGGACGAGGGCCTCGACGGTGTCGCCGACGCCGACGACCTCGCTGGGGTCGACATCGTGCTTGATGGAAAGCTCGCGGGAGGGGATCACACCCTCGGTCTTGTAGCCGACGTCGAGGAGGACCTCGTCGCGGTCGATCTTCACGACGGTACCCTCGATGAGGTCGCCGTCGTTGAAGAACTTCAGAGTCTTCTCGACCGCGGCGAGGAAATCGTCAGCAGATCCGATGTCGTTGATCGCGACCTGCTTGGGCGCCTTGGTCGTTGCGGTTGTCATGTAGTGAATGCTCCGTAAAGGACAGAATCGAGCCCGTCGCGAAGTAGAGCGTTTATGATTTCCGCGGCGGGCATGCGGACAGGGATGTCACACGCGTGACGCTCCATCCTAACCGACGGCGGAGGCCATCGGCAACCGGACATCGGGCGGCCATCTCGGTCGCCGTGCGACGCGAGACTCAGGGCGTGAGCCCTGGGCCGACCACCCGCATGCGAAGGATTCGTCACGCGGGTGGCGACCCCTCGCGACGGTCAGCCCAGCAGCGCACCGCGCAGCGTGTCGAGCCCGACGCCGCCCAGGTCGAGGGCACGACGGTGGAACTCCCGGATGTCGAACGCGTCGCCCTCGCGGTGCGCGACCTCGTCGCGCAGCTGCTCCCAGATGCGCTGGCCCACCTTGTAGGAGGGAGCCTGCCCCGGCCAGCCGAGGTAGCGGTTCACCTCGAAGCGGACGAAGCCCTCGTTCATGTTCACGTTCTGCGACAGGAATTCGAGCGCGTACGCCCCGTTCCACGGGCCCTCGCCGTCGGGACGCGGCTTGCCGAGGTGCACGCCGATGTCGAGCACGACGCGAGCGGCGCGCATGCGCTGCCCGTCGAGCATGCCGAGCCGGTCCGCGGGATCGTCGAGGTAGCCGAGGCCCTCCATGAGCCGCTCGGCGTAGAGCGCCCAGCCCTCGGCGTGGCCCGAGGTGCCGGCGAGCTGGCGCCGCCACGTGTTGAGCTTGCCGCGGTTCACGACCGCCTGCCCGATCTGCAGGTGGTGGCCCGGAACGCCCTCGTGGTACACCGTGGTGAGCTCGCGCCAGGTGTCGAACTCGGTCACTCCCTCGGGCACCGACCACCACATGCGGCCCGGCCGGCTGAAGTCGTCGCTCGGACCCGTGTAGTAGATGCCGCCCTCCTGCGTCGGCGCGATGAGGCACTCGAGCGTGCGGATCTCGGCGGGGATGTCGAACTGCGTCGCGCCGAGCTCGGCGACGGCGCGGTCGCTCGTCTCCTGCATCCACCGCTGCAGCGCGTCGGTGCCGTGCAGCTTGCGCGCCGGGTCGCCGTCGAGGTGCGCGATGGCCTCCGCGACGGATGCCCCGGGCTTGATCTCGCGGGCGATGGACTCCTGTTCGGCGACCATTCGGGCGAGCTCCTCGATGCCCCACTCGTAGGTCTCGTCGAGGTCGATGACCGCGCCGAGGAACCGACGCGACTGGAGCGCGTACAGCTCGCGCCCGACCGCGTCGCGTTCGCCTGCCTTGGGAGCGAGCTCGCCCTCGAGGAAGTCGGCGAGTGCACCGTAGGCAGACGCCGCCTCGGCCGCCCCGCGCTCGAGCTCGCGGCGCAGCGGCTCGGCGAGCTCGTCGTCTCCGGCCTTGGCGTTCTCGGCGAAGGTCGCGAAGAACCCGTCGGCCTTCGCGATGCGCCGCGCCTGCGCGGCGACCTCGCGCACCTGCCGCACGGCGGGGACGACGCCCTCGCCGATGCCCGACCGGAGGGTGGCGACGTACCCGTCGATCGCGCGCGGCACCTCGCCGAGCCGGGAGGCGATGCGCTCCCAGTCGTCGCGCGAATCGGTGGCCATGATGTCGAACACGTCCCGGATCTCCTGCGCGGGGCTCGCGATCACGTTGAGGTCGCGCAGGTGGAGCTTCGCCTCGTTGCCCTCGAGGTCGAGGGCGAGCTCGCTGCCGAGGTCGGCGACCGTGATGCGATCGACGTCGTCGACCGGATCGGCGGCGCGCAGGGCGGCCAGTGCCCGGCGCGTCTCGTGGACGACCCGCTCGTGGCCCTCGGGTGAGTAGTCGGCGAGCCGGTCGTCGGCCGAGGATCGGCCGATGTACGTGCCGACGGCGGGGTTCAGCTCGACGAGGGTGTCGACCCACCCTTCGGCGATGCGGTCGACGTCGGACGGGATGCGCTCACTCGATGCCATGGGAGCGAGCCTAGGGCACCCCGCCGACGCGCTGCGGACGCCCTGGAGACTGGCTCGAACGGCGCGGGCGAGCACCCGGCGAGCACCCGGCGGCAGGCACCCGCGACGGATGCCCCGTGCCGCATGCGGCGGCGCGCGGCATCCGTGCCGGCCGGCTCAGTGAGCCGCGTCGTCCCAGTTCGCGCCCCGCCCGATCTGCACGTCGAGCGGCACGAGGAGGTCGGCGGCACTCGCCATGCGGCCGCGGACGATCTCCTCCAGCACGTCGGATTCGCCGGCCGCCACCTCGAAGATGAGCTCGTCGTGCACCTGCATGAGCATGCGGCTCCCGAGCCCGCGGGCGGCGATGTCGGCCTCGACGCGCGACATCGCGATCTTGATGATGTCGGCGGCCGAGCCCTGGATCGGCGAGTTGAGCGCGGCGCGCTCGGCGTTCTCGCGGAGCACGCGGTTGGGGCTGGACAGGTCGGGGAACGGGCGCCGGCGGCCGAAGATCGTCTCGGTGTAGCCGTCGATGCGTGCCTGCTCGACCACTCCGCGCAGGTAGTCGCGCACGGCGCCGAAGCGCTCGAAGTACTCGCGCATGAGCTGCTGCGCCTCTGCGCGCTCGATGCGGAGCTGCTTGGAGAGGCCGAACGCGCTGAGCCCGTAGGCCAGGCCGTAGGACATCGCCTTGACCTTCGTGCGCATGAGGTTGGTGACGTCGGCCGGGTCGACCGAGAACACCCGCGCGCCGACGAACCGATGCAGGTCCTCACCGGCGTTGAACGCCTCGATGAGCCCCGGGTCGCCCGAGAGGTGCGCCATGATGCGCATCTCGATCTGCGAGTAGTCGGCCGTGAGCAGCTCGGCGTACTCGGGACCGTGGCGGAACGCCTCGCGGATGCGCCGCCCGTCTTCGGTGCGGATGGGGATGTTCTGCAGGTTCGGGTCGTTCGACGACATGCGGCCAGTGGCCGCGCCGATCTGGCCGTACGTCGTGTGGATGCGCCCGTCGGCGCCGATCGCCTTGTCGAGCGACTCGATGATCTGGCGGAGCTTCGTGACATCGCGATGCTCGAGCAGGTAGCCGAGGAACGGGTGCGGGTTCGACTCCTGGAGGTCGGCGAGGGCGTTGGCGTCGGTGGTGTAGCCGGTCTTCGTGGCCCGGGTCTTGGGCATGCCGAGCTGGTCGAAGAGCACCTCTTGGAGCTGCTTCGGCGAGCCGAGGTTGATCTCGCGGCCGATCTCGGCGTAGGCGGCCTCGGCCAGCGCCGCGGCGCGCGCGCCGAGCTCCCCGGAGAGGGTGGCGAGCTCACCGTGGTCGACGGTGACGCCGCGGAGCTCCATGGCGGCGAGCACGTGCACGAGCGGCATCTCGATCTCGGCGAGCAGGCGTCGCGACTCGTCGGAGAGGGCGCGGAGCACGACGGGCGCGAGGCGGAGCGTGTACCAGGCGTACTCGGGCGCGCCGGAATCGCTGCCCTCTTCGGGGACGAGCATCGCCGGGTCGGCCTGCGGCACGGTCTCGCCGAGGTGATACGCCACGAGGTCGGCCAGCGTCTTCTCCTGCAGGATCGGCCGCACGAGCCATCCGGCGAGGAGCGTGTCGAGCACGAGCCCGTCGATCGCGAGACCCGACCGCGTGAGCGCCTTCAGCTGCGGCTTCGCGTCGGTGAGGATCTTCGGCGCGTCGCTCGCGAGCCACGCCTCGAACGGCGCCGTCTCGGGCGCGCCCTCCCGCCATGCGAGGTGCACCGACTCGCCGTTCGTCGCGATCCCGGCGCCGATCACGCGCCCGTCGACGACCTCGAGGCTGAGGCCGAGCCCGGCCGGCTCGGCGGCGGCGGCGCGCTCGAGCCACCCGGCGAGCTCGTCGCCGACGAGGCGCAGCGGGGTCGGCGCCGTCGGTGCGGGGCCGATCTCGACGACCTCGGGCTGGGCGGGCGCGGATGCCGCGGCCGCGCCGCCGCCGCCGCCGTTGGCCTCGCCCGTGACGAGCTTCGTCACGCGCTCCATGAGCGTGCGGAACTCGAGCCGCTCGAAGATGGGCCGGACCGACTCGAGGTCGATCGGCCGGGACTCGAGCTCGGCGATCTCGACGTCGAGCTCGACGTCGCGCACGAGCTGGTTGAGCTTGCGGTTGCGCACCGCGTTCTCGCGCCCGTCGCGCAGGTTCTGCCCCACGACGCCCTTGATCTCCTCGGCGTGCTCGAGGATGCCGTCGAGGTCGCCGTAGAGGCCGAGCCACTTCACCGCGGTCTTCTCGCCGACCTTGGGGATGCCGGGCAGGTTGTCGCTCGTCTCGCCGACGAGCGCGGCCACGTCGGGGTACTGCTCGGGGCGGATGCCGTAGCGCTCGACGACCGCGTCGGTGTCGTAGCGCTTGAGCTGCGAGACGCCCTGCGTGTTGGGGTAGAGCAGCGTGACGTCGTCGTTGACGAGCTGGATGGTGTCGCGGTCGCCCGACACGAGCAGCACGCGATACCCCTCGGCGACGCCCCGCGCCGCGAGCGTCGCGAGGATGTCGTCGGCCTCGAAGTCCTCCTTCTCGAGCGTGCGCACGCCCATGGCGCGCAGCGCGTCTTGGAGGAGCGGGACCTGCCCCCGGAACTCGACCGGCGTCTCGCCGCGGTTGCCCTTGTACTCCGCGTACTCGCGCGTGCGGAACGACTGGCGGGACATGTCGAACGCGACCGCCAGGTGCGTCGGCTTCTCGTTCTGCAGCAGCAGGAGCAGCATCGACAGGAAGCCGTGGATGGCGTTCGTGTGCTGTCCGTCGCGCGTCGAGAAGCTGTCGACGGGGAGGGCGTAGAAGGCGCGGAAGGCCAGCGAATGGCCGTCGATCACGAGGAGGGTGGGCTTGTCTGCGTCCGGCACCCACCAAGACTACAAGCGACCGACGACACCGATCGGCCGCCGGCGACGGGCGACGGATGCCGCGGCCACGGCTGCCCGCGGAGACGACGGATGCCGCGACGAACGGGTCGTCGCGGCATCCGATGCTCTGGCTCTGAGGCCCTACTTCTTGGGGGCGAGCTGCTCGATGATGGCCTGGGAGACGTCCTTCATGGTGAGGCGACGGTCCATCGACGCCTTCTGGATCCAGCGGAACGCCTCGGGCTCGGTGAGGCCCATCTTCTCGTTGAGCAGGCCCTTGGCGCGGTCGACGAGCTTGCGGGTCTCGAAGCGCTCGACGAGGTCGCCGACCTCGGCCTCGAGCGCGATGATCTGGGCGTGCCGGGCGAGCGCGATCTCGATGGCCGGCAGCAGGTCGTTGGGGGTGAACGGCTTGACGACGTAGGCGAGGGCGCCCGCCTCGCTCGCGCGCTCGACGAGCTCCTTCTGGCTGAACGCGGTGAGGAGCACGACCGGGGCGATGTGCCCCTTCGAGAGTCGCTCGGCCGCCGAGATGCCGTCGAGCTGGGGCATCTTCACGTCCATGATGACGAGGTCGGGGCGCAGCTCGGTCGCGAGCGCCACCGCCGTCTCGCCGTCGCCGGCCTCTCCGACGACCTCGTAGCCGTTGTCGCGGAGGATCTCGACGATGTCGAGGCGGATGAGGGACTCGTCCTCCGCCACGACCACGCGGCGCGGCGCCGGCTGGGTCTGTTCGCTGTCTGTCACGCAGGAAAGCCTACGGTATTCTGGGCGGGGCCTCTGGCCGGTGTGGCGGAATGGCAGACGCGGAGCACTCAAAATGCTTTGCCCGCAAGGGCGTGTGGGTTCGACCCCCACCACCGGCACCATCACGGTTCAGCCTCGCCCATGCTCCGCATGCCCCCCGCGGCATCCTGGCCGCTGCGACCGCGGCACGACGAACGACCCGGTCATCCGACCGGGCCGTTCGCAGGATGGGGCTAGAGCACCTCGCCGACGACGTGCACGCGCACGTCGTTGGTGGTGCCGGGGATGCCGGGAGGCGAACCCGAGATGATGACGACCTTCTCGCCGTTGACCGCCATGCCGGTCTTCGCGAGCACCTCGTCGACCTGGCCGACCATCTGGTCGGTGTGCGTCACGCGGTCCACGACGAACGACTCGACGCCCCAGTTGAGCGCCATGCGGCGCCGGATGGCGGGGTCGGGCGTGAACGCGAGGATCGGGATGACCGATCGGATGCGGGTCATCCGTCGCACGGACTCGCCGGTCTCGGTGAAGACGCAGAGGTACTTCGCCTCGACGAAGTCGGCCACCTCGACCGCAGCGAGCGTGATCGCGCCGGCCTGCGTGCGCGGCTTGGTGCCGAGCGGCGGGATGCGCTCGAGGCCGTGCTGCTCGGTCGACTCGACGATGCGCGCCATGGTCTTGACGGTGATCACCGGGTACTCGCCGACGCTCGTCTCGCCCGACAGCATGACCGCGTCGGCGCCGTCGAGGATGGCGTTCGCGACGTCGGAGGTCTCGGCGCGCGTCGGCACCGGGCTGTGGATCATCGACTCGAGCATCTGCGTCGCAACGATGACGGGCTTGGCGAGGCGGCGGGAGATCTCGATCGCGCGCTTCTGCACGATGGGCACGGCCTCGAGCGGCAGCTCGACGCCGAGGTCGCCGCGGGCGACCATGATCGCGTCGAAGGCCTCGACGATCTCCTCGAGCGCGTCGACGGCCTGCGGCTTCTCGATCTTCGCGATGACCGGCACGCGGCGGCCGACCTCGTCCATGATCTCTCGCACGCGCTCGACGTCGGCGGCGTTCCGCACGAACGACAGGGCGATGAGGTCGGCGCCGAGCTCGAGGCCCCAGCGCAGGTCGGCCTCGTCCTTCTCCGAGAGCGCGGGCACGTTGACCGCGACGCCGGGGAGGTTGATGCCCTTGTTGTTCGAGACCGGGCCGGCGACGATGACCTTGGTCGTCACGACGGTGCCGTCGGTCTCGACGACTTCGACGCGCACCTTGCCGTCGTCGATGAGCAGGTGGTCGCCGGGCTTCACGTCCTGGGGCAGGCCCTTGAAGGTTGTGCCGACGATCTCCTTGGTGCCGAGGATCTCCTCGGTGGTGATCTTGAAGATGTCGCCCTCGGCGAGCTCGTGGGGGCCGTTCTCGAACTTGCCGAGGCGGATCTTCGGGCCCTGGAGGTCGATGAGCACCGCGACCGCGCGGCCGGAGTCGTTCGCTGCCTTCCTGACGTTCTGGTAGACCCCCTCGTGCACGTCGTAGGTGCCGTGGCTGAGGTTCATGCGCGCGACGTCGACGCCGGCATCGATGATCGCCCGGATCTGCTCATAGCTCGACGTCGCCGGCCCGAGGGTGGCGACGATCTTCGCTCGTCTCATCTGGTGTGTGCTCCCGTGTTCCGCGCCGAGGCGCTGGGTTCGTGGTCGTGGGTCGTGCGTCGCGCCGACGGCGCTCCGTGTGGGCTAGATCGCGAAGGCGCGGGCGTGCGCGGCGATCGGGCTCGGCAACTCGGTGTCGCCTTCAAGGTACCGGTCCACGGCGGATGCCGCAGCGCGGCCCTCTGCGATGGCCCACACGATGAGGGACTGGCCGCGTCCGGCGTCGCCGGCCACGAACACGCCCGGCTGGGACGTGCTGTAGTCGGCGTCACGGGCGACGTTGCCGCGGTCGGTGACGGGCAGCTGCAGCTGCTCGTCGAGCTCGCGGGTCTCGGGGCCCGTGAAGCCGAGCGCGAGGAGCACGAGGTCCGCGGGGATCTCGCGCTCGGTGCCCGCCTTGGGCACGCGGCGCCCGTCGAGGTACTCGGTCTCGGCGACGCGGATGGCGCGCACCTCGCCGGCGTCGTTGGCGAGGAACTCGACCGTCGAGGCGAGGTACTGGCGCACGCCGCCCTCCTCGTGCGCGCTCTGCACCTCGAACAGCGTCGGGTGCATCGGCCACGGCTGCTCCGACGGACGCGACGGGCTCGGCTGCTTGCCGATCGCGAGGTTCGTCACCGAGAGCGCACCCTGGCGGTGCGCGGTGCCGATGCAGTCGGCGCCGGTGTCGCCGCCGCCGAGGACGACGACGTGCTTGCCCTCGGCCGAGATCTGGTCGAAGACCTCGTCGCCTGCAAGGTGGCGGTTGGACTGCACGAGGTACTCCATGGCGAAGTGCACGCCCGGCAGGTCGCGGCCGGGGATCGGCAGGTCGCGGGGCACGAGCGCGCCCGTGGCGACCACGACGGCGTCGTACCGCTCGCGGAGCTGCTCCCACGTGATGTCGACGCCGATGTTCACGCCGGCGCGGAACCGGGTGCCCTCTGCGGTCATCTGCGCGAGGCGCAGGTCGAGGTGCTTCTTCTCCATCTTGAAGTCGGGGATGCCGTAGCGCAGCAGGCCGCCGATGCGGTCGTCGCGCTCGAACACGGCCACCGTGTGGCCGGCGCGCGTCAGCTGCTGGGCGGCCGCGAGCCCCGCGGGACCCGAGCCGACCACGGCCACGGTCTTGCCGGTGAGGCGCCCCGGCGGCTGCGGCTGCACCCAGCCGTTGCCGAACGCCTGGTCGATGATCGAGACCTCGACCTGCTTGATCGTGACGGCGGGCTGGTTGATGCCGAGCACGCACGCCGACTCGCACGGCGCCGGGCACAGCCGGCCGGTGAACTCGGGGAAGTTGTTCGTCGCGTGCAGGCGCTCGATCGCGGCACGCCCCTCGCCGCGCCACATCAGGTCGTTCCACTCGGGGATCAGGTTGCCGAGTGGGCAGCCCTGATGGCAGAACGGGATGCCGCAGTCCATGCAGCGACCGGCCTGGCGGCGGAGCTGGGCGGGGTCGCCCTGCTCGTAGACCTCTTTCCAGTCCATGATGCGCACCGGCACGGGGCGCCGCTTGGGCAGCTCCCGCTCGGTGACTTTCAGAAAGCCCTTCGGGTCAGCCACCCGTCACCTCCACGCAGTTCATGGGCACAGCTCGGGTCCACACCGCGTTGCTGTCAGCCACCCGTCACCTCCACGCAGTTCATGGGCACAGCTCGGGTCCACACCGCGTTGCTGTCAGCCACCCGTCACCTCCAGGATTCGTGTCCACACCACGTCGCCGTCGGGGTCGAGGCCCTCGTCGACCGCGCTCTGGCGGGTCCGGAGCACCGCCGCGTAGTCGCGCGGCAGCACCTTCGTGAAGCGGTCGAACGCGACGTCGCCCTCGGCGAGCAGCTGCGCGGCGACCGCGGAATCGGTCTGCTCGAGGTGCTGCTCGAGCAGGTCGCGCACGATCTCGATGTCGGCGCTGCCGAGCGGCAGCAGCTCGAGCTCGCCCGAGCTCAGCGCCTCGCGGTTCACGCGACCCTCGCGCAGGCCGAGCACGTAGGCGGTGCCGCCCGACATGCCGGCGCCGAGGTTGCGGCCGGTGTCGCCGAGGATGAGCGCCAGGCCGCCCGTCATGTACTCGAGCGCGTGGTCGCCCACGCCCTCGACCACGGCGGTCGCTCCTGAGTTGCGCACGAGGAACCGCTCGCCGACGATGCCGCGGATGAACATGCTGCCGCGCGTCGCGCCGTAGCCGATCACGTTGCCGGCGATCACGTTGCGCTCGGCGACGAAGCCGCTGTCACGCGACGGGCGCAGCACGAGCTGGCCGCCCGAGAGTCCCTTGCCGACGTAGTCGTTCGAGTCGCCCTCGAGGCGCAGCGTGATGCCGCTCGGCAGGAACGCGCCGAGCGACTGGCCAGCCGATCCGGTCAGCGTCACGTCGATGGAGCCCGCCGGGAGGCCGTGCTCGCCGTGGCGGACGGTCACCTCGTGGCCGAGCATGGTGCCGACGGCGCGCTCGGTGTTGCGGATCGGCAGCGTGATCTCGACGCTGCCGCCCTGCTCGAGCACGATCGCACCGCGGCGGATGAGCTCGTTGTCGAAGTGCTCGTCGAGCTCGTGGTCCTGCTGGCGGAGGTTGCGGCGCGGCTCGGACTCCGAGAAGTCGGGGCCGACGAGCACGGGCGTGAGGTCGAGGCCCGACGCCTTCCAGTGCTCGACGGCGCGGTCGACGTCGAGCAGGTCGCGCCGGCCGATGACCTCGTCGAGCGAGCGGTAGCCGAGCTCGGCGAGGTACTCGCGCACCTCCTGGGCGATGAACTCGAAGAAGTTGACCACGAACTCGGGCTTGCCCGTGAAGCGCTTGCGCAGCTCGGGGTTCTGGGTGGCGACGCCGACCGGGCAGGTGTCGAGGTGGCAGACGCGCATCATGACGCAGCCCTCGACCACGAGCGGCGCGGTGGCGAAGCCGAACTCCTCGGCGCCGAGCAGGGCGCCGACGATGACGTCGCGACCCGACTTCAGCTGCCCGTCGACCTGCACCACGACGCGGTCGCGCATGCCGTTCAGCATGAGCGTCTGCTGCGTCTCGGCGAGGCCGAGCTCCCACGGCGTGCCGGCGTGCTTCAGCGAGTTCAGCGGGCTCGCGCCCGTGCCGCCGTCGTGCCCCGAGACGAGGATCACGTCGGCGAGGGCCTTCGCCGTGCCGGCCGCGACCGCGCCGATGCCCGACTGGCTCACGAGCTTCACGTGCACGCGTGCCTTCGGGTTCGCCCGCTTCAGGTCGAAGATGAGCTGCTTGAGGTCTTCGATGGAGTAGATGTCGTGGTGCGGCGGCGGCGAGATGAGCCCGACGCCGGCGGTCGCGTGCCGGGTGCGCGCGACCCACGGGTAGACCTTCGTCGGCGGCAGCTGGCCGCCCTCGCCAGGCTTCGCGCCCTGGGCCAGCTTGATCTGGATGTCGTCGGCGTGCGTGAGGTACATGCTCGTGACGCCGAAGCGGCCCGAAGCGACCTGCTTGATCGCGCTGCGGCGCTCGGGGTCGAGCAGGCGGTCGAGGTCCTCGCCGCCCTCGCCCGTGTTGGACTTCGCACCCAGCCGGTTCATGGCGATCGCGAGGGTCTCGTGCGCCTCCTTCGAGATGGAGCCGTAGCTCATCGCACCGGTGGAGAACCGCTTCACGATCGACTCGATCGGCTCGACCTCGTCGATCGGCACCGGCGCGCGCGAGCCCGTGCGGAGCGCGAACATGCCGCGCAGCGTCATCAGATCCTCGGCCTGCGAGTCGACGAGCGAGGTGTACTCGCGGAACACGTCGTAGCGGCGGTTCCGGGTCGCGTGCTGCAGGCGGAACACCGTCTCGGGGTTGAACAGGTGCGGCGATCCGTCGCGGCGCCACTGGTACTCGCCGCCCGTCGCGAGGCGCTCGTGCGCGCGCACGGCGACGTCCTCGGGGTACGCGACGCGGTGGCGGTGCACGTTCTCGGCCGCGATCACGTCGATGCCGACGCCGCCGAGCTTCGAGGTGGTGCCCGTGAAGTACTCGTCGATGAACTCCTGCGAGAGGCCGACGGCCTCGAACGCCTGGGCGCCCGCGTACGACGAGATGGTCGAGATGCCCATCTTCGACATGATCTTCAGTACGCCCTTGCCGAGCGCCTTGATCACGTTGTGCACCGCCTGCTCGGGCGTGACGCCCGTGATGACGCCGGAGCGCACCAGGTCCTCGCAGGTCTCCATCGCGAGGTACGGGTTCACGGCGGATGCCCCGAAGCCCACGAGCAGCGCGATGTGGTGCACCTCGCGCACGTCGCCGGCCTCGACGACGAGGCCGACCTTCATGCGGGTCTGCGACCGGATGAGGTGGTGGTGCACGGCGGAGAGCATGAGCAGCGACGGGATCGGCGCGAGGTCCTTGGTGGAGTCGCGGTCGCTCAGGACGATGAACGACGCGCCCTCCTCGATGGCCTCGTCGACCTCGTCGCACAGCTCGTCGAGGCGCGCGCGCATCGCCTCGGGGCCGTCGTCGACTCGGTAGAGGCCCTTCAGCGTCTTGGTGGTGCGCGAGCCGATGCGCGGGTCGATGTGCACGATCTTCGCGAGCTCGTCGTTGTCGATGACCGGGAAGTCGAGCACGACCTGGCGCGCGTGCTCGGGCCCGGCGTCGAGCAGGTTGCGCTCGGGGCCGAGCGACGAGCCGAGCGACGTGACGACGGCCTCCCGGATCGAGTCGAGCGGCGGGTTCGTGACCTGCGCGAACTGCTGCGTGAAGTAGTCGAAGAGCAGGCGCGGCCGCTTCGAGAGCACTGCGATCGGAGTGTCGGATCCCATCGCGCCGAGCGGCTCCTGCCCGGTGCGCGCCATGGGCGTGAGGAGGATCTTCACCTCCTCCTCCGTGTAGCCGAAGGTCTTCTGGCGGCGGTTCACCGACGCCGGCGGGTGCACGATGTGCTCGCGCTCCGGCAGCTCGGCGAGGCGGATGCGACCGGCGTCGAGCCACGTCCCCCACGGCTCGGATGCCGCGAGCTCGGCCTTGATCTCGTCGTCCTCGATGAGTCGGCCGGCCTCGGTGTCCACGAGGAACATGCGCCCCGGCTGCAGGCGGCCCTTGCGCACGATCCGCGACTGGTCGATGTCGAGCACGCCGATCTCGCTCGCGAGCACGACGAGGCCGTCGTCGGTGACGACGTACCGCCCGGGGCGCAGGCCATTGCGGTCGAGCGTCGCGCCGACGAGCGTGCCGTCGGTGAAGACGATCGCGGCGGGGCCGTCCCACGGCTCCATGAGCATCGAGTGGTACTCGTAGAACTCCCGGCGGGCCGCGTCGATCTCGGTCTGGTTCTCCCACGCCTCGGGCACCATCATCATGACCGCGTGCGGGAGGCTGCGGCCCGCCAACGTGAGCAGCTCCACCACCTCGTCGAACGAGGCCGAGTCGCTCGCTCCCGGCGTGACGATGGGCAGGATCGGGTCGAGGTCGCCGAGCAGCTCCGACTCGAGCTGCGACTGGCGCGCCCGCATCCAGTTGCGGTTGCCCTGGATCGTGTTGATCTCACCGTTGTGCGCGATCATGCGGAACGGCTGCGCGAGCGGCCACGACGGGAACGTGTTGGTCGAGTAGCGCGAGTGCACGAGCGCGAGCTTCGACGCGAACCGCTCGTCGGAGAGGTCGGGGTAGAAGGGCTCGAGTTGGAGGGTCGTGACCATGCCCTTGTAGACGAGCGTGCGGCACGACAGCGACGCGAAGTAGAGCTCGATCTCGCGCTCGGCGCGCTTGCGCAGCCGGAAGGCGAGCCGGTCGAGGGCGATGCCAGAGAGGCGGTCGCCGTCGGAGGTGGTCGCAGAGGACTGCACGTAGAGCTGCTGCACCACGGGCATGGCGGCGCGGGCCAGCGTGCCGAGCTCCTCGGGCCGAACGGGGACCTCGCGCCATCCGATGACCTCGAGCCCCTCGGATGCCGCGAGCGCGGCGAGCCGGCGCTTGACGCTCGACCGCGTGGTGGGGTCGACGGGGAGGAACGCGTTGCCGACCGCGTACGCGCCTGCGGCCGGGAGCGCGAAGGGTGCGACGGCGCGCAGGAACGCGTCGGGGACCTGGGTGATGATGCCGGCGCCGTCACCGGTTCCAGCGTCGGAGCCCACCGCTCCGCGGTGCTCGAGGTGGCGCAGCGCGTCGAGCGCGGCCGTGATGATGTCGTGCCCCGCGGTGCCGCGGAGCGTCGCGACCATCGCGAGGCCGCAGGCGTCCTTCTCGGCGGCGGGGTCGTACATGCCCTGCGCGTCGGGAACGAGACCGAACCTCGAGAAGGGTGGAGTGAGCGACACGTGGACCGTCCTCATCAACTAGATAACAGCGGGGGACGTCGTCGGCCCTTCGAAGGGATGTCGCGACGCATGGTGCGGCGTCGCGTCGGAGAACGTGCGATGGACGCTACGGCGTGGTGGACCGGCTCGAGCTTGTGGCTGCGGTCTCGCCCGTGGTGTTCTCACCCTCGACGCCATCGTCGAGAGAGTCGGAGTCGGACTCGGTTTCGTCAGAGTCTACCTCAGCGTCGGGTCCCTTCCATTCACGGCCGGGAACGTACGGCGAGGGCTCGTCGCCGGTGTGCCGGCGGCGCTGCACGAGGTAGAGGATGATGCCGAACACGACCGCGGCCCACGACGCCCACACGTTGACGCGCACGCCGAGGAACATCTCGCTCGGATCGACGCGGATCGCCTCGAAGAAGGCGCGGCCCGTGCCGTACCAGATCAGGTAGAGCGCGAACGCCTTGCCCCAGCGCAGGTTGATGCGACGCTCGAGGAAGATGATGAGCGCGGCGCCCGCGAGGTTCCAGACGATCTCGTAGAGGAACGTGGGGTGGAACAGCGTGCCGTCGGCGAGTCCGGCGGGGAACGCCGCGTTGTCGGACTCGATCTCGAGCCCCCACGGCAGGTCGGTGGGCAGGCCGAACAGCTCGTGGTTGAACCAGTTGCCGAGGCGGCCCACGGCCTGGGCGACGAGCATGCCCGGCGCCAGCGCATCGGCGAACGACCAGAACCGGATTCCCGTGAAGCGGCAGCCGATCCAGACGCCGACGGCGCCGCCGATCAGCGCGCCGTAGATGGCGTTGCCGCCCTCCCAGATGTTCCAGATCGCGCCGGGCTGGAACGGGTTCAAGACGTTGGCGCCCTCGAAGAAGTAGTCGTCGGGGTGCGTGAGCACGTGGTACAGCCGCGCGCCGATGATGCCCAGCGGCACCGCCCAGAGGGCGATGTCGAGCACGATGCCGGGCTCGGCGCCCCGCTTCGTGAGCCGGCGGCCGGTGATGATCACGGCGAGGACGATGCCGAGGAGGATGCACAGCGCGTACATGTGGATGTTCAGGGTCCAGCCGAAGATCGGGATCTCGAGGACCTGCCACGCGTAGTCCGGGCTCGGGATGCTGAACGGAGCGATCACGCCGTCGACTGCCTTTCGTCAGGGGGTGCGGCCGCCGCAGCGGCCTCCAAGAGCGTACTTCACTCGGGCTGCGTGCCGCGTGCGAGCTCCGCCGCCAGCTCGCCGGCCGCGCCGACCCCGCCCTCGGCCAGCGCCTTCACGAGCGCGGAGCCGACGATCGCGCCGTCGGCGTACTCGAGCACCTCGGCGACCTGGGCGGCCGTGGAGATGCCGAGGCCGACGCAGCTCGCGGGCGAACCCGCGTCGGCGAGCCGGGACACGAGCGTGCGCGCCGCCTGGTCGACGTCGCTGCGCGCGCCGGTGATGCCCATCGTCGAGACGGCGTAGACGAAGCCGCGGCTCGCGTCGACGGCCTGCGCGACGCGCGCGTCGGTCGACGTGGGCGCCGCGAGGAACACCCGGTCGAGGCCGGTGCGCTCGGATGCCGCGATCCAGTCGGCCGCCTCGTCGGGGATGAGGTCGGGCGTGATGAGGCCCGCTCCCCCGGCGGCGGCGAGGTCGTCGGCGAAGCGGTCGACACCGTACTGCACGACGGGGTTCCAGTAGGTCATGATCAGCACCGGGGCATCCGTGCGCTCGGTGATGCGACGCACCGCCTCGAAGCCGTCGGCCAGGCGGAACCCGTTCTGCAGTGCCTGCTGCGTCGCCGCCTGGATGACGGGGCCGTCCATGACCGGATCGGAGTACGGGAGCCCGAGCTCGAGCACGTCGACGCCGTGCTCGACGAGGGCGACGGCCGCCTCGACGCTCTCGTCGAGCGTCGGGAAGCCGACCGGGAGGTAGCCGATGAGGGCGCCGCGCGCCTCCTCGTTCCGCCGCGCGATCACGGGCCCGACGGTCCTCATTCGGTCGCTCCCTCGTCGTACAGGTCGAAGTACTTCGCCGCGGTGTCCATGTCCTTGTCGCCGCGGCCCGAGAGGCTCACGAGGATCGTCGCGTCGGGGCCGAGCTCGCGGCCGAGCTCGAGCGTTCCCGCGAGGGCGTGCGCGGACTCGATGGCGGGGATGATGCCCTCCGTGCGCGTGAGCAGGCGCAGCGCCTCCATGGCCGCCGCATCGGTCACCGGGAGGTACTCGGCGCGGCCGATCGCGGCGAGCCAGGCATGCTCGGGGCCGACGCCCGGGTAGTCGAGGCCCGCGGAGATCGAGTGCGACTCGATCGTCTGGCCGTCCTCGTCCTGCAGCAGGTAGCTGCGGGCGCCGTGCAGCACGCCGGGGCGGCCCTTGGTGATGGTCGCGGCGTGGCGCTCGGTGTCGACGCCCTCGCCGCCCGCCTCGTAGCCGACGAGCCGCACGTCGGCGTCGTCGAGGAACGCGTGGAAGATGCCGATGGCGTTCGAGCCGCCGCCGACGCACGCGGTGACCGCCGTGGGCAGCGAACCCGTGAGGTCGAGCACCTGCTGGCGCGCCTCCTCGCCGATGACCTTCTGGAAGTCGCGCACCATCTCGGGGAACGGGTGCGGGCCCGCCACCGTGCCGAAGATGTAGTTGGTGGTGGCCACGTTGGTGACCCAGTCGCGCATGGCCTCGTTGATCGCGTCCTTCAGCGTGCGCGAGCCCGCCTTCACGGCCACGACCTCGGCGCCGAGGAGCCGCATGCGCGCGACGTTGAGCGCCTGGCGCTCGGTGTCCACCTCGCCCATGTAGATCGTGCACTCGAGGCCGAACAGGGCGGCCGCCGTCGCCGTGGCGACGCCGTGCTGGCCGGCGCCCGTCTCGGCGATGACGCGCGTCTTGCCGATGCGCTTCGTGAGCAGCGCCTGGCCGAGCACGTTGTTGATCTTGTGCGAGCCCGTGTGGTTCAGGTCCTCGCGCTTCAGGATGATGCGTGCGCCGCCGGCGTGGGCGGCGAACCGCGGCACCTCGGTGATAATCGAGGGCCGCCCCGTGTAGCTGCGGCCGAGCTCGGCGAGCTCTTCGCCGAACGCGGGGTCGAGCTTCGCGAGGTCGTACGCCTCGCCCAGCTCGTCGAGGGCGGCGACGAGGGACTCGGGCACGAAGCGCCCGCCGAAGTCGCCGAAGTACGGACCGGTCTGCGCTCTCAGCGTCATGTCACACCGCCAGGAAGGCTCGGAGGTTTTCGATCGGGTCGCCCGTGACGAGGGCCTCGCCCACGAGCACGACGTCGGCGCCGGCGGCGCGGTAGTGCGCCACGTCGGCCGCCGACAGCACCGCGGACTCGGCGACCTTGATCGCGTCGGCCGGGAACCGGTCGGCGAGCCGGCCGAAGAGGTCGCGGTCGAGCTCGAACGTGGAGAGGTCTCGGGCGTTCACGCCGATGAGCCGGGCGCCGAGCGCGGCGGTCCGGTCGAGCTCCTCGGCGGAGTGCGTCTCGACGAGCGGCGTCATGCCGAGCTCGACGATGAGGTCGAAGAGCTCGCGCAGCGTGGCGTCGTCGAGCGCCGCGACGATGAGGAGCACGAGGTCGGCGCCGGCGGCGCGGGCCTCGAGCACCTGGTACGGCGTCGCGATGAAGTCCTTGCGCAGCACGGGCAGCGCCACGGCCGCGCGCACGGCCTCGAGGTCGGCGAGCGAGCCGCCGAAGCGGCGCCCCTCGGTGAGCACGCTGATCGCGCTCGCTCCGCCCAGCTCGTAGCTGCGGGCGAGCGCGGCCGGGTCGGCGATCTGCGCCAGCGCCCCGCGCGACGGGCTCGAGCGCTTGATCTCCGCGATGACCTTGACTCGCTCGGAGGGCTTCAGCACCTCGAGCGCGTCGATGGCCGCCGGGCGCTCGAGCGCGGCGCGTTCGACCTCGGCGAAGGGGCGCGTCTCACGGCGCGACAGAGAATCGGCGACCGCGTTCGCCGTCAGTTCGGACAGCACGCGTCAGTGCACCCTCTCGGCGACCTTCGCGCCGCCGACGCCGTAGCCGGCGCGGGCGAGGATCCAGCCGACGATCGCGCCGATGAGGAGCAGGCCCGCGGAGGCCCACACGAGCCACTGCACGTCGAAGAAGAACGCGACCGTGCCGATGACGAACGCGATGAGCATGATCGTGACGGAGGTCCACGCCGCGGGCGAGTGTCCGTGGCCGGGATCTGCGTGCTCAGTGCTCATGATGCTCCTTCGTTGCGGGGTTCGGGGGTCAGTCTAGCGGCTGCGCTCGGTCGGGCCCTCGCCCGCGGCGCGGCCGTCGGCGGGCGCGTCGGGTGCGTCCTCCGCAGCGGCCGCGGCGGGTGCCGCGGCGTCTTCTCGCGCATCGGGTGCGCCGGGAGCGTCCGGCGCGTCCGATGCCGCGACCGGCTCCTCGTCGGTGGGGTCGTCCCCGCGGCTCAGCTCGTCCCAGTCGTCGATGGCGCGATCGGATGCCGCGCGCTCGCGATCCCCGGCCGAGCCCGGCTCGTCGGCGTCGGCGAGGCGGGCACCCCGGTAGCGGCGGGAGGAGGCGGGCCAGCGCGTGCCGGTGACGAGCACCGCGATCCCGGCGAGCACGAGCAGCACGCCACCGGCGATCGCCGCGACGGGCCATGCGGTGGCGGTCGCCGAGGCCACGAGTTCGGCGGTCGGTCCGGATCCCGTGACGCCCGTGGCATCCGTCACCGCCGGGGCGACCGCGGCCACCGCGTTCCCGAGCGAGATGCCGGCGGCGAGGAGGACGCACCCGCCGAGGATGATCTCGAGCACGCCGAGGACGATGCGGATGCCCGGTCCGGCGATCGCCAGCGCGGCGACGAGCGCGAGCCCGGCGAGCCCGAGCGCCGCGAGGGCAGGCGAGGCGACGCTGCCGGGCACGGCGATCGCCTCGCCGCCCGCCGCGGCATCCGTCAGCCTGAGCTCGTACCAGGTCTGGCTCCACGAGAGCAGCGCGAGGCCCGCGCCGATGATCGTGACGACGAGGACCGGCAGCTTCATGCGCGCGGGGGTCACTCGACCCTCCGCATCGCGTTCGCGACCGCGACCGCGCGTAACGGTGCCGCGGCCTTGTTCACCGACTCCTGGAACTCGGACTCGGGCACCGAGTCGGCCACGAGTCCGCCGCCGGCCTGCACGCGCGCGACGCCGCCCGAGATGGTCGCCGTGCGGATCGCGATCGCCAGGTCGGCGTCGCCGCCGAAGCCGAAGTACCCGACGACGCCGCCGTAGAGGCCGCGCTGCGCGGGCTCCAGCTCGTCGATGATCTCGAGCGCACGCGGCTTCGGCGCGCCCGAGAGCGTGCCCGCCGGGAAGGTCGCGCGGAACACGTCGACCGCGTTCGCGTCGTCGCGCAGGTCGCCCTCGACCGACGAGACGAGGTGCATGATGTGGCTGAAGCGCTCGACGCGCATGAACTCGGTGACCTCGACCGACCCCGCGAGGCAGACCTTCGCGAGGTCGTTGCGGGCCAGGTCGACGAGCATGAGGTGCTCGGCCTGTTCCTTCGGGTCGGCGACGAGCTCGGCCTCGAGCTCGGCGTCCTGCTCGGGCGTCGCGCCGCGCGGCTTCGACCCGGCGATGGGGTGCGTGAACACCCGGCCGTCCTGCACCTTCACGAGCGCCTCGGGCGAGGAGCCGACGATCCAGTACGGCTCGCCGGCCGGGTCGTCGAGGTGGAGCACGTACATGTAGGGGCTCGGGTTCAGGCTGCGCAGCACGCGGTAGACGTCGAGCGGATGCGCGGTCGCCTCCAGCTCGAACCGCTGGGCGATCACGACCTGGAAGACGTCGCCCTCGCGGATGTACTCCTTCGACCGTTCGACGGCTGCGAGGAAGTCGGCCTTCTCGGTGCGGTGCGCGGGGCTCGCGGCCGTCGAGAGGTCGATCTCGGCGAGCCACGCCTCCGACGGCCGGGCGAGGCGCCGCTGCATCCGGTCGAGGCGCTCCTGTGCGTCGACCCAGAGGGCGTCGGGTGCGTCGTCGCCGTCGTTGAGCACGGATGCCACGAGTTGCACGGTGCCCGTGCGGTGGTCGATCACGACGAGCTCGGACACGAACGAGAACGCCTGTCCCGGCATCCGGAAGTCGGCCGGCGGGCGGTTCGGCAGGCGCTCGATCTGGCGGATCGCCTCCCACCCGATGAAGCCCACGAGCCCGCCCGTGAGCGGCGGCGCTCCGGGCACGTCCTCGGTGCGCCAGCGCTCGAACAGCGCCTCGAGGGCGGCGAGGGGCGCGAGGTCGGCGGCGTCGCCGAGCGCGCGTTCCGCGCTCAGGCCGTAGTCCTGCCACTCGACGCGGCCGTCGTGCTCCGTGAGCACGCCGTAGGAGGACGCGCCGACGAATGAGTACCGCGACCAGATGCCGCCCTGCTCGGCGGACTCGAGCAGGAACGTGCCGGGGCGGCCCTCGGCGAGCTTGCGGTAGATGCCGACCGGCGTCTCGCCGTCGGCGAAGAGCTCGCGCGTCACGGGCACGACGCGGCGGCCGGGCAGCAGCGCGGTGAACTCCTCGAAGCTCGTGGTGGCGGGCACGCGGATCTCCTCGTCGTCTCGGCGGGTGTCGTCGTCAGTCGGCCGCGGCGGGCGCGATGCCCTTGCGCACCTCGAGCGGGTCGCCGTCGAAGCACGTGCGCGTGCCCGTGTGGCATGCCGCACCGACCTGCTCGACCGTGACGAGCAGGGTGTCGGCGTCGCAGTCGAGCGCCGCCGCGCGCACGTACTGCACGTGACCGGAGGTGTCGCCCTTGCGCCAGTACTCCTGCCGCGAGCGCGACCAGAAGGTCACCCGGCCCTCGGTCAGCGTGCGCCGCATCGCCTCGCGGTCCATCCAGCCGAGCATGAGCACCTCGCCGGTGCCCTCCTGCTGGATGATCGCCGGCAGCAGGCCGTCGGCGTTGAAGGTCGCCCGGTCGAGCGGCGATCCCCCGGGCGTCCACGCCTCGTCGTCGCGCTCCAGCTCCTCGTCGCCCGGTTCGCTCATCGCACGATCCTCCCCTCGGCCGCGAGGGCCGCCTTGACCTCGGCGATGGTGATCTCGCCGTTGTGGAACACGGATGCCGCGAGCACCGCGTCGGCGCCCGCCGCGATCGCCGGCCCGAAGTCGCCGACGGCGCCGGCGCCGCCCGACGCGATCACGGGCACGCTCGCGAGCTCGTGCATGAGCGCCGTGAGCTCGAGGTCGAAACCCTGCTTCGTGCCGTCGGCGTCGATCGAGTTCACGAGCAGCTCGCCGGCGCCCAGCTCGATCGCGGTGCGCGCCCATTCGAGCGCGTCGAGGTCGGTCTCGGTGCGGCCGCCGTGCGTGGTCACGACGAAGCCCGACGGCGTGCGATTCGAGCGCTTCACGTCGAGCGACAGCACGCACACCTGGGCGCCGAAGCGGTCGGCGATCTCGGCGACGAGACGCGGGCGCGCGATCGCGGCGCTGTTCACGCCGATCTTGTCGGCGCCGTGCCCGAGCAGGCGCGCGACGTCCTCGGCGGAGCGCACGCCGCCGCCCACGGTGAGCGGGATGAAGACCTGCTCGGCGACGCGCTGCACCATCCCGTAGGTGGTGGACCGGTCGTCCACGGTCGCGGTGACGTCGAGGAACGTCAGCTCGTCGGCGCCCTGGTCGGAGTAGCGGGCGGCGAGCTCGACGGGGTCACCGGCGTCGCGCAGGTTCTGGAAGTTCACGCCCTTCACGACGCGGCCGCCGGCCACGTCGAGGCACGGGATCACTCGGACGGCGAGGGACATGCGAGCTCCCTCCTACAGTCGTGCCGCGTGGATCGCGCTCACGAGGATCGCCCGCGCGCCCAGGGCGTAGAGGTCGTCCATGACGTGGTTCATGTCGACGCGCGGGATCATGACGCGCACCGCCGTCCAGTCCTTGTCGTGCAGGGGCGACACCGTGGGCGACTCGAAGCCGGGGGCGACGGCCGTGGCGGCCTCGAGCGCGGTCACGGGCACGTCGTAGTCGAGCATGACGTACTGCCGGGCGACGAGCACGCCCTGCAGGCGCCGCATGAGTGTGTTCGTTCCCGGCTTCTCGACGCCGGAGCCGATGAGCACCGCCTCGGAGTCGAGGATGACCGGGCCGAAGATGTCGAGGCCCGCCTTGCGCAGCGTGCCCCCGGTGGAGACGACGTCGGCGACGGCATCCGCGACGCCGAGCCGCACGGCCGACTCGACGGCGCCGTCGAGCTTCACGAGCTTCGCCGTGACGCCGTTGCGCTCGAGGAAGGCGCCGACGAGACCGGGGTAGCTCGTCGCGACGCGAACGCCGTGGAGGTCGGCGAGCACCGAGTACGCTCCGGGCGGGCCGGCGAAGCGGAACGTCGAGTCGCCGAACCCGAGCGGCGCGATCTCGGTTGCGTCGGAGCCCGAGTCGAGCAGCAGGTCGCGGCCGGTGATGCCGACGTCGAGCGCGCCCGAGCCGACGTAGGTCGCGATGTCGCGCGGGCGGAGGTAGAAGAACTCGACCCCGTTGCGGGGGTCGGCGACGATGAGCTCGCGCGGGTCGCGGCGGCCGGTGTACCCGGCCTCGTAGAGCATCTGCGCGGCGGTGTCGGAGAGCGAGCCCTTGTTGGGCACGGCGATTCGGAGCATTCCCTGGCTTTCGTGTCGACGGAACTGATCTGCGGTCATGGCGGATCAGAGATGTCGGTACACGTCGGCGAGGGTCAGGCCCTTGGCGAGCATGAGCACCTGGAGGTGGTAGAGCAGCTGCGAGATCTCCTCGGCGGTCTCGTCGTCGCCCTGGTACTCGGCGGCCATCCACACCTCGGCCGCCTCCTCGACGATCTTCTTGCCGATGGCGTGCACGCCGGCGTCGAGCTGGCGCACGGTGCCGGAACCCTCTGGGCGGGTGGTGGCCTTGTCGCTGAGCTCGACGAAGAGGTCGTCGAAGGATTTCACTCCCCTAGGCTACCGGTGCGCGTGGGTGTGCGCCGACGCGGCGTCGCGCAGCGACGCGATGCGCTCGGCCGGCACCTCGCCGCCGAAGACGGCGGAGCCCGCGACGAACGTGTCCGCGCCCGCCTCGGCCGCGATGCCGATGGTGTCGGCGGTGATGCCGCCGTCGACCTGCAGCCAGACGTCGAGGCCGGAGCTGCGCACGGCGTCGGCCACGCGACGGAGCTTCGGCATGGTCTCGGGGATGAACGCCTGCCCGCCGAAGCCCGGCTCGACGGTCATGATCAGCACCTGGTCGAACTCGGGCAGGAGGTCGAGGTAGGGCGTGGCATCCGTGCCGGGCTTCAGGGCGATGCCCGCCCGAGCGCCGATCTCGCGCAGCCGGCGCGCGAGCGACACGGGCTCGCCGGCCGCCTCGGCGTGGAACGTGACCGAGTACGCGCCCGCCTCGGCGTAGCCCGGTGCCCAGCGATCGGGGTCGTCGATCATGAGGTGCACGTCGAGCGGGATGGGCGAAACCTGCTGCAGCCGCTCGACCATCGGCAGGCCGAACGTGAGATTCGGCACGAAGTGGTTGTCCATGATGTCGACGTGCACGAGATCGGCCGTCGCGATGCGTCCGAGCTCGTGCTCGAGGTTCGCGAAGTCGGCGGCGAGGATGCTCGGGTTGATGCGCGTCGTCATGCGGCACAGCCTACCGAGCGGCCTCCGGGGCATCCGTCGTCGTGCGCTGCACGAGCGCGACGAACATCGCGTCGGTGCCGTGCCGGTGCGGCCAGAGCTGGGCGGTCTCGGGCGCGCCGGCGAGGTCGAGCGGATGCCGCGCCACGCCCTGCACGACGGCCTGCGTGTCGAGCTGCCGGATGCCGCCGCCCCACCGCTGGAGCGCCGCGTTCAGCGTCCCGTGGGTCTCTGCGGTGTGCGGCGAGCACGTGACGTAGGCGAGGATGCCGCCCGGCGCGAGCGCCCGCACCGCCGCGTCGAAGAGCTCGCCCTGCAGCCGAGTGAGCTCGGCGACGTCGGACGGCGCCTTGCGCCAGCGCGCCTCCGGCCGTCGCCGGAGCGCGCCGAGCCCGGTGCACGGCGCGTCGAGCAGGACGCGGTCGAATCCGTCGGGCGCGCCGAGGGCGGCCGCATCGACCTCGCGGCCGTCGCCCACGCGCACCTCGACGGGCAGCGGCACCCCGGCGATCGCCGTGCGCACGAGGTCGGCGCGCGCCGGGACGAGCTCGTTCGCGGCGAGCATGGCGTCGTTCGCCGCGGCCTCCGCGGCGAGCACGGCGGTCTTGCCACCGGGGCCGGCGCACAGGTCGAGCCAGCGCTCCCCCGGCCGGACCGGTGCAGCCCGGGTGAGCGCGAGCGCGGCGAGCTGGGAGCCCTCGTCCTGGACGCGGACGCGTCCCTCTGACGACTCAGCGGCGGCGATCGCGTCGTCGGCCACGCCGCCGATGGGCGAGTACCGATCGGGTTCGAAGCCGGGGAGGTCGTCAGGGTCGGCGCCCAGGCCCGGCAGGACCGCGAGGTTCACCCGCGGCGAGGCGTTGTCGGCGGCGAGCAGGGCCTCCAGCTCGTCGCCACGACCCTCGTGCTCGAGCGCGGCGCGGAAGGCGCGCACGATCCACTCGGGGTGGCTCTCGAGCCGGGCGAGGCGCTCCTCGTCGCTGCGGGTGCCCTCGGCGATGAGCTCGCGCCAGCCCTCGGGCGACGTGCGCGAGATCGTGCGCAGCACGGCGTTCGCGAAGCCCGCGGCCTTCGGCTCGACCCGGCGCGCGAGCGCGACCTGCTCGTTCACCGCGGCGTGCGTGGGCACCCGGGTCGCGAGCAGCTGATGCGCGCCGAGCCGCAGCACGTCGAGCACGGCCGGGTCGATCGCCGACGTCGGCCGGCCCGCGGCGAGCTCGATGACCCGGTCGTAGGTGCCCTGCCGGCGCAGCGTGCCGTAGGTGAGCTCGGTCGCCAGGGCGGCATCCGCCTTGCTCAACCCCGCCCGGCGGATGCGCACGGGCAGGAGCAGGTTCGCGTACGCCTCGTCGGTGCGCACGGCGGCGAGCACGTCGTACGCCACGAGCCGCGCGGGCGCGACGCGCTCCTCGCGGGGCGGGCCTCCGCGACCGCTGCGACTGCGTGCGGGGCCTTGGCCGCGACCTCCGCGGTCGCGCCCGCCGCCCGCGCCGGGTCCACTGTCCGGTCCACGTCCGCCGCCCTGTTCGGCGTTCATCGCGCCACCGCTCCGTCTCGTCCCGAGCCCCGCCACCAGTCCGCCGCCGACATGGCCGTGCGTCCGGCGGGTTGCACCCGGCGCAGCTCGAGCGGTCCGGTGCCGGTGCCGATGAGGAGGCGTCGCCCGACGAGCTCCAGTGCGCCCGGGGCGAGCGCCGCGGCATCCGTCGCCGTCGGCTCGGTCGCCTCGGCGAGGTCGAGCACCTTGACGCGCTGGTCGTCGACCGTCGTCCACGCGCCCGGCTCGGGCGTGACGCCGCGGAAGCGGTTGCGCACCGCGTCCGCGGAGGCTGTCCAGTCGAGCTGCGCGTCGTCGATGCCGAGCTTCGGGGCGAACGTGGGCTCGCCGGCCTGCGGTGTCGCGGATGCCGAGCCATCGGCGATGCCGTCGACGACCTCGGCGAGCAGGTCTGCGCCCTCGTGCGCGAGGGCCTCGAGCAGCTCCCCCGCGGTGTCGTCGCCCGCGGTCCGTGCTCGCATCGCGAACACGTCGCCGGCGTCGAGCTCGGGCACGAGCCGGAACACCGATGCCCCGGTCTCGACGTCGCCGGCGATGAGCGCGTGCTGCACCGGCGCCGCGCCGCGCCAGGCGGGCAGGAGCGAGAAGTGCAGGTTGATCCAGCCATGCTCGGGCGCGGACAGCAGCGGCTCGCGGACGAGTCCCCCGTAGGCGACGATGGCGCCGAGGTCGGGATCGAGCGCGACGATGCGCTGCGTCGTCGCCTCGTCGAGCCGTGCCGCTTCGATGACCTCGAGGCCGAGCCGCTCGGCCGCGGCGGCCACGGGCGACGGGGCCAGCACGCGCTTGCGGCCCTGCGGTGCCGCGGGGCGCGTCACCACCGCGACGATCTCGTGCCCGCTCGCGGCGAGGCGTTCGAGCGACGGGACGGCGGCGGCCGGCGTGCCGGCGAACACGAGACGGAGCTTCTGCACACTCCATTGTGGCCGACCGGCGTGCACGGCGGATCCGATGCCCCTCGCGTCAGGGCACGTCGGGATCGTCGAACCGCACGCGCAGCACCGGTGGTCGCCGCACGGGCCGCCCGGCCACGGGTCGTCGCCGCTCGGTCGCCACGCGGATCATCTCGGCGCGCAGCTCGCGCGCGACGCGGGCGCCCGCGCCGTAGTCGAACCGCACGATCGCCCGCTGCAGGCCCTCGTCCTCCTCGCCCGTGGGCGCCGGTCCGAGCACGTCGACCCCGTCGATCCCGCGCACGGCGTCGACCGCCCGCGTGACGGCGGCGTGCCCGGCGGTGACGCTCGCGACCCGCACCGCGGGCGGGAAGCGCAGGGCGCGCCGCGCGGCGAGCTCGGTCGCCGCCCACTCGGGCTGCCGCCACGTCGAGAGCGCCGTGGCCAGCGCGCCGCCGACGCCGACGAGGAAGACCGGTGCGCCCGGAGCCGCCAGCGCACTGGCGTTCGACCACCATCGCAGGCAGTCCTCGGCGACGCGCAGGGACTCCCGGAGCAGCATCCGCTCGCCGTCGAGCAGCAGGACGGCGCGGTAGCCGCCGTCGGCGATCGGCTCCGCGCCGCGCGTGGCGACGACGAGCGCCGGTTCGGCGCCCACGCGCAGCACCGGCCGCTCGCCGTCGGAGAGGATCACAAGCGAGCGCGGGAACGCGCGACCGAGCTCCTCCGCCGTGCGGCTCGCCCCCACGGTCGCGGCGCGCAGGCGTGTGCCGTCGCACACCGGGCAGCGCCAGCCGCTCGCGCTCGTGCCGCACAGGACGCAGCGCGGGTCGCCGCCCGCACGCGGCACCACGAGCGTGCCGCCGCAGGCCGCGCAGTGGGCCGTCTCCCGGCAGCGGTCGCACGTGAGCAGCGGGGCGTTGCCCGGGCGCGCAACCTGCACGAGCACCGGGCCCTCGCGCACGGCCTCCTGCGCCTGCCGCCAGGCCGACGAGGGGATGCGCGCGGATCCCGGCTCGGGGCTCGCCTGCTGCTCGGTGAGCACGACCTTGGGCCGCACCTGCGCGGCCGGTTCGATCGCCTGGACCCACCCGATCCCGACGAGCCGCTCGACCTCGACGCTGCGGGTGTGCGCCATGAACAGCAGCGCGGCACCGCTCTGCTCCTGGCGCACGAGCGCCGCGTCGCGCGGATGCACGCCAGGGGCGAGCGGCTCGCTCAGCAGCGGGTCGCCGTCGTCCCAGATCGCGATCAGGCCCAAGCGGGCCGCCGGCGCGTACACGGTCGAGCGGTTGCCGACGATGATGCGGGCGTCGTCGCGCGTCGCATCGAGGAAGGCCCGGTAACGGTCGCCGCCCGTCTGCCGGGCGTCGGTGCGCAGCACGCGTCGCGAATCCACGAGGGCTCGAAGCGCCGCCTCGAGCTGCTCCTGGTCGCGGTAGTCGGGCACGACGAGCAGCGCCGAGCGGTCGCGGTGCAGCGCGTGCGCGGCCGCCTGCGCGAGCGCGACCGCCCACGCGCCGACCCACTCCCCGGTCGGCAGGCGCAGCGGACGCGGATCGGCGGTGAGCGTCATCCGCTCGCCGCCGTCGACGCCCGCCTCGACCCGGCCGGCGGGAGCGCCGTGGACCGGCGGCGGTGCCTCAGGTGGGGGCCCGGGCTCGCCAGGCGATGCGAGCCACGACCGCTCGACGCGCACGTACCGGCTGGGGATGGCGAGGCGCAGGATGTCGCTCGCGTTGCCCGCCGCCCGATCGGCGACGGCGCGCGCGAGCGCCCAGACCTCGGGCACGAGCATCGGCACCTCGGAGACGACGTCCTCGAGCTCGCTCAGGGTGCCCCCGTACTCGCTCGTGTCGGCGAGCTCGACGAGCCAGCCGTCGGCGATCCGGCCGCCGGTGCGCAGCGGCACCCGCACCCGGACGCCGGGGCGCACCCGCTCGCGAAGGCGTTCGGGCACGGCGTAGTCGAAGAGCTGGTCGAGCTGCGGCAGGGGCGAGTCGACGAGCACCCTGGCGACGGCGCCGCCCGGCACGTCAGAGACCGGCGGCGCTGCGGAGGTCGTCGACGCGGTCGAGCCGCTCCCAGGTGAACTCGGGCAGCTCGCGCCCGAAGTGGCCGTAGGTCGCGGTCTTCGCGTAGATGGGTCGCAGCAGGTCGAGATCGCGGATGATCGCCGCGGGCCGGAGGTCGAACACCTCGCGGATCGCCCCGATGATGCGCTCGTCGGGCACGTGCGCGGTGCCGAACGACTCGACGTAGAGGCCGACCGGCGCCGCCTTGCCGATCGCGTACGCGACCTGCAGCTCGAGCCGGTCGGCGAGGCCGGCCGCGACCGCGTTCTTCGCCACCCAGCGCATCGCGTAGGCCGCCGAGCGGTCGACTTTCGACGGGTCCTTGCCGCTGAAGGCGCCGCCGCCGTGCCGGCTGGCGCCGCCGTAGGTGTCGATGATGATCTTGCGCCCGGTGAGGCCCGCGTCGCCCTGCGGTCCGCCGATCTCGAAGCGGCCGGTCGGGTTGATGAGCACCGACAGGTCGGCGCGCGAGAGCTCGACCGTTTCGAGCACCGGCTGGATGACGAGCTCCTCGACCTCGGCGCGCAGCTGCTCGGTCGAGATGGCCGGCGAGTGCTGCGTCGAGAGCACGACGGTCTCGATCGTGCGCGGCACCTGGCCGTCGTAGCCGACCGTGACCTGGGTCTTCCCGTCGGGGCGCAGGTAGTCGAGCTCGCCCTGCTTGCGCACCGCTGAGAGTCGCTCGGCGAGGCGGTGGGCCAGCCAGATCGGCACGGGCATGAGCTCCCGCGTCTCGCGGGTGGCGTAGCCGAACATGATGCCCTGGTCGCCGGCGCCCTGGCGGTCGAGGGCGTCGTCGCTCGCGCGCTCGCGTGCCTCGAAGGCGTTGTCGACGCCCTGCGCGATGTCGGGCGACTGCCCGCCGATCGAGACCGAGACGCCGCACGAGCGGCCGTCGAACCACACGTCCGACGAGTTGTAGCCGATCGACGTCACGCGGTCGCGCACGATCGCGGGGATCTCCACGTACCCCGTCGTCGAGACCTCGCCGGCCACGTGCACGAGACCGGTCGTGACCAGCGTCTCGACGGCGACCCGGGCGTGCGGATCAACGGTGAGGAGGGCGTCGAGGATCGAGTCGGAGACCTGGTCGCAGATCTTGTCGGGGTGACCCTCGGTGACGGATTCGGAGGTGAACAGTCGGAGTGCGCTCATGTCGTGGGCTCGTGTTCCTTCGTGGTGTCGGCGGCGACCGCCGTGGTCGTCGCCATCGAGACAACCACGTCGAGGATGTCATGGGCCACTGATGTCTTGGTTCCGTGTGCTCGTGTGACGATCTCGCCGTCGCGTCCGATCACGACGACGGCGTTCTCGTCGGTCGCGAAGCCCTCGTGCCAGCCCACGCGATTGACCACGAGCAGGTCGGCGCCCTTCGCCTCGCGCTTGGCGCGACCGAGGGCCAGGAGGGCCTCGTCGTCGGGCTCGGTCTCGGCGGCGAAGCCGACGAGCAGCGTGCCGTCGTGCGGCGCGTGGCCGAGCCCGGCGAGGATGTCGGGATTGCGCACGAGCTCGAGCGTCAGCCCAGAATCGCTCGCGTCCTTCTTGAGCTTCGACTCGCTCACGTCGGCGGGCCGGTAGTCGGCGACCGCAGCAGCCATCACGACGACGTCGGCCTCGCGCGCGGCGTCGGTCACGGCATCCTGCAGCTCGAGCGCGGTCGACACGCGGCGGATGTCGCAGCCGCCCGGGTCGGCCACCTCGAGGTTCGCGGCGATGAGGGTCACCTCGGCGCCGCGGGCCCGTGCCGCCTCGGCGATCGCGACGCCCTGCTTGCCGCTGGAGCGGTTGCCGAGGAACCGCACCGGGTCGAGCGGCTCCCTGGTGCCGCCCGCGGTCACGACGACGCGCAAGCCGGCGAGGTCGCGTCGACCGGATGCCGCGGCGAGCGCGGCGGCGGCGATCACGTCGGGCTCCTCCATGCGTCCGGGCCCGCTGTCGGCGCCCGTGAGCTGGCCGACGGCCGGCCCGACGATGGTGACCCCACGCGAGCGGAGCGTCGCGATGTTCGCCTGCGTGGCCGGATGCCGCCACATCTCGGTGTGCATCGCGGGCGCGATGACGACGGGCGCCTCGCTCGCGAGCACGGTGTTGCCGAGCAGGTCGTCGGCGAGGCCCGTGGCGAGCTTCGCGATCGTGTTGGCCGTGGCCGGCGCGATCACGATGAGGTCGGCAGCCTGCCCGATGGCCACGTGCCGCACCTCGGCGACGCCCTCGTACAGGTCGGTGTGCACCGGGTTGCGCGAGATCGCCTCGAGCGTCGGGCGGCCGACGAAGCGGAGCGCGCCCTCGGTCGGCACGACGTGGACGTCGTGTCCCGCGAGCACGAGGGCGCGGACGACGCCGACGGCCTTGTACGCCGCGATGCCGCCGGTGATGCCGACGACGATGTTGAGCGGCGACATCCGTGCCGTGCTACTCGCCGATGGGGCGGAGCCGGAGCTTGTCCTCGTTGATCTCGTGGAGCGCGACCGACAACGGCTTGTCGTCGATCGACGAGTCGACGAGCGGCCCGACGTTGTCGAAGAGGCTGCCCTCGTGCAGGTCCGCGTAGTAGTCGTTGATCTGGCGTGCGCGCTTCGACGCGAAGATCACGAGCTGGTACTTCGAGTCGACCTTCGAGAGCAGGTCGTCGATGGGCGGATCGATGATGCCGGACAGCTTCTCAGCCATGGAGGAACTCCTTCAGACGGAACGGGCGCACCTCGGTGCGCGGAAAGTCGTGGCCCGGGCAGCTCAACGCCGACCCTTGCGGGGCCTCATCAAGTCTACGACCTTTTGCGCGGCCTCGCCGACGTCGTGGTTCACCACCTGGTGGTCGAACTCGTCGACCGCCGCGAGCTCGACCTTCGCGGTCTCGAGCCGGCGCTGCTGCTCGGCGGGGCTCTCGGTGCCCCGGCCGACGAGCCGGCGCACGAGCTCGTCCCACGTCGGCGGGAGCAGGAACACGAGGGTCGCCTCGGGCATCGCGCGGCGCACGGAGCGAGCGCCCTGGATGTCGATCTCGAGCAGCACGCTGTCGCCGGCGGCGATCGCCCGCTCCACCGCGCGGCGCGGCGTGCCGTACCGGTACGCGTTGTGCACGGTCGCCCACTCGAGCAGCTCGCCCGCGTCGACCATGCGGTCGAACTCGGCGTCGTCGACGAAGAAGTAGTGCTCGCCCTCGACCTCGCCGGGCCGCGGTGCGCGCGTCGTGGCCGACACCGAGAGCCGCACGTCGGGGTGGTGCCGGCGGATGTAGCCGGCCACCGTGCCCTTGCCGACGGCCGTCGGACCCGCGAGCACGACGAGGCGGTCGCCCGTGCCGCCGTGCGACGCGATCCACTCGGCGACGAACTCGCGCAGGCGGCGGCGCTGCAGGCGGCCGAGGCCGCCGAGGCGCTTCGAGGTGGCGATCTCGAGATCCTGCATGATGCGCGCGCTCTTCGTCGCGCCGATCGCGGGGATCGACGTGAGGAACTCGGGCACGCGCAGGCGGCCCTCGACGCCTTCGGGCGCCTCGTACGCGACGCGCAGCACGTCGAGCGGACTGCGCGCACCGCCGGCGATGTCGGCCTTCACCGCGGCCCGGGCCCGGCGCGCGGCGACGGCCGCGCGGGATGCCGCGACGCGGTCGACCTCGGGCGGGCTCGACGGGGTGGCGGTCGTGGTCGTGGTGGTGTCAGGCAATCGCCGCTCCGTACTCGTCGACGCGACGCGCGAGCGCGTCGCCCAGTCCGTCGGGTCCCGCCATGAGCAGCGACCGCGACTCGTTCGCGACCACGCCCCCGGCGTACGAGCCGAAGCGGGCCCGGATGTCGCGGGGCTCCGCCCCCTGGTGGCCGAAGCCGGGCGCCAGCACCGGCAGGCCGGGCCGCGGCGGCTGGCCGTCGATGTCGATGCCGGCCGACGGGAGGTCGGTGGTGGCGCCGAACACGACGCCGATCGAGCCGACGGCGCGCTCCGCGGCATCCGTGCGGCCCTGGTTCCAGCCGATGACGCCCTGCGTGATGGCCTGCGCGACCGTGGATCCGGCGCGGCTCGACTGCTGCAGCACGGCCCGCTGGATCGCGGCGGCCTCGGGGTTCGAGGTCGCGGCGAGCACGAACAGGCCCTTGCCCGCGGACTCTGCGTCCGTCATGACCTGCTCGATCGAGCCGAGTCCCTGGTAGGCGCTGATCGTCATGGCGTCGGCCTCGAGGCTCGACCCCGGGCGCAGCCACGCCTCGCCGTAGGCCTCGACGGTCGAGCCGATGTCGCCGCGCTTCACGTCGGCGATCACGAGGAGCCCCGCGTCGCGCGCCTCGGCGAGCAGCCGCTCGAGCACGGCGTAGCCCGCCGCCCCGTGCCGCTCGAAGAACGCGACCTGCGGCTTCATGATGCCGATGCGGCCGGCCGCCGCCTCGATCGCGCGCAGGCCGAGCTCGCGCACGCCCTCGGCGGAGTCGGGCCGACCCCATGCGGCGAGCACCGACGCATGGGGGTCGAGGCCGAGGCACAGGTGGCCGTACGCCGCGAAGACGGCCTCGAGCCGCTCGCCGAACGGCGTCACGTCGTTCGCCCTCACGCGGGCACCTCCCGACGCGCGCCGTACTCCTGCAGGCTCGTCACCTCGAACCCGCCGCGCACGGCGTCGAGCGAGGCGACCGCGGCCGACAGCTCGGCGATGGTGGTGAACAGCGGGATGTCGGCCGCCACGGCGGCGGCGCGGATCTCGTAGCCGTCGGCGCGCGCCGAGCGGCCGCTCGGGGTGTTCACGACCACGTCGACCTCGCCGCGGTGGATGAGCTCCACGACGGACGACGCGTCGGCGGTGGGCTTGTCGCTGAACTTCAGCACCTCGCGCGCCTGGATGCCGTTGCGGCGCAGCACCTCCGCGGTGCCCTCGGTCGCCGTGATGTCGTACCCGAGCTGCTGCAGGCGCAGCACCGGCAGGATGATGGCGCGCTTGTCGCGATCGGAGACCGACACGAAGACCGTGCCCGACAGCGGCATCCCGCCGTAGGCCGCGAGCTGGCTCTTCGCGAACGCGGTCGGGAAGTCGCGGTCGATGCCCATGACCTCGCCGGTCGAGCGCATCTCGGGGCCGAGCACCGAGTCGACCATGATGCCCTCGCGCGTGCGGAACCGGTGGAACGGCAGCACGGCCTCCTTGACGGCGACGGGCGCGTCGAGCGGCACGTTCGAGCCGTCGGATGCGGGGAGCATGCCCTCGGCGATGAGCTCGGCGATCGACGCGCCGACCATGATGCGCGACGCCGCCTTCGCGAGCGGGATGCCGAGCGCCTTCGAGACGAAGGGCACCGTGCGGCTCGCGCGCGGGTTCGCCTCGAGCACGTAGAGCACGCCCGCGCCGATGGCGAACTGCACGTTGAGCAGGCCCTTGACGCCGACGCCCTCGGCGATCGCACGGGTCGCCGTGCGCACGCGGTCGATCTCGGCGCGGCCGAGCGTGACGGGCGGCAGGGTGCAGCTCGAGTCGCCCGAGTGGATGCCGGCCTCCTCGATGTGCTCCATGACGCCGCCGATGTAGAGGTCGGTGCCGTCGTAGAGCGCGTCGACGTCGATCTCGATCGCGTCGTCGAGGAAGCGGTCGACGAGCAGCGGGTGGCTCGGTCCGACGATGCCCTGGCCCTCGATGCGGGCGAAGTAGTCGGCGAGCGACGGCGAGTCGTAGACGATCTCCATGCCGCGTCCGCCGAGCACGTAGCTCGGGCGAACGAGGACCGGGTAGCCGATGCCCTCGGCCACGTGCACGGCGCCGGCGAGGTCGATCGCGGTGCCGTTGCGCGGCGCGAGCAGGCCCGCGTCCTCGAGGATGCCGGCGAAGAGGCCGCGCTCCTCGGCGAGGTCGATCGCGGAGGGGCTCGTGCCGAGGATCGGCACGCCGGCCGCCTCGAGGCCCTTCGCGAGGCCCAGCGCGGTCTGGCCGCCGAGCTGCACGACGACGCCCACGAGCTCGCCGGTCTGCGACTCCGCGTGGATGACCTCGAGCACGTCCTCGAGCGTGAGCGGCTCGAAGTAGAGGCGGTCGCTCGTGTCGTAGTCGGTCGAGACCGTCTCGGGGTTGCAGTTGATCATGATCGTCTCGAACCCGGCCTCGGAGAGCGCGAACGACGCGTGCACGCACGAGTAGTCGAACTCGACGCCCTGGCCGATGCGGTTCGGGCCCGAGCCGAGGATGACGACCTTGCGGCGGTTGCTCGGCTCGACCTCGGTCTCGAGGTCGTAGCTCGAGTAGTGGTACGGCGTGAGCGCCGGGAACTCCCCCGCGCACGTGTCGACGGTCTTGTACACCGGCCGGATGCCGAGGATGTGGCGCACCTCGCGGGCGTCGGCCTCGCCGAAGCCGCGGAGCTGGCCGATCTGCGCGTCGGAGAAGCCGTGGTCCTTCGCGAGCAGCAGCGTGTCGTGGTCGA
Organism: Agromyces mariniharenae; assembly: GCF_008122505.1. Lineage (NCBI taxonomy): Bacteria > Bacillati > Actinomycetota > Actinomycetes > Micrococcales > Microbacteriaceae > Agromyces > Agromyces mariniharenae. The sequence continues at coordinate 723,635 of NZ_VSSB01000002.1, read as the reverse complement.
GCGCCTCGGCGTTCGCCACGGCCTGCGCGACCTCGTTGATGAGCACGATCTGGTCGAGGAACCAGGGGTCGATCCTGGTCGCCTCGAACAGCTCCTCGACCGTGGCGCCCTTGCGCAGCGCCTGCTGCACGAGCACGATGCGGCCGTCGGTGGGCGTGCGGCTCGCCTCGACGAGCTCGGTCGCCGAGCGCTCCTCCTCGCCCCAGTGGAACGACGACCCGCGCTTCTCGAGCGAGCGCAGCGCCTTCTGCAGCGCGGTGGCGTAGTTGCGGCCGATCGCCATCGCCTCGCCGACGGACTTCATGGTCGTCGTGAGCGTCGGGTCGGCGGCCGGGAACTTCTCGAACGCGAACCGCGGAACCTTCACGACGACGTAGTCGAGCGTCGGCTCGAAGCTCGCGGGCGTGACGCGCGTGATGTCGTTCGGGATCTCGTCGAGGCGGTAGCCGATCGCGAGCTTCGCCGCGATCTTCGCGATCGGGAAGCCCGTGGCCTTCGACGCGAGCGCCGACGACCGCGACACGCGCGGGTTCATCTCGATGACGATGATCCGGCCGTTCTCGGGGTCGACCGCGAACTGGATGTTGCAGCCGCCGGTGTCGACGCCGACGGCGCGGATGATGTCGATGCCGATGTCGCGGAGCCGCTGGTACTCGCGGTCGGTCAGGGTGAGCGCGGGCGCCACGGTGATCGAGTCGCCCGTGTGCACGCCGACCGGGTCGACGTTCTCGATCGAGCAGACCACGACCGTGTTGTCGGCCGTGTCGCGCATGAGCTCCAGCTCGTACTCCTTCCAGCCGAGGATGGACTCCTCGAGGAGCACCTCGGTCGTGGGCGAGTCGCGCAGGCCCTGCGTCACGATGCGGACGAGGTCCTCCTCGGTGTACGCGAAGCCCGAGCCGAGGCCGCCCATCGTGAACGAGGGGCGCACGACGAGCGGGTAGCCGAGGTCCTCGGCGTAGGCCTTCGCCTCGTCGAGCGTCGTCGCGATGAACGAGCGGGCGACGTCGGCGCCCGCCTCGACGACGAGCTCCTTGAAGAGCTGCCGGTCCTCGCCCTTGCGGATCGCGTCGACCTTCGCGCCGATGAGCTCGACGCCGTGCTTCTCGAGGATGCCCGCGTCGTGCAGCGCGATGGCCGCGTTCAGCGCGGTCTGGCCGCCCAGCGTCGGCAGCACCGCGTCGGGGCGCTCCTTCACGATGATCGACTCGATGACCTCTGGGGTGATCGGCTCGATGTAGGTCGCGTCGGCGAAGCCGGGGTCGGTCATGATCGTGGCCGGGTTCGGGTTCACGAGGATGACGCGCACGCCCTCGGCGCGCAGCACGCGGCACGCCTGGGTGCCGGAGTAGTCGAACTCGGCGGCCTGTCCGATGACGATCGGGCCGGACCCGATGACGAGGACGCTCTGGATGTCGTCGCGCTTGGGCATCAGGCGTCGTTCTCCTTGCTTGCGATGACCATGTCGCGGAACCGGTCGAAGAGGTAGTTGGCGTCGTGCGGGCCGGCCGCCGACTCTGGGTGGTACTGCACCGAGAACGCGGGGATGTCGAGGCAGTTCAGCCCCTCAACGACGTTGTCGTTGAGGTCGTAGTGGCTCACCTCGACGCGGCCGAAGCCCTCGCTCGACTCGCTCACGCGGTCGATGGGCGCGTCGACGGCGAAGCCGTGGTTGTGCGCGGTGATCTCGACCCGGCCGGTGGCCTTGTCGAGCACGGGCTGGTTGATGCCGCGGTGGCCGAAGGGCAGCTTGTAGGTGCCGAAGCCGAGCGCGCGCCCGAGCAGCTGGTTGCCGAAGCAGATGCCGAAGTACGGCAGTCCCTCGCGCAGCGTGGTGCGCAGCAGGTCGACGTGCCGGTCGGATGCCCCGGGGTCCCCAGGCCCGTTCGAGAAGAACAGCGCGTCGGGCTCGAGCGCGAGCACGTCCTCGGCGGTCGCCGACTGGGGCACGACATGCACGTCGAATCCGCGCTCGGCGAGGAAGTTGAGCGTCGACGTCTTGACGCCGAGGTCGAGCACCGCCACGGAGCCGACCCGCTCCCCCGTCGCGGGCAGCGTGTACGACTCCGTCGTGGACACCGTGCCCGAGAGGTTCCGGCCCGCCATCTCGGCGCCGCCGAGCACGAGCTCGAGCTGCTCGCCGTGGGTGAGCACCGCGCCGTCGCCCGAGAAGATCCCGGCACGCATGGCGCCCGCAGAGCGGATGTGCCGCGTGACGGCGCGGGTGTCGATGCCGCTGATGCCGACGACGCCGGCCGCCTCGAGGTCGTCGTCGAGGCTGCGCTGCGAGCGGAAGTTCGACACGACCCGGGAGGGGTCGCGCACGACGAAGCCCGCCACCCAGAGCTTCGAGGACTCCATGTCCTCGTCGTTCATGCCCGTGTTGCCGATGTGCGGCGCGGTCATCATCACGATCTGGCCGGCGTACGACGGGTCGGTCAGGGTCTCCTGGTAGCCCGTCATCCCGGTCGCGAAGACCGCCTCGCCGAGCGTGACGCCTCGGGCGCCGTAGGCGCGTCCCTCGTACCGCCGTCCGTCCTCGAGCACGAGCACGGCGGGATCGCTCGTGCGGGTCAGGGTCTCAGTCATCCGAGGCCTCGCTCTCCTGTTGCTGGTCGGGCCGCGTCGCGACGTGCGCGGCGGCGATGTCGTTGACGGCGGCGATGATGCGCGCCGAGTCGCCCGGGTACCGGGCCCTGAGGTAGCTGTCGACGTGCGGTGCCTCGACCTCGGGATCGGCTGCGTGCGCGATCCAGGTGACCGCGACGAGCCCCTCGGGCTCGACGCCGCGGTCGATGGCGTAGGTGGCCGCACCGGCGGCGACGATGCGATCGGCGGGCACCCAGGTCGGCGGCTCCCCCGCGATCCGGAGCACGAGGCCGTCGGGCGACATCTCGATGCGGGCGGCGCCGCGGAACGCGAGCCCCTGCACGGCGAGCCGCTCGAGGGGCTGCCCCACGGGAGTGGTCGCGACGTAGAGCACCTCGGTCTCGAGCGTCGGCGCGGGCAGCGAGGCCGGCACCGGGTACGCCGAGAGCGTCTCGTCGCGCACCGTGCGGCGTCGCCACGAGCGGATCATGAGCCACGCGACGACGGCGATGATCGCGACCGCGACCAGGGCGCCGATCAACTCACCCACGCGCGACCTCCCGCTCGACGGAGAGCTCCGCGACCTCGTCGGCCGGGCGAACGGCGCCGCCGAGCACGGTCGCGTAGCCCGCGTGGAACGTGGCGACCACGCGGCCCGGCAGCCGGCGCCCGAGGTACGGCGAGTTCACGCTGCGCCCGGCGAGGCGGTCGAGTCCGAACTCGGATGCCGCGGCCGGGTCGTAGAGCACGACCTCCGCGGGCGCGCCGGCGGCGATGGCCCGCCCGTGGCCGGCGAGCCGCCCGATGCGGGCCGGCGTCGCCGAGAGGACGCGCGCGACATCCGACCAGCCCAGCAGGCCGTTCTCGACGACCGCGGCGTGTACGACCGACAGGGCCGACTCGAGGCCGACCATGCCGTTCGCGGCGGCGTCCCACTCGCTCTCCTTGGCCTCGACCGGGTGCGGCGCGTGGTCGGTGGCGACGATGTCGATGGTTCCGTCGGCGAGCGCGGCGCGCAGCGCCTCGACGTCCTCGGCGCGGCGCAGCGGCGGGTTCACCTTGTAGCGCGGGTCGTAGCTCGACACGAGCTCCTCGGTGAGCAGCAGGTGGTGCGGGGTGACCTCGGCGGTCACGTCGATGCCGCGGGCCTTCGCCCAGCGGATGACCTCGACCGATCCGGCGGTGGAGACGTGGCAGACGTGCAGGCGGCTGCCGACGTGCTCGGCGAGCAGCACGTCGCGCGCGATGATCGACTCCTCGGCGACGGCGGGCCAGCCGGCGAGGCCGAGCTCGCCCGACAGGGCGCCCTCGTTCATCTGCGCGCCCTGCGTGAGGCGCGGCTCCTGCGCGTGCTGGGCGATGACGCCGTCGAACGCCTTCACGTACTCCAGCGCCCGGCGCATGAGCAGCGGGTCGGACACGCAGAAGCCGTCGTCGCTGAACACGCGCACGTTCGCGCGCGAACGGGCCATGGCGCCGAGCTCGGCGAGCTGCTCGCCCTTGAGGCCGACGGTGACCGCGCCGATGGGCTGCACGGTGGCATAGCCGGCGGCGCGGCCGAGGCTCGCCTCCTGCTCGACGACGCCGGCCGTGTCGGCGACCGGGAAGGTGTTCGCCATGGCGAAGACCGCGGTGAACCCGCCGGCGGCGGCCGCCTGCGTGCCGGTGAGCACGGTCTCGCTCTGCTCGTAGCCGGGTTCGCGCAGGTGCGTGTGCAGGTCGACGAGTCCGGGGAGGGCGAGGAGGCCGTCGGCGTCGACGACCGTGGCGCCCGCGGCATCCGCGATGCCGCCCACCTCGGCGATGACGCCGTCGGCGAGCAGCAGGTCGGCGCGCTCGCCCGAGGGCAGCGTCGCGCCCGTGATGAGGAAGCGCTCGATCATCAGGCCTCACCCCGTTCGCCGGACAGCAGGAGGTAGAGGGCGGCCATTCTCACTGATACTCCGTTCGCGACCTGCTCGCGCACCGTCGACTGCGCCGAATCGGCGACACGGGCGGCGATCTCGAGCCCGCGGTTCATCGGGCCGGGGTGCATGACCATCGTAGTCGGGGGCAGCCGTTCGAACCGGGCGTCGTCGAGGCCCCAGGTGCGCGCGTACTCGCGGCTGTTCGGGAAGAACGCCGCGTGCATGCGCTCCGCCTGGATGCGGAGCATCATGACGACGTCGGGCTCGCCCGCGAGCGCTGCGTCGAGGTCGTAGCCGACGCGCGCGGGCCAGGCCGCGGTGTCGACCGGTACGAGCGTCGGCGGTGCGACGAGCTCGACCTCGGCGCCGAGCGTCTCGAGCAGCCAGACGTTCGAGCGGGCGACCCGCGAGTGCAGGATGTCGCCGACGATCACGACGCGCACCCCGTCGAGGTCGCGACCGCGCGACGCCGTGCCGTGCAGGCGGCGCCGGATGGTGAACGCGTCGAGGAGCGCCTGGGTCGGATGCTCGTGCGTGCCGTCGCCGGCGTTCACGACGCCCGCGTCGATCCATCCGCTCGTGGCGAGCGTCTGCGGGGCGCCCGACGCGTGGTGGCGGATGACGACGCCGTCGGCACCCATCGCCTGGAGGGTCTGCGCGGTGTCCTTCAGGCTCTCGCCCTTCGAGACACTGGAGCCCTTCGCGCTGAAGTTGATGACATCGGCCGAGAGTCGCTTCGCGGCCGCCTCGAATGAGATGCGCGTGCGCGTCGAGTCCTCGAAGAAGAGGTTCACGACCGTCTTGCCGCGCAGGGTCGGCAGCTTCTTCATCTCGCGCTCCTGCACGGCCGCCATGTCCTCGGCGATGTCGAGCAGCGCGATGGCCTCGTCGCGGGCGAGGTCCTTCGTGGAGAGCAGGTGGCGCATCAGTCCTCGCCCCCGTCGATGGTGACGGCGTCGTCGCCGTCGATCTCGGCGAGGTGCACGTTGATGCGCTCTCGCGTCGAGCTCGGCAGGTTCTTCCCCACGAAGTCGGCGCGGATGGGGAACTCGCGGTGGCCGCGGTCGACGAGCACGGCGAGGCGCACGGCCTTCGCGCGGCCGAGGTCGGCGAGCGCGTCGAACGCCGCGCGGATGGTGCGGCCGGAGTAGAGCACGTCGTCGACGAGCACGACGGTGGCGCCGTCGATGCCGCCGGCCGGCACCGAGGTCGGCTGCGGCGCGCGCACCGGATGCCGGTCGAGGTCGTCGCGGTACATGGTCACGTCGAGCGCGCCGGCCGGCACGTCGGATGCCGCGATGCGGCCGATGATCGCGGCGAGGCGCTCGGCGAGCACGACGCCGCGGGTCGGGATGCCGAGGAGGACGAGTCGTTCGGCTCCGCGATTGGATTCGAGGATCTCGTGGGCGATGCGAGTGATCGCCCGATCGATGTCAGCCTGCTGCAGCACGGTGCGCACAGCCATGCGGACTCCCTTCTCCGCCTCACAGGACGGGCTTCAAGGTTGCCTTTCCGACGAGCCTACCAGCCAGGAGATGGCCCCCAGTTCGTCGGGCCCGGGTACGCCGAAGGGCGGAGCGCCATGCGCCCCGCCCTTCCCGTGTGCGAACGGATGCCCGTCATCGAGCGGACCGGACCGGCCCGCGGAGCGCCTTCGAGGCGACCACGAGGGCGGCCGCGATGAGCACGACGTTCTTCAGCACGTACTGGCCGAGCAGCGTGGGCCCGGTCGCGGCGAACAGCTCGCCCGGGAAGAACACGAGCGGTGAGAGGATGCCGACGAACGCGATCGCGAGCATCACGAGGCCGAAGCGCGCGAACACGCCCGAGATGAGGGCGACGCCGGCGACGGTCTCGATGATCGCGGTGAGCACGAGCGCGAGCTGGCCGCCGACGAGGCCGAAGGTGAGCACGCCCCAGGTCGCCTCGACGAGCGGCTCGACCGGGCTCACGCCGGGGAAGAACTTCAGCACGCCGAAGGCGACGAACACGGCGCCGAGGGCGACGCGCAGCGCGGGGATGCTCCAGCGCTCGAGGAACGCCTTCAGCATCGCCTCGAGCGCGGCGAGCCGGTCGAGCACGCCGATGCGCGAGACCGGGACGGGGCGGGGGCCGATGGGCTGGAGCCCGGGGGTGGTGGCGGGGATCGTGGACATGGCGAAGGTGCTCCTTCCAGAGCGTGGATTCGAGTGGGAACGGCGCGCAGCAGTGCGGCGATATCCAGTGAACCGGTGGGGCCCGCCCCGGCGGATCGGGGTTCGCGTGGGAATCCGGAGAGGGTTAACCCTCGATGCGTGCCGGGGTCACCACGTGGCGGGCGCCTCCCCTGCGGTGCTGGAATGAGCGGCATGGTCGCCGTCATGATCCAGGCGATGCCCTTCCACGGGCACGTCGCACCGCTCGCCGAGGTCGCTCGAGCGTTCATTTCCGCGGGGCACGACGTGCGCGCGTACACGGGCTCCGCGCACGCCGACGCGTTCCAGCGCGTAGGAGCCGAGGTCGTGCGATGGCGCGCGGCACCCGACTTCGACGAACACGACGTCGCCGCGACCTTCCCCCGCCTCGTCGGGCGCAAGGGTCCGGCGCAGATGCTCCGCAACGTCGAGGACCTCTTCGTGCGCACGGCCGACGGCCAGGTCCAGGACCTGCTCGCCGAGTACGCCGAGCGGCCCTGGGACGTCATCGTGGCCGACGAGCTGAGCCTCGGCGCCGGGCTGGCCTCGGAGCTCACGGGCACGCACTGGGCGACGGTGGCCATCACGCCGCTCGCACTCCAGAGCCGCGACCTCCCGCCGATCGGGATCGGACTGCGCCCGGGTCGCGGGCCGCTCGGCCGGACCCGCGACGCCGCGCTGCGCCGGATCGTGCCGCGCCTCACCGCCGCCCTGCAGCGCGCCTACGACGAGCAGCGGCGGGGCCTCGGCCTGCCGCCGGGCGTCCGGGCGTTCGCCGAGGCCGGATTCTCGACCGAGCTCGTGTGCGCCACCGGCGTCCCCGAGCTCGACTGGCCGCGGAGCGACCTGCCCGACTCGGTCGCCTGGGTCGGCGCACTCGCCCCCGCGGGCGCCTCGGGGCTCGCGCTGCCGCCGTGGTGGGACGAGCTGGTCGCCGACCCGCGGCCCATCGCACTCGTCACGCAGGGCACGCAGAACACCGACCCGGACGACCTCGTGGCGCCGGCCTTCGCGGCGCTCGGGCGGCAGGACGTGCAGGTGGTCGCCACGACCGGCCGTGCGGACGCCGCGGGCTTCCCGTTCGCCGCGCCGCCCAACGCGCGCGTGGCGCCGGTGGTGCCGTTCGGCGACCTGCTCCCCCGCACCGACGTGGTCGTCACGAACGGCGGATGGGGCGGCGTGCTCGCCGCGCTGGCGCACGGCCTCCCGGTCGTCGTCGCCGGCGGCGACCTCGACAAGCCGGAGGTGGCGGCCCGGGTCCGGGCGGCGGGCGCCGGCATCAGCCTCGGCACGGGGCAGCCGACCCCGCGGCAGGTGCTGGGCGCCTGGCGCCGCGTCCGCGACGACCCGGGGTATCGCGATGCGGCGCGACGCATCGCCGCGCGGCTCGCCGAACACGACGGACCCGCCGAGGTGGTCGAGCACGTCGCACGGCTCGCCGAGACCCCGCAGCCGTCCGAGCGACGCTAGGTTCGGTTCATGCGACGACACCCCGCGCGGATGTGGAGCGTGGTCATCGCGCTCATCGCGGCGGCGTGGGCGTTCTTCCTGCTGCCACCGCAGCAGGCCGCCTGGTCGGGGTCGGGTTCACCCGCGTGGCTCCGCGCCCTCGACGCCATGCCGATCTACGAGGGACTGCGCGAGGCGCTCCCCGCCACGGGATCGTCGGACGCCTACCTCGTGTTCGGCGCCGCGGCATCCGTCTCGTTCGCCCTGCTCTGGTTCGCGACCGGTCCCGTCTTCGCGGCACTCGGCTGGAGCGGCCGCGTGCTCGGTGCGTTGGTCCTCGCCGCGGCGCCCATCACGCTGCTGAGCTACCTCAACCATCCGGCGGATGCCCCGGTGCACCTGCTCTGGGGCGCCGAGCTGTTCGCCCTGCTCGCGATCGGCGTGTGGGGCCTCGTCGTCGCGTCCGTCGCGCCGCGGGGCCGCGGCATCCCCCTGTGGGAGCGCCTCCTCGTCGGATCGACGCTCCTCGTCATCGTGTTCGCCACCGTCGCGCTGAGCTACTGGCCGCACGGCAGCCTGGTCGGCCTCGGACTCGAAGCCGCTGTGCTCGCCGGGCTCGCGCCGCGGTGGGCGGATCCGTCCGAACGGCGGCGGCCCGCGGCATCCGTCGAAGGGAACGGAACCGGGCCGGGCGTCTAGGCCTTCGCGTGCGAGATCGCCGCGAGCAGGCCGTTCACGAAGCCGGCCGAGTCGTCGGTCGACAGCACGGTCGCCGCCTCGACGGCCTCGGAGATCGCGACCGGGTCGGGTACCTCGTCGTTGTAGAGGATCTCCCACACGCCGATGCGCAGCAGCGCGCGGTCGACCGCTGGCATGCGCTCGAGGGTCCAGCCGCGCGAGTGCGTCGTGATGAGCTCGTCGATCTCCTCGCGGTGGTCGACGATGCCGTCGACGATCTCGCGGGCATACAGCCACGACGCCTGGCGTTCGGGCTCGTTGACGGCGCGCTCCGCCTCGGCGGCCAGCACCTGCTCGACGGGCACCTGGCGCATGTCGGCCGAGTACAGCATGTCGAGGGCGCGCTTGCGCGCCTTGGTGCGGGCGCTCACTAGTCGTTCACGCGGCCGAGGTACTCACCCGAGCGGGTGTCGACCTTGACCTTGGTGCCGGTCTCGAGGAAGAGCGGGACCTGGATCTCGTAGCCGGTCTCGACGGTCGCGGGCTTGGTGCCGCCGGTCGAACGGTCGCCCTGCAGGCCCGGCTCGGTGTAGGTGATCTCGAGCACGACCGACGCGGGAAGGTCGACGTAGAGCGGGTTGCCGTTGTTCAGGGCGATGGTCACGGCCTGGTTCTCGAGCATGAAGTTCGCGGCGTCCCCGACGACCGTCGCGGGGACCGTGATCTGGTCGTAGTCGGTCGCGTCCATGAACACGAAGCCGTCGCCGTCGCTGTAGAGGTAGGTGAAGTCGCGGCGGTCGACGTTCTCGATGTCGACCTTCGCGCCGGCGTTGTAGGTGCGGTCGACGACCTTGCCGGTCACGACGTTCTTGAGCTTGGTGCGGACGAACGCGCCGCCCTTGCCGGGCTTGACGTGCTGGAACTCGACGACGCTCCAGAGCTGGCCGTCGATGTTCAGGACGACGCCGTTCTTGATGTCCGCGGTGCTTGCCATGGGTGGGTGTTTCCGATCGATCGTGGGAAGTCAGAGGGCACGCCGGATTCGCGTGCGACTGATCGAGTGTAGTCGACTCAGCCGAGCGACCGCAGGACCCAGTCGACCGCGAGCCGGTAGGAATCGGCGCCGAAGCCGGCGATCACACCGGTCGCCACGCCCGAGATGACGCTCGTGTGGCGGAACTCCTCGCGCGCGTGCGGGTTCGACAGGTGCACCTCGACGAGCGGCACGCCGGCCTGCTTCAGCTGCGCCGCGGCGTCGCGCAGCGCGTAGCTGTAGTGCGTGAATGCGGCGGGGTTGAGCACCACCGGCAGGCGACGGTCGACGGCCTCGTGGATCCAGCCGATGAGCTCGGCCTCGTCGTCGGTCTGCCGCAGGTCGATCTCGACGTCGTCGGGCACGGATGCCGCGAGGCCCGCGCCGATGTCGGCGAGCGTCTCCGATCCGTACACCTCGGGCTCACGGGTGCCGAGGCGTCCGAGGTTGGGCCCGTTCAGCACGAGGATCGTCGTCATGCGGAAAGCCTAGCGGCGCGGCATCCGTGGACTTCGCGGCCCTCGAGCCCGTTCAGGACCCGATCTCCTGGTACGCGGCGAACAGCAGCGACTGGTCGGGCGCCTGCATGACGGTCGGCTTGGCGAGGTCGTCGAGCACGATGAACCGGAGCTGCCCGCCGCGTGCCTTCTTGTCGCGCTGCATGGTCGCGAGCAGCGTGTTCCATCGGCCGGCCGGGTAGCTCGTGGGCAGGCCGAGCAGGTCGAGGACGCGCTTGTGCCGGTCGGCGACCTCGTCGGAGAGGCGGCCCGAGAGGCGGCCGAGCTCGGCGGCGAACGCCATGCCGACCGAGATCGCCGCACCGTGCCGCCACTGGTAGCGCTCGGCGTGCTCGACCGCATGGCCGAGCGTGTGCCCGTAGTTGAGGATCTCGCGCAGGCCCTGCTCGGTGAAGTCCTCGGAGACCACGTCGGCCTTCATCCGGATGGCGAGTTCGACGACCCGGCGGAACTCGGGCGACGTCGGGTCGGTCGCGACCTCGGGGTCGGCCTCGATGATGTCGAGGATCTCGGGGTATCGGATGAATCCGGCCTTCACGATCTCGGCGAAGCCCGCGAGGATCTCGTTGCGCGGCAGCGTGTCGAGCAGCTCCAGGTCGCAGAGCACCGCGGCCGGCGCGTGGAAGACGCCGACGAGGTTCTTGCCCTCGTTCGTGTTGATGCCGGTCTTGCCGCCGACGGCCGCGTCGACCATGCCGAGCACGGTGGTGGGCACCTGCACGGCGCGGACGCCGCGCAGCCAGGTGCCGGCCACGAACCCGGCGAGGTCGGTGATCGCGCCGCCGCCGAGCCCGACGATCGCGTCGCTGCGCGTGAAGTCCGCCTGCCCGAGGATCTGCCAGCAGAACGCGGCGACCTCGATGCGCTTGCCCGCCTCGGCGTCGGGCACCTCGGCGAGCAGCACCTCGAAGCGGTCGCCGAGCTCCTCGCGCAGCTCGGCCGCGCGGGCGCCGAGGGTCGGGGCGTGTACGACGAGCACCTTGCGCACGGCCGCGCCGAGCGCATCGCCGAGCTCCGCGACGACGCCGCGGCCGACGACCACGTCGTATCCCGCGTCGCCGCCCACCCGGATCGCCGTGCGCGTCTCCCCTGCCGTCATGCTGCTCCTCCGAAGCGCCCGGTGATGTCGTCGACGATGCGTGCGACCGAGCGGCGCGACGTGTCGATGTCGAGGTCGGCGAGCTCGGCGTAGATGGGCTCGCGCTGCTCGAGGATCGCCGTCCAGGCGCCGATCCCGCCCTCCGCGATGAGCGGGCGGTTGCCGCCGGCGAGCCGCGGGGCGACCGCCTCGGGGCTGACGCGCAGCCACACCACCTGCAGGTCGGCGAGGTCGGCGCGGGTGTCGGGGTGCAGCACCGCGCCGCCGCCGAGCGAGATCACGGCCTCCTCGTGCAGCGCCTCGGCGACGACCTCGCGCTCGATGATGCGGAAGTACTCCTCGCCCTCGCGCTCGAAGATCTCCTCGATCGGGCCGTACCGCTCCACGATGCGCTGGTCGGTGTCGATGAACGGCGCGCCGGCGGATGCCGCGAGCCGATGCCCGACGCGCGACTTGCCGGAGCCCATCGGGCCGATGAGCACGATGGGCAGGCTGACGCGGGCGCCCTCAGACACGATCGGCGGCGGTGTCCGCCGAGGCGATCTCGGTGCGGAGCGCCTCGGGGATGGACGCGAGGTAGGACTCGAGGTTGCGGCGCGTCTCGCCGACGGAGTCGCCGCCGAACTTCTCGAGCACGGCATTCGCGAGGGTGAGCGCGACCATGGCCTCGGCGACGACGCCCGCGGCGGGCACGGCGCAGACGTCGGAGCGCTGGTGGTGCGCGGGCGCCGCCTCGCCGGTCGCGACGTCGATGGTCGGCAGCGCGCGCGGCACGGTGGCGATGGGCTTCATGCCCGCGCGCACGCGCAGCACGGTGCCGGTCGACATGCCGCCCTCGGTGCCGCCCGCGCGATCGCTGGCACGCACGATGCGGCCGTCGCTGAGGTGCAGCTCGTCGTGCGCCGCGGAGCCGCGCCGGGTGGTGGTCGTGAAGCCGTCGCCGACCTCCACGCCCTTGATGGCCTGGATGCCCATGAGCGCGGCGGCGAGCTGCGCGTCGAGACGTCGGTCCCAGTGCACGTAGGAACCGAGCCCCGGCGGAACCCCGTAGGCCAGCACCTCGACGACGCCGCCGAGCGTGTCGCCGTCCTTGTGCGCCGAGTCGACCTCGGCCACCATGCGCGAGGAGGTCTCCTCGTCGAAGCAGCGCAGCGGGTCGGCGTCGAGGCGGTCGACGTCGTCGGGCACGGGCAGCGGGCGGTCCTCGGGCACGCGGACCGGGCCGATGGCGATCGTGTGCGAGACGAGGCGGATGCCGAGCTCCTCGAGGAACCCGCGGGCGACCGCGCCGAGGGCGACGCGCGCCGCCGTCTCGCGGGCGCTCGCCCGCTCGAGCACCGGACGGGCCTCGTCGAAGTCGTACTTCTGCATGCCCACGAGGTCGGCGTGACCGGGGCGCGGGCGGGTCAGCGGCGCACCGCGGCCGCGTCCGAGCTTCTCGGGGTCGATGGGCTCGGGGCTCATGACCTCCTGCCACTTCGGCCACTCGGTGTTGCCGATGCGCAGCGCGATGGGGCTGCCGAGCGACTCGCCGTGGCGCACGCCGCCCGAGATCGCGAGCTCGTCCTGCTCGAACTTCATGCGGGCGCCGCGACCGTAGCCGAGCTTGCGGCGCGCGAGGTCGGCGCGGATGGCGTCGAGCGAGACGGGGATACCGGCGGGAAGACCCTCGAGGATCGCGACGAGCTCAGGGCCGTGCGACTCTCCGGCAGTGAGCCAACGGAGCATGGACTCCATCCTTCCACAGCCCGATCAGAGCGAGCGGCGCATGACGTCGAGCACGGCCGCCTCGTCGGGCAGCGCCTGGAACGGGTCGCCCGACGCGAAGATCCGCACCTGGAGCACCGCCTGGTGCAGCAGCATCTCGAGCCCGTGCACGACCGTGCCGCCGGCCTCCAGCCACTGCGACACGAGCCGCGTGGGCCACGGGGCGTAGGCCACGTCGAACAGGGTCGCGCGGCGCAGGGCGGCGGATGCCTCGACGCCCGGGTCCGCGCCGCCGGGCAGCGTGCTCACCACGAGGTCGGCCTCCTCGAGCGTCGCGAGGTCGGCGATCGGACGCACCTCGACGGCCAGCCCGAGCCGCGCGCCGAGTTCGGCGACGGACCCGCCCGCCCCGGGCCGCCGCAGCAGCACCTGCACGCTCGCGGCGCCGAGCTCGGCCATGGCCGCGAGGGCGGACGCCGCGGTCGCTCCCCCGCCGACGAGGACGCCGTGGCGGATCCGGTCGCATCCGGCCTCGCCGAGGGCGCGCACGATTCCGCCGACGTCGGTGTTGAACCCCCGGCGCACGCCGTCGGCGAGCAGCACCGTGTTCGCCGCGTTCGTCAGCGTCGCGAGCTCGTCGACCTCGTCGAGCAACGGCAGCACGTCCTGCTTGAGCGGCATCGTGAGCGAGAGCCCGCGCCACGACGCGTCGCGTGTGTCGAGGAACGCGCGCAGCCCGGCGCCGTCGAGCTCGATCGCGGTGTACTCCCAGTCGAGCCCGAGCAGGTCGTACGCGGCGCGGTGCAGCGCGGGGCTCTTCGAGTGCGCGATCGGGGAGCCCAGCACCGCGAGGCGGCGCCGGTCACTGGCCATAGTCGGGGTGATCCTCGAGCCACTGGTAGAACTGCTCGGCCGCGGCCTCGTGCTCCTCGATGGTCGTCGTGAACACCGTCTCGCCGGTCTCGGGGTTCACCGTCACGAAGTACAGCCACGGTCCGTCGGCGGGGGTCAGCGCGGCCTGGATCGCCTCGGCGCCCGGGTTGCCGATCGGGCCGGGCGGCAGTCCCTGATGCACGTAGGTGTTGTAGGGGTTGCTCGCGTCGGCGCGCTCCGCGTCGGTGGTCGTGACGACGGAGTTGTCACCCGTGCCGTAGTGCACGGTCGAGTCGAACTGCAGCAGCATCCCCTGGTCGAGGCGGTTCTGGATGACCCGCGAGACCTTCGTGAAGTCCTGCGGCAGGCCCTCGCGCTGGATGAGCGACGCGATCGTCGCCACGCGGAGCCGGTCGTCGGGCGCGACGCCCGCCGCGTCGTAGGCGGCGATGCCGTTGGCGACCATCGTCTGCACGACCTCCTGGGCCGTGACGCCCGGGTTGAAGGTGTAGGTCGCCGGGAACAGGAAGCCCTCGACGCTCGTGGCCCCGGCCGGCAGGCCGAGCGCCTGCGGGTTCGCGGCCGCGGCTTGGAGGTCCTCGATGGGGATCTGCAGCACCGCCGAAGCCTCGGCGAGGGCGTCCCTCGCCCAGGTGCCCTCCGTGATCAGCAACGTGTTCTCGAGCTTGTTCGCCGGGTCCATGAGGGCGTCGAGGGCGGCCTGCGCGCTCATCTCCTCGGCGAGCGCGTAGGCGCCGGGGTGGAATTCCGGGTCCGTCGGCTGTTCGAGCAGGAGGTCGTAGAAGGCGTCGTACGAGGCGGTCACGCCGGCGTCGACGAGGTTCTCGGCGACGTCCGAGCCGGTGTCACCGGCGTGGATCACGAACATGACCTCGCCGGTGCCCGATCCCGTGTAGTCGGCCGCCGGCGTGAATCGCTCGATGACCGCGTTGATGGGACCCTGCAGGAAGAAGAAGGCGCCGACCGCGAGCGCGGCGACGACGAGGAGCCCCACGAGGCATCCCCACGGCCCGCGCCGCCGGGTGCGGGCGTGCTCGGGGTCGTGGTCGTGGTAGTCGGGTGCCGCGGCGGCGCGGCGCTCGGCGCGCGACGGCTTGCGCGGCTCGTACACCTCGGGCTCGGGCTCCTCGAGCGCCCGCCGTTCCGCCTCGCGCGCCTCGCGGCGGGTCATCGGCTGGCCGCCGGCTCGGCCGGCGCGCGAGGCCGGCGTCGGCCCGGTGGCCGCGCCGCCGCCGGCGACGTCGGGGGTCTCTCCGGCGAGCAGCGCGTGCCAGTCCGTGGCATCGCCCGGCGCGGAGCCGCGCGGCTCGGGGGGAAGGTGGGTCACAGGGGGGACGACCCTTCGTCTGTCGTGACCAGGCGTCCGGGCTCGGTGCCCGACGCCCGTTCCGTGTCGATGGCGTGTTGCAGAATGATAACGGCTGCGACTTGGTCGACGATGGGACGCTGGCGGCGACTCGACTTCCCCGACGCGCGCAGGGCCTGCTGCGCGCTCACGGTCGAGAGCCGTTCGTCGACGAGCCGCACCGCCGCGCCGGCCGCCGCGAGCCGCCCGGCGAAGGCCACCGCGTCGTCGGTCGACGCCGTCGGCGCGCCCGACAGCGAGAGCGGATTGCCCACGACGAGCTCGATCGCGCCGAACTCCTCGGCGAGCTCGAGGATGCGGCGGACGTCGGCGTCGCCGTCGGCGTCGCGCGCGACCGTTTCGACGGGCACGGCGAGCAGCCCGCCGGCGTCGCATCGGGCGACGCCGATCCGGGCTCGCCCGACGTCGATGCCGAGCCTCGCTCCGGGGCGCATGGGACTACCGGCCGAGCTCGCGCTTCACCGCGTCGAGGGCCGCCGGGATGGCGGACACGTCGTTGCCGCCGCCCTGTGCGAGGTCGGGCTTGCCGCCTCCGCCGCCGCCGAGCGCCGTGGCCATCGCCTTCGCGAGCGGCCCGGCGTTCGCGCCGGCATCCCGCGCGGCCGGCGAGGTGGCCACGATCGCGACGGGCTTGCCGCCGACGTCGGCCGCGAGCGCCACGACGGATGCCGCGTCGCCGAGCTTCGACCGCACGGCCGTCGCGAGCGAGCGCAGCTCGTCGCCCGAGCCGAGGCGACCGACCGTCTCGGCCACGAGGAGCACGTCGCCGGTGCGCACCGCGTTCGCGGCGAGGGCGGGGACGCGGTCGCTGAGCGCCCGCGCCTCGAACTGCGCGATCTTCTTCTCGGCGGACTTCAGGCTCGCCACGAGCTCGCCGACGCGGTCGACGAGCAGCTCGGGTCGCGTCTTCAGGCTCGTGCTGAGCTCGTTCACGAGCGCGCGCTCGGCGGCGAACCGCTGGAACGCCTCGCGGCCGACGAGCGACTCGACGCGGCGGTTGGACGCGCCGACCGACGACTCGCCGACGATGTTGATCATGCCGATCTCGGAGCTCGAGACGACGTGGGTGCCCGCGCAGAGCTCGCGGGACCACGGTCCGCCGATGTCGACGACGCGCACGACGTCGCCGTACTTCTCGCCGAACAGCGCCATGGCGCCGAGCGACTTCGCCTCGTCGAGGGTCATCTCGCGGGTCTGCACCGGCAGGTTGTCGCGGATCGCGTTGTTGGAGATCTCCTCGATCTCGCTGCGCGTCTCGGGTGAGAGGGCGGCGTTCCAGCCGTAGTCGAGTCGCAGGTAGCCGGCCTTGTTGAACGAGCCGGACTGGTGCGCGGTGGGGCCGAGCACCTGGCGCAGGGCCGCGTGCACGATGTGCGTGCCCGAATGCGCCTGCGTCGCCCCGCGACGGTAGTCCTCGTCGACGAGCGTGGTGGCGTGCTCGCCGACCGCGACCTCGCCCGACGTGACCTTCACGGTGTGGCTGATGAGCCCCTTCACCGGCTTCTGCACGTCGAGGACCTGGAGCTCGAAGCCGTCTCCGACGATGCGACCCTGGTCGGGCGCCTGACCGCCGGACTCCGCGTAGAGCGAGGTCTCGGCGAGGATGACCTCCGCGGTCTGGCCCGCCGTCGCGACGGGCACCGGGTGCCCGTCGACGATGATGCCGAGCACGGTCGATTCGGTCGAGAGCTCGGTGTATCCGGTGAAGATGGTCTCGCCCTTGGCGCGGAAGTCGCTGTAGACCGACAGGTCGGCGAGCACCTTCTTCTTCGACTTGGCGTCGGCCTTCGCGCGCGTGCGCTGCGCCGTCATGAGCTCGTCGAACGCGCCGCGGTCGACGGAGAGCCCGGCCTCCTCGGCCATCTCGAGCGTGAGCTCGATCGGGAAGCCGTAGGTGTCGTGCAGCAGGAACGCGGTGTCGCCCGCGAGCTCCTCGCGGCCCGACTGCTTGGTCGACGCCACCGCGCCGTCGAGGATCGACGTGCCCGCCGCGAGCGTGCGCAGGAACGTCTCCTCCTCGCCGAGCGCGAGCTGCTCGATGTGCGCGTAGTCGCGCGCGACCTCGGGATACGCCGCCTTCATGGCGTCGCGGGACGCCGCGAAGAGCTCGCGGAAGGTCGGCCCCTCGACGCCGAGCAGGCGCATCGCCCGGATCGTGCGGCGCAGCAGGCGACGCAGGATGTAGCCGCGGCCCTCGTTCGACGGGCTCACGCCGTCGCTCATGAGCATGAGGGCGGAGCGCACGTGGTCGGCGATGACGCGCATCCGCACGTCGTCCTCGTGGTCGGCGCCGTACCGGTGACCCGAGAGCTCGGCGGCCCTGTCGAGCACGGGACGCACCTGGTCGATCTCGTACAGGTTGTCGACGCCCTGCTTGATGAAGGCGACGCGCTCGAGCCCCATGCCGGTGTCGATGTTCTTCTTCGGCAGCTCCTTCACGATGCGGAAGTCGGTCTTCGACTTCACGTCGTCGATGAGGTACTGCATGAACACGAGGTTCCAGATCTCGACGTAGCGGTCGTCGTCGGTGGCGGGGCCGCCGTCGATGCCGTACGCGGGGCCGCGGTCGAAGAAGATCTCCGAGCACGGGCCGGCCGGGCCGGGCTGGCCGGTGTGCCAGTAGTTCGTGTCCTTGTCGAGGCGCTGGATGCGCTCGTCGGGCAGGCCGGCGACCTTCTTCCAGAGCTCGATGGCCTCGTCGTCGTCCTTGTAGACGGTGACCCAGAGGTCCTTCGGCTCGAAGCCGTAGCCGCCCTCGGCCTCGGGCGTCGTCAGCAGCTCCCAGGCGAGGCTGATCGCCCCCTCCTTGAAGTAGTCGCCGAACGAGAAGTTGCCGTTCATCTGGAAGAACGTGCCGTGCCGGGGGGTCTTGCCGACCTCCTCGATGTCGTTCGTGCGGATGCACTTCTGCACGCTCGTCGCTCGCGGGTACGGCGGCGGCACGAGTCCCGTGAGGTACGGCACGAACGGCACCATGCCGGCCACCGTGAAGAGCAGCGTCGGGTCGTCGGAGACGAGCGAGGCGGAGGGCACGACGGTGTGGCCGCGCGCGGCGAAGAAGTCCAGCCAGCGCTGGCGGATGTCTGCGGTCTGCATGGTTCCGTTCTGGTTCAGCGGCCCGATCGGCCGCGGCGAGTCCTGGAGCCGGCGGTCAGCCGACGGCGGGCCGCTCGTCCTGCGCGCGGAGCTCGGCGTCGCGCTCGTGGTAGCCCTCGGCGATCGCCTTCCCGAATGCGCGGGCCTTCGCGTCGATCGAGGAGAAGAACTCCTGGCCCTGCTTGGTCTGGTTGAGCTGGTGCGCGGCGACGAAGCCGGCCGCGACGCCGATGGCGAACCACACGATGCTCTTCACGAAGTGCTCCTCTGCCCGATGCGTGCCGCGGGAGTCCCGCTCGGCACTCGATCCAGTCTAGTGGCGTCGGATGCCGCGGCAGCAGGCCGCGGCGCCCGCGATCGGCGCCTCCCGGGAACGCGACAGGGGCCGCGGGAGGATCCCCGCGGCCCCTGTCGGACGGTGTCCGCCGATCAGCGAGCGGCGTAGTACTCGACGACGAGCTGCACGTCACAGGTCACGGGGACCTCGGCGCGCTTCGGGCGACGCGAGAGCGTGGCCTGGAGCTTGTCGAGCTCCACGTCGAGGTAGCCCGGGAGCTTGGGGAGCACGTCGACGTGGCCGCCGGCCGCGGCGACCTGGAACGGCTCGGTGCCCTCGGAGCGCTGCTTGACGCCGATGACCTGGCCCGGCTTCACGCGGAAGGAGGGACGGTCGACGATCTTGCCGTCGACGAGGATGTGGCGGTGCACCACGAACTGGCGGGCCTGCGCGATGGTGCGGGCGAAGCCGGCGCGCAGCACGAGCGCGTCGAGGCGCATCTCGAGCAGCTCGACGAGGTTCTCACCCGTCAGGCCGTCGGTGCGGCGGGCCTCGTTGAACGCGATGCGGAGCTGCTTCTCGCGGATGCCGTACTGGGCGCGGAGGCGCTGCTTCTCGCGGAGGCGCACGGCGTAGTCGGAGTCCTGCTTGCGCTTGGTGCGGCCGTGCTCGCCGGGAGCGTACGGGCGCTTCTCCATGTACTTGGCGGCCTTCGGGGTGAGGGCGACGCCGAGCGCGCGGGAGAGACGGGTCTTGCTACGTGACTGGTTCGACACAAGTGTCCTTTCGGAAGAATCTCAAGTTCGATTTCACGGCGCACGGTCGCGCCGGAAGTCCGTGTCAGAGGGATTCGCCAAGGGTGGATCGGCTACAGATCGCACCCGTTCGCCGGTGACCCTCTCGCAGCCGCGCTCGAGGATCTGGCTTCAGGCCAACGGACATGCTATCACGGACGGCCGCTCACGACGCGCGCGGCGCGCCCCCTCCTGCGCCGGGGTTCGCAGGGCGTCAGCGCCCGCCGCGCACGATGCGCCGGAGCTTCGCGAGCCGCGCCGAGACCTCGCGCTCGTTGCCGTGCTCGGTGGGCTCGTAGTACGTCGCACCGCGCAGCTCGGTGGGCAGGTACTCCTGGGCCACGACGCCGATCGGATCGTCGTGCGGGTAGACGTAGCCCTTGCCGTGGCCGAGTCGCTTGGCGCCCGGGTAGTGCGCGTCGCGGAGGTGCTTGGGGACGCGCCCCGCGCGACCCTCGCGCACGTCGGCGATGGCCCGATCGATGCCGAGGTAGGCCGCGTTCGACTTCGGCGCGGTGGCGAGGTGCACGACCGCCTGCGCCAGCGGGATGCGTCCCTCTGGCATGCCGATGTACTGCACGGCGTCGGCCGCGGCGACCGCGACGCCGAGCGCCGTGGGGTCGGCCATCCCGATGTCCTCCGAGGCGAGCACGATGATGCGCCGGGCGATGAACCGCGGATCCTCGCCGGCCTCGATCATGCGCGCGAGGTAGTGCAGCGCGGCGTCGACGTCGCTGCCGCGCACCGACTTGATGAACGCGCTGATGACGTCGTAGTGCTCGTCGCCGTTGCGGTCGTAGCGCAGCAGCGCGCGATCGACGGCCCGGGCCACGACCTCGGCGGTGATGACGGGCTTCGCGGCCGCGGCATCCGCCGACTCGACGTCGTCGTCGCCGGCCGCCTCGGCCTCGGCATCGGCGGCATCGCCGTCGGCGGCGGGTGCGGCCCGGGACGCGGCCTGGCTCGCCGCGACGGATGCCGCCTCGAGCGCAGTGAGGGCACGACGCGCGTCTCCCGAGGCCAGCCGGATGATCGCGGCGCGCGCCTCGGCCTCGAGCTCGACCGCCCCCGCGAGGCCGCGCGGATCGGCGAGGGCACGATCGACGAGCACGCCGAGGTCGTCGTCGGTGAGGAGCTCGAGCGTGAGCAGGAGCGAGCGCGACAGGAGCGGCGAGATGACCGAGAACGACGGGTTCTCGGTGGTCGCGGCGACGAGGATGACCCACCCGTTCTCGACGCCCGGGAGCAGTGCGTCCTGCTGCGCCTTCGTGAAGCGGTGGATCTCGTCGAGGAAGAGCACGGTGGAGAGGCCGTAGAGGTCGCGCGAGGCGCGCGCCTCCTCCATCACCTGCCGCACGTCGCGCACCCCGGCCGTGACCGCGGAGAGCTCGACGAACTTGCGGCCCGAGGAGCGCGCGATGGCCTGCGCCAGCGTGGTCTTGCCCGTGCCCGGTGGGCCCCACAGGATGACGGACACCGAGCCCGACTCACCGCTGCGGTCGCCCGCGAGCGCCACGAGCGGCGACCCGGGGGTGAGCAGGTGGCGCTGCCCCGCGACCTCGTCGAGGCTCGTCGGCCGCATGCGCACGGCGAGCGGGGTCGCGCCGGAGCGCAGCCCCGGGCTGGAGTCCACCATGCCGTCCAGCGTAGCCGCGGCATCCGACACCACCGCCGTGCCGCCGCCCGCGCGAGCACCCGCGCGCGCACCCGCCCGCCCGCGCGATTGGTGCCGACGGCGGCGCGTTGCGTAGAGTCGGCACGCAGGAGTCCCGAGAAGGAGCATGCGTGGCATCCAACGACCGTCAGGCGCGTGAGGAACGCGCCCGCCTCCGCACGTACCAGGCGCGCCAGGAGGTCCATGTCCGCAAGCAGCGCCGCCGCGTCCGGGACAACGTGATCGCGGTCGTGTCCCTCGTCGTCGTCCTGGCGCTCGCGACCGCCGCGCAGCTCTTCTTCTTCAGCGGCGGCCCCGGCACGCCGGTCGCCGAGCCGACGGAGACCCCGACGGCGACGCCCACGCCGCCCGCCGGCGAGAACCAGGGCGACGTGCCGTCGCCCGACCTCGCCGAGGGACGCACCTGGACGGGCACCCTCACGCTCAACGACGTCCCCCTCGGCGTCGAGCTCGACGGCGAGGCGGCACCGCAGGCGGTCGCGAGCGAGATCAGCCTCATCCAGTCGGGCTTCTACGACGGCACGAGCTGCCACCGCCTCACGCGCGAGAACATCTGGGTGCTGCAGTGCGGCGACCCGGCCGGCGACGGTACGGGCGGCCCCGGCTACAGCTACGGCCCCGTCGAGAACGCGCCCGAGGACGGCCTCTACCCCGCCGGCACCATCGCGATGGCGCGGCAGATGGGCAACGCCTACAGCCAGGGCAGCCAGTTCTTCCTCGTCTACGAGGACACGCAGCTCACTCCCGACGAGGCCGGCGGCTACACCGTCATCGGCCGCGTGACGAGCGGACTCGACGAGCTGAAGTCGGGCATCACGGACGCCGGAACGGCCGACGGCGCCACCGACGGAGCGCCCGCCGTTCCGGTGACGATCACCGGGTTCACGATCCAGTGACGACCCCGCGCCGCCCGATGGCGGTGCAATAGGCTTGATGCCGTCAACGCCGCCCATGGGCGGCATCCGACCACGACAGGGTGAGGCCCGTGACCGATTCAGAGCAGCAACCGTGGGGCCGCGTCGACGAGACGGGTACCGTCTTCGTGCGGACGAGCGACGGCGAGCGGGAGGTCGGCCAGTACCCCGACGCGACGCCTGAGGAGGCCCTCGCGTACTTCGAGCGCAAGTACGCCGACCTCGCCGGCCAGGTCGGCCTGCTCGAGCAGCGCGTCCGTCGCGGTGCACCTGCGGCGGATGTCTCGAAGGCCGTCGCGAGCCTGCGCGAATCGGTCGCCGGCGCGAACGCCGTGGGCGACCTCGAGTCCCTCTCCCGTCGGCTCGAGGCGCTCTCGGGCACCACGAAGGAGCTCACCGAGCAACAGCAGGCCGAGGCGAAGGCCGCGCTCGCCGACGCGATCGCCGAGCGCACGCGCATCGTCGAGCAGGCCGAGGCGCTCGCCGCTCAAGACCCCGCGAAGACCCAGTGGAAGCAGGCGACCGCCGAGCTCGACGCCCTCTTCGCGAGCTGGCAGCAGCACCAGCAGGAGGGGCCGCGCCTGCCCAAGAACGAGGCCAACGAGCTGTGGAAGCGATTCCGCACCGCCCGTTCGACCATCGAGCAGCACCGCAAGGCGTTCTTCGCCGAGCTCGATGCCGCACACCGCGACGTCCGCGCCCGCAAGCAGCAGCTCATTGAACGCGCAGAGGCCCTCGCGCCGCGCGGCGCCGACGCCGTCGGCGACTACCGCGCCCTGCTCGACGAGTGGAAGCAGGCCGGCCGCGCCGGCAAGAAGGTCGACGACGCCCTGTGGGCGAAGTTCAAGGCCGCGGGCGACGTGCTGTTCCAGGCGAAGGCCGAGATCGACGCACAGGAGGACGAGGCCTACCGCGCCAACCTCACCGAGAAGCTCGCGCTCCTCGAAGAGGCCGAGAAGCTCCTGACGGAGACCGATCCGAAGCAGGCCCGCACCGCGCTCAACCGCATCCAGCGCAGCTGGGACGACATCGGCCGCGTGCCCCGCGACCAGGTGCGCCCGGTCGAGGACCGCCTGCGCAAGGTCGAGACGCACGTGCGCTCGCTCGAGGACGAGCGCTGGCAGCGCGAGGACCCCGAGAAGAAGGCACGCTCCGAGGGCATGGTCGGGCAGCTGCAGGACGCGATCGCGAAGCTCGAGGCCGAGCTCGCCGCGGCCGAGGCGTCCGGCGACCAGCGCGCGGCCGCGGAGGCGCGCGAGGCACTCGACGCGCGTCGGTCGTGGCTGAAGGCGGTCGGCGGCTAGGACCGACGACTCGTCCGTCCCCGGCGCTCGCGCGAGCCCGTTCTCCACAGCGCGCCCGCGTGCGGGCAGTCGGCGTGATCGGATGCCGCAGCATGGCCTCATGGCCAGGCTCCCACCGGTGCTCGACACCCACGACCTCCCGCTCGCCGAGCTGTGCGCGGCGCGCCTCGACGGCGAGCTCTTCGCGATCGACGACGGCTGGGCGCCGCTCGACGAGCCCGACCTGCCTGCATTCCGAGCCGCGGTCACCGCGTTGCGTGCGCCGCGCTCGCTCGTGATCGAACGGATGTCGGCGGCGTGGGTGCACGGCGCGATCGTCGCTCCCCCGCCGGTCGCCCAGTTCTGCGTCCCGCTCAAGGCTCGCATCGCGGTGATCGGCGATCATCGCGCCCAGGTGCGCGAGGTGCGCATCGACGACGACGAGATCATGCGGTTCGGCGGCGTGCCGTGCACGACACCCGTGCGCACCGCGTTCGACCTGCTCCGCGATCCGGGGCTCGACGACGACGACATCGTCGCCGCGGTCGCATCGCTCGCGGCGTCGCATCCGCGGCTCGCCGCCGACGTGCGCGACCGCTTCGATGCCGCGCCCCGGATACCGCACAAGGCGACGGCGCTCGTGCGCCTCGGTCGAGCCGGGCAGTCGATGCGCTCGGGCGATTCGGATGCGGCCTAGCCGTCGCTGACGCGGTAGACGTCGTAGACGGCGTCGATGCGCCGCACCGCGTTGAGCACGCGGTCGAGATGCGTGGTGTCGCCCATCTCGAACACGAAGCGGCTGAGGGCGAGTCGGTCGGTCGACGTCGAGACGTTCGCCGACAGGATGTTCACGTGGTGCTCCGAGAGCACCCGGGTCACGTCGGAGAGCAGCCCCGCCCGGTCGAGCGCCTCGATCTGGATCTGCACGAGGAACACGCTCTTCGAGCTCGGCGCCCACTCCACCTCGATCATGCGCTCGGGCTCGCGCATCAGCGCCTGCACGTTGTGGCAGGCCGCCTGGTGCACCGAGACGCCCGAGCCGCGCGTGATGAAGCCGACGATCTCGTCGCCAGGCACGGGCGTGCAGCACCGGGCGAGCTTCACGAGGATGTCGGGGGCGCCGCGCACGAGCACGCCCGAATCGCTGTTGCGCGGGAGCGGGCGCGAGCGTGTGGAGATCGGGATGTCGGGCTCGTCGTCGCCTTCGTCGACGTCGCGCACGAGCGCGACGACCTTCTCGATCACGGACTGCGTCGAGACGTGCCCCTCGCCCACTGCGGCGTAGAGCGACGACACGTCGTCGTACTTCAGCAGCGCCGCGACCTCCGCGAAGGACTCCTGGCTCATGAGCTTCTGGAGCGGCAGGTTCTGCTTGCGCATCGCCCGTGCGATCGCATCGCGGCCCTGCTCGATGGCCTCGTCGCGACGCTCCTTGGTGAACCACTGCCGGATCTTGTTGCGGGCGCGAGGGCTCTTGACGAACGTGAGCCAGTCCTTGCTCGGGCCGGAGTCGGGGTTCTTCGACGTGAACACCTCGACGACGTCGCCGCTGTTGAGCTCGCTCTCGAGCGGCACGAGGCGCCCGTTCACCTTGGCCCCCATGGTGCGGTGGCCGACCTCGGTGTGCACCGCGTACGCGAAGTCCACCGGCGTCGCGCCGGCGGGCAGGCCGATGACGCGGCCCTTCGGCGTGAAGACGTAGACCTCCTTCGCGCCGATCTCGAACCGCAGCGAGTCGAGGAACTCCCCCGGGTCGGCGGTCTCGGCCTGCCAGTCCGAGATGTGCGCGAGCCAGGCCATGTCGGTCTCGTGCGCGCTCGCGCTGTCGGTGGCGCGGCCCGAGTTCATCCGCTCCTTGTACTTCCAGTGCGCGGCGACGCCGTACTCGGCGCGCTGGTGCATGTCGTGCGTGCGGATCTGGATCTCGACCGCGCGGCCCTTCGGCCCGAGCACGGTGGTGTGCAGCGACTGGTAGAGGTTGAACTTCGGCGTGGCGATGTAGTCCTTGAAGCGGCCGGGCAGCGGGGTCCAGCGCGCGTGGATCGACCCGAGCACGGCGTAGCAGTCGCGCACCGAGTTGACGAGCACCCGGATGCCGACGAGGTCGTAGATCTCGTCGAAGTCGCGGCCGCGCACGATCATCTTCTGGTAGATCGAGTAGTACTGCTTCGGCCGGCCCATGACCTTGCCGCGGATGCGCGCCGCCTTGAGGTCCTCGTTCACGAGGTCGATCACGGTCTGCACGAACTCCTCGCGCTGCGGCGTGCGCTGCTTCACGAGGCTCTCGATCTCGGCGTAGAGCTTCGGGTAGAGCACGGCGAACGAGAGGTCCTCGAGCTCCCACTTGATGGCCTGGATGCCGAGCCGGTGCGCGAGCGGCGCGTAGATCTCGAGCGTCTCGGTGGCCTTGCGCGAGGCGGACTCCGCGGGGACGAAGCCCCACGTGCGCGCATTGTGCAGCCGGTCGGCGAGCTTGATGATGAGCACGCGGATGTCCTTCGACATCGCGACGATCATCTTTCGGACGGTCTCGGCCTGCGTGGAGTCGCCGTACTTGACCTTGTCGAGCTTCGTGACCCCGTCGACGAGCATCGCGATCTCGTCGCCGAAGTCGTGGCGCACCTCGTCGAGCGTGTAGGCGGTGTCTTCGACGGTGTCGTGCAGGAGCGCCGCGGCGACGGTCTTCGGGCCGATGCCGAGGTCGGCGAGGATCTGCGCGACCGCGATGGGGTGCGTGATGTACGGCTCGCCGCTCTTGCGCTTCTGCCCCTCGTGCGCCCGCTCGGCGACCGTATAGGCACGTTCGATGAGCCCGAGATCGGCCTTCGGGTGGTGCATCCGCACCGTGCGCATGAGCGTGTCGACGGCTCCCGACGGCTGCGCCTTCGAGAAGATCCGAGGCACGAGGCGGCGCAGCGAAGCGGTCGAGTTGACTCCCGCCTCAGTCATGCGCGCACCTCCAAGACTCAATTATCGCCGCTTCGAGGTGTGCTCCGTGCCGCTCTCGCCCGAGGCGAACATCAGGCCGGCGTGGGCAGGGCCCCCGCGGTCTCGGCGGTCGCACCGCCGGCCCGCTCGCGCTCCTTCAGCACCTTCTGGTCGTGGCGCTTGATCGCCGGCTCGCCCTCGCGCAGCTGCGAGTAGAGCGGCGCCGCGATGAACACGGTCGACCACGTGCCGACGAGGATGCCGATCAGCAGCGCGAGCGAGATGTCGCGCAGCGTGTCGGCGCCGAGCACGCCCGCACCGATGAAGAGGATGGCCGCGACCGGGAGCGCCGCCACGACGCTCGTGTTGATCGAGCGCACCAGGGTCTGGTTCACGGCGAGGTTCACCGACTCGGCGAACGTCCTCCGTGACTCGGGTCCGGCGTCCTCGGCCGTGTTCTCGCGGATCTTATCGAACACCACGACGGTGTCGTAGAGCGAGTAGCTGAGGATCGTGAGCACGCCGATGGTGGCGGCGGGACTGATCTCGAAGCCGACGGCGGCGTAGATGCCGACGGTGGCGATGAGGTCGCCGATGAGCGCGAGGATCGCCGCCAAGGACATCTTCCACGTTCGGAAGTACAGCGCCATGATGATCGCGGCGAGCAGGACGAACGCGATGAGGCCGACGAGCGCCTGCCTCGTGACATCCGCACCCCAGCTCGGGCCGATGAACGAGGACGTGACCTCGGACACCGGCACGTCGTAGGCCTCGGCCAGCGCCGAGGCGACCTCGAGCGACTCCGACTGCTCGAGTTGCTCGGTCTGCACGCGCACGCCGTCGCCGCCCACGATCGTGACATGCGAGACGGCACCGGGCACGACCGACGCGACCGCGTCGCTGGCCGGCTGCGTGGTGGCGTTCTCGACGCCCGCGATCTGGAACTGGGATCCGCCGCGGAACTCGATGCTGAAGTTCACGCCCCGCAGCAGCGGGATGGCGATCGTCAGGATGATGATCACGCCCGCGATCAGGTACCACTTCTTGCGGCCGCCGACGAAGTTGAACGAGCGCTTGCCGGTGTAGAGGTCGTTGCCGAATTGGGTGAGTCGGTTGGCCATCAGGACTCCTTGCCTTCGCTCGACCCGGTGCCGACGCCCGCGGTGGCCTTGCGTTCTGCGATGGTCTGGCGCTTCTGCGCCTCCTTCGAGCTCGACGCGACCTTGCTCGCGGGGACCGCGACCGGCTTGCGGAACTCCGCACGACCGCGGTAGACCGCGCCCAGTGCGTTCGGGTCGAGGCCCGACCAGGGGTTGCCGCTCGAGAAGAACCTCGTCTGCGCGAGCAGCTGCAGCATCGGGTGCGTGAACAGGATCACGACGACCACGTCGATGATCGTGGTGAGACCCAGGGTGTAGGCGAAGCCCTTCACGCTGCCGACCGCGAGGATGAACAGCACGACGGCGGCGAGCAGGTTGACGCCCTTCGACGCGAGGATCGTGCGGAACGCGCGCTTCCATCCGGCTTCGACCGCGCCGACCAATGGTCGGCCGTCGCGCAGCTCGTCTCTCACGCGCTCGAAGTACACGATGAACGAGTCGGCGGTGAAGCCGATCGCGACGATGAGGCCCGCGATGCCGGCGAGCGAGAGGCGGTAGCCCTCGCGCCACGACAGGATCGTGATCGACAGGTACGTGATGAGGCCGACGATGACGAGCGACGCGATCGTGACGCTGCCGAGTGCCCGGTATTGGAACAGCGTGTAGATGACGACCAGGATGAGGCCGATGAGGCCCGCGATGAGGCCGGACTGCAACTGCGACGTTCCCAGCGTGGCCGAGATCGTGTCGGACGACTGCACCGTGAAGCTGATCGGCAGGGCGCCGAACTTCAGCTGGTCGGCCAGCGACTTCGACGACTCCTGCGTGAAGCTGCCCGTGATCTGCGGGCGACCGTCGGTGATGACGCCGTTCATCGAGGGAGCCGTGAGCACCGCGCCGTCGAGCACGAACGCGAACTGGTCGCGCGGCGTCTGGCCCTGCAGGCCGTAGAGGCGCGTCGAGACCTCGGCGAAGTCGCTCGTGCCCTGGTCGTCGAACTGGATGTTCACGGCCCACTGGCCGGTGTTCGCACCGGTCTGGGTCTGGATCATGCCGTTCGTGGCGTCGACGATGTTCTCACCGCTGGCCTCGACCGGGCCGAGGAGGTACTTCGCGGTGCGCGACACGTCGCACGTGACGAGCGGTTCGTCGGCGGGAGCGACGTTCGTGGCCGCCTCGTCGAGCGTCGAGCAGTCGAAGTTGTCGAACTCGTCCTGGAGGGCGGGCGTGATCCACGCGGGGTCGCTGCCGTCGGTCGGCTCCGCCGTGGGCGTGTCCGAGAGCTCCTCGGCGGGCTCGGTGGGCGCTGGGCTCTCGGTGGAGTCGATCGCCTGGTTCGTCGCGGCATCCGCGAGCAGCACCGCTCGCAGTTCGAGCTTGGCGGACGACTCGATGCGCGCACGCGTCTGGTCGTCGAGCTCGCCCGGGATGCGGACGACGACGTTGGAGCCCTCGGTGTTGATCTCGGCCTCGGCCACGCCGGAGGCGTCGACGCGCTGGCGGATGATCGACACCGCCTGGTCGAGCTGCTCCTGCGAGACGGATGCGCCGGTCTCGACTTTGGGCTCGAGGATGATCTGCGTGCCGCCCTCGAGGTCGAGGGCGAGCTTCGGTGTCCACGAGCCGTTGCCCCAGATCACGCCGGCGGCGTTGATCGCGAAGAGTCCGACGATGATGACGCCGAGCCAGGTGAGCGATCGCCAGGCCTTGCGAACGGGGGTCGGCCGCGATGACCGCTTCGATGGTGCAGCCACGTGTTCTGCTTTCTGTGCCGGAGCCCGCGCGACACCGCGCGGGCCGAGCCTCGGGTGGGAGCCTTAGTCGTCCGACTTCTTGGTGTCGGGCGTCTCGTCGCTGGGCGTGTCCTCGACGCGCTCGCCGTACTCGGGCTCGCCGTCGGCGTCCGCCGGGCCGACCTCGGTCGCGGCAGCGACCGCCGCGGGCTCCACCACGCGCGCGATCGTCTGGCGGTGCACCGTGAGCACCGTGCCGGGCGAGGTCTCCAGGAGGACCTGGTTCTCGTCCTCGTCGATGGACAGGATGGTTCCGAAGACGCCGAAGTTGGTCATCACCTTCGCCCCCGGCTGGACCTTCGACTGCAGCTCCTGCTGCTCCGTCCGGCGCTTGCGCGAGTTGCGGAACATGAAGAAGATCAGCACCGCCAGGACGGCGAGCATGATGATAGTGAACGGATCGAACGTCATGAGGGGGAGGAACCTTCCGGTGTGCGGGGAACCGCACGAAGTCGACGGCGGTGAGGACGAAACCTCAATGGATTATAGGTCATCGATCGGAAGGGTCGCTGCGCCCTGGGGAGCGCTCTCCGACAGTCCGAAGTGACGCCATGCCGCGGGGGTCGCGACCCGACCGCGGGGGGTGCGCGTGATGAGCCCGATGCGCACGAGGAAGGGCTCGACGACCGCCTCGATCGTCTCGGCCTCCTCGCCCACGGAGACCGCGAGCGTGTTCAGCCCGACCGGCCCCCCGCCGAACCGGGTGAGGATCGTCTGCATCACCGCACGGTCGAGCCGATCGAGTCCGAGCGCGTCGACGTCGTAGAGGTCGAGCGCGGCCCGCACCGCCTCGACGTCGGCCCCGGCGGCACGCCGCCCCGAGCCCGTCGAGGCATGCACGAGCGCGTAGTCGCGGACGCGCCGCAGCAGCCGGTTGGCGATGCGGGGCGTGCCGCGGCATCGCCCGGCGATCTCGGCGAGGGCCTCGCGGTCGATGGCCAGCCCGAGCATCGACGCCGCGCGCTCGAGCACCTGCTCGAGCTCGGCCTGGTCGTAGAACTCGAGGTGCGCCGTGAAGCCGAATCGGTCGCGGAGCGGGTTCGGCAGCAGGCCGGCGCGCGTCGTGGCGCCGACGAGCGTGAACGGCGCGAGGTCGAGCGGCACCGAGGTGGCACCCGCGCCCTTGCCGACCATGATGTCGATGCGGAAGTCCTCCATGGCGAGGTACAGCATCTCTTCGGCCGACCGGGCCATGCGGTGGATCTCGTCGATGAAGAGCACCTCGCCGGGCACGAGCGAGCTGAGGATCGCCGCGAGGTCGCCCGCGTGCTGGATCGCCGGCCCGCTCGACATGCGCAGGGGCCGGCCGCCCTCGTGCGCCACGATCATGGCGAGCGTCGTCTTGCCGAGCCCGGGCGGGCCTGCGAGCAGGATGTGGTCGGGCGTGCGCTGCTGCAGCGTGGCCGCCGTGAGCAGGAGCTGCAGCTGCCCTCTGACCCGGGTCTGCCCGACGAACTCGGCGAGGCTGCGGGGACGCAGCGCGCCCTCGAACGCGAGCTCGGCCTCGGACGCGAGCACCGGGTCGGTGAGGTCGAGGTCGCGGTCGGCGTCGTCGACGCCGCTCACGTCGCGGCCGCTCATCGGGCCCGACCCGCCTGCTGCGCCGGGCCGAGCCGGGCGAGCGTGAGCCGCAGCAGCGCGGGCACGGATGCCGCGTCGGCATCGGATGCCTCGGCCACCGTCTCCTCAACGGCCTCGGCGGCCACCTTCTCGGACCAGCCCAGCCCCGTGAGCGCGGCGAGCACGTTCTCGGCCGCACCCCCGCGCGCCACGGGCACGGGAGCCGACGGCGTGGCACGAGGAGCGACGAGCTTGCCCGCGAGCGACACCGTGATGAGCTTCGCGGTCTTGGGGCCGATGCCGCTGACCTTGCGGAACACCGCGTCGTCGTCGTGCTGCACGGCGGTCGCGACCTGCTCGGGCGAGAGCGCCGAGAGCACGCCGAGCGCCGACTTCGGGCCGACGCCGGTGACGCCGATGAGCAGCTCGAACACGTCGAGCTCGTCGCGCGTGCCGAAGCCGAAGAGCGTCAGCGCGTCTTCGCGCACGATGAGGCTCGTGTGCACCGTGATCTCGTCGCCCTCTCGACTGGCCAGTGCGAGCGCGGGCGTGGCGTTGACGTGGAACCCGACACCGCCGACCTCGATCACGACCGAGCTGCCGGCCGCCGTGAGCACGCGGCCGCGGAGAGAGGAGATCACTCCTTCACCCTACGGGCCGCCCCCGACACGGCGGCGGAGCGCTCCGCGGCGAGCCATGCGCGCTGTGCGGGCGTGAGTGCGGCGTCGTCGGCCGGACCGCGGCGTGAATCGGCCACGGCCTCCCCCGCCGCCCCGCCGGTGCGCCAGGCGTGGCAGATCGCCAGCGCGAGGGCGTCCGCGGCATCCGCCGGCTTCGGCACCTGCTCGAGGCCGAGGATGCGGGCGACCATCGCGCCCACCTGCGCCTTGTCGGCGCGGCCGTACCCGGTGATCGCGGCCTTCACCTCGCTCGGCGTGTGGAGCGCCACGGGCAGCGCGCGCCGCGCGGCGATGAGCATGGCGACGCCCGAGATCTGGGCGGTGCCCATGATCGTCGACACGTCGCTGCGGGCGAAGACCCGCTCGAGCGCGACCGCCTGCGGCCGGTGCTCGTCGACGATGGCCTCGAGCCCGTCGGCGATGCGCGCGAGCCGTCGCGGCGTGTCGAGGTCGGCGGGCGACCGCAGCACCACGACGTCGACGAGCCGCGCCGTGCGATTCGGCTCGACATCGACCACGCCCACGCCGCAGCGCGTGAGCCCAGGGTCGATGCCGAGCACGCGCACGGCGATCGGCCTAGTCCTCGTCCTCGAGCTCCGCCTGCACCTCGCGGCTCAGGTCGAAGTTGCTGTACACGTTCTGCACGTCGTCGCTGTCCTCCAGCGCGTCGATGAGGCGGAACACCTTGCGCGCCGTGTCGGCGTCGATCTCGACCTTGAGGTTCGGCACGAACTCCACGTCGGCCGACTCGTAGTCGAGCCCGGCCTCCTGCAGCGCCTTGCGGACCGCGACCATGTCGGACGGGTCGGTGATGACCTCGAAGCCCTGGGCGTGCGGCTCGATCTCCTCGGCGCCGGCCTCGAGGGCGGCCATCATGACGTCGTCCTCCGTCGTGCCCTCGCCCGAGACGACGATGACGCCCTTGCGGGTGAAGTTGTAGGCGACAGAACCCGGGTCGGCGAGGGTGCCGCCGTTGCGGCTGAGCCCGGTGCGCACCTCGGCCGCCGCGCGGTTCTTGTTGTCGGTCAGCACCTCGACCATCATGGCGACGCCCGACGGACCGTACGCCTCGTAGGTGATGCTCTGGTACTCGACCGCCTCGCCGCCGATTCCGGCGCCGCGCTTGATGGCGCGGTCGATGTTGTCGTTCGGCACCGAGGTCTTCTTGGCCTTCTGCACGGCGTCGTACAGGGTCGGGTTGCCGTTGAGGTCGGCGCCGCCCATCTTGGCGGCGACCTCGATGTTCTTGATGAGCTTGGCGAAGGACTTCGCGCGACGTGCGTCGATGACGGCCTTCTTGTGCTTCGTCGTGGCCCACTTGGAATGCCCGGACATGCTGCTCCTGGTTCGGCTTCTCGGCGGGTCCGCCCGCCGACATCCCATTCTAGGCCAGCCCCCGGCTGGGCCCCGGGCGGCTGGCGGATGCCGCGCCATCGCGCTCCGGCCTCCCCGGCCGCTGCTCGGGACGCCCGCGTCCGCCGAGCAGCTTCGCCAGCGTGCGCAGGTTGCGGTTCGTCGTGGTCGGCTTGAACCGGGCCTTCGCGAGCACCTTCGCGAACGGGGTGTCGACCGTCGTGCCCTTCACCGGGTTCCAGTACACGACGCCGTCGCCGCGCCGGATCGGGTCGACGTCGGGGTCGGTCTCGCCCGCGGTGTCGAGCAGGTCGTCGAGCGCGGATGCCTCGGACGCGAACACGACCCACGGCTGGCGCGAGGCGTCGTCGGCGTCGAACGGGAAGGCCTCGATGACCCGCTCGAGCTCGTCGCGCGTGACGAGCACGATCCACGCCTCGTAGCCGAAGCGCTCGCCGAGGGCCCGCTCGAGGTCGCGCTTCAGCGCGGCGGCATCCGTGCGCTCGCTGTCGAAGGCGACGTTGCCGCTCGCGAGCACGGTGCGCACCTCGTCGAAGCCGAGCGACTCGACGAGCTCGCGGAGGTCGGCCGAGCGGATGGTGATGCCGCCCACGTTGACGCCCCGGAGCAGTGCGATGTAGCGGGTCATGTCCCGAGTGTATGGGGCTCCCCCGTCACACGAACGGGCCGCGATTCCGGTCGGCGCGTCACGGGATCGGTGGGACCGGGCGCCCGTCGTAGAGCTCGTCCATCGCGCGCTCGTGCCGGCGCTTCAGCAGCAGCGTGTACAGCAGGCGCACCGGGGCGGGGAGGTTCTGCTTCATCCAGGCCGGTCGCTCGTCCTCGGGGATCGTCGCGATCATCAGGCCGAACTGGATCGCCATCACGTCGCGCGGCAGCTCCTTGCGTGCCTCCTGGATGCCGGTGCGGGCGTGCTCGCCCATCTCGTCCCACTCCGACTGGGTGAGCACGGAGCCGGCGACCGGGAGGATCTCGTCCTCCTCGCGCCCGAGGTGGCCGACGAGCGTGTCCCGCACCCGTTCGACCCCGTCGGCGAGCCGGTCGCGCGTCGCGGCGTCCGCCGACGCACGCCACGGCTCGACGAGCGGTTCGACCTCGCGGAGCTCGGCGGCCACCTGCGCGTGCTGCGTGCGCATCAGCTCGACGTGGGGGGCGCAGCCCGGCGATCGCTCGACGAGGCGGTCCCACAGCACGACGTCCTCGGTCTCGTGGTGCAGGTGCAGCGCGAAGAAGTCCATCGACGCGTAGTCCGCGACGACGTCGGCGCGATCGACGTCGCCGTCGTCGACGTCGCGCACCAGCCCTGGCAGCTCCCGGTACAGCCAGCGGAGGATGCGGTGCACCTGGATGAGGTCGGACGTGTCGCATCCGAGCGGCTCGCCGGCAGGACGCGGCTCAGACGAGCTCGGCAGTTTCGTGACCACGGGGCACCCCGTTCCCGCGCCGCTCCCGATCCCGTCGCTGCGCCCGGCGCGGCGCTGCTCCGGGCGGACGTGACGCAGGGGGGCTACGCGCGGTCCCGGGTCACCCGCATCGGGGTTACCCCCGATTCCGCGACGGACCTCGGGAGCATGCCGTCAGGCGCTCGCCCGGTCGGCGATCCGGTCGCGGACCTTGCGGAGGAAGTACGCGTGGAAGCGGTACTCGCCGTTGATCTCGGGGTGGAAGCTCGTGCCGAGCAGGTCCCCCTGCTCGACCGCGACGACCCGGCCGTCGGGGATCGTCGCGAGCGCCGTCGCAGCGGGACCGACCGACTCCACCACCGGCCCCCGGATGAACACGGCGTGCACGGGCGCGTCGCCGAGCGCCGGGACCTCGAGGTCGGTCTCGAACGACTGGTTCTGCGAGCCGAAGGCATTGCGGCGCACGACGACGTCGAGGCCGCCGAGCGACTCCTGGCCGGCGATCGCGTCCAGCACGGTGTCGGCGAGCATGATGAGCCCGGCGCAGGTGCCGTAGACGGGCATGCCGTCGGCGATGCGCGCCTTCAGCGGCTCGGCGAGTCCGTAGGCGCGCGACAGCTTGTCCATGACGGTCGACTCGCCGCCGGGGATGACGAGGCCGTCGATGGCGTCGAGCTCCTCGGGACGGCGCACGAGCGAGACGTGCGCGCCGAGGCGCGACAGCACATGCGCATGCTCCCGGAAGTCGCCCTGCAGTGCGAGGACCCCGACGCGGGGGCCGGCCGACGCCGGCTCCCCCGCGTCGAGCGACTCGCTGCGGAGGGTGGTCACCAGCCGCGCTCGGCCAGGCGGTGCGGCGCCGCCAGGTCGCCGACGTTGATGCCCACCATGGCCTCGCCGAGGCCGCGCGACACGTCGGCGATGACCGACGGGTCGTCGTAGAACGTGGTGGCCTTCACGATGGCCGCTGCGCGCTGCTCGGGGTTGCCCGACTTGAAGATGCCCGAGCCGACGAACACGCCGTCGGCGCCGAGCTGCATCATCATCGCGGCATCCGCCGGCGTGGCGACGCCGCCCGCGGTGAAGAGCACGACCGGCAGCTTGCCGGTCTCGGCCACCTCGAGCACGAGCTCGTACGGCGCCTGCAGCTCCTTCGCGGCGACGTAGAGCTCGTCGCGCGTCATCGACTTCAGCTGGTTGATCTCGGAGGTGATCTTGCGGATGTGCTTCGTGGCCTCGGAGACGTCGCCGGTGCCGGCCTCGCCCTTCGACCGGATCATGGCCGCGCCCTCGTTGATGCGGCGCAGCGCCTCGCCGAGGTTGGTGGCGCCGCAGACGAACGGCGTGTTGAACGCCCACTTGTCGATGTGGTTCACGTAGTCGGCGGGCGAGAGCACCTCGGACTCGTCGATGTAGTCGACGTCGAGCGCCTGCAGCACCTGCGCCTCGACGAAGTGGCCGATGCGCGCCTTCGCCATGACGGGGATCGAGACCTCGGCGATGATCGCCTCGATGAGGTCGGGGTCGCTCATGCGGGCGACACCGCCCTGTGCACGGATGTCGGCGGGCACGCGCTCGAGCGCCATGACCGCGACGGCGCCGGCGTCCTCGGCGATGCGGGCCTGCTCGGCGGTGACGACGTCCATGATGACGCCGCCCTTCAGCATCTCGGCGAGGCCGCGCTTCACGCGGCTCGAGCCGGTCTCGGCAGTGCTCATCTGGGGGTTCCCTTCGGTGGAGGACGCGTGTTCACGCAGGCTCTCGGCCAATGCGAGCGCTTGGCCTAGGCCAAACGGTAGCATGGACCGCGACCGACCCGAAGAGGAGCCATGGACCGCGACCTGACCCTCGAGATCTCCGGCCGCGCGGCCGCCGACATCGCCGCCAGCGTGCGCGCCCTGATCGAACGCGGTGCCCTGCAGCCGGGCCAGGCGCTGCCGCCCGTGCGCACGTTGGCCGACACCCTCGGCGTGAACCGCAACACCGCCGTCGCGGCGTACCGGCAACTCACCCGGGCCGGCGTCGTCGTCACGCGCGGGCGCGGCGGCACGCATGTCGCCGACCGCTCCGCCGTGCCGCAGGAGGGCTTCGCCGCCGACAGCGTGCTCCGCGACGTCGCGACCGGCAACCCCGATCCCGACCTCATCCCCGACCCGTCACGCGCACTCGCCCGCATGGCGGGTCGTCCCGTGCTGTACGGCGAGCCCGTCATCGATCCCGGGCTCGAGCAGTGGGCGCAGTCCTGGATGCGCTCGGACCTCGCACCCGAGGAGCTCCGGCTCACCATCACGAGCGGCGCGGCCGACGCCGTCGAGCGGCTCCTCGCGCAGGCGCTCGTGCGCGACGACGCGGTGGCGCTCGAGGACCCGTGCTTCCTCACGAGCATCCACACGGTGCGGGTCGGCGGGTACCGCGCGGTGCCGGTGCCGGTCGACGAGGAGGGCATGACGGTGGAGGGCCTGCGCACTGCCCTCGACCAGGGCGTCCGCGCCATCGTGTGCACGCCGCGGGCGCAGAATCCCACGGGCGCGAGCCTCACCGAGGCCCGCGCCGAGGAGCTGCGCGCCGTGCTGCGGGCCCATCCCTACGTCCTCGTCATCGAGGACGACCACTTCTCGATGCTGTCCCGCCGTCCGTTCCACTCCCTCATCGGTCCCGATCACCGGCGCTGGGCGCTCGTGCGCTCGGTCTCGAAGTTCCTCGGCCCCGACATGTGCCTCGCCGTGACGGCGTCCGACCCCGACACCGCGGAACGGCTCGCGATGCGGCTCACCCCGGGCACCACCTGGGTGAGCCACCTGCTGCAGCGCCTGGTGCTCGCGCTCGTGACCGACCCCGAGGTCGTCGCCGGGATCGAGGCGGCCGGCGCGCACTACGCCGACCGCAACCGTGCGTTCGCCGAGCGACTGACCGCGCTCGGGATCCACGCTGCGGCCGGCGACGGGCTCAACCTCTGGGTCGCGCTGCCGGTGCCGGCCCGCGACGTATCGGAGCAGCTCATGCGGCGCGGCTGGCTCGCTCGACCTGGCGACGCGTTCGTGCTCGCCGACGCGCCCGCCGCACGGCGGCTGCGGCTCACCGTGCACGACCTCGGCGCCACCGATGCCGAGCGCCTCGCCGCCGACATCGCGGCCGCCGTCCGGGCCGCGGGTGGACGGCTCGTCACTGCCGGGATGCGATGATCGACCGGTGAAGGTCCTCTCGATCCAGTCCGCCGTCGCCTACGGGCACGTCGGCAACTCGGCCGCCGTGTTCCCGCTCCAGCGCATCGGCGTCGAGGTCATGCCCGTCTACACGGTCAACTTCTCCAACCACACGGGCTACGGCGAATGGCGCGGCCCGCTCATCGATCCCGACGACGTGCGAGCCGTGATCACGGGCATCGATGAGCGCGGCGCCTTCCCGCAGGTCGACGTCGTGCTCTCGGGCTACCAGGGCGGCGAGGGCATCGCCGACGTCATCCTCGACGCGGTGGCCCGCGTCAAGGCCGCGAACCCGTCGGCCATCTACGCGTGCGACCCGGTCATGGGCAACGCGAAGTCCGGATGCTTCGTGGCGCCGGCGATCCCGGTGCTGCTGCGCGACCGCGTGGTGCCCGCCGCCGACCTCATCACGCCGAACCAGTTCGAGCTCGGCTACCTGACGGACACGGAGCCCGACACGCTGGAGTCGACGCTCGAGTCGGTCGACCTGATCCGTGCGACCGGTCCGCGCACCGTGCTCGTGACGAGCGTCGAGCGCCCCGATCGCGAGGAGGGCACGATCGAGATGCTCGCCGTCGACGACTCGGGCGCCTGGATCGCGCAGACCCCGCTGCTGCCCCTGAAGGCGAACGGCTCGGGCGACGTGACCGCGGCGCTCTTCACCGCGCACTACCGGCGCACCGGGGATGCCGCGACGGCACTCACACGCACGACCTCGAGCGTCTTCGACCTGCTCGAGCGCACCCACGCGTCGGGTGAGCGCGAGCTGCAGCTCGTCGAGTCGCAGGAGTCCTACGCCAACCCGCGCATGCAGTTCGCGGTGCGCCAGGTCCGCTGACTCCAGGTCCGGTCAGCTCGGCCAGGCCTCGGCGATCTCCTGGCGCACCTCGCCGAGGAGCCGCGGCAGGGCCTTCGTGCCCGCGATGATCGGGAAGAAGTTCGCGTCGAGCGCCCACCGCGGAACGATGTGCTGGTGCAGGTGCTCGGCGATGCCCGCCCCCGCGATTCGCCCCTGGTTCATCCCGATGTTGAACCCGTCGCATCGGGAGACCTGCTTCACGACCCGCATGGCCACCTGCGTGAGCTCGCCGATCTCGGCGACCTCCTCGGGCGTCGCCTCGTCGTACGTGGCGATGTGACGGTAGGGGCAGACGAGCAGGTGGCCACTGTTGTAGGGATACAGGTTGAGCAGCACGTAGGCGAGCTTCCCGCGCGCGACGATGAGCGACTGCTCGTCGCTCAGCTCGGGCGCGCGGCAGAACGGGCACGAGTGCTCGTCGGGCTGCTGGCCGTGCTGGATGTAGACGAGCCGATGCGGGGTCCACAGTCGCTGGAACGCGTCGGGCACACCGGCGAGGTCGGCCGCGGCATCCGTCGGGACGCCGTCGAACTCGTCGGCCTGGTACGCGCTCATCCGAACAGGTCGTCCCTCGTGGTCACCTGGCGGCGATCGTCGATCGCCGCGCGGATCCGCTCGATCGCGTCGGCGACCGGCACGCCGTTCTCCTGGGTGCCGTCGCGGAAGCGGAAGCTCACGGTCGCGCCGGCGCGGTCGTTCTCGCCCGCGATGAGCTGGAACGGCACCTTCTGGGTGGTGTGCGTGCGGATCTTCTTCTGCATGCGGTCGTCGCTCGTGTCGAGCTCGGCGCGGACGCCGCCGCGCTGCAGCTGCCGCACGATGTCGCCGAGGTACTCCGCGTGCTCGTCGGCCACCGGGATGCCGATGACCTGCACGGGTGCGAGCCACACGGGGAACGCGCCGGCGTAGTGCTCGGTGAGCACGCCGAAGAACCGCTCGATCGACCCGAACTTCGCCGAGTGGATCATGACCGGCTGCTGGTGGGTGCCGTCGGCCGCGGTGTACTCGAGCCCGAAGCCCGCCGGCTGGTTGAAGTCGTACTGGATGGTCGACATCTGCCAGGTGCGGCCGATCGCGTCGCGCGCCTGCACCGAGATCTTCGGGCCGTAGAACGCGGCGCCGCCCGGGTCGGGCACGAGCTCGAGGCCCGAGGCCTCCGCGACCTCGCGCAGCACGTTCGTGGCCACCTCCCACTGGTCGTCGGTGCCCTTGAACTTGTCGGATGCCGCGTCGCGCGTCGAGAGCTCGAGGTAGAAGTCGTCCAGGCCGAAGTCGCGCAGCAGGCCGAGCACGAAGTCGAGCAGGTGCTTGATCTCCGCCGGAGCCTGTTCGGGAGTGACGTAGCTGTGCGAGTCGTCCTGGGTGAGGCCGCGCACGCGGGTCAGGCCCTGCACCACGCCCGACTTCTCGTAGCGATAGACGGTGCCGAATTCGAAGAACCGCAGCGGCAGCTCGCGGTACGAGCGACCGCGCGACCGGAAGATGAGGTTCTGCATGGGGCAGTTCATCGCCTTCAGGTAGTACTCGCTGTTCTCGAGGTCCATCGGCGGGAACATGGTGTCCTTGTAGTACGGCAGGTGCCCCGACAGCTCGAAGACGTGCGCCTTCGTGATGTGCGGGGTCGACACGTACTGGAACCCCTCCTCGATGTGGCGGCGGCGGACGTAGTCCTCCATCTCGCGCTTGATGATGCCGCCCTTGGGGTGGAACACGGGCAGGCCGCTGCCGATCTCCTCGGGGAACGAGAACAGGTCGAGCTCGGCGCCGAGCTTGCGGTGGTCGCGGCGGGCGGCCTCCTCGAGCCGGTGCTGGTAGGCGCGCAGCTCGTCCTTCGTCGGCCAGGCGGTGCCGTAGATGCGCTGCAGCTGCGGGTTCTTCTCTGAGCCGCGCCAGTACGCAGCCGCCACGCGCATGAGCGCCCACCCGTTGCCGATCATCCGGGTGTTCGGCAGGTGCGGCCCTCGGCAGAGGTCCTTCCAGGCGACGTCGCCGGTCTTCGGGTCGACGTTGTCGTAGATGGTGAGCTCGGCGCCGCCGACCTCGACCGACTCGCTCTCCTCGAACTGCTCGGTGCCGCTTCCGTGGCCCTTCAGCCCGATGAGCTCGAGCTTGTACGGCTCGTCAGCCAGTTCGGCGCGGGCGTCGTCGTCGGCGACGACCCTCCGCACGAACCGCTGCCCCGAGCGGATGATCCGCGCCATCTCCTTGTCGAGGGCCTTGAGGTCCTCGGGGGTGAACGGCTCGGCGACGTCGAAGTCGTAGTAGAAGCCGTCGGTCACCGGCGGGCCGATGCCGAGCTTCGCCTCGGGGTTGACGTTCTGCACGGCCTGCGCGAGCACGTGCGCGGTGGAGTGGCGGAGGATGCTCAGGCCGTCGGGCGAGTCGATCGTGACGGGCTCGACCACGTCGGACTCCGTCACCGTCGTGGCCAGGTCCTTGAGCTCGCCGTTGACGCGCATCGCGACAACGGATCGATCGGTGAAGAGCTCGAAGCCGTCGGCCACTGTGATCCACTCCCTGTGAGTCGAAACGAACCCTTCAACTGTAGTGCGACGCGCCACCCCGGACCGGCCGTGCGGCCCGGTGCCCGCCCTGATGACGCCGGCCGCCCCGGGTCCTAGAGTTTGCCTCATGTTCAGTTCAGATTCCGACGACGGCCGCGGCGACGCGGCCGAGACCGTCGCATTCGCCGAGTTCGAGACCGACCTCACCGCCGAGGACTGGGCCACCAAGCGCCGAGCCGGCGAGCTCGGCCGGGGGCCGATCTTCTGGGCGCCGATCGAGGTGCTCGCGCCCGTCAAGACCGTGGGCAAGGGTCGCACGAACCTCACCCTCATCCGCCCGACGATCCTGCAGACCGACGCCGTCGAGCCGTACGCGGGCTTCGACCTGCGCGAGTCGCCCAACCGGAACCCGGCCGTGTCCGTGCATTTCAATCCCGGCGCGTACGGCGCGACCGGCGTGGGCACCTACGTCTTCACGTTCGCGGTGGAGGCGTACACCCGCACGGCGTTCAGCCCGACGGGGTACGCGGGCAGCGGCACGGTCGACGCGCCCGGGTCGATCCGGTTCAGCGGACGGCGGGTGATCACCATCATCCTGCGCGACGTGCAGCCGGGTCAGGACACCTGGGCCGCCATCGAGCAGACCTCGGGTGAAGCGTGGTCGTGGTTCAGCACGCGGATCAGCCATCCGCCGCTGGTGTTCGACCCGCTTCCCATCAACCCGGGCCCCTGAGTCCGAGTCGGGCGGTGCGCGCCCGCCACGCCTCTGGCGCCACACGCCCGAGGGCGCGCTGAGCCGGGCCGCTTGCAGCCGGAGCACGCAAGCCACCGCGTCCGCATGCCACCGCTTGCAGGCGTTTGCGCCTGATCCTGCAAGAACACGACTTCTCGTCGACAATCCCTCGCAACCCCTTGTGACGCCGCTCCAAGGCGGCATACCCTCGCCTCACTCGCGGCAGATCCGCGGTGTCCGAAGACGTGCACCACCGAGAGGAAACGAGTCGACGATGACGCGTCCCACGATCCCCCTCCCCCCGTCCGTCCCTCGACGGTATCCAGGGCGCGGCCGCACGGCCGTCGCGGCGGCGGCCGCGGCCGCGATCGTCGCCGGAGCCGCACTCGCCGGCCCCGCGGCATCCGCTGCGCCCGCGGCCCCGGTCGTGACGCGTGCGGCGCTCAACCCGGCCCTCGTCGCCGGCCGCGGCGCCGACGTGCCGTTCCTCGAGCAGGAAGCGGAGCGCGCGACGACGAACGGCGAGGTCATCGGGCCCGACCGCACGGCCTACACGCTGCCCGCCGAGGCATCCGGCCGCAGCGCCGTGCGCCTCGACCCGG
Source organism: Agromyces mariniharenae (assembly GCF_008122505.1). Lineage (NCBI taxonomy): Bacteria > Bacillati > Actinomycetota > Actinomycetes > Micrococcales > Microbacteriaceae > Agromyces > Agromyces mariniharenae. Next base: position 681,443 of record NZ_VSSB01000002.1, on the reverse strand, counting down.
GCGAGCACGTGGAGTTCACGCTGCCCGCGGCCGCGAACGCGATCACGGTGCGGTACAGCATCCCCGACGCCCCGAACGGCGGCGGCATCACGGCGCCGCTCGAGGTGCGCGTCGACGGCGGCGCGCCGCAGGAGCTGATGCTCACGTCGGAGTACTCGTGGCTCTACAACCAGTACCCGTTCACGAACGACCCGAACGCTGGGCTGCTCCACCCCGACTGGTGGATCACCGAGTGCGGCTGCGTGCCCGGTGAGGGCTACGAGGTGCAGACGCCGTTCCGGCCGATGCACTTCTACGACGAGCAACGGATGCTCCTCGGCGCGACGTATCCCGCCGGCTCCGTCCTCCGGCTCACGGCGCCTGAGGGCACGGATGCCGCGTGGACGGTCATCGACCTGCTGGACTCCGAGCTCGTGGCGCCTCCGACGCCGCAGCCCGCGGCATCCGTCAGCGTGACGAAGTTCGGTGCCGACGCCACCGGCCGCCGCGACGCGGGACCCGCGTTCCGCGCCGCGATCCGGTACGCCCAGCAGCATGACGTCGACGTGTTCATCCCGGCGGGCACGTTCCGCGTCGAGGAGCACCTCATCGTCGACGATGTGACGATCCGCGGTGCCGGCAACTGGCACTCGATCCTGTTCGGCGACGAGGTGGCGCTCAAGAAGCCGACGCCCGACGGCTCGGTGCACACCGGCGTCGGGTTCTACGGCAAGGACGCCGCCGACGGCGGCAGCCGCAACGTGCACCTGTCGGACTTCGCCATCCGCGGCGACGTGCGCGAGCGCATCGACACCGACCAGGTGAACGGCGTCGGCGGCGCGATGAGCGACTCGACCATCGAACGGCTGCACATCGAGCACACCAAGGTCGGCCTGTGGTTCGACGGACCCATGCACGACGTCGTCGTGCGCGACAACATCGTGGTCGACCAGATCGCCGACGCGCTCAACTTCCACACCGGCGTGACCGACTCGCTGGTGGCGGGCAACTTCATCCGGAACACGGGCGACGACGGCCTGGCGATGTGGTCGGAGGGCACGGCGAACGCGCGCAACACCTTCGATCGCAACACGGTGCAGACGCCGACGCTCGCGAACGGCATCGCGATCTACGGCGGCACCGACAACACGGTGTCGAACAACCTCGTCGCCGACCCGATCCGGGAGGGCAGCGGACTGCACGCCGGGTCGCGCTTCGGCGCGGTGCCGTTCACCGGGACCCTCGCGTTCACCGACAACACGACGGTGCGCGCGGGCGGGTACGAGCTCAACTGGAACATCGGCCTCGGCGCGATCTGGTTCTACGCGCTCGACCGCTCGATCGACCAGGCCGACATCCGCGTGTCGGGCGACTTCCTCGACAACACGTACAACGCGATCATGCTCGTGTCCGACTGGCCGGTGAAGGACCAGGTGTCGATCTCGAACGTCCACTTCGAGGACGTCCGAGTCGACGGCACCGGCACCTCGGTCGTGAGCGCACGCGTCGCCGGCTCGGCGTCGTTCGAGAACGTCGACGCGCGGAACGTGGGCGCCGTCGGCGTGAACAACTGCGGCTCGTTCAACTTCACGCCCGCCGGCTCCGAGTTCTCGCTCGTCGACCTCGGGGGGAACGACTCGAGCGGCGTGAACACCACCGGGCCGTGGCTGGCCCCGTGGGAGCTTCCGAACACCATCACGTGCGACGACCGGCCGCCGGTCGTGGCGCCGCCGGCGCCATCGCCGTGGTGACGCGCTGAGCACGGCGGGCCGGATGCCTCGACGGGCGTCCGGCCCGTTCCGCCTGATCGCAAGGGCACCGCCCGCTGATCCGCCGCACCCCAACCGCGTCGTACCGCCCGACCGCGACCGCTTGGGCATTGCAGCGCAGGCGCCTCGGGCATACCGTGTTGCGCATCCGGCGTCCGATGGCGCCGCGCACGAGGAGGTGCGACATGGACCCGCTGTGGTGGATCGCCGGTCTCGGGATCATCGGGATCATCGTCGTGCTGCTGGCCAGGGCCCGACGCAGTTCACGGACACCGTCCGAGGATGCTGCTGCCGAGCGGGCCGCGCACGAGAAGGCCCGCCGCGAGCACGAGGGTCGAGACCGGATCGGGCCCGGTGGAGGAAGCGTCTGACGCGACCGACGAACAGGAACCAAGAGGGGCTGACATCGCCTCCGAAGACACGAAAACCCCCGGAAATCCGGGGGTTTTCGCTGGTGGGCGATACTGGGATCGAACCAGTGACCTCTTCCGTGTCAGGGAAGCGCGCTACCGCTGCGCCAATCGCCCAAGTCGAGAACGGCGTTCTCAGGCTTGGAGGTGGATACGGGATTCGAACCCGTGTATACGGCTTTGCAGGCCGCTGCCTCGCCTCTCGGCCAATCCACCGTGTCTGGGTTCACCACCAAAGAACAGAAGGGGCTTTCGCCCCTGCTGATCAGAGCGGATGACGAGACTCGAACTCGCGACCCTCACCTTGGCAAGGTGATGCGCTACCAACTGCGCCACATCCGCGTTGTCGCTGTTTCGGCGACAGAGAGACTCTAACGGATTCGGTGAACGAATCACAAACCGAGGGGGCCGCATGGCACGTTCGGCCCGGTCATCGCCCGAATCCGTACGTGTTTCCCGGGCGTGTCGAGGCTTCTCCGCGGTCGATTGCGCACCACCCGGCCCGCCGATGTGCATTCGCCGGTTCGGGTCGGCTAGTATCGAATCCGCGGTCACGACGAGATCGGAACCGCATCCCACATGGGCGATTGGCGCAGCTGGTAGCGCGCTTCCTTCACACGGAAGAGGTCGTCGGTTCGAGCCCGGCATCGCCCACCATGAGACCCCCGGTTCGCCGGGGGTCTTCGTCGTTCGGGGCGGCCTCCGCGCACGCATGGCAACCCCGTTGCCGCGGCCTCCCGCCGCGGCTACCGTGACTGGCGCACAGCGCGGCAGCGGTGCCGCGCGCGGACCGCGAGCGGAGGAACCATGACCGGAGAGGTGTCGTTCATCGAGTTCGGCGGGGCGGATGCCATGACCGCGCGTTCGTTCTACGGGAAGCTGTTCGGCTGGTCGTTCGAGACCGGTCCCGGCGGCGACGGGTACGCGATCGAGGGCGTCGGCGTCCCGGCGGGCGTCCACGGCGGCGACGAGGGCGCATCGCCCTACGTCTTCTTCCGCGTCGAGGACCTCGACGCCGCGGTCGCGGAGGTCGTCCGCCTCGGCGGCACGGTCGAAGACCTCCCGGGAGGCGACGACGAGGCGACCGCCGCGATCTTCGGCGAGTTCCGCCTCTGCCGTGACGACCAGGGGTCGCCGTTCGGCCTGCATCGACCGCCGCGCCACTGAGGCGGGCCCGAAGACACGTCGGTCCACCGAGCCGGCACCGGGGCCGGCCGGGCCCGGCACTCGACCGCGCGCCTCAGCGCCAGCCGTACCGCTCGCCGAGCGCGCTCGCGAGCCGTCCGTAGCGGGCCGCGTCCAGCGACGCCGCCTCGCGCCGCATGCCGCCGGCCCGCACCCGGAACACGCGGTCGATGCGGGCCCAGCTCGCCCGGCCCGCGGCATCCCACGCGCCGTCGCCGAGAGCGACGAAGTCGCGGTCGCCGTCGTGCGGCTTGCTCGTCAGCTGCACCGCCAGGAAGTCCCCTCCCCCGGATGCCGCGACGATCGCGACCGGCCGGTCCTTGCCGCGCCCGTCGCGCTCCTCGAACGGCACCCACGTCCAGACGATCTCGCCCGGATCGGGCTCGCCGTCACGCGACGGCGTGTACGCGAGCCGCACGCCCTCCAGGCGCCGAGGATCCACCTCGACCGTGGCCGACGGCCCCGTCTGCCCGGGCGAGAGCAACCCGGTCGAGACCGACGCGGCCGCGCCCGCGGAATCCGTCGACGCCGCCTGCTGCCGCCCGCCGGTGAACGATCGGATGACACGCCCGAGGGCGGTGAGGAAGCGGTTGGTGTCTGGCACACCCGCACACTACCCCACCGCCCTCGCGGTGAATCAGCGTCGTCAGACGGTCTCGAGCTTGTAGCCCTCCTCGCCGTGCACGACCGTGTCGATGCCGGCGATCTCGTCCTCGTTCTTGACCCGGAAGCCGATGGTCTTCTGGATCGCGAAGCCGATGACCCAGGCGAACACGAAGGAGTAGAGCAGCACCGCGATCGCCGCGATGGCCTGCGCCGCGAGCTGCGTGAACTCGCCGCTGTAGATGAGGCCGGTGCCGTTGGCGAAGAAGCCGAGGTAGAGCGTGCCGATGAGGCCGCCGACGAGGTGGATGCCCACCACGTCGAGCGAGTCGTCGAAGCCCCACTTGAACTTCAGGTCGATGGCGACGGCGCAGACGGCACCGGCGAGCAGGCCCAGCACGATCGCCCAGAACGGGGTGAGGAACGCACACGCCGGGGTGATCGCGACGAGGCCGGCGACGGCACCAGAGGCGGCGCCAACCGAGGTCGGCTTGCCGTCCTTGATCTTCTCGACGACGAGCCAGGCCAGGAGTGCCGCGGCCGGAGCGGCGAGCGTGTTGATCCAGGCGAGCGCTGCGGTGCCGTCGGCCGCGAGCTCGGAGCCCGCGTTGAACCCGAACCAGCCGAACCACAGGAGGCCGGCGCCGAGGAGCACGAACGGCGGGTTGTGGGGCACGTGCGCGCCCTTCGAGAAGCCGACGCGCTTACCGAGCACGAGCGCCAGGGCGAGGGCCGCGGCTCCGGCGTTGATGTGCACCGCCGTGCCACCCGCGAAGTCGAGCGCCCCGACACCCAGCCACTCCTGCAGGCCGTAGGTGATCCAGCCGCCGTAGGCGAACGAGCCGTCCTCGGCCAGGCCGAAGTTGAAGACCCAGCTCGCGACCGGGAAGTAGACGATCGTCGCCCAGAGCGCGGCGAAGATCATCCACGCGCCGAACTTGGCGCGGTCGGCGATGGCGCCCGAGACGAGCGCGACCGTGATGATCGCGAAGGTCGCCTGGAAGCCGACGAAGGCGAGCGGCGGGTAGGCCGCGCCCTCGGGCGTCTCGAGGAGGCTCGTCAGGCCGATGGCCGACCAGTCGATGGACCACGGCGCGCTGAGGCCGTCGGCCGACGGGAATGCGATCGCGTATCCGTAGAGCACCCACAGCACGCCGATGAGGCCCATCGCGCCGAAGCTCAGCATCATCATGCTGATGACGCTCTTCGCCTTGACGAGGCCGCCGTAGAAGAACGCGAGCCCAGGGGTCATGAGCAACACGAGTGCTGCTGATATCAGTAGGAACGCGGTGTTGCCTTGATCCATCTCGAACCTCTCTCGGATGCAGGGGTTGGGGAAACCTGTGCGGCCCAGTCTCATGACGGGACGTTTCGAGAGGGATCGTCTTGTGTTTCGCGTTCGTTACGGCATGGGCCGCTCGCGTAAACAGCGTGTTTCGGCGCGCCGGGCAGGCGATGTGAATCGTGGTCCGCCGGGAATGCGGTCGCAGGTGCGAATCGCGATGACGGATGCCGCGGCGCGGGTGTCGACGACGCGCGGATGCCGCGGCATCCGCGTCGCCGGAAGGCCGGGCGGGTGCGTCGGCTCAGTCGTGCGGCGGCAGCTCGCCCGTGGTGAGCGCGATCATGCGGCTCATCGCGCGCAGGTACTTCTTGCGGTAGCCGCCGGCCATCATCTCGTCGTCGAACACCTGGTCGAGCGGGAGCCCGCTCGCGAGGATCGGGACCTCGGCGTCGTAGACGCGGTCGATGAATGCCACGAGGCGCAGGGCGGCGTTCTGGTTCGAGAGCTGGTGCACGCCCTCGAGGCCGATGAACTCGACGCCCTCGATGAGCTTGATGTACTTCGACGGGTGCACGGTCGCCAGGTGCGCGATGAGGTCGTCGAACCCGTCGAGGGAGACCGCGTGGCCGCGGGCGGCGAGCGCTTCGGTCGCGTGGGCGACTGCGGTGTCGTCGGCCAGCGCCTCGGCGTGCCCCTCGGTGTCGCGGCGGCGGTAGTCGAGCCCGTCGATGCGCAGCGTCTCGAAGTTCGAGGAGAGCGCGTGGATCTCGCGGAGGAAGTCGGAGGCCGCGAACCGGCCCTCGCCGAGCGCGTTCGGCGGCGTGTTCGAGGTCGCGGCCACGCGCGTGCCGCCGGCCATCAGCTCGCCGAGGAAGCGCGTCATGAGCATGGTGTCGCCCGGGTCGTCGAGCTCGAACTCGTCGATGCAGACGAGGCGGGCGCCGCGCAGCAGCTCGACCGCCTTGGCGTAGCCGAGGGCGCCGACGAGCGCGGTGTACTCGATGAACGTGCCGAAGTACTTCGGACCGTGCGCGACGTGCCAGAGCGCCGCGAGGAGGTGCGTCTTGCCGACGCCGAAGCCGCCGTCGAGGTAGACGCCGGGGAGCTCGATGCGAGCCGGTCGCTTGCGGGAGAAGAATCCGCCGGGGCGCTGCGCGGCGCGCCAGGCGCCGGCGAACTCGTTCAGCCGGTCCAGTGCCGCCTGCTGCGACGGGTAGTCGGGGTCGGGCCGATAGGATTCGAAGGACGCGTGCTCGAACTGCGGCGGCGGCACCAGCTCCGAGGCGATCTCCGCGGCCGAGATCGACGGATTCCGCTCGACGAGGCGGATGAGGGCATGGCTCGCTGCCGTGGTCATGCTGGAGGGACTCCCGTATTGCACCGGATGACGGGCATGCTGACTTCCACCCGCACGCCGCGTAGATTCGAGGTGGACAGGTAACCAGCCTAGTCCGCTCCCCCGCTCACCCCGTCTGACCCGACGCTCCCAGGAGGTTCCCCATGCCCGCCGAGTTCGACTCCGCTGCCAAGTTCGCCGAGTACGCCCACCCCGAGCGTCTCGTCACCACCGACTGGCTCGCCGAGCGGCTGGGCCAACCGGGTCTCGTGGTCGTCGAGTCCGACGAAGACGTGCTGCTGTACGAGACCGGCCACATCCCGGGTGCCGTCAAGGTCGACTGGCACACCGACCTCAACGACCCCGTCGTGCGCGACTACATCGACGGCGAGCAGTTCGCCGCGCTGCTCGGCTCGAAGGGCATCTCGCGCGACACGACGGTCGTCATCTACGGCGACAAGAACAACTGGTGGGCCGCCTACGCGCTCTGGGTGTTCACGCTCTTCGGCCACGAGGACGTGCGCCTCCTCGACGGCGGCCGCGACCTCTGGATCGCCGAGGGCCGCGAGCTGACGACCGACGTCCCCGTGGTGGGCCTCGTCGACTACCCCGTGGTCGAGCGCGACGACAGCGTCGTCCGGGCCTTCAAGGACGACGTGCTCGCCCACTTCGGCAACCCGCTCATCGACGTCCGCTCCCCCGAGGAGTACAACGGCGAGCGCACGAGCGCCCCCGCCTACCCCGAGGAGGGCGCGCTGCGCGCCGGCCACATCCCCACCGCGGCATCCGTGCCCTGGGCCCGTGCCGCCGCGACCGACGGCACCTTCAAGACGCGTGAGGAGCTCGACGCGATCTACCGCGGCGAGGCCGGGCTGCAGGACGGCGACGACGTGATCGCGTACTGCCGCATCGGCGAGCGTTCGAGCCACACGTGGTTCGTGCTCACCCACCTGCTCGGCTTCGAGAAGGTGCGCAACTACGACGGCTCGTGGACCGAGTGGGGCAGCGCGGTGCGCGTGCCGATCGTCTCGGGCGCCGAGCGCGGCGAGGTCCCCACCCGCTAGTCGACCTCCCCGATCCGCTCGGGGAGCCGGGCGGGCGAGCTCGTGCGTCCGAGATGGGAGAATGGAACCGATGGACGCCACGACCCTCCCCGCCCCGCTCGCCGAGACCCGCGAGGACTTCCTCGCGCTCGGCGTCAAGGACCGGCTGCAGCTGCTGCTCGAGTTCTCGAACGAGCTGCCCGAGCTGCCCGAGCGGTATCGCGACCACCCCGACCTCCTCGAGAAGGTCGAGGAGTGCCAGTCGCCGGTCTACATCTTCGTCGAGGTCGTCGACGGTCACGTGCACCTGCACGCGACGGCGCCGGCCGAATCGCCAACCACGCGCGGCTTCGCCTCGATCCTGGTGCAGGGCCTCGACGGGCTCACGGTCGACGAGGTGCTCGACGTGCCCGCCGACTACCCGCAGTCGCTCGGCCTCGCCGAGGCCGTGTCCCCGCTCCGGGTGCGGGGCATGACCGGCATGCTCGGTCGTGTGAAGCGCCAAGTGCACGAGCGCGTCGCCGCCTGACGCGATCGGATGCCGCAGCAGCGCGCCGCGGCATCCGCCGCCCTGTGCCTGCGTCGGGCCGTCTAGCCCGTGATCTCGGCCTCGTCGGCCAGTCGGCGCGCGTCGAGCGAGCTGCGCTCGAGCCAGCCCCGCACGAGGCCCGTCCAGCGCTCGGGGTCGTGGTTCCACAGCTTCGTGTGGCGGGCGCCCTCGAACTCCTCGAACTGCACGAGGTCGGGTCGCGCTGCGGCGAGGCGGCGCGAGCCGTCGATCGGCACGAAGCCGTCGTCGACGCTGTGCATGAGCAGGATCGGGACCGGAAGCTCCTCGGCGCGCGCGACGGGATCGAGGTCGTCGACGTCGATGGGCGCGGCCACGCCCGTCAGCCCGCCGCTCCACGGACCTCCGAGGACGCGGGCCACCGCGTCGCCGAGACCGCGTGGGAAGCCGAGCGCCTGGCCTTGGAAGCGGAGGATGTCCACCCAGTCGATCGCGGGCGAGTCGAGGATGAGCCCGACGAGCCGCTCGCGGACGGCGGCCGAGCGCAGCACGGCCTGCAGCGCGATCGCGCCGCCCATCGACCAGCCCATGAGCACGATCCGCTCGGCGCCGTGGTCCTCCGCGAAGCGCACGGCGGCGACCACGTCGGCCCATTCGGTGCCGCCGAGGCCGTAGCGGCGGTCCTCGCTCTCGGGCGCCTCGCCGTCGTTGCGATACGACATGAGGAGCGAGTTCCAGCCCGCCTCCCTGACGGGATCCACCGCGCGCAGCGCCTCCTGGCGCTTCGCGCCGCGCCCGTGCACCTGGATGACCCAGCGGTCCGTCGGCGTTGCCGCGGGCACGAACCACGCCGGGGCCGGCCCGAGCGGGGTGTCGACCACCACGTTCTCGTACTCGTGCCCGAGCTCCCACGGCCCGAGATGGTACCACCCGCTGACCCGGCCGTGCCCGGCCCGGTCGAGCCGTCCGAAGTCGACGGACTCGACGCGCCGGCGCACGACGCGCTCGTCCTCGTCGATCACGTCGCCCAGCCGCGCGTAGCCCGAGTCGTGCTCGAACCAGAGGCCGTAACTGCCGCGCATGCGCGTCTCGTCGGATGCCGCGAGCACGACCTCGCCCGCGGCGAGGTCGACGCCGACGATGCGCTCCTCGTCGGGCCGCGTCGTGGGCGGGATCACCACTCGCCGGGCGTACGCCACGGTGACCACCGCGGCGGCGGCCGCGACGGCCGCAGTGAGCATCCCGACGGCCACTGCGGCGACTCCGAGCGTTCCGACTGCGCCGGTGCGTCGACCCATCCGTGCCCTCCCTCGCGAAGGTGTCGTCCGTCTGGCATGCGATGCGGCGTGCCGCCGACATGACCCCTGTTCGAGAGCCTAGTCTGCACTCGTGCCCGACTCCTCGCCGCATCGGCCTGCCGAGTTCGAGGCCGCACTCGAGGCCTTGCGAGCGGCCTCGCTGCGGCCCGAGCTGCGCGTGTCGGAGATCCCCGCGCCAGGCTCGCTCGCACCTTGGGCGGTGGCGCTGTCGGCCGACGTCGCTCCCAGTCGTCACGGCGACGACTCCGACCTCGGCACCGGGCGCTTCGTGCTGCTCTACGACCCCGACGAGCCCGAGGCATGGGGCGGACGCTTCCGGGTCGTGTGCTTCGCGCAGGCTCCACTCGAGACCGACATCGGCCTCGACCCGTTCCTGGCGGATGTCGCATGGTCGTGGCTCGTCGACGCGCTCGATGCACGCGGCGCCCGGTACATCGCGGCCTCCGGCACTGCGACCAAGATCCTGTCCACCGGATTCGGCGAGCTTGCCCGCCAGGGCGACGGCGCGCAGATCGAGGTGCGGGCCTCCTGGACGCCCCTCGATGCCGCCGTGGGCCCGCATGTGGAAGGCTGGGGAGAGTTGTTGTGCATGCTCGCGGGGCTGCCGCCTCGATCCGAGGGGGTGACCGCCCTGCCCCGACGGAGGACCAAGCGTGGATGAATTCCGGGTGATCGAGTCGCCCGCCGACTTCGAGGACGCGGTGCGGCGACTCGCCGACGGCGAGGGTCCCGTCGCGGTCGACGCCGAGCGCGCGAGCGGATTCCGCTACTCGCAGCGCGCTTACCTCATCCAGATGTACCGCCGCGGCTCGGGCACGTTCCTGTTCGACCCGCCGCAGATCCCCGACTTCACCGCGCTCGAGGACGCCGTCCACGCCGAGGAGTGGGTGCTGCACGCCGCGAGCCAGGACCTCGCCTGCCTGCGCGAGGTCGGGCTCGACCCCGACCACATCTTCGACACCGAACTCGCCGCCAGGCTGCTCGGGATGCCCCGTGTCGGCCTGGCCTCGGTCGTCGAGGAGCTGCTCGGCATCAAGCTCGCGAAGGAGCACTCGGCCGCCGACTGGTCGACCCGGCCGCTGCCGCAGTCATGGCTGACGTATGCCGCGCTCGACGTCGAGCTCCTCGTCGACGTGCGCGACCGCCTGGCAGAGCGCCTCGAGGAATCCGGCAAGGCCGTCCTCGCCGGCCAGGAGTTCGCCGCGGTGCTCACCCGCGAGGCGAAGCCGGCGGCCGCCGAGCCGTGGCGACGCCTCTCCGGCATCCACGGGCTGCGCAACCCGCGCAACCTCGCCGTCGCACGCGAGCTGTGGCTCGCACGCGACGCCCGGGCGGCCGAACTCGACGTCGCGCCGGGTCGCATGGTGCCCGATGCCTCGATCCTCGCCGTCGCCAAGGCGATGCCGCAGTCCCGCCGCGCCCTGGCCGACCTCCGGGAGTTCACGGGCCGTGCGAGCCGCTCCGAGCTCGACCGCTGGTGGACCGCCGTCGAGACCGGCCTCGCGACGAACCAGCTCCCCGCCGTGCGCGTGCCCAGCGACTCGCCGCCGCCGCCGCGGGCGTGGGCCATGCGCAACCCCGAAGCGGACGCGAGGCTCCGGCTCGCGAAGGACGGCGTCGCCGAGGTCGCCGAGCGGCTCGAGATGCCGGTCGAGAACCTGCTGACGCCCGACCACCTGCGTCGCGTCGCCTGGCAGCCGCCCGCCGAGTCCGGCGCGGCCGGGGTCGCGGCAGCGCTCGCGGCCCTCGGTGCGCGCCCGTGGCAGGTTGCGGAAACCGCACAGATCATCGCCGACGCCTTTGTGGAGGCGTCACAATCGGTGCAGGACGCCGCCAGCGGCGGATCGTAGGTTCCGTCAACCGATTCCGCCCCCTCTCCGAAGCGTTCCTAGGATCGAAGCATCCTCTGATCGAAACGGAGCTGCAGCGTGGCTGAACGAGCTGATGTCGTGTTCGTCGACGGGGTCCGCACCCCGTTCGGACGAGCCGGCGACAAGGGCATGTACTGGAACACGAGGGCCGACGACCTCGCCGTGAAGGCGATCACCGGACTCCTCGAGCGCAACCCGAACCTGCCCAAGGAACGCGTCGACGACGTGGCCATCGCCGCCACGACGCAGACCGGCGACCAAGGCCTCACGCTCGGCCGCACCGCCGCGATCCTCGCGGGACTCCCCCTCAGCGTGCCGGGCTTCGCCATCGACCGCATGTGCGCCGGCGCCATGACCGCCGTGACCACCACGGGCGCGGGCATCGGCTTCGGCCAGTACGACGTCGTCATCGCCGGCGGCGTGGAGCACATGGGACGCCACCCGATGGGCCTCGACGCCGACCCCAACCCGCGGTTCCTGGCCGAGAAGCTCGTCAACCCCGACGCCCTCAACATGGGCACGACCGCCGAGCGACTGCACGACCGGTTCCCCGAGCTCACCAAGGAGCGCAGCGACCGCTTCGGCATGCGCAGCCAGCAGAAGCTGCAGGCCGCCTACGACGCCGGGCACATCCAGCCCGACCTCGTGCCCGTGGCCCTGCGCACCCCCGAGGGCTGGGGCCTCGCGACCGAAGACGAGGGACGTCGTCCCGAGACCACGATGGAGGGCCTCGCGACCCTCAAGACCCCGTTCCGCCCGCACGGTCGCGTGACGGCGGGCAACGCGTCGCCGCTCACCGACGGCGCCACGGCCGCCATCCTGGCGAGCTCGGATGCCGCGAAGGAGCTCGGCCTCTCGGTCAAGATGCGCATGGTGAGCTTCGGCTTCGCCGGCGTCGAGCCCGAGGTGATGGGCATCGGCCCGATCCCGTCGACCGAGAAGGCGCTCAAGAACGCCGGCCTCACGATCGACGACATCGGACTGTTCGAGCTCAACGAGGCGTTCGCCGTGCAGGTGCTGAGCTTCCTCGACCACTTCGGCATCGACGACGAGGATCCGCGCGTCAACCCGTGGGGCGGCGCGATCGCGATCGGCCACCCGCTCGCCGCGTCGGGCGTCCGCCTCATGCTGCAGCTCGCCCGCCAGTTCGAACAGCACCCCGAGGTGCGCTACGGCCTCACCGCCATGTGCGTCGGCCTCGGCCAGGGCGGCAGCGTCATCTGGGAGAACCCGCACCACAAGCGCTACGGAAAGGGCCGCTGAGCGACATGACCGACTACTCGAAGATCGACTTCTCCGAGCTTGCGGCCGCGTTCGCCGACGACGAGGTCGTCACGCACTCGTACGTCCGCGACATCCGCCTGCCCTCGGGCCGCACGCTCGCGCTCATCACGCTCGACAACGACCGCGACCACACGCGCCCCTCGACGCTCGGTCCCGTGACGATGCTCGAGCTCGGCGAACGGCTCGACGAGCTGCAGGCGCGGGCTGCGGCCGGCGAGATCCAGGCCGTCGCGATCACCGGCAAGCCGTACTTCCTCGCCGCGGGCGCCGACCTCTCGAAGGTCGGCGAGATCCCGAGCCGGGACATGGCGCTGAAGATGGGCCAGCTCGGCCACATGGTCTTCGGCAAGCTCGGCGAGCTCGGGGTTCCGTCGTTCACGTTCATCAACGGGCTCGCCCTCGGCGGCGGCCTCGAGGTCGCGCTGAACTCGGACTACCGCACCGTGGATGCCTCGGCGCCGGCCATCGCCCTGCCCGAGGTCTTCCTCGGCATCGTGCCGGCGTGGGGCGGCGCCTACCTCCTGCCGAACCTGATCGGCATCGAGAACGCCCTGCGCGTGGTCGTCGAGAACCCGCTGAAGAACAACCGCATGCTGAAGGCGAAGGACGCCCTCGACCTGGGCATCGCCGACGCGATGTTCTCGCCGGTGAACTTCCTCGAGGACTCGCTGAAGTGGGCCGACGGCGTGCTCGGCGGCAAGATCGACGTCAAGCGCCCCAACGTTCCCGGCAAGCTCGAGCGGCTCGCCAAGTGGGACATCGCGATCAACATCGCCCGCAAGAGCCTCGAGGGCAAGATCGGCACGACCGCGAAGTCGCCGTACGTCGCGCTCGACCTGCTGAAGGCCGCGAAGGGCGGCACGAAGGCCGAGGCGTTCGCCCGCGAGGACGAGGCGCTCGCCGACCTCGTGGCCGGCGACCAGTTCGTGGCGTCGATCTACGCGTTCAACCTCGTGCAGAAGCGCGCGAAGAAGCCGGCGGGCGCGCCCGCCAAGGAACTCGCGCGCAAGGTCACCAAGGTCGGCATCATCGGCGCCGGGCTCATGGCGAGCCAGTTCGCGCTGCTCTTCGTGCGTCGGCTCCAGATCCCGGTCGTCATCACCGACCTCGACCAGGCGCGCGTCGACAAGGGCATCGCGTACATCCACGACGAGATCGGCACCCTCGAGCAGAAGGGTCGCATCGACGCCGACGAGGCCAACCGCCTCCGCGCGCTCGTGAGCGGCACGACCGACAAGGCCGACTTCGCGGACTGCGACTGGGTCATCGAGGCCGTCTTCGAGGACCTCGCCGTCAAGCAGCAGGTGTTCGCCGAGGTCGAGCCGTTCCTCTCCGAGTCCGCGATCCTCGCGACGAACACCTCGTCGCTCTCGGTCGAGCAGATCGGCGCGAAGCTCGCCCACCCCGAGCGCGTCGTCGGCTTCCATTTCTTCAACCCGGTGGCGATCATGCCGCTCCTCGAGATCGTGAAGGCCCCGGCCACCGATGACGCGACGCTCGCCACGGCGTTCGCCGTCGCCGCGAAGCTGAAGAAGAGCGCCGTGCTCACCGCCGACGCTCCCGGCTTCGTCGTGAACCGCCTGCTCGCCAAGGTCATGGGCGAGGCGGCGCGCGCGGTCGACGAGGGCACCCCGGTGCCGGTCGTCGAGCGGGCGCTCGCGCCGATCGGCCTGCCGATGGGCCCGTTCGAGCTCATCGACCTGGTCGGCTGGGCCGTCGCTGCCCACGTGCAGGACACCATGGTGCGCGAGTTCCCCGACCGGTTCTACTCGTCGGAGAACCTGCACGCGCTTGCCGAGCTCGGCGGCCCCGTCGTCGAGAAGGACAAGCACGGCAAGGTCACCGACCTCACGAAGGACGCGAAGAGGGCGATCACCGTCGGCAAGAAGCCCGTCGACGAGACGACCATCCTGCGTCGCGTCGAGGACGAACTCGCCCGCGAGATCAAGCTCATGCTCGACGAGGGCGTCGTCGCGGCGGCCGAGGACATCGACCTGTGCCTCATCCTCGGCGCGGGCTGGCCCTTCCAGGCAGGCGGGGCGACCCCCTACCTCGACCGGGTCGGTGCCTCCGAGCGCGCCTTCGGCGACACGTTCCACCACCCGGCCATCCGGGGCGTCGGCTCGAAGCAGGCCGCGGCGGTCGCGTAGCGGCATCCGTCGTCTCGAACGGCCCTCGGCACTCGCCGGGGGCCGTTCGCGTCACACGCGCGGCTGCGAACCCGTGTCGCTCGAGACGTGCTCGAGGCCCGCGCCGCGCGCGTGCGGCAGCTTGGAGCCGAGCACCATCGCGGTCACGTCGCGCGCGATGTGCTGCGGGGTGAGGCCGACGCGCTCGAGGATGTCGCCGCGCGAGCCGTGCTCGAGGAACTCGTCGGGCAGGCCGATCTCGGTCACCGCGGTGTCGACGTCGGCCTCGCGCAGGTCCTGGCGGATGCGCGTGCCGATGCCGCCGACGCGGATCCCGTCTTCCAGGCTCACGACGATGCGGTGCTCTCGTGCGAGGTCGATGACGCTGCGCGGCACGGGCACGACCCAGCGCGGGTCGACGACGGTGGCGCCGATCCCCTGCGCCTCGAGGCGCTCGGCGACCTGGAGTCCGATGCCGGCCATCGGGCCGACCGTGACGAGCAGCACGTCCTTGCGCGCGGACTCGGCGAGCACGTCGACGCCGTCGTCGGTGCGGCGGATCGCGTCGTAGTCGACCCCGACCGTGCCCTTCGGGAAGCGCAGCACCGTGGGTGCGTCGTCGACTGCGACGGCCTCGGCCAGCTCTTCGGCGAGGCGAACCGAGTCGCGAGGGGCGGCGATGCGGATGCCGGGAACGACCTGCAGGATCGAGAGGTCCCAGACACCGTGGTGGCTCGGGCCGTCGGGGCCGGTGACGCCGGCGCGGTCGAGCACGAACGTGACGCCGGCCTTGTGCAGCGCGACATCCATCAGCACCTGGTCGAACGCCCGGTTGATGAACGTCGCGTACACGGCGACGACGGGGTGGAGGCCGCCGAACGCGAGGCCGGCCGCCGAGGTCGCGGCGTGCTGCTCGGCGATGCCGACGTCGAACACGCGGTTCGGGAAGCGCTCGGCCATGCGGTGCAGGCCGGTGGGCCGGAGCATCGCCGCGGTGATGCCGACGAGGCGCTCGTCGTGCTCGGCGAGCCGCACGAGCTCGTCGGCGAACACGCTCGTCCACGACGGCGCCGACGCCTTCTCGAGTGACTCCCCCGTCTCGGGGTCGATCTGGCCGACGGCGTGGAACTGGTCGGCGATGTCGCGACGCGCGGGCTCGTAGCCGCGGCCCTTGTCGGTGATCGCGTGCACGATGACGGGCGCGCCGTAGTCCTTCGCCTGACGGAGCGCCTCCTCCATGGCGCGCTCGTCGTGGCCGTCGACGGGCCCCAGGTACTTGATGTCGAGGTTCGAGTAGAGCGCCTCGTTGCCCGTGAAGCGGCTGAGGAAGCCGTGCAGGCCGCCGCGGACACCGCGGTAGAAGGCCCGCGCGGGGCCGCCCAGCCGATCGGCGGCCCGGCTGCTCGAGAGATGCAGGTTGCGGTAGGTCTGCTTGGTGCGCACCGCGCTCAGGAACCGGCCCATGCCGCCGATCGTGGGCGCGTAGGAGCGGCCGTTGTCGTTGACGATGACGATGAGCTTGCGGGTGTTGTCGTCGGAGATGTTGTTGAGCGCCTCCCACGTCATTCCGCCCGTGAGCGCGCCGTCGCCGACCACGGCGACGACGTGCCGGTGGTCCTGCCCGGTCATCTCGAACGCCTTCGAGATGCCGTCGGCCCACGAGAGCGAGCTCGACGCGTGCGAGCTCTCGACGATGTCGTGCTCGGACTCCGACCGCTGGGGGTAGCCGGCGAGCCCGCCGGTCTTGCGCAGCGTCGAGAGGTCGCGACGACCCGTGAGGAGCTTGTGCACGTACGACTGGTGCCCGGTGTCGAACACGATCGCGTCGCGAGGCGAGTCGAACACCCGGTGGATCGCGATCGTCATCTCCACGACGCCGAGGTTCGGCCCGAGGTGACCGCCCGTCTTCGACACGGATGCCACGAGGTACTCGCGGATCTCCGTCGCGAGCTGCTCGAGCTGCTCGTGACTCAGCGCGTCGAGGTCGCGCGGTCCCGAGATGTTCTCGAGCAGGGTCATCGGAACCGCCTTTCCCACGCCCCGGTAGGGCGAGGCACCCGTCGATTCTACGCGACCCCGCCGGGCGTGCCCGGCGGGGGTGGCGGACTCGTTCCGACCGGACGAGAATGCGACCGACGGCCCCGAGGCCCGGCGGGAGCCGCCCGGAGGCGGTCATGCGAACACGACCCGCACGCCTGGCGAATGTCGCCGGCTTCAACATCGACGTCGTGGCCGACGCGGCCGGGAACGATCCCGACGTGCTGCGGCTGGAGAACCTCGACACCGACCTCGCCCCGCCGGCCGAGGCGATCGAGGCGACCCGCGCGGCGGTGGGCGAGCTCTCGGCGAACTCCTACCTGCCGTTCATCGGCAGGCTCGACCTCCGCGAGGCGGTCGCGGCCCGGGTCCGCGGACGTTCGGGCGTCGCGTTCGACCCCGAACGGGAGGTCGTGATCACGCCGTCGGACGGCGACGCGGTGCTCGATGCGCTCCTCGCGCTCGTCGACCAGGGGGACGAGGTGATCCTCACCGACCCCTGCTACGCCGGCCTGGTGAACCGGGTGCGGCTCGTCGGCGCCGTGCCGCGGCTGGTGCCGCTGCGAAGCGACGGACGGGCATGGCGCCTCGACCTCGAGGTGCTCGCCGAGGCCGTCACGAATCGCACGCGCGCCATCCTGCTGCTCAATCCGTCGTTCCCGACCGGATGCGTGCTCACCGACGAGGAGTGGACGGAGGTCGCCCGGCTCTGCGTCGAGCGCGACCTCTGGCTGCTCTACTGGGGCCTGATGGAGGGCATCGTCTTCGACGGCGCGCCGGTGCGGCATCCGCTGCAGCTCGCGGGAATGCGCGATCGCACCGTCACCATCGGGACGGTGAGCTGCGAGCAGCGCATGATCGGCTGGCGAATCGGATGGATGGTCGCATCCGAGCTCGTCATGCGCGACCTCGCGGTCGTGCACATCTACAACGGCATCGTCGCCGGCGGCATCGGCCAGGCCGGTGCGCTCGCGGCACTCAGTGCGCCCGACGACGGCCTCGCGGCTTGCGTCGCAGCGTGGCAGGAGCGGCGCGACGTGGTCGGCGCCGAACTGCGGGGCTTCCCGATGACGCCCGCCGCCGGCGGCTGGTCGCAGCTGCTGGACGCCCGCGAACTCGGTGTCGACGCCGAGGACCTCTCGCGCGCGCTGCTCGCGCACAAGGTGGCCGCGACGCCCATGACGGGGTGGGGCGGCCGCATCGCCGACCGCCACGTGCGACTCGTGTTCAGCCGGGAGCCCGCCGACCGGCTGCGGCTGCTCGGCGAGCGGATGCTGGGCGCCCTCGACGACCTGGGCGTACCGTCCTCGTGGCGCCGCGGCTGAGCACATGCCGGGAACGACGACGGCCCGGCCCTTCGAAGGGACCGGGCCGTCGGTGCGTCGGGCTCTGACGAGCGAGCGCTCAGACGAGCGAGCGCAGTACGTACTGCAGGATGCCGCCGTTGCGGTAGTAGTCCGCCTCACCTGGGGTGTCGATGCGCACGACCGCGTCGAACTCGACGGTCTGCTTGCCCTCTGGCGAGTCCTCGCTCGGCTCGGCGACCACGTGCACGGTGCGCGGCGTGGTGCCCTCGTTGAGCTGCTCGAGGCCAGAGATCGAGACGACCTCGGTGCCGTCGAGCCCGAGCGAGTCCGCGGTCTCACCGGCCGGGAACTGCAGCGGCACGACGCCCATGCCGATGAGGTTCGAACGGTGGATGCGCTCGAAGCTCTCGGTGATGACGGCCTTCACGCCCAGCAGGTTCGTGCCCTTCGCGGCCCAGTCGCGGCTCGAGCCCGAGCCGTACTCCTTGCCGCCGAAGATGACGAGCGGGGTGCCCTGCGCCTGGTAGTTCATCGACGCGTCGTAGATGAACGACTGCGGGCCGCCCTCCTGCGTGAAGTCGCGCGTGAAGCCGCCCTCGACGCCGTCGAGGAGCTGGTTCTTCAGGCGGATGTTCGCGAACGTGCCGCGGATCATGACCTCGTGGTTGCCGCGACGCGAGCCGTAGGAGTTGAAGTCCTTGCGGTCGACGCCGTGCTCGGTGAGGTACTGGCCCGCGGGGCTGTCGGCCTTGATCGAGCCGGCCGGCGAGATGTGGTCGGTGGTGACCGAGTCGCCGAGCTTCGCGAGCACGCGTGCGCCGACGATGTCGGTCACCGGCGTGGTCTCGAGCGTCATGCCCTCGAAGTACGGGGGCCGGCGCACGTAGGTCGACTCGGCATCCCACTCGAAGATGGCACCCGTCGGGGTCGGCAGGGTGCGCCAGCGCTCATCGCCCTCGAAGACGCTCGCGTACTGCTGCGTGAACATCTCCTCGTTGATCGACTCGTCGATCGTCTTCTGCACCTCCGCCGCGTCGGGCCAGATGTCCTTGAGGAAGACGTCGTTGCCGTCCGTGTCGGTGCCGAGGGCATCCGTCTCGAAGTCGAAGTTCATCGAGCCGGCGAGCGAGTACGCGATCACGAGCGGCGGGCTCGCGAGGTAGTTCATCTTCACGTCGGGGTTGATGCGGCCCTCGAAGTTGCGGTTGCCCGAGAGCACCGCGGTCACGGCGAGGTCGTTCTCCTGCACCGCGGCCGAGACCTCCTCGATGAGCGGGCCCGAGTTGCCGATGCAGGTGGTGCAGCCGTAGCCGACGGTGTAGAAGCCGAGGTCCTCGAGGTCCTGGGTGAGGCCGGCCTTCTCGTAGTAGTCGGTCACGACCTTCGACCCCGGCGCCAGCGTGGTCTTCACCCACGGCTTGGCCTTCAGGCCCTTCTTCACCGCGTTGCGCGCGAGCAGGCCCGCGGCGAGCATGACCGACGGGTTCGAGGTGTTCGTGCACGACGTGATGGCCGCGATCGTCACCGCGCCGTGGTCGAGCGTGTAGCTCGCCCCGTCGGCGGCCTCGACCCGCGTGGGCTTCGACGCGGACTTCGGCGCGTGCGAGTGGTGATGGTGGACGTGCAGGTTGTACTCGTCCTCAGGGGTGTTGCTCGGCGGGTCGGACGCCGGGAAGGACTCGGAGATCTCGAGGTCGACGAGGTCGTGCTCGACGTCGGCGTAGTCGGTGAGGTCCTTCTCGAACTGCGCCTTCGCGTCGGCGAGGACGATGCGGTCCTGCGGCCGCTTGGGGCCGGCGATCGACGGCACCACGGTCGACAGGTCGAGCTCGAGGTACTCCGAGTAGACGGCCTCGTTCTCGGGGTCGTGCCAGAGCTGCTGCACCTTCGAGTACTCCTCGACGAGCGCGAGCTGCTCCTCGCTGCGGCCGGTGAGGCGCAGGTACTCGATCGTCACGTCGTCGATCGGGAAGATGGCGGCGGTCGAGCCGAACTCGGGGCTCATGTTGCCGATGGTGGCGCGGTTGGCGAGCGGCACGGATGCCACGCCCGAGCCGTAGAACTCCACGAACTTGCCGACCACGCCGTGCTTGCGCAGCATGTCGGTGATCGTGAGCACCACGTCGGTGGCGGTGACGCCCATGGGGATCTCGCCCGAGAGCTTGAAGCCGACGACCTTGGGGATGAGCATCGAGACGGGCTGGCCGAGCATGGCCGCCTCGGCCTCGATGCCGCCGACGCCCCATCCGAGCACGCCGAGGCCGTTGACCATCGTCGTGTGCGAGTCGGTGCCGACGCACGTGTCGGGGTAGGCGCGGGTCACGCCGTCGCCCCCGTCAGTCGACACGGTGCGGTGGTAGATGACCTTCGCGAGGTGCTCGATGTTCACCTGGTGCACGATGCCCGTGCCCGGGGGGACGACCTTGAAGTCGTCGAACGCGGTCTGGCCCCAGCGCAGGAACTGGTAGCGCTCGCCGTTGCGCTCGTACTCGATCTCGACGTTGCGCTCGAGGGCGTTCTCGCTGCCGAAGAGGTCGGCGATGACGGAGTGGTCGATGACCATCTCGGCCGGCGAGAGCGGGTTGATGCGGTTGGGGTCGCCGCCGAGGGCGAGGACGGCCTCGCGCATGGTGGCGAGGTCGACGATGCAGGGCACGCCGGTGAAGTCCTGCATGACCACGCGCGCCGGCGTGAACTGGATCTCGGTGTCGGGCTCGGCCGTCGGGACCCAGGAGCCGAGCGCCTCGATCTGCGCCTTCGTGACGTTGGCGCCGTCCTCGGTGCGGAGGAGGTTCTCGAGGAGCACCTTCAGGCTGAACGGCAGCTTCTCGTGACCGGGCACCGTGTCGAGACGGTAGATCTCGTAGGACTGGTCACCGACGTGGAGCGTGTCCTTCGCCCCGAAACTGTTCACTGCAGACACGATGTCCTCTCCTTCGCGGATGCCGCGCGAGCACGCGCACGACGCTCCATCTTCTCCGTCAGACAGGGAGCTGATCCAGCAAGGCTCACCTAAGCGTGCCACGGACCGGCACCGTCATGGGGACGGATTTATCTTGACGTCGAGATAACTGTATCACTCGCCGGAGCGCGCGGCCGACGGGTAGACCGCCCGCACGACGAGCCACGTGAACACCAGCACGAGGGCGTAGAGCGGCACGCCCATGAGCAGCCGGGTCACGCCGAGCGCCTCGACGTTGTCGACGAGGTAGAGCGGCACCTGCACCACGAGCCGTGCGACGAAGAGCCCGATCCAGACGAGAGTCAGGAACTGCGCGGCGCGGTACTTGCGCCGGTCTTCGCGCCACGCCACGCCGTCGCCCATCAGGAAGCCCACGATGAGCCCGATCGCCGGCCAGCGGACGAGGAGCGAGATCAGGAGCGCCACGGCGTAGGCCGCGTTCGTGAAGAACCCGAGCACGTAGTTGTCGCGGGCGTCGCCGGTCCAGAGCGCGAGCGCGGCCGAGGCGATCACGCCGATCAGGCCGGCGATCGCCTGGGTGGGCTGCCCCTTCGTCACGATGCGGGCGAGGGTGAACACGACCGCGAGCCCGACGGATGCCGCGAGGGCCGGCACGAGGGCGGCCTGCGGGTCCTGGCCCGCAACGCTCGTGAGCAGGCTGTAGGTCACGAGGAAGACGAGGCCCGGCAGAAGCGCCTCGAGGATGCCGCGCACTCCCCCGACCGCCGTGAGGAGGTCGCGGCCGGTCAGCTTCTCTTCGCGCGCGATCGCGCCGAGTCCGCTCTTCTCCGCGGCCGCGGCGAACTGGCGAGCGAACTCGCCCGAGTCGGGGCGGTCCGCAGCGCCGGCGGTCGCCGCATCAGGGCCGTACGGCGTCACGTCGTCGGCGGCAGCGGACGTCGCGTCGTCGACCGAACCGGCGTCGGCGGCACCGGGTGCCGGTTCGGCCGGCGGCTGCGCCGCGGCATCCGCCCGCTCGTCGTGCCCGGGCTCGCGCTCGGCGTCGGGTCCCTGCATCGCTACGCGGTGGGCGTGCCGGACGAGGCGGCCGGCATGCGCAGCGGGATGAGGTCGCGCGGCGGCATGGGCGTCGAGCCGCGCACGACGACGATCGAACGGAAGAGGTCCTCCACCTGGGCGGCCGCGGCCGGGTCGACCGCCGCCTCGCCGGCGATCACGCCGCGCAGGAACCAGCGCGGACCGTCGACGCCGATGAAGCGGGCGAGGCGCATGTGCCCGGCCTGGCCCTCTGCGGCGGCGACGGGGATCTGGGCGAGCAGCTCGGGGCCGAACGCGCCCTCGCGCACCGTGGTGGTGCCGCCCTGCCGGGCGATCTGGTCGGCGATCTGCGCGCGGATCTCGTGCCACAGCCCGGCGGAGCGCGGCGCGGCGAACGGCTGCACCTGCAGGGTCGAGTTGGCGTAGTCGAGGCCGATCGCGACGACGCGCTTCGTGCCCTCCTCGACCTCGAGGCGCAGGTGCAGGCCCTCGCGGGGCAGCACCTTCACGCCGCCGAGGTCGACGTAGGGCCGCACGGGGTTCGCCTCGGACTCGTCGAACGGGCCGGCGGTGGCCCGGTCCTCGGGTGCGGACTTGGGCTGGTCGACGGGGACGTCGTCGACGTTCTCGATGTCGCTCACGCGTTCACTCCTGACTTGTGCTCCCCGAATCCCGTGGAGCCGAATCCCCCCTCGCCGCGCAGGCTGCCGGGGAGCCGCTCGACCTTGACGAACCGCGCCCGGCTGACCGGCATGACGACGAGCTGGGCGATGCGGTCGCCGGCCTCGATCGCGTAGGGCTCGCGGGCGTCGGTGTTGAGCAGCGCGACCCTGATCTCGCCGCGGTATCCGGCGTCGACGGTGCCCGGCGCGTTCACGATCGTGAGGCCGTGCTTGAACGCGAGCCCCGACCGCGGGACCACGAATCCGACGTAGCCGTCGGGCAGCGCGATCGCGACGCCCGTGCCGACCGTGGCACGCTCGCCGGGGCCCAGCACGACGGACTCGGAGGCATGGAGGTCGGCGCCCGCATCGCCCGGATGGGCGTACGACGGGACGCGATCGGCCGTGATCAGCACATCGACGGAATCGGTCACTGTTCGAGGGTAGTGCAGAAGTCTGGTCTGATAGTTCCATGCCCGACTACCGCGAGAAGCTGTGGCCGTCGCCGTGGATCTACATCGCGACGCTCCTGCTCGTCCCCGCGAGCATCCTCGTGCTCGCCCCCGTCTCGCTGCCGGCCGGCATCGTGACCGGCATCGTCCTCTACATCGCCGCGGTGGGCTCGCTCACGCTCACGGCACCGGTCATCGAGGTGCGGGATCGGATGCTGCTGGCCGGCCGCGCCCAGATCTCCCTCGACCACACGGGCGAGGCGGTCGCCGCGTTCGACGCGGCCGCGCGCATCGAGCGCGGCACGGGACTCGACGCACGCGCGTACCTCGTGATCCGCGGATGGGTGCACCCCGTGGTGCGCGTGCCCATCACCGATCCCGCGGACCCGGCGCCGTACTGGCTGCTGTCGAGCCGTCGGCCCAAAGAACTGGCCGCCGTGATCAACGGATCACGACGGCCTGAGCGCGGGGAGGGCACGACCTAGGAGGCGCACTCCATGCAGATCGGACCGAGCTTGGTCTCGTGGTCGATCTGCGAGCGGTGCTTCACGAGGAAGCAGTTCACGCACGTGAACTCATCGGCCTGCGGGGGCAGCACCACGACGTCGAGCTCGACGTCGGAGAGGTCGGCTCCGGGCAGGTCGAAGCCGCCGGGGTTGTCGGCGTCTTCGACGTCCACCACACCCGACATCTTGTCGGGGACGCGCTCCTTCAGGGCCTCGATCGACTCGGAGTCGTCTTCGGTCTTGCGCGGTGCGTCGTAATCCGTTGCCATTCCCATCCATTTCCTCATCGCCGAAGATTCGGCGGCGATAGTCTGCATCAAATCGGTGGCGTAAGCAAACCACTTGCGTCCCGCTTGCACGGCTGTGCGGACCGGCTACCTCGTCAACTTCCGGCGCGCCCGTGCTATTCCCGAACGCTCCCCTTCGCCCGTGGCATCCTTGGGCGGAGACGAAGGCACGGAAGGGCTTGTCGCGATGCAGGAACTGAAGGTAATCGGAGTCGAGAACGGCGCGCTGCTCGCCGCCTCCGACGATGGCGCACGCTTCCGGATCGAGATCGACGAGGTCCTGCAGTCGCGGATCCGCCAGGCGCAGCCCGAAACGCACACCGGCCCGAAGCCCTCGCCGCGCGAGGTGCAGTCGCTCATCCGCTCCGGGCTGTCCGCCGAGGACGTGGCGCAGGTCACCGGGGCATCCGTCGACTACGTCCGCCGCTTCGAGGGCCCGGTCCTCGCCGAGCGCGAGCACGTGGTGACCTCCGCCCTCGCCGTTCCCGTGCACGTCACGGTCGAGGCCGACCCCAACGACGACCCGCCCACGTTCGGCAGCGTGATCCGCGACCGCCTTTCGAAGCTCGGCGCGCACGGCGAACGCTGGGCGAGCTGGAAGGACGAGGAGCGCGGCTGGATCGTCAAGCTCGAGTTCACGGCCGACGCGATCGACCACGACGCGCGGTGGGGATTCGAGCCCCGCAAGCAGTCGCTGCACCCGATGAACGGCGAGGCGACGACGCTCTCGCAGCAGGGCGAGCTGAAGGGCGGCCTCATCCCACGGCTGCGCGCCGTGGCCCCTGAGGCCGACGAGTCGCGCTTCGACAGCGGCGCGTTCACCTTCGACGAGCCCGAGTTCGGCGAGCACGACACCGCGCCGCACCTCGAGCCGCTCCCCTACGCCCGCGCGACGCCCGCGACGTCGAGCCCCGCGGTCACCCGCGCCGCGATCAAGCGCGCGGACGAGCCGAAGGAGTCGATGGGCGAGACCGCCGACCTGCTCGAGGCGCTCCGACGCCGTCGCGGGGAGCGCGAGTCCGCGGCCGCGGAGCCCGAGCAACCGCAGCTGCCGCCGCCGCTCGCTCCCGCGCCGGCCCAAGCATCGGAAGCCCCGAAGTCGCAGCCGGCCGAGGCCGCACCCGAGGACAAGCCCGGCGCCGCGGCACGGGCGCTGTGGGGCGGCGGCAAGACCTCTGGCGCGTCGAACAAGCCCGCGAACGGCTCGAACGGTTCGCAGCGGCCCGCCAAGAAGGGCCGCGCCTCCATGCCGAGTTGGGACGAGATCGTCTTCGGCGCGCGATCCGACGACGACCTCGCCTGATCACTCGCGTGCCTGAACTGGCGGGTTGAGCGCGCGAGCGCCTTGGCCCGCGCTGCTGACGGTTGGCCCGGTTCGCCCTCTCGACCCTGCCGCCGCGCCACGCCCGGTGCTACCATTCGAACATACGTTCGAACGCGGTGGAGGTGCGCATGCCCCGGGTGCAGGAGCTCGTCGAGGTCTGGACGAGCGACGCCGGTGAGCCTCAGCGGCTCGTATGGCGCGCGCGGCGGTTCCGCGTGACCGACATGCCGACGGCGCTCGTCGGCCCCTGCGACTGGTGGGCGCCGTTCGCAGGCCACGATGTCTCGCCCGGCCGTGTGCCACTGGCGATCTCGGGCTGGCGATTCCAGGCGAGCGCCGACGACGGCGAGACGCACGTGTTCGACGTCGAGCACGACGGCGCGCACTGGCAGCTCGTGCGCGTCTACGACTGAGTCGCCGCTACGCGGACTTCTCGGCGCGACGCGGCTTGTGCGGCACGATGGTGGGCGCCGCGTTGTCGAGCACCGCCGCCTTCGTGACGACGACCCGGGCGACACCGGTGGACGAGGGCACCTCGAACATGATGGGTCCGAGCACCTCCTCCATGATGGCGCGGAGGCCGCGGGCGCCGGTCTGGCGCAGCACGGCCAGGTCGGCGATGGCCTCGAGTGCCGCCTCCTCGAAGTCGAGCTCCACGCCGTCGAGCTCGAACATGCGCTGGTACTGCTTCACGAGCGCGTTCTTCGGCTCGGTGAGGATCTCCATGAGCGCGTCGCGGTCGAGCGGCGTGACGGTGGCCACCACGGGAAGGCGGCCGATGAACTCGGGGATGAGGCCGAACTTGTGCAGGTCTTCGGGGAGGACCTCGCTGAACAGCTCGGCCTCGTCCTGCTTGCTGTGCAGCGGGGCGCCGAAGCCGATGCCGCGCTTGCCCGCACGCGAGGAGATGATGTCCTCGAGCCCGGCGAACGCGCCGGCGACGATGAACAGCACGTTCGTGGTGTCGATCTGGATGAACTCCTGGTGCGGATGCTTCCGCCCGCCCTGCGGCGGCACCGATGCGACCGTGCCCTCGAGGATCTTCAGGAGCGCCTGCTGCACCCCCTCGCCCGAGACGTCGCGCGTGATCGACGGGTTCTCGGCCTTGCGGGCGATCTTGTCGACCTCGTCGATGTAGATGATGCCGGTCTCGGCGCGCTTCACGTCGTAGTCGGCGGCCTGGATGAGCTTGAGGAGGATGTTCTCGACGTCTTCGCCGACGTAGCCCGCCTCGGTGAGGGCGGTGGCGTCGGCGACGGCGAACGGCACGTTGAGCTGCTTCGCGAGCGTCTGGGCGAGGTAGGTCTTGCCGCAGCCCGTCGGGCCGATGAGGAGGATGTTCGACTTCGCGATCTCGACGTCGTCGTGGGCGCGGTCGGCCGGGGTGAGCGTCGTGCGGGCGCGGACGCGCTTGTAGTGGTTGTAGACCGCCACGGCCAGGGCGCGCTTCGCGGCATCCTGCCCGATGACGTACTCCTCGAGGAAGGCGAAGATCTCCTTCGGCTTCGGCAGCTCGAACTCGCCGGCCTCGGTCTCGCCGGCCTCGGCGAGCCGCTCCTCGATGATCTCGTTGCAGAGTTCGACGCACTCGTCGCAGATGTAGACGCCGGGCCCGGCGATGAGCTGCTGGACCTGCTTCTGGCTCTTGCCGCAGAAGGAGCACTTGAGCAGGTCGGCGCTCTCCCCGATGCGTGCCATCGAACCCTCCCTGTCGACGAGTCTGATCCGAGCCTAGCCCGAGATCGGAGCGTTGCGGCGTGGCGCGCCCGTATTGGGGTGGAGCCGCGGTTTCGCGCTCCGCGAACCCCGCGGCAGCCGCTGGCCCGCACGCGCGAAACGCGGCGGACGAGCCGGTCGGGACCGGTCGGCCGCCGCGTTCACGCGGTCGGATCGGCTAGCGCGCGAGCGCCGGCAGGCTCTTGCGCGAGGTGAGCACCTGGTCGATGAGGCCGTACTCGAGGGCCTCCTCGGCGGACAGGATCTTGTCGCGGTCGATGTCGGCGTTGACCTGCTCCTGCGTGCGGTTCGAGTGACGCGAGAGCGTCTCCTCGAGCCACGAGCGCATGCGCATGATCTCGGCGGCCTGGATCTCGATGTCGGAGGCCTGGCCGTGGCCGGCCTCGCCCATGGCGGGCTGGTGGATGAGCACTCGGGCGTTCGGCAGCGCGAGGCGCTTGCCCGGGGTGCCGGCCGAGGCGATCACGGCCGCGGCCGATGCGGCCTGGCCGAGGACGACGGTCTGGATCTGCGGCCGGATGTACTGCATCGTGTCGTAGATCGCCGTCATGGCCGTGAAGGAGCCGCCGGGCGAGTTGATGTAGAGGATGATGTCGCGGTCGGGGTCCATCGACTCGAGCACCAGCAGCTGGGCCATGATGTCGTCGGCCGACGCGTCGTCGACCTGGACGCCCAGGAAGATGATGCGGTCCTCGAAGAGCTTCGCGTAGGGGTCCTGGCGCTTGTAGCCGTAGGCCGTGCGCTCCTCGAAGCTCGGCAGGATGTAGCGCGAGCCCGGCATCTGCAGGCCGCCGTTCGCGACGCCGCCGAAGGTGGGGGTGTTCATTCGCTCGTTCTCTCTTCTCTCGTCCTACGCAGCCTGGTCGGTCCCGCCGCCGCCGGACACGTCGAGCGCCGACTCGCGGATGTGGTCCACGAAGCCGTACTCGAGCGCCTCCTGCGCGTTGAACCAGCGGTCGCGGTCGCCGTCGGCGTTGATCTGCTCGACGGACTTGCCGGTCTGCGCCGCGGTGATCTCGGCGAGGCGGCGCTTCATGTCGAGGATGAGCTGCGCCTGCGTCTGGATGTCGCTCGCGGTGCCGCCGAAGCCGCCGTGCGGCTGGTGCAGCAGCACGCGCGCGTTGGGGGTGATGTACCGCTTGCCCTTCGTGCCGGCCGTGAGGAGGAGCTGCCCCATCGACGCGGCCATGCCGATGCCGACGGTGACGATGTCGTTCGGCACGAACTGCATCGTGTCGTAGATCGCCATGCCGGCCGTGATCGAGCCGCCGGGCGAGTTGACGTAGAGGTAGATGTCCTTCTTCGGGTCCTCCGCCGCGAGGAGCAGCAGCTTCGCAGCGATCTCGTTCGCGTTGTCGTCGCGCACCTCAGAGCCGAGCCAGATGATGCGGTCCTTCAGCAGTCGATCGAACACACCGGGCTGCAGTGTCGGTTCGGCCATGGATTTCGCTCCGTTTCCGTTGTCGCGTTCACTCGAATCTATCCGGTGCAACACACGCGAACGGGGCTGTTCGCCCTAGGCGGATGCCGCGCCGTCGCGCGGCTCGCCGGCGCTCTTCGCGAGCTCCCGGGCGTAGGCGCCGAGCGCCCGTCGGTACTGCGTCACGTGCTCGGCCAGGGCCGTCAGCGCCTCGGATGCCGCGAGCCGGGCATCGCCCGCGTCGACACGGGCCAGCGCGCGGAACCCGATCACGGCGTCGCGGAGGTCACCGGCCTCCGGCTCGATCGCGTCGAGGAGGGCGATCGCCTCCCGCGGGCGGCCGAGGTTGCGCAGCGTCGACGCGAGCTGCACGTACAGCTCGACGCGTGGCCGTCCGTCGAGGCCGAGGTCGAGGGCCCGCCGGTAGAACGGCTCCGCCTCGGCCTCGAGCCCCGCCGAGTCGCGGGCGCCGCCCTGCTCGAACGGCGCGCGCGGGTCGTCGTCGGGCAGCTCGGCCGCGAGCGCGTCGATGCGGCGGACGACCTCGTCGCCGCCGATCTCGCCCGCGGCATCCCACACGGCGTCGACCCGCTGCTGCCAGTCCTGCACGATCCCTCCCGGAGACGACGCGGGGCCGGACGGCATCCGTCCGGCCCCGCGGGGTGATCGATCGCCGACTACTCGGCGTCGGCCTTCTTCGTGGCCCGCTTGCGCGCGGGCTTCTTCGGCTCCTCGGCCTCGGCGTCCGCGTCGGCGGGCGCCTCGTCGGCGTCGGCCTTCTTGGCGGCGCGCTTGCGCGCCGGCTTCTGCTCCTCGGCGGGCGCCTCGGCGGCCTCGGTCGTGGCCGCGGCATCCGCCTCGGTCTCGTCGGCGTCGGAGACGGCGGTGAACTCGGAGAGGTCGACCGCGTTGCCCGCGGCATCCTTCACCGTGACCTTGCCGAGCGCGATCGCGAGCGCCTTGTTGCGCGCGACCTCGCCGACCATGGCGGGGATCTGGCCGTTCTGGCTCAGGATCTGCACGAACTCGTTCGGGTCCATGCCGTACTGCGCGGCGCCCTGCACGAGGTACTGGGTGAGCTCGTCCTGGCTGACCTGCACCTTCTCGGCCTCGGCGATCGCGTCGAGCACGATCTGGGTCTTGAAGGCCTTGGTGCTGGCCTCGGAGACCTCCGCGCGGTGCTCGTCGTCCTCGAGGCGACCCTCGGACTCGAGGTGGCGGTGCACCTCGTCCTCGATGACGCTGTCGGCGACGGGCACGTCGACGAGCTCGAGGAGCTTGTCGACGAGGAGGTCCCGGGCCTGCGAGCCCTGGCCGAACGACTTGTTGCGGGCGACCTGCTCCTTCAGGCTCGCGGTGAGCTCGTCGAGCGTGTCGAACTCGCTGGCGATCTGCGCGAAGTCGTCGTCGGCCTCGGGGAGCTCGCGCTCCTTGACGGCCGTCACGGTCACGGTGATCTCGGCGGTCTCGCCCTCGTGGTCGCCGCCCAGGAGCTTCGACTCGAACGTGGTGGTCTCGTCGGCGGTGAGCGACTCGAGCGCCTCGTCGATGCCCTCGAGCAGCTCGCCCGAGCCGACCTCGTAGGAGATGCCGCTCGCGGTGTCGACCTCGGCGCCGTCGATGATCGCGACGAGGTCGAGGGTCACGAAGTCGCCGGTCGTCGCCGGGCGGTCGACCGTGATGAGCGTGCCGAAGCGGCTGCGCAGGCGCTGGAGCTCCTCGTCGACCTCGTCGTCGCCGACCTCGACCGAGTCGACCGTGAGCTCGAGTCCGTCGTAGGCGGGCAGCTCGATCTCGGGGCGCACGTCGACCTCGATGGCGAGGAGCAGGTCGCCCGAGAAGTCCTTCTCGTTCGGCCACTCGACGATGTCGGCCTCGGGGCGACCGAGGGGGCGCAGCTCGTGCTCGCTGACGGCGGCGCGGTAGAAGCCGTCGAGGCCCTCGTTGACCGCGTGCTCGAGCACTGCGGCCTTGCCGACGCGCTGGTCGATGATGGGCGGCGGCACCTTGCCCTTGCGGAAGCCCGGCACGTTGATCTGCTCGGCGATGTGCTCGTAGGCGTGGGCGATGCTGGGCTTCAGCTCCTCGGGCGTCACCGAGATGGTGAGCTTGGCGCGCGTCGGGCTCAGCTTCTCAACCGAAGTGGTCGGCATGGGGAGGATCTCCTGTTGTGTGGAAGTTCGTGTCGGGTCTCGTCTCGGGCGACCCGTCGGGGCGACAGGATTCGAACCTGCGACCTCCCGCTCCCAAAGCGGGCGCTCTAGCCAAGCTGAGCTACGCCCCGAGTCGCTGACTCAACTCGTCGATTCACCCGCGCGGGCATGCCGAAGCACGCGTCAGGCGGATGGACCCCCGAAAGTCTACTGCACGGCGATCGGAGCGCGTGTCGCAGCCGTCAGGCGGAGCGTGACCCCCGAACGTCTACTGCACGGCGATCGGAGCGCGTGTCGCAGCCGTCAGGCGGAGCGTGACCCCCGAACGTCTCCTGCACGACGATCGGAGCGCGTGTCGCGGCCGTCGGGCGGAGCGTGACCCCCGAACGGGCGCTGTGGATGATCGGTCGCTGATCGGATGCCGCGTGGCAGAGTGTGCGCATGACCGACCGACCGTCGAGCGTCGAAGCTCGAGGCATCCGGCGCTGGCCCGCCGATCCCGCCTGGCTCGTGGACACGACGCGGTGTCCCGCGTGCTTCAGCCCGCTCGCGTCGACGCGCTGCGACGTGTGCGGCCTCGACGTGGCCGTGCCGGCAGCGACGGAGCTGTTCCGACTGGCGACCGAGATCTACGAGGACGAGCAGGCCCGCCGGTCGTTCATCGATCGCATGCGGTCGGATCAGGCCGCGCGCGAGGCGGTCGCCGCGATGCCCGATGCCGCATCGCCCATCGGCATCCCCGTGCCGCCACCCCTCCCCGACACGGGCGTCGCCGTCCGAACCGTGTCGCCGCCGCTTCCCGATGCCGGTGTCGCGCCGCAGGTCGTCCCACCGCCGCTCCCGCCGCAGGACGTCGCCGAGGCGATCACCTCGCCCGAACCGACGACGCCGGCTCGGCGCCGCTCCGGCGTGCAGGTGCTCCTCCTCACGCTCGGCGTCGTGCTCATCTCGGTCACGGCGATCGTGTTCCTCTTCGTCGCCTACCTCGTGGCGAGCCTCGAGGTGCGCTCGGTCATCATCGCCGCAGCCAGCGTGCTCGTGCTCGGCGTGGCCTGGCTGCTCCGCGCGCGAGGGCTCCCGGGCACGGCGGAGGGCGTGGCATCCGTCGCCGTCGTGCTGCTGCTGCTCGACGTGTGGATCGTGCGCGCGAACGCGCTCTTCGGCTCCGACGCACTCGAGGCATCCGCGTACACCGGCATCGCACTCGCCGTGGTCACCGCGCTGCTCGCAGGCACCCGCGTCGTGAGCCGGATCCGCGTCCCGGGTTTCGCCGCCTCCGCGCTGGCGCCCGTGTCCGCCTTCCTGCTCGCGTTCTCCATCGATCCCGACTCGGGGGCCGGGCCCTGGCTCGGGGGCCTCGCCGTGGTCGTGGTCGGCGCCGTCGCCGTCTGGCTGCTCCCACGCTCGCCCGAGCGGATCATCCTGTGCTCCGCAGGGCTCGTCGGCGCCGTCATCGCCCTCGCGAGCGCGGCGTGGGCGCTCCCCGGGCTCGCCTGGGGCCAGACCTGGGCGTTCCTCGCGGTCGCCGCGGCCTGCGCGGTGCTCGTGGTCGCCGCACTCGCAGCGCGGGTGCCCGCCGCACTGGCCTGGGGCGTCGTCGCGGCCGTCGGCGCCGGGGCGGCCATGGCGCTCGCGCCGGCGGTCGGCATCGCCACGGAACTCGAGGAAGGGGTCTCGACGTGGCTCGCGCCGGCCGCGGCCGGCGCCGTCGCCGCGGTCTTCGCCGCCGTCACGCGGGGTCCGGCGATCGTCCGCCGACCCGCACTGGCCGCGATGATCGCCGCGGCCACCGTCGCCGCGGTCGCCTCCATCCCGGGCCTGTTCCTGATCAGCGCAACGATCTTCGAACGACTCCTGGCGAGCGACCCGCCGTGGCAGGTCGACCATGGCTCCCTGATCCGCTGGACATCGGAGACGAACCTCGACGCCGCCACGATCCTCGTACCGTTCGTGATCGCCGCCGGTTCCCTCGCGGTCCTCCTCCTCTTGGGGGCGGCACGGAAGCTCCTCGCCATCCCCGTCGCCGCAGCACTCGTCGGCGGGATCATCGGCGGGGCGATGGCACCGGGCACGGCCCTGCCGGTCGCGATCCTCGTCGCGGTCGGCGCCGTCGCGCTGGGGTTCGCCGCGCTCCGCGACCGCCTCACGGCGCCGGGGCTGCTCGCGGTCCTCGCTATCCTCGGCATGGGCGCCGTCGCGTTCGCGTGGTGGATCGGCTGGTCGAACGAGGACGTGTGGCCGTGGGCGACCGCGGGCGTCCTGGCCACGGTCATCGCGGGTCGCGTGCTGGCATCGCGGGTCTGGGCCGAGCTCGCGGCACAGGTCGTCGGCGCCGCCCACCTCGTGCTCGCGGTCGTGATCGTCGCCGTCACCTCGTTCGCGATCCCGTCGTGGCTCGATGCCTCCGGCGTCGAGGTCGCGGATCCGTGGACCTCGAGCTGGCTCTGGCTCGGCACGGTCGCGGCCGTGCTGCTCGGCGCGTTCGTATTCGCTCCGCGCCTGGTCACCCGTGATCGCCTCGCCCTGGCCACGCCGGCACTGGCCGCCGCGGTCGTCGGCGCGTTCGCGGTCGCACTCCCCGCGGCCCTCGTCGGGGTCGTGATCCTCGGCTGGCTCCCTGCCGCGATCGTCGCCGTCGTGGCGAGCGTCGGTACCCGCCTGGTCGAGGCACGGCTCCTGCGCATCCTCCTGGCCGCGGCCGGCCCCGTGATGATCGCCCTCGCACTCGAACGCGTGCTCGCGTCCATCCCCGACGCGCCGCCGTCGGTGCTCGGCGCGGCCGCCGGCGTGCTCGCCGCCGCCGGCCTCGCGCCGCTCGTGCTGCCTGCCGACGGTGGCGTACGTCTCGCCTGGCGGGCCTCGGTCGGGGTCTCCGGCGTCGTCACGCTCGCCGCCATCGGTTCGGCGGGCGATCAGGCGTGGCTCCTCCTGCTGGTGCTGGCGCCCGTGCCGATCATCCTCGCCGGACTCGACGGCGACCCGATCGGCGGCACGTCCGCCACGCGCCACCTCTCCTGGCTGAGCCTCGCACTGGCGGTGGCGGCCGTCTGGACCCGACTGGCCGGCGCCGGCGCCGGCGTCGACGACGTCGAGGCGTACACGCTGCCGCTCGCGGCGGGGCTCGCGATCGCGGGGGGCCTGGTGACCTGGCGTCGAACGGCGCCGCCGGACTCGACCGCGCTCGGCCGAACCGCGCTGTTCGCGTCCGCCGCCGCGGTGGCCGTGCTGCCGAGCGTCGCATCGGCCGCGGAATCCGAACTCCGCACGCTGGTGCTCGTCGCCGCCGGTGCGATCGTCGGGCTCGCCTCCTCGTTCCTGCCCGAGCGGGCACGCGGCGTGCCGATCCGCATGCTCGGCGTCGCGACGGGCTGGGCGGCGCTCACCGGCGCGGCGCTGGTGCGCGGTGCGGCGGTCGGCACCGGTGCGTCGAGCGACCTGCTCGTCGAGTTCTGGCCGCTGCTCGCCCTCGCCGCAGGCGTCGCGCTCGCCGTCATCTGGGCGCGCTCCGACTCGCGGCCCACCGTCGTCGGGGATGTGCTGCTCGCGGCATCCGTCGTCGCTGCCGCCGTGCCCACGCTGCTCGCGATCGTCTCGGGTGACCGGCCGACCCTGCGGGCCGCGGTGCTGTTCCCCCTGCTCGCGGCGGTTCACGTGGCCGGGGTCGCGTCCCGGGCGCGGCCCTTCGCCGGACCGATCCTCGCCTGGAGCGCGCTCGGCGTGCTGGTGCTCGGGGGCCTCGCCGCGCTCATCCGCGGCGGCGTCGAGCCGTTCGACCTCGTCACGGCATCGACCGGCGCGGCGCTCATCGGCTCGGGCGCGATCCGGATGTCCCGCTCCCCTGCGCTCGGCAGCTGGCCGGCACTCGGCCCGGGCCTCGCGGTGCTCCTCGTACCCCCGCTGATCGCCGACTTCACCCAACCTGAGCTGTGGCGGCTCATCGCGCTCGGCGTCGTCGCGGCGGCGACCGTGGTGGCAGGCGCCGTCCGACGCCTGCAGGCCCCGCTCCTGCTCGGCGGCGGGGTGCTGCTGGTGCACGCGATCGCGCAGCTCTGGCCGTGGATCACGTGGGTCTACGAAGCCGTGTGGTGGTGGCTGTGGCTCGGCATCGCGGGCGTCATCCTCGTCGCGCTCGCCGCGACGTACGAGCGCCAGCTGCGCCTCGCGCGCGGCGTGGTGCACTCGATCGGCGAGTTGCGCTGACAGCGACGCGCGTGGTGCGCTGCCGCTCCGCGGCATCCGTCAGATGCGCTCGACCCACTGCTCGCGCCACTCGGGCGCCTCGAACGGGAGCGACCAGTACGCGGTCTCCCTCGCGATCTTGCCGTCGCGGAGCTCGAAGATGAACACGGCCTGGTACTCGGCCTCGTCGCCGTAGTCGAGGCCCGCCTCGACGACCCAGAGGTCACCCTCGCCGAGGATGCGGCGCGGCGTGATGGTCGGCAGCTTCGGGAAGGCACGGTAGACACCTCGCCGGTTGTCGCCGCCGACGATGCGCTCGCCCGACTGCGGCCAGTCCATGACGGCGTCCTCGTGGAACACGTCGTCCATGCCGTCGACGTCTCCGGCGTTCAGCGTCGCGATCAGCGCCTCGACCGTCTCTCGTCCGCTCATGCGCGTTCTCCCTCGAACGGATGCCGCGCTTGCGCCTGCCGGGACCGGCCTCGGCCGTGTACTACGATGGTCCGGTGCCCGCGCGCGGGCGCCGCGCGGATGTAGCTCAATGGTAGAGCCTCAGTCTTCCAAACTGATTACGCGGGTTCGATTCCCGTCATCCGCTCCACCACGAATCGATCCTCCGCCTGAGCCTGGATGCGACAGCGCAAGGGCGCCCCGGGTCGAAGCCGGGACGCCCCTCGGGTTGTGCCGCTGAGGTCAGCCCTTGTTGTGACCGTCGACGACGACGCCGTCACGGTTGGTCACGACGACCGACGACTCGACGAACGAGAACGTCTTGCCGGCGGCGGTGAACCCGGTCACCAGTCCGTCGCCCTTCGCACCACTGCCCAAGCTGAAACCGACGGCGACAACCTTCGCCGACGGCGCGGCCGCCGACCACTCGTCGAGGGTGCCGAAGTACGCCGAGCCGTTGCCCGAGTCGTTCGTTCCGCTCGGGTCGAGCGCCTTGAACTCGTCAGTCGCCCCGTTGTTCAGCCACCAGTTCGCGCCGTAGAAGTTCGGTTCGCCGACGAGGATGCCGTCGCCTACGCCGTCGCCGGAGATGTCGACCACGAGCTGCGCGCCGGGGAGCTGCCCCGAGTAGGAGGCGTACCCGAGCGCGACGTCGGCGTCGGCGACCGCGGAGAGGGCGAGGTCGCTCGGCAGGTAGCCGGCCACCTTGTCGGTGCTCGTCGATCCCTCGGTCCAGATGTGCAGACCCGAAGGAGTCGCCTCATAGTGGCCGGTGGACCGAGTGTCGGAGTAGATGCCGACCGGAGTCCACACGGTGGTGTACACCAGGCCCGGCCGCTCTCGAGGCTCGGCTTGCACCGGTGCGGCGACGGCCGCGAGGCTCAGGCACACAGCGCCGGCAGCGGCGGCGGCGAGGATGGTTCGTTGTTTCATACGACGTCTCTTTCCCGGGTTGATTGACCGGTGACGCGGACGGTCACCGGTGATGACATCTGGATCCGAGTCTGCACGGTAGGCGTGCGCCGTCTCGACGTGGACGCCGCCCCAAAACGGGGGAGATTGTCCGCTTCGCGTCCAATCGAGGGCCATGCGCCACGTCGACCGCGGGCGCTGCCCCAGTTGTTCGGCCGGCGTAATGTGTGGCGTGAACCTCCATGCGTGCGCCTCGTCCAAGGAGGCCGTCATGACCGCACGACGCTCGGAGCGGACCCGCGTGGTCGCCGACCTCGCGTGGCTCGCCGGCCTGACCCAGGTCGTCTTCGGCCTCGCGCTGCTGGCGTCGCCCGAATCGGCGGTGGTCGCCGCGATCCTCGCGATCGTGGCGGGCACGCTCGCGGTGGTCGCCGGAGCGATGCTGCTCAATCGGCTGCCCACGTCGTGGACGACGATGACGTTCGCGTTCGTGCTCTCGATCGGCGCGTCGGCGTACGCCCTGTGGGTCGCCACGCCCTACTGGTGGGGAGCGGCCGTCAGCGGCATCCTCGCGCTCGCCGGCCTGATCATCGAGTGGACCGACCGCGGTCCCCGCCCGTCGCCGGCTCCCGGCGCCTCCGTGCGTCGCTCCCGACGCCCGCACCCGCCGTCGCACCCCTGATCGAGGTCCGCGACGCCCCTCCGACGAGGCGCTGCACGATCGCGGCCGCCGGGAGTATGTTGTGCCGTGGACGACCCCTTGCGTGCGCCTCGGGAAGGAGACCCTCGTGCGGACCCGAGTGCTCATCACCATCGCCGTCACGGTCATCGCGGCGGGTGCGACCGTCGCCGCATGGGCGGGCCTCCGCCGGCGATCGACCCCGGCCGGGTTCTCGGGGCAGGCCGCACCGGCCGACGACGCGGCATCCGCACGGCACCGGGAACGGATGCACCCGAAGAAGCCGCAGTCGTCGCTCGCCGAGCGCTGGACCACCGTCGACGGCATCGACGTCTTCTACCGGGAGTCGCAGAACCCGCCCGACGCGCCCGTGATGATGCACGTGCACGGCTTCGGCCTCTCGGGGCGCTACCTCCTGCCCACGGCCGAGCGGCTCGGCGGCGAGTTCCACACGCTCGTGCCCGACCTGCCGGGATTCGGTCGCAGCGGGAAGGCGAAGAACGCGCTCGACGTGCCCGACCTCGCCCACGCGGCCGCGCGCTTCCTCGATGAGCGCGGCATCGACAAGGTGACGCTCGTGGGCAACTCGATGGGCTGCCCCGTCATCTGCGAGTTCGCGTACCACTACCCCGAGCGGCTCGAGCGCGCGATCCTCGTCTCCCCCGCGGGCGGCGTGCACAACCAGCCCCTGGGCCGCGCGGTCGGCCAGCTCAGTCGGGACGGCACGCGCGAGCCCGCCAGGATGATCGGCGTGGCGACGCCCGACTACATGCGCTTCGGCGTGCCGAGCACGTTCAAGATGTTCCACGCGCTGACGCAGTACCCGTCGCTCGAGCGGCTGCTCGAGCTGCGCATCCCCACTCTCGTGGTCCTCGGCGACCGGGATCCGCTGCTGCCCGCACCGCACCGGGTCAGGGAGATCGCCGAGCGCACCGACACCCACGTGCTCGTCGTCGGCATCGACGGGGCGGCGCACGCCATCAACTTCAGCCATCCCGGCGAGCTCTCGCACGTCATCCGGCAGTTCATGGCCGACCGCCCCATCACCGACGACCCCGACTCGCCCGGTCACGCCCGCGTCTACGAGGTGCACCGCGGCGTGCACCATCCACCGGCGACGCCCGGGGCCTGATGCAGCGGATGCCGCGGCGCGACGCCGCGGCATCCGCATCGACCCGGTGAGCCGAGCCTTTCCTTCCTTGAAATACGCGCGCCGCTGCGTAGCGTTGAAGGAGACGAACGCACACGGAAGGTGACACGATGACCGACACGAAGACCGCTCCGAAGACCACCAAGACCGGCGCCAACGCCGACGTCGCCGCCGGCGTCGCCCAGTACCTCACCCCGGTCGTGCACGAGCTCGTCGCGCTCGTCGTCAACGGCAAGCAGGCGCACTGGCACGTGCGCGGCGTCAACTTCATCGCCGTGCACGAGCTGCTCGACGACGTCGTGGCGCACGCCCAGGAGTGGGCCGACACCGCGGCGGAGCGCGTCGTGGCCCTCGGCCTCCCGATCGACGGCCGGCTCGCGACCGTCGCCGCGAAGAGCGGCGCCGCGAACCCGAAGCTCGGCTTCCAGCCCTACGAGGAGGCGATCGCCGACGTGGTCGCGCAGATCGACCTCGCGACCGAGAAGGTGAACGACGCGATCGAGGGCCTCGCCGAGCTCGACCCGGCCAGCCAGGACGTCGTGATCGAGATCCGCCGCGGCCTCGACAAGGACCGCTGGTTCCTCTTCTCGCACATCGCCGTCGAGTAGCGCGATGGCGGGCCGACCGGGCCCGGGTGCAGAATGCCGCTATGACGGCGGATGCATCCGGGCCCGTGTCGTCTCCCGGTGACGACGTCGCGCAGCTCACGGATGCGCAGCGCTCGCTCCGCGCGCAGATGCTCGCGACCGAGCATTGGAGCCTGCTCGCCTCGCGCTCCACGACGCAGAGCGAGGTGCTCACGCGGATCGCGATCTTCCTCACGCTCGTGTCCGCGGGGCTCGTGACCCTGGGCGTGCTCGGCAACGCGACGGGGTTCAGCGGCTGGTTCGGCGCGGCGGCGCTCGGCATCCTCTTCCTGCTCGTGCTGCTCGGGCTCATCACGCAGCTGCGCGTGTTCAACACCGCCCAGGAGGACCTCGCCTACGTCCTCGCCATGAACCGGCTCCGCGCCGCCTACGTCGACCTCGATCCCGGCATCGCGCCCTACCTCATGATGGGGACGACCGACGACCTGCCCGGGTCGCAGCGGACGTACTACCCCTTCGCGGCCCGCGATCGCTCGCAGGTCTTCGCGAGCTCGATGGTGCTCATCCTCGTCGTGCACGCCGCTCTCGGCGGGTTGTTCGTCGGCGCGCTCACCTTCGCGCTCTCGGGCTCGATCGGCTGGT
This sequence comes from Agromyces mariniharenae, assembly GCF_008122505.1. Classification (NCBI taxonomy): domain Bacteria; kingdom Bacillati; phylum Actinomycetota; class Actinomycetes; order Micrococcales; family Microbacteriaceae; genus Agromyces; species Agromyces mariniharenae. Next base: position 642,277 of record NZ_VSSB01000002.1, on the reverse strand, counting down.
CGATCGGGTTGGGCGTGGTCGTCGCGATCGTCGCGTTCGTCGGCTGGATGGTCTGGGGGTACCGCGGATACCGAGCGGTGTGGCGGCTCCACGAACCGCTGCGGGCGACCTCCGACGCGTAGCTGCGGTCGACGCGCGACCGGTCAGCGCTGCAGCCAGGCGAGCACGGCGAGCACACGACGGTGGTCGGTGCCGGAGTCCTCGAGGCCGAGCTTCTGGAAGATCGACGTCACGTTCTTCTCCACCGCGCCGACGCCGATGAAGAGCTGCTTCGCGATGCCGGCGTTCGTGCGCCCCTCGGCCATGAGCTCGAGCACCTCGCGCTCGCGCGGCGTGAGCGACGCGAGCGGGTCGCCGCGGCGGGCCAGGAGCTCGCGCACGACCTGCGGGTCGAGCACGGTGCCGCCGGCGCTCACGCGCTCCACGGCGTCCTCGAGCTCCTCGAGCGAGGCCACCCGATCCTTCAGCAGGTAGCCCATGCCGCCCTCCCCAGAGGAGAGCAACTCGTGGGCGTAGGTGCCCTCGACGTACTGGCTGAGCAGGAGGATGCCGACCTCGGGCCGACGTCGGCGCAGCTCGATCGCCGCGCGCACGCCCTCGTCACGGAACGTCGGCGGCATGCGCACGTCGAGCACCGCGAGGTCGGGCGTGTCGCCGTCGAGTGCGGCGAGCAGCGCATCCGCGTCGCCGTACGCCCCGACCGTCTCGAAGCCCGCCTCGTCGAACAGGCGGACGAGCCCCTCGCGCAGGAGCACCGAGTCCTCGGCGAGCACGATGCGCAGGGGTCGGCGGGCGGCATCCGTCATGCCTTCACCATATCGGCGCGACGGCAGCGGCCCCGGCGCGCAGGACGCCGGGGCCGCGGGTGCGACGAGGGTCAGGTCGCGGATGCCGCGACGGGCACGTACGGCACGTGCGCGCCGATCACCGTGGGCCCGCCAGCCGGGCTGTCGACCACGATCAGGCCGCGGAGGCCGTGCACGCGCTCCTCGAGCCCGGCGAGGCCGTGGCCAGGACGTGGCGAGGCGCCGCCGTGCCCGTTGTCGGTGACCCAGAGGTCGAGCCAGTGACCCGAGGCTCCCGTGTCACGGCTGGCCACCCGCAACCGGATCGCGCTCGCACCGGCGTGCTTGGCCGCGTTGGTGAGCAGCTCGGCCGCGATGAAGTACGCGTTCCGCTCGATGGCCGCCGGCAGCGAGGCATCCGTCGCCAGCCGGTTCTCGAACTCGACCGGTACCGGGCTGCGCGCGGCGAGCGACTCGAGGGCGCTCGCGAGGCCGCGGTCCTGCAGGAGCGGCGGGGCGAACCCGCGCGAGAGCGCGCGCAGTTCGTCGAGCGCCTCGCGGGCCTGGTCGCGGGCCTCGCCCACGAGGGCCTTCGCCGAGTCGGGATCGTGCTCCAGGCGGCGCTCGATGGTCGCGAGGTCCATCTGCAGGCGCACGAGCCGCTGCTGCGGGCCGTCGTGGATGTCGCGCTCGAGGCGGCGGAGCGAGGCGTCCTCGGCCTGCACGGCCGCGCCACGCGACGCGGCGAGTTCGGCGACCTCGCGCTCGAGGGCCTCGGAGCGCCACGCGCCGAGCATGCCCCGCGCGATCGCGTCGTGCATGAGCGTGAGTCCGCGGAACACGAGCGGCAGCGTGAGAAGGAAGATCACGCCGATGAGGACCTCGAGCACGCGCTCGCCGAAGACGGGATCGATGGGGGCCGCGTCGGGGAGGAACCGCTCGAGCAGCCACTGGTTGAGCCAGAACGTGCGCTCGTCGTTTGGGATGAACGGCTGCCAGATCCAGCCGGTCACCCCGGCGAGCGCCGTCGCGGTCCAGGCCACGGTGAGGCTCCACGAGACGATGCTCACGATGGGGTTCACGACGAGCGAGTGCAGCAGGTACAGCCAGTAGTGGCCGTCGATGAACGGCCCGAAGACCGCGCGCCAGAAGCCCTGGGCACTGTCGACCCGCTCCCAGACCGGGCGGCGGATCTCGGGCCGCCCGGCCCAGCGCAGGCGGACGAGCTCGAGCGTGCCGAAGCCGCGCGCGATGTAGAACGACGCGACCATGAGGAAGATGCCGACGACGATCGCGACGAGGCCGAGGCCCGTGAAGAACACGGTCGAGATGATGACGAGCCCGATGATCGCGATGGGCATCGTGAGGATGAGGAAGCCGAACTCGCGGGGCACGGCCGCCCAGAGGGAGCCGTAGCCCCGGCGGCGCGGCGCGGCATCCGTGGTGCTCGTCGTGGTCGTCGACATCGGTGCGGTGCTCGCCCCCTCGGCGGTGGTGGCCGGGTGGAGGATCGCGGTCGCGGGGTCCGCGGCTCCGTTCCCGGGTCGGTCGGTGGGCACGGTGTCAGTGCTCATGGTCGGTTCCTCCTGTCATCGTGGCAGACTGGCCGGGTTCGACGACGGCGAACTGGCCCATCATGCCCTGGTCCTCGTGCCACAGCAGGTGGCAGTGGTACATGTACGGGGTGTCGGGGTCGGTGTAGTCCTCGAAGCGCATGAGGAGCTCGTACTCCCGCTGCGGCTCGGCGTGGATGGTGTCCTTCCAGCCCGCGAGCTCGGGCGGCGGCGCGGCGCCGTCGATGGACGCGATGCGGAACTGCACGTCGTGCACGTGGAAGCTGTGCGGCACCTCGGTGTCGTTCGTGACGATCCAGCGCTCGAGCGTGTCGACCGTCACGGTCTCGTCGATGCGGGCCATGTCCATGGCGTGGCCGTTGATCTCGAAGCTGTCGTCGAGGCGGAACGTGCGCGTCGTCGCGACGTCGGCCTCGTTGTAGGGCTCGATGGTGGTGAGGCGCTCGGGCACCGGGTCCGCGGCGGCGAGCTCGTCGGCGGCGCGCACCTCGAGCACGTCGAACGCGTCGGTGTTGCCGTTCATGGCGGCGACGGGTCCGACCATGCCGGCGGCCTCGGCGGTCATCTCGGAGCGCAGCACGACGCGTTCGCCCGGCGTGAGTCGCACGAGCACCTCCGCTCGCTCCCCCGGCGACAGCACGATGCGGTCGAGCGATACGGATGCCTCAAGCAGGCCGCCGTCGGTCGCGATCAGCTCGATGGGCCGGTCGTCCGACCACGTGAACCCGTACGTGCGGGCGGTCGATGCGTTGAGCACTCGGAGCCGGACGAGCTCGCTCGTCGCGTCCAGGTACGGCGTGCGCGTGCCGTTGACGAGGAGCTCGTCGCCGAGCCCGCCCGCGTAGCCGCGCACCGGCGGCTCCCGCCGTCCCTCGGCCGAGAAGCCGGTGTCCTGCACGATGACGGGGACGTCGTCGACGCCGTAGTCCGACGGCAGGCCCAGCGCCCGCTCGTCGGGGTCGTGCAGCAGGAACATGCCCGCGAGGCCCCGGGCGACGTGCTCCTCGGTCTCGCCGTGCGGGTGGGGGTGGTACCAGAGCGTCGCGGCCTGCTGGTCGATGTCCCAGGTCGGCGACCACGTGGCATCCGGCTCGACCATCTGGTGCGGGCCGCCGTCCATCTCGGCGGGCAGGTGCATGCCGTGCCAGTGCACGGTGGTGGGCTCGTCGAGCGAGTTGGCGACGTCGACCCGCACGCGCTCGCCGCGGTCGGCCACGAGGGTCGGTCCGAGGTAGGAGCCGTTGAATCCCCAGGTGTCGCTCGCCACGCCCGGTTCGAACTCCGTCGTGCCGCCCTGCGCCTCGAGCGAGAACACACGCGTGCCGTCGGCGTCGACCGTCGACTCGGCGAGTGGCGGGATCGCGAGCGGCCGGTCGAAGTCGACCTTCCCGACCGTGTCGACGGGCCCTGGACCGGCGATGCCGCAGCCGGCGAAGGCGACGGCGACGAGGGCGCCCGACGCGACGGCGGCGAGCGCGGTGAGCGCGGCCTTCGGACGGCGGATCGCGGTGGCGGCGATGCGTGATGCTGGCATGCTTCCAGCCTCGCGACGCGGGCGCGGTCGCCCCATCCGGTGGGCGACCGGATCGGCGCGGGGGTTATCCCCCGGGGCTGGATCTCGATACGCGTCGGGCTTCGCCCGGCGCTACTCGATCACCGGGTGTCGTGGGTGAAACGGCCGCCGACGAGGGTCGCGGCGACGGGCATGGTGCGCAGCTCCTCCACGGATGCCGCGTACGGGTCGCGCTCGAGCACCGCGAGGTCGGCGCGCAGGCCGACGTGCACCTCGGGGCCGGCGCCGCCCGTCGACGCGGCGAGCGCGGCGCGCACGTCGATCGCCTGCTCGGGATGCCAGGGCTCCCGTCCGCCTCGGGTGCGGCCCACGGCCGCGGCGATCGCCACCCAAGGGTCGAGCGGCGCCACGGGCGCATCGGAGCCGAGGGCGAGCTCGACGCCGGCGGCCTGGAGGTCGGCGAGCATGAACGCCCGGTCGGTGCGTCCGGCCCAATACCGGTCGGCGACGTCTCGGTCGTCCATGGCGTGCTCGGGCTGCACGCTCGCGACGACGCCGAGCCGGGCGAACCGGGCGACGTCCTCGTGGCGCAGCAGCTGGGCGTGCTCCACGGAGCCGCGGCAGCCGACCTCCTCGAACGCGTCGAGCACGCGGGCGTTGGCGCGGTCGCCGATCGCGTGGATGGCGGGCGTCAGGCCGCCCTCGTGCGCGCGCCGCATCAGGGGCACCAGCTCGTCGTACGCGATCGTCGCGATCCCGTAGGGATGCTCGTGGCCGTCGAGTCCCGGATACGGGTCGAAGCACCACGCGGTGCGGGTGTTGAGCGAACCGTCGGTGATCGCCTTCGCGCCGCCGACCGTCACGAGCCCGCCGGTCCCCTCGACGACCTCGCCCGTGCGCAGCCCCTCGGCGATGGCGCGGTCGAGGTGCTGCGGGTACACGCCGAACGCGACACGCAGCGGCCAGTCGTCCGCGGCTGCGCGGCGGGCCCAGTCGTCGCGGTTCCAGCGCATCTCGTAGTCGACGACGCCGACGACGCCGCGCGCGGCGGCACGACCGGCAGCGTCGGCGACCCACCCGTCGAGCACGTCGTCGGCGACGTCGTCGAGCTCGCGCACGAGGCGGAAGCAGGCGTCCTCGCGGAGGATGCCGTCGTCGGGTGCGTCCACGCCGTGCCGGCGGGCGGCCGCCGAGTTGATCCAGCAGGCGTGCAGGTCGGCGGCGACGAGCACGACCGGGACCTCGCCCGAGACCGCGTCGAGCAGCGCCCGGCTCGCGGCATCCGGCCAGAGCCCGTCACGGTAGCCGAACCCGATCACCTCGGGCTCGCCCGCGTCGACCGCGGCACGCACGAGCGCGGCGGTCTCAGCCGCGGATGCCGCGCCGGCGAGGTCGAGCCGCCGCGAGACCATGGCCCACTGCGAGAGGTGCACGTGCCGGTCGTGCAGGCCTGGGACGATCCAGCGGCCGTCGACGTCGACGCGCTCGGTGCCGGACCCGGCCGTCGACGCGCCCGACGGCACGACCTCCTCGACGACGCCGTCGGCCACGAGCACGTCGACGACCTCGGGGGCACCGGGCAGTCGAGCACCGGCGAGGAGCAGCCCGCTCACGCGCGAGCCGCCCGCAGCGCCTCGTGCGTGCGGCGCATCTCGGCGGCGAGCGCGGGGCTCGCGTACGGCCCGTCGCCCTCGAGCTCGCCGATGATGCGGTCGACGGTCTCGTCGGGGCGGTTCTGGCTCATCTTGTTCTTCGCGACGAACCGCGTGATCGGGATGCGCAGGCCCACGGTGCCGGCGGCGATGCGGTCGGCGTACGCCGAGTTCTCGGGCGTCCCGCGCATGCGGCGCGGCTCGGGCATCGGGTCCTCGAAGTGGTCGACGAGCGCCTCGAGCACGCGGAGGTTCTCGTCGGCGTCGAGCAGCTCGGGCGTGCCGTAGAGGTGCGCGGTCACGAAGTTCCACGTCGGCACGGCCGGGTTCGCGTCGTACCAGCCGGGCGAGATGTAGCCGTGCGGGCCCTGCACGATGACCATGACCTCGTGCCGGCCGAGCTCGTGCACGACCTCGTCGGGGCGGCCGACGTGGGTGAGGAGGACGATGCCGTTTGCGGTCTCGTCGAGCAGCACCGGGTAGTGGCTCGCGACGAGGCCTGCGGCATCCGTGGCGCTCACGATCGTCATCCAGGGGTGCTCGCGGATCAGCCGCTTCACGCCCTCCTCGCTCGCCAGCGTGAAGCTCGGGTTCTGTCGCATGGGTCTCCTCAGGCCTGGCAGTAGGGGCACCAGTAGAGCTTGCGGGCGCCCATCTCCTCGAGCACGATGTTCGTGCCGCACACCCGGCACGGTAGCCCCTCGCGCTTGTACACCCAGTGCCGGTCGTCGCGGTTGGCCATCGCGGCGCGGTACTCGTCGGGGTCGAGGTCGTCCATGGTCATCATCTGGCCGGTCTCGACGCCGATGCGCAGCAGCTTCGCCCAGTCGGTCCAGAGGTGCCGCACGTGCTCTTCGGGCACCTCCCTGCCCGGCGTGTGCGGGTTCTGCTTGGCACGGAACAGCAGCTCGGCGCGGTAGACGTTGCCGATGCCCGCGACCACGTCCTGGTCCATGAGCAGGAGCCCGATGGGCACGCCCTTCCGGCGCACGGTGGAGGTGAATCGCTCCTCGGCGTCGGGGCCGGCGTCGATGAGCGGATCGGGCCCGAGCTTCGACACGATGCGCTCGACCTGCGCCGGGTCGAGCACCTCGCACGCGGTGGGGCCGCGCAGGTCGGCCACGATCGTCTCGGTGAGCAGGCGCACGCGCACCTGGCCGACCGGCTCGGGCGGGAACGACTCGAACCCGTTCGCCTCCTTCTCGGATTCCGACATGCGCAGCCGCGTGCGGCGCGGCGCTCCGATGGAGGTCAGCGAGTTCTCGCCCGCCGAGTCGAAGACGGCCGCGTCGGGATTGGGACCATCGAGGAACGTGCCGCGCTGGTTCGTCTGCCCCATGCGCCCGTTCGCCGACGCGATCGTCGGGTCGAGCAGGATGTCGCCGGCGAAGTCCCACGCGCCGTACAGGCCGAGGTGCACGCGCAGCCAGCGGTCGCCCTCGAAGCCGAGGAACATCTGCTTGCCCACGGCGCGGGCGTCCGTCATCCGTCGCCCGTCGAGGTCGGCCGCGCCCTGCGCGAACCGGCCCTGCGGGCTCGAGGCGTGCACGACGTGCCCGACGAAGTTCCGGTCGAACTGCCGGGCGATCCGGTGGATCGAGTGTCCCTCGGGCACTGCCGCTTCCTACGCCTCGCCGGGCGCCGACGGCTCGTGGTCGACGCCCTTGCCCGCGATGTCGCCCGTGGTCTCGTACTCCGCGAGTTGCGCGATGCGGCGCACGTGCCGCTCGTCGCCCGAGAAGGGCTCGGCGATGAACGCGTCGATGTAGCGGATCGCCTCCTCGACGGTGTGCTGCCGGGCCCCGATGGAGATGACGTTGGCGTCGTTGTGCTGGCGGGCGAGGATCGCGGTGTCCATGCTCCACACCAGCGCGGCGCGGATGCCCTGCACCTTGTTGGCGGCGATCTGCTCGCCGTTGCCCGAGCCGCCGAACACGATGCCGAGGGTGCGCACCCCTGCGGCCTGGTCGCGGGCGACGGCCTGCGCCGCATTGATGCAGAACGCCGGGTAGTCGTCGAGCGGGTCGTACTCGGTGGGGCCGTGGTCGACGACGTCGTGACCGCCGTTGGTCAGGTGGTCGACGAGGGTGCGGCTGAACTCGAGGCCGGCGTGGTCGGTCGCGATGTGGATGCGCATGCGCCCAAGTCTAGGGATTCGGCACCCACCGGACGGCACGCCCGTGGGGCTGCGCCCAGGCCAGCTGCACGCCGTCGAGCGCGAGCACGAGGTCGGAGCTCTCGTTGGGCACGTCCTCGCGCACGCGGATGCCGGGCGTGACCGCGCGGGCCTCCACGGAGAGCCAGTGCCCGGGGAGCCGGCGGACGTGCTCGGCGAACCGCGCCCGGCCGGCCCCGTCGAGGTACATGAGCACCGCCGTGTGGAACACGACGAGGGTCGCTCCGTGGGGCACCTGCGCGGCGACCGCGTCGAGCTCGGCGTCGAGGTCGCCGGCGACGATGCGCGGCGGGTCGGCCGCGGCGATCGCGGCGGCGGCCCGCAGGCGTGCCCGCCGGTCGTCGTGCTCGGGCCAGATGAGCGCGTCGAGCCACGCGACGTCGTCGGGATGCCGCACGTCGAGCGGATTGAGGTCGATGCCGCCGCGCCACACGACCTCGGGGAGGCGGCCGGGCACCGGCACGGGCCCCTCCACGACGCAGTCGAGGACGACGGGACTCGGTCCGTCGGCCGGGTCGAGCCGCGGATGCCCCGAGTAGCGGTAGCTGTAGCGGTCGGGGTAGAGGCACAGCCCGGCCGACGTGCCCACCTCGAGCAGCGCGAGCGGTCCCTCGATCCCCGCGAGCGCGGGCACGTGCAGGGCGCTCCGGGCCGCCTCGTTCGTCTGCGTCGCGTGCGTGAGCGCCGTGGCCCGCACTTCCAGCCAGTGGCCGTGGAGCCAGTCGCGGAACAGGTGGTACGGACCCGCGGGCGCGCCCTGGTAGCGCGCCGCCGAGAACACGAGGTTCGGCTGGCGCTTCGGCGCCGGCAGTTCGTCGATGAGCGCGATCGTGGCGGGGTCGCCCGCGACCCCGAGCGCCCACGCCTCGTACGTGGCGGACATCCCGCGTGCCTCGACCTCGCCGAAGACCCGGTATCGCTCGGCGGTCGGCGCCGCGGCATCCGTGGACTTCATGCCGCCACCGTAGGGCGGCCGACCGAGCGGGTCAACGCGAGCCGAGCTCCCTGCCGTGTTCTGGGGGCGGCGTGCCGCGGCGGTCGGCAGTAGGCTCACGCGCAGCCCGGTCGGCCGGAACGGAGGTCGGATGCTGGTTGTGATCCTGAGCGTCGCACTGCTCGTCCTCGCGGTGGTGCTCTGCATCCTCTGGGGCGGCGAGCGGCTCGTCGAGCCCGCGTTGCCGGGGCCTGCGTGGGATGCCGCGGCCTCCACGCCGTCGGAATCCCGGCTCCGCCGCCATCTCGACGGGCTCCGCCTGTATGCCTGGTGGGTGACCGTGTTCCTCGTCGCGGGCACGGTGTCCAGCCTCCTCGTCACCGGGGCGGGCGGGCGGCTCGCCATGCGGCTGCTGGCACTGACCTCGCCAGAGGCGACGGGTCGCCTCACGGAGGCGCAGGCGACCGTCGGCGAGATCACGTTCGAGGGCACGATCGGCTACTTCGTCTTCGGCGCCCTGCCCTTCGCGTTCGCGTCGACCGCGTTCTACCTGCTCGCGGCCCCGTGGCTGCCGAAGGGGCGCCTCGCGGGACCGACCTTCGGCCTCGCCGCGTTCGTGATGGTGGCGCCGTTCATCGACCCGCTCCGGTCCGACAACGTGGACTTCGACATCGTGGGGCCGGGCTGGCTGTCGGTGCTCGTGTTCGCCGCCCTGTCCGTCGTGCAGGGCGCGTTCCTGGCGGCCTTCGCGGGTCGCCTCAGCCGGAGCCTGCCGCTCATGACGCAGCGGAACCGGCCCGACACCGTGCTGCCGCTGCTGCTCGGTGTCGTGCTCTTCCCGCTGGGCGCGATCCTCGCGATCGGTGCGCTCGCGACCTTCGCCCTCCCCCGGCTGCTGCCGTGGTTCCTCGCGGTGCGCGCCTCGCGGGCGGGCGTGATCGTCGGTCGCGTGCTGCTGGTGCTCGCGGTCGTCGCCGCACTGCCCGCGTTCGCGGCATCCGTCGTCTCGATCTGGAGCCGCTGACGGGGCCGTTGCGACGTCGGGGCCGACCTGAGGGCGGGCTGGGGCGCTCACCGCACGCGGGGCTAGGCTGGGACACGTTGCCTGCGGCCACGAGCCGCGAAGACTGCGAAGGAGCGCACGTGCCCGGAGAGAACCTCACCCGCATCGAAGCCGAGGAGCGCGCGGCGCTCGTCACGGTCCACGACTACGACGTCGTGCTCGACGTGACGACCGGCCCCGACGTGTTCCGCTCGACGACCACCGTGCGGTTCGACGCGCGCGCCGGAGCGTCGACGTTCATCGACGCGATCACGGCGGAGGTGCACTCGGTGACCCTGAACGGCGTGGCGCTCGACCCCGCAGCGGTGAGCGACGGCGTCCGCATCCAGCTGCCCGACCTCGCCGACGAGAACGAGCTCGTCGTGGTGGCCGACGGCCGCTACATGCACACCGGCGAGGGCCTGCACCGCTTCGTCGACCCGGTCGACGGCGAGGCCTACCTCTACACGCAGTTCGAGGTGCCCGACTCGCGCCGCATGTTCGCCGTGTTCGAGCAGCCCGACCTGAAGGCCGCGTTCCGGTTCACCGTGACCGCGCCGGCGCACTGGGAGGTCGTGTCGAACTCCCCCACGCCCGAGCCGGTCGACGCGCACGAGGGTGCGAAGACCTGGGCGTTCGAGCCGACGCCGCGCATCTCGAGCTACATCACCGCGCTCATCGCGGGCCCCTACGCGGTCGTGCGCGACGAGCTGACCTCGGCCGACGGCCGCGTCATCCCCCTGGGCGTGTTCAGCCGCAAGAGCCTCTCGCAGTACCTCGACGCCGACTACATCTTCGAGAAGACGAAGCAGGGATTCGCCTACTTCGAGTCGAAGTTCGACGTGCCCTACCCCTTCGCGAAGTACGACCAGCTCTTCGTGCCCGAGTACAACGCGGGCGCCATGGAGAACGCGGGCGCGGTGACGTTCACCGAGTTCTACGTGTTCCGGTCGAAGGTGACGGATGCCGTGCGCGAGCGCCGCGTCGTCACGATCCTGCACGAGCTCGCCCACATGTGGTTCGGCGACCTCGTGACCATGAAGTGGTGGAACGACCTCTGGCTCAACGAGTCGTTCGCCGAGTGGGCGTCGACCATCGCCACCGCCGAGGCCACCGAGTGGACCGAGGCGTGGACGACGTTCAACTCGATGGAGAAGAACTGGGCCTACCGCCAGGACCAGCTCCCGTCGACCCACCCCGTGGTCGCCACCATCAACGACCTCGAGGACGTGCAGGTCAACTTCGACGGCATCACCTACGCCAAGGGCGGCTCGGTGCTGAAGCAGCTCGTCGCCTGGGTGGGCGTCGAGGCGTTCTTCGCCGGCGTCTCGGCGTACTTCAAGAAGCACGGCTGGGGCAACACGACCCTCGCCGACCTGCTCGCCGAGCTCGAGGTCTCGAGCGGCCGCGACCTCTCCGACTGGTCCGGCCAGTGGCTCGAGACCGCGGGCGTGAACACGCTGCGTCCCGAGATCCAGACGGATGACGCGGGCGTGATCACGTCGTTCGCGGTGCTGCAGTCGGCGGTCGCCGACCACCCCACCATCCGCCCGCACCGCCTCGCGATCGGGTTCTACAACCTGCACGACGGCAAGCTCGTGCGCGACCACCGCGTGGAGCTCGACGTCGACGGCGAGCGCACCGAGGTCGCCGAGCTCGTGGGCCTCGCCCGTCCCGACCTCGTGCTCCTCAACGACGACGACCTCGCCTACGCGAAGATCCGCCTCGACGAGGCGTCGCACGGCGTCGCCCTCGCGAACCTCTCCGAGATCGAGGACCCGCTGGCCCGGGCCCTCGTGTGGAGCTCGGTGTGGGATGCCACGCGCGACGCCGAGACCCGGGCGAGCGACTACCTCGCACTCGTGCTCGGCAACATCGCCAGCGAGACGGAGTCGACGACGCTGCGCATCGTGCTCGCGAACTCGATCCTCGCGGCGAGCGGCTACACGACGCCCGAGCGACGCGCCGACGCACGCCGTGCCCTCGCCGACGGGTTCTGGCGCCTCGCGCAGGAGGCCGAGCCGGGCAGCGACGCGCAGTTCCAGTTCGTCATGAACTTCGCCGCGATCGCGGAGGCCGGGTCGCATGTCGACCAGCTCGTCGCGCTCTACGACGGCTCGCTCGAGCTCGAGGGCCTCGAGATCGACACCGACCTCGGCTGGGAGCTGCTCATCGCGCTCGTGGCGTCGGGTCGCGCCGGCGACGCCGAGATCGACGAGCGCCTCGCCTCCGACAACACGGCGACCGGCCAGCAGTCGGCCGCGCACGCCCGCGCCGCGATCCAGACGCCCGAGGGCAAGGAGCGCGCCTGGGCGTCGCTCATCGACGTCGACACCGCCACGAACACCGTGGTGCGCGAGACGGCCGAGGGCTTCCTCCGCGCGGGCGACCCCGCCCTGCTCGAGGCCTTCGTCGAGCGGTACTTCGCGATGCTCGAGGACGTGTGGGACAAGCGCAGCTACGCGATCGCCGAGAAGCTCGTCGACGGCCTCTACCCGTCGCCTCTCGCGAACCGCGCCCTCGCCGACGCGAGCCGCACCTGGCTCGACACGCACCCCGACGTCCCCGCGCTGCGCCGCCTCGTGGTGGAGCGGCTCGCCGGGGTCGACCGGGCGCTCGCCGCGCAGGAGCGCGACGCGCAGGACGCGTAGTCGCGGCATCCGCCGGCACCGCCGCACGACCCGAACCGACCCGAACACGCACGAACGCACGACGGAGGCACTCATGCCACGGCCCGACCTGACCCGCGACGAAGCCGAGGCCCGTGCCTCCGTCGTCGCCGCACCCGCCTACGAGGTCGACCTCGACCTCACGGGCGACGGCGAGACGTTCCGCTCGACCACGGTGGTGCGCTTCCGCGCCGAGCCGGGCGCCGACACGTTCATCGAGTCGACGACCCTCGAGGTGCACGAACTCGAGCTGAACGGGCGGGCGCTCGATCCGGCGGCCGCGAGCGACGGCTTCCGCATCCGGCTCGACGGCCTCGAGGCCGAGAACGAGCTGCGCGTCGTCTCGACGCGGGAGTACACGAACACCGGTGAGGGCCTCCACCGGTTCGTCGACCCCGTCGACGACGCCGTGTACCTCTACACGGAGTTCGCGGTCGCCGAGGCGAACCGGGTGTACGCGGTGTTCGACCAGCCCGACCTGAAGGCCTCGGTACGGTTCACGATCACCGCGCCCGCCGGCTGGCAGGTGCTGAGCAACGCGCCGACGCCCGAGCCCGTCGCGGACGCCGACGGGGCCGGCGCGACGTGGTCGTTCGAGACCGGCCCGGTGATCTCGAGCTACATCGTGGCGATCGTCGCGGGGCCGTACGCGGCCTGGCGCGGATCAGCGCGCAGCGTCGACGGACGCGACGTGCCGCTCGGCCTGTTCACGCGCGCGTCGCTCGCGCAGTACGCCGAGCCCGACGTGATGTTCGGGACCGTGCAGGCGGGCCTCGCGTTCTACGAGGCGGCCTTCGGCGTGCCCTACCCGTACGGCAAGTACGACCAGATCTTCGTGCCCGAGTACAACTGGGGCGCGATGGAGAACGTCGGCGCGGTCACGTTCAACGAGAGCTACCTGTTCCGGTCCCGCGTCTCGGACGCGCGGCGCGAGCAGCGCGCGATCGTCGTCCTGCACGAGCTCAGCCACATGTGGTTCGGCAACTCGGTGACCATGCGGTGGTGGAACGACCTCTGGCTGAACGAGTCGTTCGCCACCTGGGCGTCGACGCTCGCCACGTCGCGGGTCACCGAGTTCACGGGCGTCTGGGCCACGTTCGCGAGCGACGAGAAGACGCACGCCGCCGAGCAGGACCAGCTGCCCTCGACGCACCCGATCGTCGCCGAGATCCGCGACCTCGCCGACGTCGAGGTGAACTTCGACGCGATCACCTACGACAAGGGCGCCTCGGTCCTCAAGCAGCTCGTCGCGTGGGTCGGCCTCGACGCGTTCCAGCGCGGCGTCGGCGCCTACCTGCGCGCCAACGCGGGCGGCAACGCCACGCTGCGCGACCTGCTCGACGAGCTCGAGCGGGCGAGCGGCCGCGAGCTCACCCGGTGGTCGCAGCTCTGGCTCGAGACCGCGGGCGTGAACTCGCTGCGAGTCGTGGTCGAGACGGATGCCGCGGGCCTGATCACCTCGGCACGCGTCGAGCAGTCCGCCGCGCCCGACTACCCGACCCTCCGCCCGCACCGCGTCGCGCTCGGCTGCTACTCGAGCGACGAGCGCGGACGCCTCGTGCGCACCGACCGGGTGGAGCTCGACATCGACGGCGCGTCGACCGACGTGCCCAAGCTCGTCGGCCTGCCGCGCCCCGAGCTGCTGCTCGTGAACGACGAGGACCTCACCTACGCGAAGGTGCGGCTCGACGCGACCTCGTTCGACACCGCCGTGCGCCGGCTGTCGGAGCTCGCCGACCCGGTGGCCCGCGCCGTCGTGCTCGGCTCCGCTTGGGACGCGGTGCGCGACGCCGAGCTGCCGGCGAGCGACTATGTGCGGCTCGTGCTCGCGGCGATCGGCCACGAGACGCAGTCGGCCGCACGCGGCCTGGCGCTGGCGCGTCTCGAGGTCGCGCTCAGCCGCTACCTCGCCGACGACCACCGCGAGCAGCTCGCCTCCGAGACCGGCGACGCCGTCTGGGCGCTCGGCGAGCTCGCCGAGCCCGGCTCCGACGCCCAGCTCCAGCTCGTGAAGGCGTTCACGCGCATCGCCTCGACGCAGGCGCATGCCGACGTGCTCGGGAGCCTCCTCGACGGCTCGATCCGGCTCGACGGGCTCGAGGTCGACCTCGACCTGCGCTGGGAGCTCGTGATCGCCCGTGCGACGCTCGGCGCGGCATCCGACGAGGAGATCGACGGCGCGCTGGCGCACGACGACACTGCGAAGGGACGCCAGCTCGGCGAGACCGCCCGGGCGGCCCGACCCGACCCGGTCGGGAAGGACATCGCCTGGCACCGCGTCGCGACCGACGAGAGCCTCTCGAACGACCTCGCGCGCGCGATCGCCGAGGGCTGGCGCCGCACGACCCAGCCCGAGTTGCTCGCGCCCACGGTGTCCGAGTACTTCGAGACCCTGCAGCGCACCTGGGCCGACCGCAGCTTCACCATGGCCTCCCTCGTGGTGTCGCGGCTGTACCCCGCGCCGCTCGTCGATGACGAGCTCGCGGCGCTGACCCGCGCCTGGCTGGCCGCGAACCCCGAGCCCGCGCCGCTGCACCGGCTCGTCTCCGAACAGCTCGACGAGCTCGACCGGGCGCTCGCCGCGCGTGCCCGCGACGCCGTCGCGCTCTCGGGCGCCGTCCAGTAGCCCCTCGATAGACTCGCTCAGATGTTCCTGGCAGAAGAACCGACCGTCCCGCCCATCGACGAGACGCTGAACGGGGACTTCTGGGCGGACATCGCCCAGTTCTGGGCCGACAACTGGGGCATCATCGTCGGCAAGCTGGTCTCGATCGCGGTCATCATCGCGATCGCGTTCCTGATCCGCTGGATCCTGCACTTCGTCATCGACCGCGTCGTCAACCGCATCGTCACGGGCGTCAAGAGGAAGCAGGACGTCACCGACACGCAGGCGCTGCAGGCCTCGCCGCTCGCCGCCGTGCGCGTCGTGCAGCGAACCCGAACGCTCGGCACCGTGCTGCGGAACGTCGTGAACGTGACGCTGTTCATCATCGTGACGCTCATGATCGTGAACGTGATCGACACGTCGATCCTCGGGTCGTTCGCGCTCCTGTCGGCCGCGATCGGCGCCGGTCTGGGCTTCGGCGCGCAGAACATCGTGAAGGACGTGCTGAACGGCCTGTTCATGGTCGTCGAGGACCAGCTCGGCGTCGGCGACGTCGTCGACCTCGGACCCGCGACGGGCATCGTCGAGGAGGTGCAGATCCGCATCACCAAGGTCCGCGACGTGAACGGCACCCTCTGGTTCGTGCGCAACGGCGAGATCCTGCGCGTCGGCAACATGTCGCAGGGCTGGGCGCGCGTCATCCTCGACCTCGCGGTGCCCTACGACGCCGATGTCGAGGCCGTCGAGGCCGAGATGCTGCGCACCGCCGTCGACATGTCGCAGTCGGGCAAGTGGCGCTCGCGCATCCTCGAGAAGCCCGAGATCTGGGGCCTCGAGTCGATCTCCGACGACGCGATGGTCATCCGCATCGTCATGAAGGTGCGCACGTCGTCCAAGGACGACGTGGCGCGCGAGCTGCGCACCCGACTCAAGCATTCGCTCGACGCCATGGACGTGCGGCTGCCGAGCCTCTCGAGCGTCGTGCTGTCGGGCTTCGAGGGTGCAACCCGAGTGAAGGGCGCGAAGCCGCCGAAGACCGGACCGACCGTCGTCGCCGGCGGCGCGGGCTCGGGCGTCGCGACCAAGGTGAAGACCCCCAAGGCGCCGCGCGCCCCGAAGCCGCCGACCATGCCGAACCCCCCGAGCAGCGGAGACACGCCGTGACCGACCAGACCACGCCCGCGGCATCCGGGCCCCCGCAGCCGGCCAACGTGCCGCTGCGCGGCAGCGAGCACGGCGCCGCGCTCGGCCCGTCGTTCTACGAGACCGTCGGCGGACGCGCGACGTTCGAGAAGCTCGTGAACGAGTTCTACCGCGGCGTCGCCGACGACCCGGTGCTGCGCCCGATGTATCCCGAGGAGGACCTCGGGCCCGCGGCCGAGCGGCTCACGATGTTCCTCGAGCAGTACTGGGGCGGTCCGGGCACCTACAGCGAGCAGCGCGGCCATCCCCGGCTGCGGATGCGGCACCTGCCGTTCAAGGTCAATCCCGACGCCCGCGATCGTTGGCTCTCCCACATGCGCGCCGCGGTCGACTCGCTCGACCTGCCGCCGCTCGCGGAGGAGACCTTGTGGGACTACCTGCAGCGCGCGGCCTTCGCGATGGTCAATACGTTCGAGGAGTGACACGGCGCGACCGCGTTTCGCCGTGCGGGCAGTAGCATCGCCACGGCGGCACCCTCACCGCCGACGCCGCCCCGCGGCATCCGCCGCACCGCCCGCGACGCCCGCCGCCGCATCGATCGGCACCCGCCGCACCACCGAGACGAAGGAGTCCCACGTGGCCGCCACCCCAGCATCCCGCCCCGAGCCCGACGCGATCATCATCGGCGCGGGCCTCTCCGGCCTCGTCGCGGCCGCCGAGCTCGTCGACGCCGGCAAGCGCGTCGTGATCGTCGAGCAGGAGCCCGAGGCGAGCCTGGGCGGGCAGGCGCACTGGTCGTTCGGCGGGCTCTTCCTCGTGGACTCCCCCGAGCAGCGTCGCATGGGCGTGAAGGACTCGCTCGAGCTCGCCCGCCAGGACTGGGACGGCACCGCCGGCTTCGACCGCGACACCGACGAGTGGGGCCGCAAGTGGGCCGAGGCGTACCTCGAGTTCGCCGCCGGCGAGAAGCGCAGCTGGCTGCACGAGAAGGGCGTGCGGTTCTTCCCCGTCGTCGGCTGGGCCGAGCGCGGCGGGTACAACGCGATCGGGCACGGCAACTCGGTGCCGCGGTTCCACATCACCTGGGGCACCGGCCCCGGCGTGCTCGCCCCGTTCATCGCGCGCGTACAGGCGGGGTCCGCCGCCGGCCTCGTCGAGCTGCACCACCGCCACCGGGTCGACGAGCTCGTCGTCGAGGACGGCGCGGTCGTCGGCGTGCGCGGCGCCGTGCTCGCACCGGATGCCGCGGGGCGCGGGGAGCCGAGCAACCGCGACGTCGTCGACGACTTCGAGTTCCGCGCGCCCGCGGTGGTCGTCGCATCCGGCGGCATCGGCGGCAACCACGACCTCGTGCGCGAATACTGGCCCGAGCGCATGGGCGCCGCACCAGAGGAGCTCCTCTCGGGCGTGCCCGCGCACGTCGACGGGCGCATGCTGCCCATCGCCGAGCAGGCCGGCGCCCGGCTCGTGAACCGCGACCGCATGTGGCACTACACCGAGGGCATCACGAACTGGGACCCGATCTGGCCGTCGCACGGCATCCGCATCCTGCCCGGCCCGTCGTCGCTCTGGTTCGATGCGGAGGGGCGGCGGCTCCCCGTGCCGCTGTTCCCCGGCTTCGACACCCTCGGCACGCTCGAGCACATCGTCTCGACCGGCTACGCGCACTCCTGGTTCGTGCTCACGCAGAAGATCATCGAGAAGGAGTTCGCCCTCTCGGGCAGCGAGCAGAACCCCGACCTCACCGGCAAGGACCTGAGGCTCCTCGCCGAGCGGATCGGCTCGGGCGCCCCGGGCCCCGTCGAGGCGTTCAAGCAGCACGGCGTCGACTTCGTCGTGGCCGACACGCTGCCCGAGCTCTTCGAGGGCATGCGCGCCCTCTCCCCCGAGGCGACCATCGACACCGAGAACATCGAGCGCGAGATCGTGGCGCGCGACCGGGAGCTCGACAACGAGTTCTCGAAGGACCTGCAGCTCACGGCGGTGCGCGGCGCCCGCAGGTACCGCGGCGACAAGCTCATCCGCGTCGCGACGCCTCACCGCATCCTCGACCCCAAGGCCGGACCGCTCATCGCGGTCAAGCTGCACCTGCTCACGCGCAAGAGCCTCGGCGGCATCCAGACCGACCTCGACTCGCGCGCGCTCGCACCCGACGGGTCGGTGCTGCCCGGCCTCTACGCGGTGGGCGAGGCAGCCGGCTTCGGCGGCGGCGGGGTGCACGGCTACCGAGCGCTCGAGGGCACGTTCCTGGGCGGATGCCTCTTCACCGGCCGCGCGGCCGGGCGGTCGATCGCCCGCGGCTGACCCGGGCCGGCACGTGGACCCAGGCGGCTACGCCTTCAGCGTCCAGGCCTTGCGACGCACGAGCACGTGACCCCGTCGCGTGGTGAGGCGCGTCCACGGGCCGGTCTCGAACAGGCGCACCGGGTCATCGCCGAGGAAGCCGAGGCTGAATGCCGCGAACGCGGCGCCCGTCGGCACGTACTCGAGTCCGTCGATGCCGCGGCCCCAGATCTCCGAGCGCACGCGCTGCACGAGCTGCTCGCCGGTGCCGGTCGGGATGGCGGCGGCGACCTCGTCGATGCCCGCCCGTGCGGCGGACTCGAGCGCCGCGGCATCCGCCTCGCCCAGCGCCCGCCAACCGCCCCGCGGCGGCGAGATGCCCGCCCAGGTGACCGTGTTGACCTCGGGTGGCCGGGTCATCGAGACGAACCGCGACTCGTCGTCGTCGGGGAGCTGCGCCTTCGCGCGCTCGATGCGCTCGACCATCGACCGCATCGGGACGACGATGTCGAAGTCCTCGGTGTCGACCAGTTCGAAGGTGCGGAGCCCGAGCACCGTCGGGCTCTCGTCGAGGATGCCGCGTGGGTAGAGGATCGCCGTGTAGACGGCGAGGATGCCGTTGCCCGCGATCAACCGGACCGAGCCGTCCTCGACGCGCCCGGCGCGCTGCAGGTACGTGTGCAGGTCGCCGAGCGCGAGGCTGTCTGCGAGCGTCAGTTGCTGGACCATCTGCTCCTAAACTACCAAGGGAGCGCCGCCGCCCCGGCGGGCCGCGCTTCCACCGGGTCGCGGCCCAGCCCCACCGACACGGAGGAACGATGAACGGTCCCATCGACGGCCTGCTGAGCACGCTGCACCTCACCGACACGGGCGCTCGCACGACCGAGGACATCTTCACCGGGCCGTCGCAGTGGATGCCGCTCGGGCGCGTCTTCGGCGGGCAGGTGCTCGCGCAGTCGATCGTGGCGGCCATGCACACCGTGCCCGCCGATCGGCAGATCCACTCGATGCACGGCTACTTCCTCCGCCCGGGCGACGTGCAGCACCCCATCACCTTCTCCGTCGACCGCATCCACGACGGGCGCTCGTTCTCGACGCGCCGCACCCAGGCGTTCCAGCACGGCGAGCCGATCCTGTCGCTCATCGCGTCGTTCCAGACCCACGACGAGGGCGTCGAGCACCAGGTGGAGATGCCCGACGACCTGCCCGATCCCGAGACGCTGCCGTCGACCGCCGACGTGCTCGGCCACCTCGACCACGACGTCGCGCGGTACTGGTCGAGCGAGCGGGCCTTCGACGTGCGGCACATCCCGTCGCCCGTCTACCTCCGCGTCGACGGCGAGCGCGTGCCGCGGCAGGCCGTGTGGATGAAGGCGTTCGGCCGCCTGCCCGATGACCCGAAGATGCACCGGGCGGCGCTCGCGTACGCGAGCGACTACTCGATCCTCGAGCCCGTGCTGCGCGCCCACGGAGTCGCATGGGCGACCCCGGGGCTGAAGGTCGCGAGCCTCGACCACGCGATGTGGTGGCACCGCGACGCCCGAGCCGACGAGTGGCTCCTGTACGTGCAGGAGTCCCCCTCGGCGAGCGGCGGCCGCGGCCTGTCGCTCGGGCGCATCTACACGCGCGACGGCGTGCTCGTGGCGAGCGTGGCGCAGGAGGGCATGGTCCGCGTCCCGCATCCCGAGGCCGACGAGTGAACCGATCGCGCCTCGCCCTCGTTGTCTCGACACGGTGTCCGAACGGGATCGTGTCGGCCGGGTTCCATTCGTCTGGATGAATCCTGTGGGTTGCCGCGCTCCGGCCACCGTCGACCCCAGAATGGGGCCATGGCGCGCACACGGCGCGAGCGATGGCGAACGCAAGGAGCTCAGGCGATGATGGATCCCACGGACCTCACGAGGCGCACGATGCTGACGCTCGGGTCGGTCGGCGCGGTCGGCGGTGCGCTCACGCTCGCCGGTTGCACGACGGATGCCCCTGAGGGCTCCTCGTCACCCACGGCGTCGCCGTCGCCCACCCTCACGGAGGAGCCCCAGGCCGACCCGTCGGCGGCACCCGACGCACCGCCAGTGGGTGAGGACGTCGCCGCCCTGGCCGACGTCCCCGTCGGCGGCAGCATCGACGCCACGATCAACGGCCAGCCGGCGCTCATCGCGCAGCCGGCGGCCGGCCAGGTGGTCGCGTTCAGCGCTGTCTGCACGCACCAGCAGTGCGTGGTCGCCGCCGCGGGCTCGGAGTTCGACTGCCCCTGCCACGGCTCGAAGTTCGATGCCGCGACGGGCGACGTGATCAACGGGCCGGCGCTCGCGGCCCTCTCGCCGATCGCGGTGTCGGTGTCGGGCGACCGCATCGTGGCGACTGCCTGAGCGGCGACCATGGATTACATCGTCGACGACCTCCCGCTGCACGTGCTGCTCGTGCATGCGGTCATCGTGCTGGTGCCGCTCGTCGGGCTCGCCCTCATCGTGATCGCCGCGTGGCCGGCGGCGCGTCGCGTGCTGTGGCTGCCCGTCCTCATCGCGGCCGTGCTGCTCGTCCCGCTCGGTCTCGTGACGATCGAGGCGGGCAAGTGGCTGCAGGCGCGTGTTCCTGCGGCACCGCTCATCGAGGCGCACACGAGCATCGGCGAGTCCATCGTGCCGTGGCTGTGGGCGCTGCTCGGCGTCGCGGTGCTCGTGTCCGCGTGGGCCGTGATCGAGCTGCTCGCCGCGCGACGTTCGACGGGCACGGAGGAACGGCGTCCGTCCCGCGGGCTGCGCATCGCCGTGAACTCGGTGCTCACGGTCGCCGCGCTGGCCGTGACCGCGGGCGCCGGGTGGACCGTCTTCCAGATCGGCGAATCGGGCAGCCGTGCCGTGTGGGAGGGCTCGTTCAGCGACGAGCCGCTCGAGCAGTGACCCGCCTCAGCGGCGCCGGAACGTGATGGGCTCGCCCAGGTAGGGCTCCCACGCCGCGCGCTCGCGATCGTCGATGCGGCGGGGTCGCTCGGTGGCGGCGTCGACGAGCACGATCGTCGTGACCGCGCGCGTGTACAGCACGCGCGGCTCGATGCCCTCGGGCGAGTACACCTCGTAGCAGACGTCGAGGCTTGCGCCGCCCATGTGGCCGATCCACAGCTCGATGTCGACGGGCTGGCGCTGGTACGGGATCGGCGCGAGGTACTCGACCTCCTGGCGCGCGATCAGCGTGATCGTGGTCGCCCCGGGCGTCGCGTCGAGCACCGCGGTGGACGCGCCGACCGCATGCTCGGACGTGTCGTCGCTCACCCAGAACGCCTGGATGCGAGCCTCCTCGAGGAGGCTCAGCATCCGGGCGTTGTTCACGTGGCCGTAGGCATCGAGGTCGCTCCAGCGGAGCGGCGTCGGCACGTGCAGGCGCATGTCAGTCCCTCGTGAGCTTGCGGTACGTCGAGCGGTGGGGCTTCGCGGCCTCGGGGCCGAGACGCTCGACCTTGTTCGCCTCGTAGGCCTCGAAGTTGCCCTCGAACCAGTACCAGTTGTCGGGGTCGTCGTCGGTGCCCTCGTAGGCGAGGATGTGCGTCGCGATGCGGTCGAGGAACCACCGGTCGTGCGTGATGACCACCGCACAGCCCGGGAACTCGAGGAGCGCGTTCTCGAGGCTCGACAGCGTCTCGACGTCGAGGTCGTTGGTCGGCTCGTCGAGCAGCAGCAGGTTGCCGCCCTGCTTGAGCGTGAGCGCGAGGTTCAGGCGGTTGCGTTCACCGCCCGAGAGCACGCCGGCCTTCTTCTGCTGGTCGGGGCCCTTGAAGCCGAACGTGGAGACGTACGCGCGGCTCGGCACCTCGGTCTTGCCGACCTGGATGTAGTCGAGCCCGTCGGAGACGACCTCCCAGAGCGACTTGTTGGGGTCGATGCCGCCGCGCGACTGGTCGACGTACGAGATCTTCACGGTCTCGCCGACCTTGAGGTGGCCGCCGTCGAGCGGCTCGAGGCCCACGATCGTCTTGAAGAGCGTCGTCTTGCCGACGCCGTTCGGGCCGATGATGCCCACGATGCCGTTGCGCGGGAGCGAGAAGCTCAGGTCGTCGATGAGGGACCGGTCGCCGAAGCCCTTCTCGAGCTTCTTCGCCTCGAGCACGACGTCGCCGAGGCGCGGGCCCGGCGGGATCTGGATCTCCTCGAAATCGAGCTTCCGCGTGCGCTCGGCCTCCGCCGCCATCTCCTCATAGCGGGCGAGGCGCGCCTTCGACTTCGCCTGGCGGCCCTTCGCGTTGGAGCGGACCCACTCGAGCTCGTCCTTGAGGCGCTTCTGGAGCTTCTGGTCCTTCTTGCCCTGCACCTGGAGGCGCTCGGCCTTCTTCTCGAGATAGGTCGAGTAGTTGCCCTCGTAGGGGTAGAGGCGACCGCGGTCGACCTCGCAGATCCACTCGGCGACGTGGTCGAGGAAGTACCGGTCGTGCGTGACGGCGAGCACGGCGCCGGGGTACTTCGCCAGGTGCTGCTCGAGCCAGAGCACGCTCTCGGCGTCGAGGTGGTTGGTGGGCTCGTCGAGCAGGAGCAGGTCGGGCTTCTGCAGCAGCAGCTTGCAGAGCGCGACGCGGCGCTTCTCACCGCCCGAGAGCACGGAGACGGGACTGTCGCCCGGTGGGCAGCGCAGGGCGTCCATCGCCTGGTCGAGCTGCGAATCGAGGTCCCACGCGTCGGCCGCGTCGATGTCCTCCTGCAGCGTGCCCATCTCGGCGAGGAGCTTGTCGAAGTCCGCGTCGGGGTCGGCCATCGCCGCCGAGATCTCGTTGAACCGGTCGAGCTTCGCCTTGATCGGGCCGACGCCCTCCTGCACGTTCTCGAGCACGGTCTTCGACTCGTCGAGCACCGGCTCCTGCATGAGGATGCCCACGGAGTAGCCGGGGGTGAGCCGGGCTTCGCCGTTGGACGGGTGGTCGAGCCCCGCCATGATCTTGAGGATCGTGGACTTGCCGGCCCCGTTCGGGCCGACGACGCCGATCTTGGCTCCGGGGAGGAACGCCATCGTGACGTCATCGAGAATGACCTTGTCGCCGACCGCCTTGCGGGCGCGCACCATCGAGTAAATGTAATCCGCCACCGAGAACCTCACGTCTTGAGTCGCATACGATCGTGGCCCGTACGCGCACTTCAGCGTCCCAGCCTACCGGGCTGCGAGACCAGCTTCTGCCGACGTCGTCGCGTTCGATGCTCGGGACGGTTCGGTTCTCGGCGCACGAGATCGACGAGCTCCACGCCATCAGCGACCGCTATCCGGACGTCGCATGATCCCTCACCCGGCGGGTGTCGAGTGGTGGCTCTCACGGCGAGTGAAGATTCCGCTCGGTCGCCTACCAGTCGATGGGGCGTGTCTCGCCCACGAGACACCCGCCGCTGCCGAGGGCGGGTCGCACGGCGCTGTGGTATCCGCCGGATGCCGGGCCGTACTGCCCGACCAGGCACTCGCCCTGGAACAGCACCGCGAACTGCACGGAGTCGGCCGCGAGATCGACGGTCGTGCGATCGGCCGTGACCTGCATCTGCGCCCTGTCGAAGCCCGCCGCGGCGAGCGCGTCGATGAAGTCGCGCCCACCCGCCTGGCCGTTCGCCGAGATCACGTCGAGGTTGACCGCGTCGAAGAACGCGAGGTTCTCGGCGGCCGACAGCTGGGGGCTGAGGGTCGCCGGCGCCGTCGGAGCGGGCGGATCCGTTTCGACCGGGTCGACCGTCGGGCCCGCCTCCACGCTCGGCGTCCCTTTCGAGTCGCGAGCTGGACCTCCGGATGCGCATGCGGACGCCCCCACGGCGAGCGCGACGCACGCCAGCGTGAGGAGCGCGACCGTTCCGACGCGCCCGTTCATCGCTCCCCTGTTCCGGCGGTGCGACCGCCCGAGTCGTTCCGGCGGCCGCGACCGCCCGAGCCGAGTCTAGGTGCTGCTGCCGGCCGGTCGGCGTCGTCGACGAGGCCGCGAGCTCAGAACACGGGTTCGAGCCGCGGGCGGTCCTCCCGAGCGCCGTCGACCTCGTCGCCGTCTTCGTCGCCGAAGTCCTCGGTGAGCCCGTCGGTGGCGGGATCCGACCCATCCTCGACGTCGGCCGCGACCTGCTGCTCGACGCCGGGCCACGCGTTCGACTCCCCCGACTCGCCCGGCCCGCCGGTGGCGGTCGCCTGCCCGCCCTCGCCCGCCCCCTCGCGGCGAACCTTCGTCAGCACCGTGGTGCCCCACGCGAGGTCGTGCCCGATCGAGTCGGCCTCGATCTCGACCGCGATGCCCGACTTCTCGCCGTTCTCCCACGCCCGGACGCGGAGTCGCCCCTGCACGACCACCCGGTCGCCCTTGTGCACGGAGGCCATGGCGTTGCTCGCGAGCTGGCGGAAGCCGGAGACCGTGTACCAGTTGGTCTCGCCGTCCTCCCAGGTGCCCTTGGCGCGGTCGAAGTAGCGCCGCGTGGATGCGAGCCGGAACGAGGCGATCGCGAGTCCCTGCGTCGTCACGTGGAGGCGGGGGTCGCTGCCCACGACGCCCGTGACGGTGATGCTGTCGGTCATGATGTGCTCCTCGGGTCGACGCCGCCGCGTATCGGCGGCTCGCGGCATCCGGAGCTGCTCGTGCCGGATCAGGCCCCGGATGCCGCGTCGCACCAGCATCGCCGCGCCGTCGCCACGGCGGCGGGCGACGAAGCGCCCCCGTGCGGAGCATCCGTCACGGGGGCGATGTCGAGGACGAGTCGTGCGGCGAGCACGTCGCCAGTGGCGCGCGCCGTCAGGCGAGCACGTAGTCGGCGTACGAGCGCCGGATCTTGTTCACCTTGGGCAGGGCGACGGCGAGGCAGTAGCCCTGGCCCGGGTTCTTGGCGAAGAAGTCCTGGTGGTACTCCTCGGCGCGGAAGTAGTCGCCGAGCGGCTCGATCGTGGTGACGATCTCGCCCGGCCACCAGTCGGCGGCTCGGTCACGCGCCGCCTCGAACAGCTCGCGCTGCGCGTCGTCGGCGAAGAACATCGCCGACCGGTACTGCGTGCCGACGTCGGCGCCCTGGCGGTTGAGCTGGGTCGGGTCGTGCAGCGAGAAGAAGACGTCGAGGATCACCTCGCGCGGGATGACGTCGGGGTCGAAGTCGACGCGCACGGCCTCGGCGTGGCCCGTCGCTCCGGTGCAGACGGCCTCGTAGCTCGGGTTCGGCGTCACGCCGCCGGTGTACCCCGAGACGACCTCGTCGACGCCCTTCAGTGTGCGGTAGACGGCGTCGAGGCACCAGAAGCAGCCACCCGCCAGAACGTAGCTTTCCATCGCCATAGAGTAACGGGATGACCTTCGTCGCCATTCCGGAACGCTACGACCGCATGCGCTACAACCGCGTCGGGAGGAGCGGGCTCAAGCTCCCCGCGCTGTCCCTGGGCCTCTGGCACAATTTCGGCCACGACCGGCCGTGGGACACGCAGCGCGCGATCGTGCGCCGCGCGTTCGACCTCGGCATCACGCACTTCGACCTGGCGAACAACTACGGGCCGCCCGCGGGCAGCGCCGAGGAGAACTTCGGCCGCATCCTCGCCGGCGACCTCGCCCCCTACCGCGACGAGCTCGTGGTCTCGTCGAAGGCCGGCTACGACATGTGGCCGGGCCCCTACGGCGACTTCGGCTCGCGCAAGTACCTGCTGTCGTCGCTCGACCAGAGCCTCGGCCGGCTCGGCCTCGACTACGTCGACATCTTCTACTCGCACCGTCCCGACTCAGAGACGCCGATCGAGGAGACGATGGGCGCTCTCGCGCACGCGGTGCGGCAGGGCAAGGCGCTGTACGTGGGCATCTCGAACTACGACCCCGAGCAGACCCGTGCGGCCGCCGCCGCGCTCGAGGCCGAGGGCGTGCCGCTGCTCATCCACCAGCCGCGCTACTCGATGTTCGACCGGCACATCGAGGACGGCCTGTTCCCGGTGCTCGAGGACGTCGGCGCGGCCAGCATCGTCTTCTCGCCGCTCGCGCAGGGCCTGCTCACCGACCGCTACCTGTCGGGCGAGGTGCCCGCCGACTCCCGCGCGGCGACGAGTCGGTTCCTCTCGGCCGAGAAGATCAGCGACGACTACCTCGAGCGCATCCGCGGCATCGACGCGATCGCGAAGGAGCGCGGCCAGAGCATCGCGCAGCTCGCGCTGTCGTGGGTGCTCCGCGAGCCGCTCGTCGCGAGCGCGCTGATCGGCGCATCGAGCGTCGCGCAGCTCGAGCAGAACGTGGCGGCCCTCGACGCCGCGCCGCTCACCGAGGACGAGATCGCGCGCCTCGAGCCGCTCGCGGCGAACGGCACCGTGCTCGGCTGACACGCGGCGCGCCTGCCCGGAACGCGGCGTCGGAGGTGATCCTCCGGCGCCGCGCGGCATGTCGGGGCGGCCTTACGCGATGCGATCCGCGGATGTCGGTGGTCGAACGTATCTTCGAATCACACGCAGGGCCGGCTGCACGACGAGAGGAGCGCCATGTCCGCCACCGTTCTCACCGCACCCGTCACCACCGACCCCGTGCCCGCCGTCGGCGCGCTGGCGCGATCGGGCGGCACGCCGGTCGTCCACGATCGAGCGGATGCCGCGCCGCCCGCCCCGCGCGGCCTGTCGATCGTCACCGCGGCGCCCGGGCTCTGGCGGGTGGCGCTGATCGGCGGCCCGGTGCTCGGGCACATCGAGCTGCGCGAACGCGACGGCGAGGAGCGCTTCGTCGCGCGGCGCCTCCTCCGCGGCGGCCTGCGCTCGATCGAGCTCGGCGAGTTCTGGTCGCCCACCGATGCCGCGGAGTGCTTCCGCTGATCGGTGGCGGGCGGGCGTGATCCGGGCGCGCCGCGCCGCCTCGGTGGCGCCGGCCACCGCCGCGGGTAGCCTGCGCTCATGCAGTGGTGGAACGACCTCATCTCCTGGCTCACCTCGAGCGCCGCACGACCCACGGTCTACGCCGGCATCGTGCTCTTCGTCGCGGTGCTCCTCGCGGGCCTGCTCGCGTCGTGGATCGCGTCGATGGCCATCCGGCGGGTCGTCGCCCAGCGCGACCGCGAGGCGAAGAACGCCGCGGTCGCGGCGCTCGTCGACGCGGCCACCGAGGCGTCGGTGTGGAACTCCCTCACGCCTCAAGAGCAGGTGCTCGCCGATCGGGCGGTCGGGCAGGCCGACATCCTCGTACGACTCCTCCCGATCAAGGGTGCGGATGTCGCCGCCAACTGGGCGTCCCACCAGCTCCACGAACTGAAGCGAGCGTCCGCGACGTTCGGCTACCAGCTCGACCCCGCGGTCGTGGAGTTCCGCGATCGCATGCTCGAGTGGCAGAAGCGCCCGTCCCGCACCCGCCGGCAGTTCCAGAACGACCTCGTGCGCTGGCGCTCGCAGCGCCAGGAGCCCGAGCAGGCGGCCGTCGAGGCGCAGGACACCTGGGTCGCCGGCCAGCACCACGAGCGCTACCAGTCCGCGGCATCCATCGACCCCGAGGTTCGCACCGACACCGCGCCGACGCCGACGCTCGACGACGCGCGAGCCTGAGCGGGGGCGTCCGACGAACGACCGAGGGCCCGACCGCATCGGCGGTCGGGCCCTCGTCGTCGCCCATCGGGATGCGTCCGCTCAGATCCACCAGTCGTCGAACATCGACACCGGCACGGCCCGCTTGTGCCGCGTCTGCAGGAAGCGCTGCTCGATGCGCTCGGCGATCTCGGGGTCGATGTCGTGGCCCTCGAGGAACGCGTCGATGTCGTGGTACTTCAGCCCGAGGTTCGCCTCGTCGGACTGACCCGGATCGTGGTCGAGCAGGTCGGCGGTCGGCACCTTCAGGTGGATGTCCTCCGGTGCCTCGAGGAATTCGAGCAGGGCCCGACCCTGGCGCTTGGTGAGGCCGGTGAGCGGCAGGATGTCGGCGCCGCCGTCGCCGTACTTCGTGAAGAAGCCGGTGACCGCCTCAGCGGCGTGGTCGGTGCCCACGACGAGCAGGCGACCCTCGCCGGCGATCGCGTACTGGGCGATCATGCGCATGCGGGCCTTCACGTTGCCCTTGCCGAAGTCGCTGAGCGCCGTGCCCACGCCCTCGCCGTACTCCTCGGCGAGCTCGTCGACGCTCTCCTTGATGTTGAACACGACCGTCTCCTGCGGCCGGATGTACGCGAGCGCGACCTGCGCGTCGGCCTCGTCGCGCTGCACGCCGTAGGGCAGGCGGACGGCGATGAACCGGGCGGGATCGCCCTCCTCCACGAGCTCCTCGACGGCCTTGCGGCAGAGCATTCCGGCGAGGGTCGAGTCCTGTCCGCCGCTGATGCCGAGCACGAAGCCCGCTGCACCCGACGTGCGCAGGTAGGCCTTCAGGAAGTCGATCCGAGCGCGCACCTGCTCGGCGGGGTCGATGACCGGACTGACATTGAGTTCTTCGATGATTCTCGCCTGCACGTCGCGCATCCCTCGACGATACAACCGCCGTGTTTCCGGGGCGATACGGCCGGCACGCGGCATCCGTCGCCCTGATGCGCAGCACGGCCACCGCCAGTAGCATCGCGACAGGGGCGACCGACGAGGGACCTGGGGGCGGACATGGCAGTCGACTACTCGCTGGGAACGCTGGTCCTCATCCCGACGATCGCGGTGATCGCGCCGCTCCTCGTCCGCGGGCTGGGCCGCTGGGTGACGATCCCGCTCGTCGTGTTCGAGATCGTCCTCG